>CANRZW010000003.1 GCA_947644545.1 uncultured Lachnospiraceae bacterium
TTGACGGAGCAGGCGGCAGCGGAACGGCCGCGTTCGCGGCCGAGGCGATCCGGATCTACTGCAGGGAGTGACAGGCGGTATGATGCATGCCGTGTTACATGCATGCCGGAAAAAGCACAGGACAGGTGGTGGATTAGTATGCCTTGTTGTGTCATAATTTTAGCGGAAACGAAAGATTGTAAAACGCTTCGGCATGGAGGTAAAAATGAGCTTAGGAAATAACATTAGTTTTTTGCGCAGACAGAAAAAACTGACACAGGAACAACTTGCTGACAGGGTGAACGTCACCAGACAGACCGTGTCGAGATGGGAAGTTGACGAAGTGGTTCCGGAGCTGGACAGGCTTGTGGAGTTATGCGGAATTTTTGCGTGTAAACTGGATACCCTTGTGAGAGAAGACTTATCGGACCAGAGTGAAATCTATTCAGAGATAAGGATCAAAAGAATGGCTCCGTTTAAGCTGGCTGCTTATGTGATTATTTCTTCGGATCCGGAAAGCGATGCGATAGGGTATATGGAAAGGTGGGCAGAAAACTGCGGCCTTAAAAAGGTGTGTCCTGATGTTAAACTGATCGGATGGGATTTTCCTTTTGTATCACAGGAACAGCAGAATCGATTCGGGCTGCACGGATATGTTGCGGCATGTGTGCTTCCGGATGATTTTCAGACAGAGTATTCCGGTGTGAAGTTTATGGAGAACAGAGAAGCCGATTATGCTGTGATAACGATCAAGGAGCCATTCATTCAGCCGTTTGAAAGAATTCCAAATGCTTATAAACTGATCATGGAATATCTGCAGGCGAACAATTTTAAAGAGAGGAATCAGGAGAATATCATCGGATGCTTTGAATATGAGTACAAGAAAAATGATATCACCTATATGGATGTGTTCATTCATGTGGACGGTGTGACAAAAGCGGATGCTTTTTCCATGTACAGCTGAAAAAGGGGCTGGCGGGCATGGAATGTGCATCAGCCCGTTCCACACCCTATACAAAGAAATTCGGCGCATTATCTGTAAAAATATTTTTCAAGATCAATAATCCTTTTCTTAAATCATCTTCCGTATCGGGCGAAGTGACAGACACCCGTATGTAAGATGATTTTTGTATGTTTGTCATAGCAAATCGGTGAGAGCCTAAAATATGCACGCCCTTTTGTAGTGCGAGCAGTTCGATCTCTTCGCTTGTCAAATGCTCCGGAAGCGGGAGCCAGTAGAAGAAGCGCACGATATCATCTGACCCGGGCACATCAAAAACTGACTTAAAAATCCGGTTTCTTCTTTCGGCCAGTGCAAGTTTTTGATGAACAATATGGAAGGCCATGCCGCTTTCGATCAATTCCGCCACAATTTCCCCGTTCAGGGACACGGTTTTCAGGTTGATGTTGAGCATACCGGCAACCAGCGCTTCCCTGTATTTTGCCGCAAAAGCCAGAAACGCCACGCGCAGTCCTGCGCACAGGGACTTTGAAATGCTGCAAATATGAATGGTCTGTTCCGGAAACATGGAAAAGAATGATTTGACACCTTTCGGGGCCAAAAAGGAGTAAATATCGTCCTCGATCAGCAGCAGATGAAATTGACGCGCAATGTCAGCGATTTCCTGTCTGCGGGCTGCCGGCATAAAAATACTTGTGGGATTGCTGCATGTCGGCATGAGGTAAAGTCCTTTTATTTCGGTATTCCGGCAGGCCTGCAGCAGAGAAGCCGGGGTCATTCCACATCCGTCCGTCTCAATGGAAATGAGCTGTATATGAAGAAAATTAGCCAGTCCCTTAAAATTGGTGTAGGTAAAAGCGTCCACCGCAATTTTATCTCCCGCTTTGAAAAGGGAGATCAGTACAACCGATAAAGCGTTCTGCGCTCCGGCAGACAGCAGGATATTCTCTTTCGGTGCGTCAATGCCGAAATGATGAAGCCACTTCCGGGCAGCTTTCACCTGCCGGTCCGTTCCGAAAGGATTGCTGTATTCTAACAGTCGGATATTGTCCGTGCTGTTTACAACCTTTCCGGCGGCGTTCAAAACGCTTTGATTCCATTCATAAAAGGGCTTGATCATGCCCATTTCAATGACAGGGCTGCCTTGATCCAGAAACGTGTCCTGCGCAGAAATGCCCGGAGAAACAAAGGTGCCTTTTCCCGTTATTGCATACAGAAGCCCTTTTAGTTCACAGAGCTTATAGGCCCTCGTGATGGTGCTTAAATTCAAATCCAGAAAGTCAGCTAACTCCCTTTGCGGCGGCAGCTTTGTATTTTCCGGCAAGGCACCGCTTAAAATATCCTTTTCCAGACTGGCGGCTATGGATAAATAGTATGGTCTTTCCAGGTCTGCCCTTCGTGGTTTCCAGGACATAGGATAGTTTTCAAAAGAATTGAACGGCATATCCGTTTCTCCTCCCTAAATTGTATGCAACACAATTCTAACATTGTATGCCTACAATGACAAGGTTACAATGAGAACACAGCGTTAGGCTGCGAAAAGGAGATTACTATTCACGATGCCCTGTACTCTGCCGCAGGGTATCCGGCCGATAACTTTACGGTTTCAAAAGGAGGATGAGAGAATATGAAGAAAATGACAGTAAGAGACATCACGCGGATCGGGATCATGGCGGCAGCAGTCTATGTTGCGTCAGCCTTTTTACAGATTCCAATACCGACGGCCATCGGCAGTACAAGACTTCACATGGGCAATGTCATGTGCCTGTTGTCAGGTATGCTTCTGGGGGCGGTGCCCGGCGGACTTGCAGCCGGTACAGGCTCCATGTTTTTCGATCTGACGAATCCGGCATACATAACGTCTGCGCCTTTTACCTTTGCGTTCAAGTTCCTTATGGCGTGGTTATGCGGGAAAATCATTGCCAAATGCAGGACAGGCCTGAAAATCCGCTTTATCGGCGGTGCTGCAGCGGGGGCTTTCCTTTATGTCCTGCTCTATATTTCCAAAACCTTTATCGAAGATCGTTTCGTTCTGGGGCTGCCGGTAGAAGCTGTCATGCTTACCGTGGCGCAAAAGAGTGCAGTATCAAGCGCAAATGCGGTCATTGCGGTCATAGTTGCGGTTCCTTTAGGGCTTGCACTGCGCCCGGTGGCTGCAAAATTTATACTTCCATGTCCTGATGCTGACCGTAAATAGTGCTTTGCCGGGTGTTTCTCGGGACAGGGCCTTCGGTCCGTAGATGTTAAGCTGACGAATGCGAAAAATCTGCCTGAGTGTACGAATGAAAATGCAACTGTGCTTTTCAGCCCAGATATGATAAAATAGACACGAATGAACCAAAAACGGAAAAAGAAAATGAAGATATTAGTATAATCAGGAAAGAGACTGCAAAAGAAATTTCAGGAGGCGATTATGAGCCAGTGTATCAGAGAATTGACATTGAACCTGGGAGATTGCACAGGAGCAGGAAGCGTTTATAAAAGAATTGCCGCCAGAGGAATCATCAGGCGTGATGACAAATATCTGGCAATCTACAGTAAATACGGCGATTACAAATTTCCGGGCGGCGGCAGAGAGGCCGGGGAAGAGCTGGAAGACACCCTGCTGCGGGAAGTGCAGGAAGAAACCGGCTGCAGGATCATTCCGGAAAGCATCGGGGACTACCTGCTTGTGCATGAGCGGCGAAAAGGCAATCCCGAAGACTGGCTGGAGATGGACTCCTGGTATTTTTTCTGCGATATTGAAGAAACGGTGTATGAGCGAAGTCTGGACGATTATGAGAAAGAGTATGGCTATCAGGTTGTGTGGATGACTTTGGAGGAGATGATCCGGAAGAACGAGGCGGGAGACAGGGAGAAGACGCCGTGGATTCTGCGGGAGGCGATGGTCATGCGGGAGCTGGCCGGGCTGGAGGGCAGACTCTGCGAATCAGCAGAATAAGAGAAAGGAATGGATTTTTATGAAAAAAAGGATTGGCGGCCTGCTGGTGGCAATAGCCGTTTCGCTGGCGGCAGCGGGCTGTAAAGAAGGGGCTTCTGTCCCGGAAAGCAGCGGTATGGAGAAGGAGATGCCGTCTCTCGTATCTCCTGTACAGCCGGACTATCAGGACGGAACTTTGACTTACTCGAATCTGGCCGGGGATCAGTCCCGGCGCGAAGTGGAGGAGATCCTGCTGACTGCCGGTATTCCGGAAAAATATGTGGATATGCTGTTTCTATGGGTCAATGATTTTAACCAGTGCATGAGTAAATGTGAGACTTTTCATTTGATAGACGGGTTTGTAACGGAGGATATCCCGGTCGTCGATTACGGCGACTATTATCCGATGTCTACCGCATGGTTTAAGACGAATCAGAGAAAATATGGTGATGTACTTTGCCGGATCGCCGCTTTTTTGCTGATGCAGGATCAGATCACGGCGAAAGCGATGATTGAAGAGGAGCTGTGGGAATGCTGGCAGGATACACAATGGCTGTGCAGTGACAATGACGCGATCAGTAACAACCCGCTCATTGATTTTGACCAAAAACAGCAGAGCCTTTACTATACGGTTTATAATCCGGTGACGATCACGCCCGGCTGCCCGGCGGAAGAGATGGCTGCATGTATTTCAGAGGAGTGGCAAAGGCGGGGGATATCTTTTGCGGAAGGCGGAGTTTCGCTGATCACGATTTGGACGCAATACGAAGCGCAGACAGCGGCGGCACATGCGGCGGTGCTGGTTCAGGATGGGGACGCATATCTTCTGCTGGAAAAGACGAATCCGCAGTCGCCTTATCAGGCAACCAGGTTTTCAACGGTGGAGCAGGTGAAACAGTATATGTATGAGTCGATTCATATAGAAGATGTCCGTTATGATATGGAGACAGGAACCTATATTGTCATGAAAAATGACCGGATGCTTTAAAACGGAAAATAACGGAGCTATGTTTTGCCACAAAGAAGGAGGCCGACAGGATGCAGATCAGAGCAGCAGACAGGAAGGACAGGGAAGTGCTTTCACGGCTTGACAGACACATCAGGCCGGAAGAACTGGAAGTCGGTATATCGCTTGGCAGAGTCCTGGTGGCCGAAGAGAACGGGCAACTGGCCGGATGGTTGAGATGGAATCTGTTCTGGGACAATACGCCTTTTATGAACATGCTGTTTTTGCTGGAAGAATATCGCGGACAGGGATTTGGGGGAGAGATGGTTTCTGTCTGGGAAGAGCAGATGAAAGCGGCGGGATATGAATGCGTCATGACGTCCACGCTGTCCAACGAGGAGGCCCAGCACTTTTACCGCAGAAAACGCTATGTGGATGTAGGGGCGCTGCTGCTTCCGGGAGAGCCGCTGGAGATCATTTTCATTAAGAAATTGTGAGCTGCATAACATATTCCTGAAAGCGACAGGCAATAAAGCGAAAAATTCTCTGCTGCGCAATTTAGTGTAAAAAATGGAATGAGTTCAGCTGGAATTTGTGACGCTTCGTTAAGAAGTTCTTGATTTGAAATTCCGCAGAGTGGGATTATGGAGATTAACGTAGAAAAGAGGGAAAAAATGAAAGACTTAAGAGTGGCATTTTTACAGATCGCACCGACGGGTTCGGTGGAAGGCAACTTGGAAAAGGGCAGGACATACTGCAGGATGGCGAAGGAACAGGGGGCGGATATCGCTCTTTTTCCGGAGATGTGGAGCAGTGGGTATCAGATTCCGGAAGAGATTGACAGGCTGAAAGCGCTGGCCGTTTCCCGGGACGGTGACTTTGTGCAGGCATTTCAGGCGTTGGCGAAAGAGTTGCAGATAGCAGTCGGCATCACGTATCTGGAAGCCTGGGAGCCGTTGCCCAGGAATACGATCACGCTGTTTGATCGGCATGGCAGGGAAGCTTATACGTATGCCAAGGTGCACACCTGCGATTTCGGGGAGGAGTGCAGGCTTACGGCAGGGGACGACTTCTATGTGGCCGATCTGGATACGGAGAAGGGAACGGTCAGGGTCGGCAGTATGATCTGCTATGACAGGGAATTTCCGGAGAGCGCCCGGATCCTGATGTTAAAGGGTGCAGAGCTTGTGCTTGTACCAAATGCCTGCCCGATGGAGATCAATCGTATCTCTCAGCTGCGGGGCAGGGCTTATGAGAATATGATCGGCATCGCCACCGTGAATTATCCTGAACAGCAGCCGGACTGCAACGGCCATTCCACGGCCTTTGACGGGATTGCCTACAGGCCGCAGGATGCGGGTTCGCGGGATACCTTGTTTATGGAAGCCGACGGTTCGGAAGGGATCTTTATAGCCGATTTTCCGATGGATGAGATACGTGATTACCGGAGCAGGGAAGTACACGGAAATGCCTACCGCCATCCTCATAAGTATGGTCTGCTGGTGGCGGAGGAGATCAGGGAGCCTTTTATCAGGAAGGATTACAGGCGATAAATTAAGGAAGAAAGGAACGGTATTGGTGTAAGGGATTTGACTCGTCAGGCAGAGTTTTAAGATGGCCGGCAGAATGAATTTTGAATTGGAACGGCCGGAAGCGGTCAGGCAGTACAGTAGTTTTGCATGGCATGTACCGAGCGGGATGGCAGAGTATGGCTGCCGCATAATACAGACTTGCAGCAGCCATGATTTTTCATCCTATAGTGAATTTCTTCATTTCTTCTTCCGCATATTCGAGTTCACAGCGAATCTCGCAAAGTCAATTTGTAAAGCAGGTTTATTTTTACCTCCATGCCGGAGCGCTTTGCGTTGAATAAATTGCTCATCTGAGGATTGATTCAATCTTATATGCCGTAAATCTCCGTATACTTTTCTTTAAAATACCGGATGAGCGGTTCGGCGGATATTTCCTTTCCGCAGACTGCCTTGATCGCGTCCTTGGGCTTGCGCGTATTGCCGTACCAGTGGATCTTCTGATTCAGCCATGCGGTGATGTCTTTGATTTTTCCGTTCTTAAGCAGTTCGTCCACATTCCCCAGTTCTTCCTGCAGAGTATCCAGAAGCATACCGTCGTAAATGCTGCCCAGCAGATAGGAAGGGAAGTACCCAAAGCCGCCGCCCGACCAGTGCATATCCTGCAGGATGCCCTGAGCGTCGTCTGCGGGTGTGATCTGCAGATAATCCTGCATTTTCTGATTCCACAATGCGGGCAGGTCACCTACCGGCACATGATCTCGGAAGATCGCCTTTTCCATTTCGTAGCGCAGTATGATATGGAAGCAGTAGGTCACTTCGTCTGCGTTCACACGGATAAAGCTGTTTTGCACGTGATTGATCTCCTGGTAGAAGGCTTCTAACGGGATTTCCTTAAAGGCAGGCAGCAGTTCACCCAGCTTGTCGTAAATGGGCAGCCAGAAGTTCTTATTCCGTCCCAGAATATTTTCATAGAACCGGGACTGGCTTTCGTGAAGCCCCATGTAACCGCAGCTGCCGGCTACGGTGTTGTCATATTCCGGGTTGATGTTCTGTTCAAAAATGGCGTGTCCGCCTTCATGGACAGCTGAGAAGATGGAACTGAGCGGATCATTCTCATAATAGTGATTGGTTAAACGCACATCCCTGGAAGAAAAGTTGAGGGTAAAAGGATGCTCTGTCTCCCCGACACTTCCGGCGTCCTTGCTAAAGCCGATATAATCAAGCAAAAGATCCTGTACCTTCCGCTGGCCGTCGGGATCGAAATAGCCTTTGAAGGCCGGATTTTCCGGTTTCTGCTTTGCAAGAATCTCTTTTACGAAAGGAATCAGCTCTTTTTTCAGCGCTTCAAACAGGCCGTCGATGGTGGCGGAGTCCATGCCTTCCTCATACTGGTTGAGAAGAGCGTCGTAAACTTCCACGCCCGGATCGGTATAGCCGGTCATCTCTACAGTCAGGTCGATCATCTTCTGCAGATAAGGTGCAAACAGGCTAAAGTCGGATTTTTCCTTGGCATCCACCCAGATATTGCCGGCCTCTGCCTGGGTCTGCACGCAGGTCTTATACAGATCGGCTGGAATGCGCTTGTTGCGGTCGAAGTCGCGCTTCATGCGTGTGACGATAAATTTCCACGTGTCCGTGAGGGCATCATATTCTGCCGGTTTGGCCAGTTCGGTCAGCATTTCCCCCATCTGTTCGGAGGTGGACATGGCGAAGACCTCTGTGGAAAAGTGGGTCAGCGCTTCCACATGACCCTCCTGTCCCAGCTTCGGGGTGCAGGTCTTCATGTCCCAGTACAGCAGCGTGAGCACGTGCTCATACTGATTCATCTTTTTCAGATACTCCTGAAATTCTTCTAATAATTTACTCATGGCGTCTCCCTTCTCATTCTAGTCTTGTAATGAGTTGTATAGTTAACGACATAAGAAATTTCGTTAACTATGGCTTTTAAAATTATATCACATTTTTGGTAATCTGTGGTAGAATGTATAGGACGATAGGGCGAACGTTTGTTTTGATGGTTACGATTTACGGCGAACCGTGACTTTCGATGTGACGTTTTGACGTGACAGGTTATTGCTGTTATCGGTGTCCGGCATATTGCGGCGGGCATCCGGCCCTTGGAGAAAATGGCTTTTTTTCATGAGAAAATGATTCAGGGAATAGAAATGGAGAGGACTATGAACGCGGTTTTCCGGGATATCTTCCGTGCGATCCATGAGGGAAAATGGATGAGCATCGAATACCACAACAGAGAAGATCAGATCACGAAATACTGGATTGGCATCCGTGATCTGGACGTTCACAGCCGTACCCTTTCGGTGGACGGTCTTCATCTGCGGCAGTATACGGTAGAGTCTTATGACAGGATCCGGATTGATGCTATCCAGTCCTCCAGAATCATAGAAGGCTCTTACTGCCCCGTCAATGAAAAGCTGGTTCAGGATATTTATTTAAATCCCCACAAGTATACAGCGCTGTTTGACAACACTGCCAATTTAAAGATCCTCGGGTATCTGGAAATGTGCAACCGTCTGGACTGCGTGCCGTACAAGTCGGATTTCAGTCTGGTGCGCTATCTGGATCACGACACGATCAGAGGAGAGCTGTATCAGCTGAGTTCGGAGCAGTTCCGGGAGATCGTGAGGAATTTCCAGTACCAGTCGGAATCCGACGGGCGGGAGGATGGCCGGCTGCAGATTAGACAGCTGGCGATGAATGTCCTAAGCATTCATATGGCGAAAGGGCTGTACGTGCTGGCTTACCGCAAGCTGCATCTGGACGTAAAGCAGCGGGCGCTAAAGCCGGAGGAAGAGATCACGATCTGCACGGAGTTTGGGATCAAAGAGGAGCGGGGACGGCGCCCTGTGGAGCTTGTGACCAAACAGAGCATCCGCCGGTTTCTGGACGGTGACGAGTATGAGCTGCTTGCGGATTTCGAGGCGAATCAGGAACGGATCAAGGACTGTATCATGCGGCGGATGCCCAGGGGTAGCTGCAATGTGGACGACATGCCGTATATTATCGGGCTGGAAGCGGATATTGCGTTGGATCTGCATAAAGAATATCAGGCCGTTATGAAGCTGTATCAGAAAAAGGAAGTGCCGGTGCCGATCCGGGCCTTTTTCGGAGATCTGCTGGAGCGGCCCAGAAGGACGGCGGCTTATCCGATTGCGCTGATCAACCGGAACATCAATATGGATCAGCTGCTGGCAATCCACAACGCCATGAAGTATCCGGTAGCCTATATTCAGGGACCGCCGGGCACGGGGAAGACGAATACCATCATCAACACCATCGTGACGGCCTTTTTCAATGAGCGCACGGTGCTGTTTGCGTCTTACAACAACCATCCGATCAACGGCGTCTACGAGAAACTCTCCACCATAGAGTATAACGGAAAGACGATTCCCTTCCCGATCCTGCGGCTGGGCAACCAGGAGAAGGTGAAGGAGGCGCTTTTGACGATCAGGCGGCTCTACCGGGAGGTACAGAACGTGAAGGTGTTCGAGGATACGCTGGACCGCAACAAGGATGACCGGAAGAAGCGGGCCAGACGGCTGTCGGAGCTGCTAAGACGGTATGAGGAGCTGCTGGATCTGCGGGAACGAGAGGAGACCATAGACCGGGTGCTGGAATATGAGGAGAAAAAGGGCGCTCTGCTGCAGACAATGGCTTTCGAGCAGGACTTGAAGGTCAGGCAGCGTGGACAGCTCCGCAGGAAGATCGAGGTCACGGGGGAGGTGTCGGAAGCGGAAGCGCTTTCCCTGCTGGATGATAATATAGAAGACCTGAAAAAGTACCTCTACTATATCTCGGCAGGCTATATCAAGAAGATCGGGCAACAAAAAAACGCCGACCTGCTGGAGATTCTGGAAATGGAGGAGGAAGGAAAGCAGCTGGAGGCTTTTGGCAGGTATCTGGGGAAAAAGGAGAATATCTTAAAGCTGCAGAAGATCTTTCCGATCATCGCCACCACCTGTATCTCGGCCCATCGTCTCGGAGAGCCGGAGCCGATGTTTGATATGGTGATCATGGACGAGGCCAGCCAGTGTAATATTGCGGTTTCGCTGGTGCCTATCCTGCGGGGGACGAGCCTGATGCTGGTAGGCGACCCGCAGCAGCTCAATCCGGTGATTTTGCTGGATGAGCTGACCAACAATAAACTGCGGAAGCGTTATACGGTGTCCGATGAATATGACTACCGGAAAAATTCCATCTATAAGACGTATCTGGCCTGTGACGCGGTCAGTGACGAGACGCTTTTGCACAACCATTACCGGTGTCATAAGAATATCATCGGGTTTAACAACCGTAAGTATTATCATTCCAAACTCAGTATCCTGTCCGAGAGCAGGGAAGAACAGCCCCTTGTCTATCTGGATATGCAGGATACCTTCTCGGAGCTTAAGAATACGGCACCGGCGGAGGCCGGTGAGATTGCCAGATATGCCGCGCTGAACAGGGATAAAAATATCGGCGTCATTACGCCCTTTGTCAACCAGAAGAAGCTGATCGAGGAAGCGCTGGCCCGGGCGAAGGTGGATAATGTGACCTGCGGGACGGTTCATGCCTTTCAGGGCGACGAGAAAGACGTGATCCTATTTTCCACGGCGATCACGGAGCAGACCCAGGCGGGCACCTATGAGTGGCTGAAAAATAACAAAGAGCTGATCAATGTGGCAACGTCGCGGGCCAGAGACAAGCTGATCGTTCTTTCCAGCAGGCGGCATCTGGAACGTCTGCACCAGAAGGAAGGGGAAGACGATCTGTATGAGCTGGCCCAGTATGTGTGGTCCAACGGAACCTCTGCGGTGACGCCCAAGCAGACGGCCTCCCGGGCGCTGGGCGTTAAGCCTTTCAGCAGCGCCACGGAGGAGGCTTTTCTGGAAAACCTGAATCATGTGCTGGGGAATATCTGGCTGACCCAGAGCCGCTATACGGTCCACAAGGAGGTGGCCATCGCCCATGTCTTTCAGGGGAACGAATGCTGTAATGACCTCTTTTATAACGGACGCTTTGACTTCGTGGTGTATGAGAAGCACGGGACGACGGAGCTGCCGATCCTGGCCATCGAACTGGACGGCAAAGAGCATTTCGAGGACGAAATAGTGCAAAACCGCGACCGGAAGAAGAAGGCCATCTGCGACGAACATGACCTGCAGCTGATCCGGGTGGAAAATTCCTATGCCAGACGGTATCATCATATTAAAGAAATCCTGATCAATTTCTTCTCCATTGCCCATTGATCCTGCGGAATGCAGGCAGGAAAAACATGGTGCAGTATATAGGGCTGCCCATGGCATTCCTGCCTGCCGCTGACAGATGTTCGTTACATGTCGGCGAAGTTTAAACCCTGTGCTTCCAGTGACTTTTGCAGGCGGTTGAGTTTGTCGGTTAATGCTTTTATTTCATCGGCCAGAGCGTTTTTCTCATTGAGCAGAGCACTATTCTCATCGGCCAGAGCATTATTCTCATTAAGCAGAGAGTTATTCTCATTAACCAGAGCATTTTTCTCATCAGCCAGAGCATTATTCTCATTAACCAGAGCATTTTTCTCATTGGTCAGAGTATTATTCTCATCGGCCAGAGCGTTCCGCTCATCCAGCAAGGTTTTGTTTTCCTGGATCAGCGATTCTTTTTCGGAAGTCTGCTGGGCTATGAAATTCTGGAGGTCCCGCTGTGTGCGGTAGTAATCCTCCCGCGCCTCGCATTCCATGCGGATGCGTTCTTCCCGGGTAAGCTGATAGACGGTTTCGGCGGCTTCTCTTATGGCTTCATTTTCCTGTGCGAGCATATTGATCTCCTCCCATGTTGTTGCTTTGAACAGTCTTGCCCAGCAGTCAAGCTGAAGGGCTTTATCCTGTTTGGTTGCCAGTTCTATATGAGTTAAGTCTAACACGGAAAGACGTAGTTTGTCACTATATAATGTATAATCTTTAACATTTAACAGCTGATAAGTGGCATAGAATTCCGGATGTGCAGGGAACAGGGTATAGTTCAGCAGACCGATCTGAATAACAGGTCTGGCATCCCGATAGTCTTTTCCGGCCTGGAGGGTATCAAAACTTCTGCAAAGATAACTCAGGGAACGCTCTACCCAGTTATGCTGGTTGATCACCTGGAGTTCCAGATTGATGATGGCGAGATCATTCAGATGGACTTTGACATCCAGAATAAAGGTTTTGTCCGTGAAGGAGGTGCCCAGTTCGATGGGATTGGTGATCTCTACGGTAGAGACTTCTTCTGCGGAAAGATGCAGAAGAGAGCAGATCAGGCACTTTAATACTGCATTATTGCGCTGTAGAAGAGCACGGAAAAGATAGTCGTTGGTCATGGGAATGACAAGCGGTCCGGAGGTGGGAAATGTTTGATGTGGCAGTTTGAATTGTGTCATAGAAATGTCCTTTCTTTGGTAAGATGTGTTCGGGACTGCAGAGCTGCAGTACCGAGGTAAATGATGTTACATAGAATTGATAAAAAGTGTTGAAAGAATGGTGCAACTCTTTTAAGATAGGTTATAACACGGAGCGGGATGAAAGGCAATAGAAAGAGGAGCAGCAGCACGTAGAAAAATCGGGTTGTTTACAGGGTGAATAGTGCCAAAGGATACAATATATAGTATTACACATATCGTTTAAGATGGAATCATTACCATATATGCATTGTACAAAATTCACAAGGGGTGTCTGATTCTGTATACACACAATATTGACGAAGGAGGATATCTATGAATATCGTATATCATGAAAGTACCAGAACGTTTCATCTGTATAACGACAGGATCAGCTACATTATGACGATCCTGCGAAACGGCCATCTGGGGCAGCTGTATTTCGGGAAGCAAATCCAAGACAAGGAGGATTTCTCTTATTTCCTGGAGATGAGCGAACGGCCCATGTCGTCTTGTATCTATGAGAATGACAGGAGCTTTTCGCTGGAGCATATCAGGCAGGAATACCCGGTGTTTGGCACTACAGATTACCGGCAGCCGGCAGTGGAGGTGCGGCAGGAGAACGGCAGCCGCATCTCGGACTTTTGCTACAAGGGTCATGTGATCACGGACGGGAAGCCTGTTCTGCCGGGATTGCCGGCGACCTATGCGGAGGCGGACGAGGAGGCGAAGACGCTGACCGTTATGTTAGAGGATGGGGTGACGGGGGTGCAGGTGGAACTGTACTATACGATCTTTGCCAGAGGAGGCGTACTGGCGCGCAGTGTGCGGATCAGCAACGGCGGCACACAGGCCGTGCGCCTGAGCCGGGCCATGAGTCTGTGTCTGGATCTGCCGGACAGAGAGTATGTGTGGCAGCAGCTTTCCGGCTGCTGGGCCAGAGAGTGTCATATCCGTACCCGCAATCTGGAGCCGGGCATCACAGCCATCGGCAGTATGCGGGGCAACTCCTCGCATGAGCATAATCCTTTTGTGGTGCTGAGGCGGCCGAATGCCGACGAGCGGCAGGGGGAGGTCATCGGTATTTCCCTTGTCTACAGCGGCAATTTCAGACTGCAGGTGGAAGTAGATGCGCATGATACGCTGCGGCTGCTGGCGGGGATCGATCCGGAGACTTTCGAGTGGAAGCTGGAGAGCGGGGAATCTTTTCAGACGCCGGAGGCTGTTATGGTCTATACCGACCGGGGACTGAACCATATGAGCCAGACCTTTCATAAGCTGTACCAGAGACGGCTGGCCAGAGGTTACTGGCGTGATAGGGTGCGGCCGATCCTCAATAACAACTGGGAAGCAACGTATTTCGACTTTACGGAGGAACGTCTGGTGGAGATCGCATCAAAGGCGAAAGAATGCGGTGTGGAGCTTTTTGTTCTGGACGACGGGTGGTTTGGTGCAAGAAGCAGCGACAGAGCCGGTCTGGGAGACTGGCAGGCCAACAGGGACAGGCTGCCCAACGGCATCACCGGACTGGCGGAGCGGATCGAGGCAATGGGGATGCGGTTTGGACTCTGGTTCGAGCCGGAGATGACCAACAAGGATTCGGATTTCTATCGGGAGCACCCGGACTGGATCCTGGCGACGCCGGGGCGTAGCCAGTCCCATGGCAGATATCAGCATGTGCTGGATTTTTCCAGAAAAGAGGTGGTGGATGCCATTTATGAGCAGATGGCGGCGATCTTAAGGGAAGCGAAGATTTCTTATATCAAATGGGATATGAACCGCAGCATTACGGAGTGCTATTCGGCGGGCTGGCCGGCGGACCGGCAGGGAGAGATCTACCACCGGTATATACTGGGAGTATACGATCTGTATGACCGGCTGACGACAGAATTCCCGCAGGTGCTCTTTGAGTCCTGTTCCAGCGGCGGTGGGCGGTTCGATCCGGGGATGCTCTACTATGCGCCCCAGGGCTGGGTCAGCGACGACAGTGACGCGGTGGAGCGGTTGAAAATTCAATATGGCACTTCCCTGTGCTATCCGGTAAGCAGCATGGGTACGCATGTCTCTGTGACGCCCAACCATCAGGTATTCCGTGATACGCCGTTGCATACGAGAGCCAACGTGGCGTATTTTGGTACTTTCGGCTATGAGTTGGATCTGAATAAGCTGAGTGAGGAAGAGAACGAGGAAGTGAAGGAACAGATCGCCTTTATGAAAAAATACAGGCAGGTACTGCAGTACGGTACGTTCTACCGATTGAAAAGTCCTTTCGAGGGGAACGAGACTGTCTGGATGGCGGTGAGCGAGGACCGGAAGACCGCGCTGGTGGGCTGGTATCGTGTGCTCAACTGTGTTAACGGCAGCTATACGAGGGTGCGGCTGGAAGGACTAAATCCGTCTTATTGTTACCGGAATGTGTACAGCGGTACATGCCATTTCGGAGATGAATTGATGTGTGCGGGGCTGATTACCAGCGACGAGACGGCCGGGCAGGTGCCGGCCGGGGTGAAGCCGTATACGGATTTTGAATCCAGGATCTATGTGCTGGAGGCAGAAGACCGACAATGAAAAGCCATAAGAAATACGATAACAGGAGGGCTGTCATGCGACGGCCCTCCTGCTTGTCAAGTCAGGTTACGACACCCTTTTGGAGCATGATATTGGCATACAGTGCAGTCTCACCTGTGGCAATGATCGCATATGCCGTTTTTGCCTCATCGTAGAAAGAAAATCGTTCCAGATAACCGATCGCGTCCCGCTCTGCCGAACCGGTGTCGGTGACAATTTCTTCATAAGACTTCCAGATCGGCGTTTCCACCGGATCACCGGGCATGACCTGCATCAGCCGGACGGGATGTTCGACATAAGTGTCGAGCGGGAACACCTGCAGGATTGCACGCAGGAGTTCGCAGGTACCATGACCGTCCATGCGTATCACGATGGCATCCTTTCCTATTGATTCGGCAGGAAAATTTCCGTCTGCAATGATGAGCCTGTCGCTGTGGCCCATCTCGCACAGCACTTTTAGCAGCTTGGGCGATAAAATTTTTGGAATGCCTTTCAGCATGATAAACCTCATTTCTGCGCTGCCTTATGTGCAGCAGGAGTCTGTGTCAGGCAGCGCATGGCCACAGACAATGCACAGGATCTATGTCTATACCCCATCTATATCCCAGAGATCTTCCCATCCCCGGGCGCCTTCCCAAAGAAAGACCTGTCCTTTGATCAGGCGGCAGTTTTTATCTTCCTGCCGTATTGCCTCCATTTCCTGATCTGTCAGAGGATCCTCCGTGACGCATTTCAGATTGGACAGGTACTGAGGTTCTTTTACGGAAAAGGGAATCGGTACCTGGCCGCGCTGCGCTGCCCATTTCAAGCAGATCACGGCCGGATGTACACCGTGTGCTCTGGCTGCCGCGGCAACTGCCGGCAGTTCGATATCTGCCACGTCATCTGCGGTTCTGTCCCGCTCGGGTCTGGATGGAGAACCAATGGGACAATATCCGATCGGCAGGATGTTGTGTGCCGTTGCGAAATCAAACAGTTCCGGCTGCTGGAAAGACGGATGCAGCTCCATTTCCAGGGCTGCAGGCTTGATGCGGCATAACGGCAACACTGCTTTCAGCTTGGGAATGGTCATGTTGCTCATGCCGATGTAGCGCACGAGTTTCCTGTCTACCAGCTCTTCGCACTGCCGCCAGGTCTGCATAAATTCGTCCACCGAAAAGGGTTTTGAATCTGGATTTCTGGAATCGCCGCTGCAGCCGGGGGCGTGGTAATTGGGAAACGGCCAGTGCACGAAATACAGATCGAGATATTCCAGCCCCAGATCCTGCAGGCTCTTCCGGCAGGAGGTAAGGACCTGGCCTTCTCCATGCATGTCATTCCACACCTTGGAAGTGATAAACAGATCCTTGCGCCGGATTACGTTCTCTGTGAAAAGACGGCCGAGTACCGCGCCGATCTGCTTTTCATTCTGATAGACTGCCGCACAGTCAATCAGACGGTAGCCACATTGTATGGCGCCGTATACTGCCTCGGAAACGGTTTCGGCATCGTACTTATCCGATCCGAAAGTTCCCAGGCCTATGGCGGGGATTTTCTCCCCGCTGTACAGTTCTCTTGTTGGTATTTTGTTCTGTTCTATTTTTAACATTGACACCTCTCCTAGTATGCTCTGCTTTTGTTACCTTCATGTTTCTAATCAGGAAAGACTACGGCAACCTTACCGCATTGGCCGCTTGCCATAAGACGGTATGCTTCGTCTGCCTTTTCCAGCGGAAATTCATCCGTGATCAGATCTTCCGGATGGATATTCCAGCGCACGAGCCGTTCCACAAGTTCTTCCATTCTCCAGAGCGAAGTCACCCAGGAGCCATAGATCGTCTTCTGCCCGTGAATAATATCCGGGCTGGGATTGAAAGTGCATGTGCCGCCTTCTCCCACGAAAGCGATCTTGCCCCATTCCCTGGTCGCACGGATGGCAAGCTGTCTGCCCGGATCGCTGGCGGATGCATCGATGGCGCGTTCTACGCCTCTGCCGCCGGTTGCTTCCATGATCTGTGCCAGTGCATCGTCGCCCGGCTTTACAACCAGATCTACCAGCCCGAGCTTTTTCGCGAGAGCGATGCGGTAGTCGCTTATTTCAACGCCGATCAGCTGGTTGGCGCCGAGCGCTTTCGCCAGCATTAACGCCGCAAGACCCACCGGACCGAGACCTGTGACAAGAACGGCGTCATTTCCTGAAATACCGATCTTCTCGATCGCTTCATAGACAGTGCCGAAACCGCATGCCACCTGAGCACCGTCTTTGTAGGTCAGTTCATCGGGCAGTTCGATCAGGTCTTTCTCGTCAGCCAGGATATAGGGGGCCATGCCGCCGTTTCTCTGCCAGCCATATGCCTGACGGAATCTGCTTTTACAGGAAATATAATATCCTCTGCGGCAGTCGTTGCAAACACCGCAGCCGGAGATGTGATACACAATGACCCGGTCGCCCTTCTTAAAGCGTTTCAGGCCTTCGCCTTCTTCTACGATCTGTCCGCATGGTTCATGACCGGCGGCCATACCCGGAATATAGCCTTCCGGCCCTTTGCCGGTATGTTCTCTGTAGATACAGCGAATATCGCTTCCGCATATGGTAGATGCCTTCGTCTTAACGACTACCTGTCCATATCCAGGTTTGGGAATTTCAAAGTCCTTCAATTCCACGGTTGAATTGCCGGGCAGGATCGCGCCCTTCATCATCATTTTTACCGCCATAGTTTCCTCCATTCTGAAGCGTTTTTTGCTGAGGAACGCGTGCAGAATCTCAAATTTTGCGCTGCGATCTTAACGCCTCTCTTTCTGATTATCGTTAACTATAGTATAGACCGGCAGCAGAAAAAAACCAGTTTTAAACATGCCGACTTTCAGGCAAATATGTCGTGTTTTTGCAGGTATTTTGTTGTATAATCAGGTTATCGGCTATCTGGTGATCCGTACTGAAAATGCTTCGGCATGGAGATAAAGAGGGAGATCTATGCGCAGACTTTATAACGATATGGACATCTGTTTTCGGATGGAAGGTATTTTTGTTCGTGTTCTGAATATCGTGTTTGAACAATTTACCCGCACGATTCCTGCCCACATGCATGGCAGCGGCTGTTATGAGATTCATTACGTTCCTTGCGGCAACGGAAAACTGAGCGCAGAAGGGCGATATTATGACATTGCACCGAATACGCTTTTTGTTACCGGGCCGCACGTCGAGCACGCACAGGTGCCGATCTTGCCGGATCCCATGCAGGAGTATTGTGTCTATTTTAAGATTGACAGACAGGATCAGATCCGTGGGAAGGCTCCCGTCATGGAGGCCTTCACCGGTATGCGATTCTGGCATGGACAGGATACGCAGGGCATACATCATCTCATGCAGCAGTTGTTTACCGAACTGGAATGCCATTATATCGGCTATCAGGAACAGGTAAGGCTTCTGCTGGCACAGCTGATTCTTATGACTGTCCGCAATTACCAGCACAAGCAGATTTCCCGGACATCTTTTGCCCCCAATAACCTGACGGATTCCAAATCCGTTATTATAGAAGAATATTTTCTGTATGAATATCATGCCCTTTCTCTGGATGTGCTTGCCGACCGGCTTAAGCTGAGTGCGCGGCAGACACAGCGCCTGCTGCTTAATTATTATGGGAAATCTTTTCAACAGAAAAAGAAGGAAGCCCGCATGTCAGCGGCCGCGATTCTGTTATCCGACGTGGACAGGAACATTTCGTCCATCGCGGAAGAACTGGGTTATTCCTCGGCAGAGCACTTTTCTTCCGCATTCCGCAGTTACTACCGGATCAGTCCGAGAGAGTACAGGAAGTCAATATCGCCATAGTACGGGGAGGCGGACGGCATACCGGCGCGGCATGGGAGACAGAAGAGCAGGAAATGGATAAGGCAGACAAGGCGTTAAGGAGCAGACAACATGATTGAGGCACGAGAGCTTAGAAAAGTATATAAGGTCAACCACAAACAACCCGGTTTAAAGGGCGCCTTCGCCAACCTGTTTCATGCGGAATGGGAACAGAAGGTGGCTGTAGACGGGTTGTCTTTTCAGATGGAGCAGGGCAGGGCGCTGGCCTGTATCGGGGAGAACGGCGCCGGGAAATCGACGCTGATCAAGATGATGATCGGGATCCTCACGCCCACTGCGGGTGAGATCCGGGTATTCGGGACGGATCCGCGCCGGGGCGGCCGCGGTTACCTGAGAAGGATCGGGGTGGTGTTCGGGCAGAAAACCAACCTGTGGACAGACATTCCGGTGATCGAGAGTTATCAGGCGGTGAAAACGTTATACAGGCTGGACGAGGGGATGTTTCGAAAGAACTATGACCGGGTGGTGGAGCTTCTGGCGCTGCAGCCGCTGCTTTCCGTTCCGGCCAGGAAACTTTCTCTGGGACAGCGGATGCGGGCGGATATCGGTATGGTCTTTCTGCACAGTCCGGAGCTTCTGTTTCTGGACGAGCCGACGATCGGGCTGGATATCAATGTGAAGCATACCATCAGGACATTTCTGCGGCAGATGAATGAGGAGACGGGGACGGGGATCTTCCTTACCAGCCATGATCTGGACGATATCGACGAGATCTGTGACGACGCCATTGTGCTTTCCGGGGGCAGGCTGATCTATGACGGTACGCTGGATCAGCTGAAACACCGGTTTGTGCAGGATAAGATGATACAGGTGACGGGAAAGCAGGAGCGGGATATCCGCAGCCTTCTGCCGCTTGCCAGGATCATCATGGAGGGGCGGGTGGTCAAGATCGTGTATCCGGTCAGGGAATATTCTTCGGCCGAGGTGCTGGCGGCGGTGTCGGGCTGTTTTGCGATTGAGGACATCACGATCGAAGAGCCGGATATCGACGAGGTGGTCTCCCGGATCTTTGCAGGGGAGGGCATGTTATGAGGACTTTCTGGAAGCTGACTGCGATCTCCATGCAGAGTCATCTCTATTACAGGACCAGTTTTTTCATCAATCTGTTAAGTCCCGTGGCGCTGCTTGGCGGGCAGTATCTGCTGTGGGCGGCGCTCTACGCGCAGCAGGAAGGCGGCGCCATCGGCGGGATGGAGCGGGCGGAGATGTTTACCTATATCCTGCTGGCTTTTGCCATGAGCAACCTGTTGAACTGGGCGGGGGAAAACACGTTGGCCAGGGAGATCAAGACGGGGCTGGTGGTAGCCAGATGTGTCCGGCCGGCCTTCTTTCTGACACAGTATATGGCACAGATGCTGGGAACGCTGCTGACACAGGGGGCGGTTAACCTGCTTTTGGTTTTTGCGGGCTTTGCCTGTTTCGGAAAATATATGACAGTGCCGTCAGTTTCTGCTCTCATTGCCTTTGTGCCCTGCCTGCTTCTGGCGGTGGCGCTGCGGCTTTTGATGATCGATGTATTCAGCCTGCTTTGCTTCTTTACCACGGGATATCTGGGGATCGCCTGGACCAGGGCAGCGCTGTTCGACTTTTTCTCCGGGGCCATGATTCCGGTGGCTCTGTTTCCCGGGTGGTTGAAAACAGCCGCCTGCTGTACGCCCTTCCCCTATATGTTGCAGGTTCCGGTGGCGGTGCTTCTGGGACAGGAGACGATGGCCGGGTTCGGGATGCCGGGAATATACGGGCTGCAGATCGTCTGGATTCTGGTGTTTCTGGCGCTGCATGTCATTCTGTACGGTCTGGCGCGCAGAAACCTGACGATCGCCGGCGGTTGAGATGAGAAAAAGAATTTGTGCAGAAGCGTCCTCAGCGTAAAACGCTTCGGAATGGAGGAAACGATGATCAGGATTTTTCTTAGCATGAAGGCGCAGTATATCAAGACGGAAATGGAATATGCGGCGAATTTCTGGATGATGCTTCTGTCGGGCGTGCTGAGCCGCGTGGTGAGCATGGCGGCTCCCTTTGTCATCTACAGCAATATTCCCGATATCGCTGGCTGGCAAAAGGACGAGATCTATCTGATCCTGTCGTTTCTCTTTATTGCGGAGGGCCTTTGCAGCGTGCTGTTCGAGGGGATATGGCAGATGCCGGGCATGGTCTTTGCGGGCGAATTCGACTGTATCCTGTCGCGGCCTGTCTCCCCGCTGTTTCAGGTGTTGTCTTACGGGATGGGACTGCAGGGCATCAGTGTGTTTCTGGTGGGCGCGGTCAGTATGCCGGTCTTCTTACGGAGGCTGGGGCTGCTGCATTCGTGGGGCGTGGTCATGAGCCTGTTTTTGATCCTGTGCGGAACGGTGCTGTGCATGTCGATCTACCTGCTTGGCAACAGCGTGGTGTTCTGGTTTGATGCAGGCGGCAGGACGGCGCTGCCCTATACGCTGTCCCAGCTGGGGCAGTATGCCAGATATCCGCTGGAACTCTATCCGGGAGTGGTGCGTTTCCTGCTGCTGTTCCTTGTACCGTACGGGTTTATCTGCGTCGTGCCGGTGGAGATCCTGCGGGGCAGTGTAGCCTGGCCGTGGTGCCTTGGCGTGGCGGGGATGAGCGCAGGGTTCTTCCTGCTGGCGCGAGCCGTGTTCTGCAGAGGCATCCGGCACTATGAAAGCGTGGGGATGTAAGGCGTTATCATAAGTTTCCGGAGTGCCTGACTTCTTAAGATTCGACGGAGACACCCTGATAAGACAGGGTGGCAACGGCCCGGAAAAGATTGTCTGCGCCGGAGGTCTGCAGGCAGCCGTTGTACTTTTCGGCGGCAGTGCGGGCGCTTTTCAGGCCCCAGCCGTGGAGTCCTTTGTCAGCTTTGGTGGTCTGCAGTACACCTTCCTTTTCAATCAGGGGAGCGGCGAAAGTGTTCTCCACCTTGATGATCAAAAGCTGATTGATGCGGCGGATCGTCAGCCGGATCAACCGCTTCTCCGCTTCCGGCACCTTGCCGGCGGCTTCCAGCGCATTGTCGAGAAGATTCCCCAATATGGCGCAGAGATCCGCACTCCGGATATCGGTATGCCGGGGGAATTCCACATGGGCCTGCATGTCGATCCGGCCGGCTTTGGCCCTGGCGGCTTTGCTGTTGATCAGGTAGTCTATCGTCTCGTCGCCCGTCCATACGGCGGCCGTCATCTCCTGCACGGGCGCCTGCAGTTCCTGCAGATACTGCAGGGCCTGTTCCGTCTTCCTATGAGCAAGAAGCTGCTGTAGCACCCCGATATGGTTATGGAGATCGTGGAACAGTTTTGCGTTGACCGTATAGACAGCGTTCAGGGCGGTATAATCCCGCTCCAGCAGACCGGCCTGTTCGGATTTCAGCCGGGCCAGCTCCTTTTCCGTCTCGTACTGCCGGTGCGTGTAAAATACAAGAACCGACATCAGCAGGACAACAGCCAGAATGATCCAGGTATCCAGTGTATCCGGCGGCAGTCCGGGCACGGTCTGTCCGGATAAGAGTATGACTGCCAGAAAGCCTGCCAATACGGGAAGCGAAATAAGGCGGAAAGTGTCGGCGGGTTTCTCCTTCTGCTGCCTTGAGAGATACAGCGCAAAGGCCGTAAGCAGTCCGTGAACAAGCCAGACAACAAGCTGTCCGCGGCCCGTCTCGTCGGCAAGAAAGGCCGGGGTCTGCAGCAGGATGCAAAGCCAGGCGGCGGAAAGAAACTGCCACAGAGCAACGGCGATCTCGTAATAGATGCTCACGAACAGGCTCATGCGGGCGTCTGTGCCCTGCAGACGGACGGCACAGAACACGATCCAGAGAGCTTCCGCACCCCGGAAATAGAGATCCTGCCGGGGAAAGCCTGTCAGTGACAGGAAGACTGAGAGCGCGGCGGCGCCGGCAAGCGCTGTTATGATATTCTTTTTCTCCGGGCGTCCCAAAGGGAACAGCCGGAACAGAAGCAGCAGACAGACTGCGGTGCGCACGCATCCGGCGGCAGCCTGTGAAGCCAGAAGGATCCAGTTTGTCATATGTGCATTCCCCAATAGTGATTGATCTTTTCTTTTACTTCCTGCAGGTGAGAGCGGCTTATGGGAAGCGGTGTGCCGTTTTTCAGGACGGCCATACCGCCTTTGATCTGCATGATGTGGATGAGGTTGACGATGCAGCCTCTGTCGATATAGATAAATTCTTCGGCGTCCAGCTCCTCAAAAACCTGCCCGAGACTTCGTCGTACCTTGAAGAGGCCATGGGCCGCGGTGATGCAGGCATTTTTCCCGTCCCGCTCGATATAGTAGATGTCTTTGCAGGGGATTTTCTCAAGGCGGCTGTTGGTCTGGATGGTATAGGTCTTTCCGCCTTCCAGTTCAATCAGCCTGACGGCATCCCGTATGGCCGGGAAAAGCCTTGTCGTAATATCGTTTTTCGGGACATAGCGGAAGATAGACAGCTCAAAAGCGTCGATGGCGTATTCGATATGAGAAGTGATAAAGATGATTTTCACCTCCGGTAGAAAAGGTTTGATCCTGGCCGCAATCTCCATGCCCGTGCTTTCCGGCATTTCGATATCCAGTAAGATCAGGTCGAAGAAAAAACCGTCCTCCGTGATATCGCAAAGCAGATTTGCGCTGTTTGTATAAAGTTCGATCTGTCCGATGCTTCCGCACTGCCTCAGACAGTCTTCCGTTATTTCCCTGTTTGTCTGCACGATCGTTTCCTCGTCGTCGCAGATCGCTATATGCAGCATAAGATCACCTCACTTACGGGGGTATTATACTACTTTGGGGCGTTAATCTCAACCGGAAATCACGGCCAAAGGAACATACTAATTAATAGACTTGACTTTATAGATATGGTATAATCTAGAGGGCAGAGAAATGCGGGGATTGGTAATCATTCAAGACGATACAGGAGGATATCATAAATGGCAACAGAGAAAACAATACATCAATATCTCGGGGAAGCAGGTTTTGAGCCTGTTGAGGACAGGGCGATCATTGTGAAATATGCGCCTGGCGAGGCTTTAAGTGACAAACTGGCGAATTTCTTCAGTACGGAGTTCTTTGTCCTGCAAATGTGTAAAGAGGAACTGGTTCTGGTTCCGGTGAATGCCATGACTACCACACTGGTGAAGGATATATCTTTGCGGTTATCTTATTCTTCCATTCAATCCGTAGAAGTTGCGGAAGAAGGAATGAACTATGCGATTACGATCGTGACAGACAGTGATACGATACGTTTATTGACGCAGAAAAAGGAATTAAGCGAACTGCGCACTTCCGGGACACTGGCTACGGGACAGAGTTTTCTGAATATAGGGGCAATGGGAACGATGTTTACGAAATCCCTGAACTGGCACAGAAAAAACATAGACGATACTTTGCAGACGCTGCAGAGCCTGTAAACGGTTACGGCCTCTAAAGGAAGCAAGGACCGGCCGCGGCAAAAGAGCAGGCCGTGGAAATCACAGCGCAGCCTGCCGTCTGAGCCGTTCTTTGATCTGTTGCAGGAAAGCATCGTTGCCGAGCACTTTGATCATGGGACCAAAGGACAGGATCTCGATCAGAAGTTCGGTCTCCGTTTCCTTATTATAATATAGTAAGCACTCGTAGGTGTCGTCACTCACCCTGCGGGTGCTTTTCTCATAATTGGCAAATTGCAGCATGGCGCGTTCCAGTGCATTGCGGCGGTTTTTGATGAGGATGCGCACAGGTTCCTGATAGTAGGCGCGCTGCAAAAGCCGGTTTAAGTCCGGCGGCTGCCGGACGGTTCTGGAAGTTAACATAACTTCACGTATGCGGCTCAGATTGAGGGTGATCACCTTCGGGCTTCGGCGAAGATCCACTGCCAGCAGACGGAAACAGTCGTTTTTCACGGAATATTCCAGACGGCACGGCAGATAGCTGTGATGCAGTCTGCGGTGGCAGCGCGATTCATAGAGGATATCCACACATACGTGATTCTGGATTGCGGACAGGAGCGTCCGGAAGCGTTTCCTGTAGGCCGGATCCTGGTAATCGTCCCTGTAGGCAAAACGGTCATAGTAATAGAAATCGTCTGGCAGGTAAAGGGGTGGAACGTCGGCAAAGGCATGATGGATCGAGTCGATCTCTTCCTCATCCAGGAAAAGTCCGATCTTATCGTCCAGCAGGATCGCTCGAATGTATGCTTTCTGCAAGTTGGTGAGAGGGACATAGAAGTCGGCGGACAGCCTTGTGTGCAGATAACCGTCCCGCTTCTCATAAAATCCCCACTCCTGCCGGGTCAGTCTGGGCAGCAGGTAGAGAACGCTTTCTGCAAAACAGGTGTCCTGGATGCGGGTCTTAAGTTCCTTCTCCGACAGGCAGGGGTTTTGGGTGACCAGGGATTGAATCACCTGAAAATAGCAGTTATATATTTCTGAGAATAGTTCTGTCATAAGTTCCTTTCTGTCCTTTTCAATCTTCATCCTTAAAATAGAGACGATACGTCGTGAGAAGATCCCTCTGAAAACGTTCCTTAAGCAGCGGGCAGTCTGACTCTACAGAGACGATCCGTCCGATAAAAGTGCGGATCCACGGCAGCATCTCGTTGGCGTCAAACACGTCGATTTCATAGGTAAAAGTATCAGGTGCGGTTCGCCGGATGACGCCGCCTTTCCCCTCGCGTCGCAGCCGGTTCAGGATATAGGCCTCGGCCCCTTCCCGGATATGGAGCGTCAGCTTCACATGTTCGATGCGCCGTCCGCTGCCTTTAAGGTGAAAGTCCCGGTTGTTCAGAGCATGGAGGGTCGTGCGGTCCGCCGGATGGCCGGATGTGCATGATGAGGGGGCGCTTTGAAAAGACACGCCCCAGGCAGATGCTTTGTGATTCTCCAGCTTTTCCCGGATATTTATGTAGTCTGAACAGGGAGCGCCCGCCGTTACAGTCTTGACCGCATCCAGCCGAATGGCGGCAAAGCGCTTTTTGGACGGAAGATAGAGGCACAGATAGCGTCTGCCTGTGCGCGTGCTGATAAAGATTTTCAGCGGAATGCCTTCGGTGTCCAGAAAGCGGTCCGACTTCGTGCTTTTGACGTGCAAAAGGACGGCCCTGTGTGCATGCATTGCCTGCAGGAGGGGCAGCAGCACTTCGTCCTCCAGCGTATGGACGAAGAAATTGTGTTTGATCCGGAACAGGTCGTTCTGGAAAGAGGCCGTGTCCATAATGGTGTGCCCGATCACGCCATGGGGTGAGAAAAGCTGATACAGCTTGATGGCGTTTTTCAGCCCGGGGTGTGCGCCAAGCAGTTCCTGAAAAGGCGGATTGAGCCGGTACAGCACTTCCTTGCCCTTTTTCTCTTTGACCAGCATACCTTCCGCGGCATACTGGTTGCATTTGCGGCGGACGCTCTGGGGATCGAATATTTTACCGTAATCGGCAAGGAGACCGTCGGTGATCTCGTCGGCCGTGCGGTCGGGGGATTTTCGCAGATAGTCCAGGATATAGAAATGCAGCATGATATCGTTGTCCGTGAAACTTTTGGCTTTCCATACCCGATACAGCGGGTTGGTGTCGAGAAGGTTGCTGTCAATGGACAGATAGATATTCTTGCCCTTCGCCGTTCCGCTGCCGGTGTACTCCTGCCTGACATAGCCGGACAGCCAGCTTTCCAGCCGGCGGCGTTCGTTATCGTAGGTGCGGCTGCTCCAGCCGCCGAATTCGTCGCGGGTCTTAAAACCGTACACGAAGAAGTCGCGGACGTATTCTCTGCTTTTGGCAAAGGATTTGATGAGTTCATGGAATTCTGACATGGGATCACCGCCTGAGAGTGGAGTTATCAGTTTGCTTTATTGTACCACCTTCGCAACTTTTTTGAAATGATTCTTCTGCCGGAATGCTATATTCTGGTTACAGACAGAGGAAAACGATCCGGAGGGGGACGCCGCAGTAGCTCAGTTGGTAGAGCGCGGAGAAATAAGTCTTGCAAAAGGCTTTCACAGCAATCCTGATCACCTTTTAAGTGCGTTGTCGCGGGTTCGACTCCCGCCTGGGCGAATGCCTTCGGATCTTTCCCGCGTCTGCAAAAAGCGCCTTACCGTGGAAAAATAAGTCTTGCAAAAGACTTTCACAGCAATGCAAACTGGTTTATGCAGGTTCGAATCCTGCCCCGGTAAGGCTGTTTGTGGTGGTTAGTAAAGCGTAAGAGAAAGAAAAAGAAGAGAAAGAGGAAACGGGCATGAACTTTATGGACAGATTACACAGGGTGATAAATAACGAGAAAAAGTTGACGGAAAACGGCGCGCGCGGCTATGCTGCCACGGGCAGTGCACTGGTGGATCTGAATTTTGCGGCAGCGTCTTTAAGGAACAGGACGGCAGCGGAGATTGTCAGAGGGTTTATTCCGGCCTTCTATGAGGACAGAGTACTGGCGGTCAAGTGGCTGTTTTTCCTGCGGGATGTAAGGGGCGGCCTGGGGGAGCGGAGAAGTTTTCGTATTATCATCCGCTATCTGGCGGAAAGCGCGCCGGAACTGATAAGCGGTCTGATCGATTTGATGGCGGAGTACGGACGATACGACGATTTGTTGTGTTTGTTTGATACGCCGCTCGAGGAAGCGGCGCTGACGGCATTGATGCGGCAGCTGGAACAGGACGTTATAAACAGCGAGACGACAGGGAAGGTTTCCCTATGCGCGAAGTGGATGCCGGGCAACAATACGTCTTCCCCGGAATCCCGCCGGGACGCGGCAAAGCTGCAGCATTTCATGGGAATGACCGCGAAAGAGTACAGGAAGATGCTGTCCTCTCTGCGGGCGCATCTGAATGTGACGGAAGTGTATATGAGCGACAACCGCTGGAGCGAAATTGCGTATGCGGGGGTGGCTTCCAGGGCCAATGTGATTTACCGGAAGGCCTTTATGCTTCATGATCAGGAGCGGCGCGAAGCGTATCTGGAGGCGGTGCAGAATAACCGTGCGGCGATCCATGCAGACGTGTTGATGCCGCATGAGATTGTGGCGCAGTATACGGTGCGTTCCGGGTGGAGACTGCAGACAGGCGCGGAAGATGCGACGCTGGAAGCCCTGTGGAAGAACCTGCCGGTGATGGAGACAGCGGCCGCAAATGTTCTCTGCGTGGTGGACGGCTCCGGCAGTATGCTGTGTCCGGTGGGCGACGGCAGTCTAACGGCGCTGCATGTTTCCAATGCGCTTGGCATCTACTTTGCGGAGCAGCTGCGCGGCGCATACCACGACAGGTTTATTACCTTTTCAGCCAGCCCGAAGTATGTGGATCTGTCGGCCTGCAGGACACTTCGGGAAAAGCTGGAACTGGCGCTTGCACACAGTGACTGTACCAATACGAATATAGAGGTGACTTTTGAACTGATCCTGCAGACGGCGGTGAGAGGCCGCCTGAGCCAGCAGGAACTTCCGGGGACGGTGCTTGTCATCTCGGATATGGAGTTTGATATGGCGGTAAGCGGCAACGGCAAAAGAACGCTTTTTGATACGATCGGCAGACGCTTTGCGGCTCATGGCTACCGGATGCCGAAGCTGGTATTCTGGAATGTGAACAGCAGGACTAATGTGATTCCGGTGCGGGAGAATGAACTGGGCGTGGGGCTGGTCAGCGGCTTTTCTGCCAATGTCTGCAATATGGTCCTTTCCAATGAGCTGGATCCTTACCAGTGCCTGAAAAAGGTGCTTGACGGGGAAAGATACAGAAGGGTGGAGGCGAGGCTGAATGCCTGAAGGCGTGGCGCTGTATTGTATTCTGTCGAGTGAAGGAGCGTTCTTTTCAGAAGTTTGGCAGTAGAATGTTATCAGGTGGGGATTTGTTCAGGCAGGAAGAAACATTTTTCCGCTTTGTGGAATCCAGAACTGAGAATACAAACTTCATCATAGAACTTATACAGAATAAAACTTCGTTTGCAAATCGGACAGCTTCCTGATCATATTCTACTCATTCTTGTCAAACGTTTGGTTAGAATGAGTAGAATGTGGGTAGAAATACAATAAATCTTTTTCAGCTCATTTTCTGCCTGCTCTGCAGCATCTGTTTTTTCATCTTCTTCAGGAAATCCAACGAAAACGGCAGATACGTCTCCAGCGCCTTCAAATATTCTCTGGAAAAGAACTGCTGATTCGCGGCGGCGGTCAGGAGGGAGATTTCCACACAGTGTTTCAGGACAAAGCCTTTCAGTCCGGGATTGACCGGCTCGAAATCCCGGATCACGTGCCAGGAGAACCAAAGCAGGCGGTTGGTGTATTGTTCTAACTGCTGTCGGCTTTCGGCCCCCGTCATCAGCGTTTGACTTCCTGCGTTCCTGTCTTCTTCGATATCCTGCAGATCGTCCACCAGCTGTAAAAGAAAACCGAATTTCAGATAGAAGTTCTCTTCATATTCCCGCCAGTCCGTGGCGGCAAAAAGGTAATCCGCCAATACGGAGGTACTCCCTTTGCGGATGGAAATTTCCAGGATCTGAGCTTCCGTCAGCGGGGTTTTCTGCTGCCGGATACTGTTATTCTGGGCTTCCAGAAGCGTCAGCAGTGTTTTCGTGATCTTCTTTCTGGCAGAACCCTCATATGCCGTCAGGATCATATCCAAAAGCCGGCAGGTCTTTTCTTCCAGCGCATTGTGCGGCGTGACGGTCTCGTCTCTTAATTTGGAGGCAATCATCCGGTTGTACCGCTCTTTGTCCTGCCGGGTGATCCTGGCGTCGTCAATATAATTGTCGGTATAGGGATAGAGCAGGCTGTATGCCAGAATCGGATCCCCGGCATGCTGTTCCTTTCCCTGCATATCCAGTATCATGGCATAGATAAAATAGTTGCGCAGAGTCTGCCAGATCTGTGCCGGACGCAGGGATTCGTCGAAGGCTCTAACGCTGTTTGTAAAGTGCTTTGCCTCATGTTTGAAGGCTTCCAGCTGTTGGCGCTCCATCCAGTCATAGAGCGAGAGGATTTTTTCCTTTTCCAGAAGTTCCATGAGATCCGTTTCCAGTTCCTGTTCCAGTGCATCCTGCGCTGCTTTGTCTTTCGGTTTCTGGCGCAGCTTCTTTTGCATTTTCTGGGAAAAATCCTGTACAAGCGCTTCATTTTCTTTTTTCTGTGCCGGTGTTATGTGCGGAAAGAGGTCGGCGTTTTCTGCCAGAAAATCCGGAAAACAATCCGGCTGCGCTTCCCATACTGCTTTGATCGCCTGTGTCTGTAATTGTTTCATTGTAATCCCCGTTTCTTTCTCCTGTTGTTCATGATATCAGGAAAGTAATTTCTTATGTCGTTTATTAAAAGTCTGCAGATTTGCAGGGTTATGGTGTAAATTTTCGTAATTTTCCTGCACTATTATAGCATACCGGGAACATATGCGGGGAGAAAATGTGATTGTTTCTTTACACGGGCATCGGATTAAGTAGCTGTAACGAAGAGCGCTCCCTTATCAGGGAAAACAGTTTTAAATGCAGTAACAATGTGGTATATTCAATATAATCAATGACACGATATCATGACTGCAAAGGCGCACCTGCGCGGCCGCACAGCAGAGTGAAGTTTCGGTCTGTCACAGTGCAGCAGGAATGTGTAAGATATGGATGGACGCAGAGAGTAAGGCGGTGAAATATGGCGGAAAAAGCAAGTCTTCCCATTGGGATTGAGGATTACGGACGGATCCGTAGAGAAGGATTTTACTATGTTGACAAAACGAGACTGATCAAAGATCTTCTGGAGCATATTGCATATGTAAATCTCTTTACGCGCCCGAGGCGGTTTGGTAAAACCCTGAATATGAGTATGCTGCAGTATTTCTTTGAGACGGGCAGCGACGGCACGCTTTTTGAAGGGCTGGAGATTGCCGGGGAGAAGGAACTTTGTGACAAATATATGGGAAAATTTCCGGTCATTTCAATCAGCTTAAAAGAGGTGGGAGGAGAGGATCTCGAAGCGGCAAAAAGGATTCTGCGTTCGGTTATTGGCGATGAGGCGATCAGATTCCCGTTTCTTTCAGAGAGCGAAAGATTGACGGAAATAGAGCGTCAGCAGTACCGGAAACTTGTGGAACTGGATCACAACGGTGAATATGCAATGTCGGATGAGCTTTTATCGAAAAGCCTTCTGACATTATCCCGTTTTCTGCAAAAGCATTATGAACAGAGTACGATCATACTGATCGATGAATATGATGTGCCGCTTGATAAGGCATACCAGGCTGGGTATTATGACGCCATGGTTGAGCTGATCAGGAATCTGTTTGGAAGAGCCCTTAAGACAAACAGCAGCCTGCATTTTGCGGTTTTGACCGGATGCCTGCGGATCTCCAAGGAAAGTATCTTTACCGGCTTCAACAACTTTAATGTATATACGGTAAAGGATGTACAGTATAATGAGTATTTTGGATTTTCAGATGCAGAAGTAAAAGAAATGCTTGCATACTACGGATTTTTGGAGAAATTTGATATTGTTAAGGAATGGTATGACGGTTACCGCTTTGGTGAATTGGAAGTATACTGCCCGTGGGATGTAGTGAGCTACTGCCATGCGCTCAGGATGCATTCGTCTGTGATGCCGCAGAACTATTGGGTAAATACAAGCAGCAACAGCATCATCAGGAAATTCATAGAGAAGGCGGACGCAACTGCCAGAGATGAAATCGAGCTGCTGATTGGTGGTGAACGTATTTACAAAAAAGTGCGGCAGGAATTGACATACAGAGATCTGGATTCCAGAGCTGATAACCTATGGAGCATTCTTTTTGCGGCGGGTTATCTGACACAGTGTGGGCAGGACGATGGAGGGAGGACCGCACTGGCCATTCCAAACAGGGAAATACAGTGGATTTTTAGAGAACAGATACAGGAATGGTTTGAAACGGAGTCGAAAAGAGATATACAGAAGCTGGAGCGTTTTTGCAGGGCATTTGAGGAACATGATGCAGCCGCTATAGAGAAAGGGTTTACGGCATACCTGCGAAAGACGATCAGTATCCGTGACGTCAGTGTCCGGAAGGAAATGAAAGAGAATTTCTATCACGGAATCCTGCTGGGGTTGTTTGCCGGCATGGAGGGATGGAAAGTGAAGTCCAATGCTGAGGCCGGTGAGGGCTACAGCGATATCATCGTAGAGGTTGAGGAGAAGGAGATCGGCATCATCATAGAATGTAAATATGCCGAACAGGCGGCATTTGATGATGCCTGCAAGGCGGCGCTTAAGCAGATCGAGGACAGGAGTTATGAGGAACGTCTGGTTGACGATGGCATGACCAGGATACACAAATATGGGATTGCATGTTACAAAAAGCGCTGCAAAGTAATGACAATGGTGTCAGATCGTATATAACATCTGGGCCAAAATGCTGTTACCCGGTAACAGTTCAGTCCAGGCCTTTGCATTTACTGCAAAGGCCGTGAGAATATGTAAATTGGGCCAAAAGAATCTGCCCCTCGCCGAAGGCGACTTGGAATGGGCAGATTCCGTAACAGGAAAGCCGAAGGCTGAACTGTTACGTTACCCATGCACACCGGCCGGTTAGAAATTGATTTAATCTGCGGATCATGGTACTATAGGATACTATAAGGAAGGAACTTTGGAAGGGGGATTTCTATATGAGAAGATATGTTATGTCTGCATAGCACTGGCTATTGCAAAGAATTGTTATAGCCAATGCTATTCCCGGCAATAAATTTCAGGGAGGCAGACATGGGCTATAGGAGAGCAGAAGAAATTCTGCCAAATGAAATAATAGAGTTGATACAGCAGTATGTTGACGGAACCAGCATCTATATCCCGCGCAAAACATCACACAGACAGGGATGGGGAACCGGTACACAGATCAGGCAGGAGCTTTCGCGGCGTGACAGACAGATTTACGAGGAGTATCTTGCGGGAAGCAGGGTTGAGGAATTAGCCTGCAAATATTATCTGTCAGAAAAAAGCATACAGCGTATCCTGAGAATACAAAAGTATTCTTGAAAAGTAAGAAAGCAACGGGCATATCCCTGGTCGGATAGCGTGTTGTCCGTACAGGATGAGCCGGCATATGGAATCGGCTCATCTTTTTTTGTAAAAATGCGTGAGGTGGATGGCAGGATGAAAATATGCTACGCTATACCACAAAGGAAACAGCAGTCTGCGTACAACAGAGTTGTGGAAGGAGGAACTGTCATAGAATCCGGAGCAGGATTCTATGGTTAACATGCCATGGTGGGATCATCGAAAGAATACATGCAGAATTTAAAACAATGGCTTCGGGATACGGCAGATACGCCGCTGGAAGAAATGTCAGATTTCTTTACGAAGCGGCTGGATGATTACGAAGAACATATGTCGAACTGGGAGGAATCTTATCGGATATTTGCCGAAAACCTGCCTATGAGATGCGAAAACATTTTAGACCTAGGGTGCGGAACCGGCCTGGAACTGGATAAGATCTGGCAGATAAATCCGCAGATTGAAGTGACAGGGGTAGATCTGTGTGCTGATATGCTGGACAAACTGCTTGCTAAACATCATGACAAACCCCTCACCACAATATGTGAGGATTACTTTCAATATGAGTTTGGCTATGATAAATGGGATGCCGTCATATCCTTTGAGAGTCTGCATCATTTCCTGCCAGAACGCAAAAGGGAATTGTACCGGAAGATCTGCCGCAGCCTGAAAGAACAGGGCGTTTTTATCGTGGGAGATTACATTGCCTGCTGCGACGAAGAAGAGGAGCTTTTGCGCACTGTGTATTTGGACAAAAGAAAACGGTCGGCAATACCGGACGATTGTTACGTGCATTTTGATATTCCCCTGACGCTGGCGCATGAAAAAGAATTGCTGCAAAGCGCAGGATTTGTGATCGAAAAAGTACTGGATGGCAACGCAACGATACTGATAGCGGGCAAAGGGGAACTGTGACCGTTCTGACGGAGCGATTTTGATATTATAACGAAAGGAGAGACAGGCTTTATGACTACACCCGATTATTTTGCATAGCATGGCTATTGCAAAAAACAGGATGAAATAATGTGATAGCCCATGCATCGTGATATGGAATGAACGGGAGATGCAAATGAGCTATTTAAGGAAAATTGAATATGAAATTGTCCTGAAAGATTCCTTTTGGGTGATCAGGAGCTGTCCGAAATGTGGCAGAAAGACGCATTATAGAAACACAAATAAATTCCGCATCAATGCCAATGGCAATAAACTGGATGTCTGGCTGATCTATCATTGTACGGAATGTAAACACACGCTCAATATAGCCATTTATGAACGGAAGAAGGTTTCTTCGATACCAAAAGAAGAATATCAATGTTTTCTGGAAAATGATGAAACGCTGGCGGAAATGTATGGCAAAAGGATGCAGCTGTTTCGGACAAATAAAGTGGACATTGATCCTGACAAACTGCATTATGAATTTGTAAAGCAGCATGAGACTATGGAAAACTGTGAATTTGGAGAGCAGGTTGTGATCACGATAAACAATCCCTGTCAATTAAAGATTCATCCGGAAAAGCAAATTGCCATGGTTTTGGGATTGTCTCGAAGTCAGGTTAAAAGTCTGCTCGAGAAGGGGGATATAGGCCCGAAGGCAGAAATGCCTCAGACTATTACTTTCAGTGTTAACGCCTGCCGGATTTAAATGCTGTAAACGGCGGCAATATTATAAACGGCGGTTTTGATACGGATTTCAAAACCGCCGTTAACCATTAATATCCTGGTTCTAATCTCTGCAAAGAATATTGTGCTCCGCCCAAAAATCCTGCAGCACTTCATTGAATTTCTGCGGTACATCCATATTCACGCAGTGCCCGGCATCATCAAAGATGACCATCCTGCTTTGCGGCTCTGCTTTCTTCCACATCTCTACGGCGCTCAGTTCCATTGGCAGATCGTATTTTCCACACCCGATCAGCAGTGGATATGTTCTGGGTGCCGTCTCTTGTCTGTTTACCATACTGCCCAGAGAGGACAGATATTGAAAGGATCTCTTTGGAAACCGGATATTCATAGCGTAGAATTGATCCTGCGCCTGCTGCGTATAGGCGGATATTTTCCTGTTTGCCCGGGCAAACCATTTGATGGAGATCAGGGCTTTCAGCATCATAAGCATCTGGGATGCGAAATTTTCTTTCTGCATTCCGGGGTCAAAATGATTGATATCGTAGCCGCCGAAGCAGGCAAGGGAACTTACCGCGGCAGGATACCTGTTTGCAAAATCCTGTGCCAGGACGGCTCCCAGAGAAACGCCGACAATGTGCACTTTCTCTATCTTTTCCTTTTTCAGGATATTGTATATCCAGAGGGACATTTTATTGATACTGTCGCCCCTTCTGGTGTCGGTTGACTGTCCGTGCCCGATGAGATCGACTGCCAGCACGTTATAGCTGTCTTTGAAATACGCCGTTTGTGCGTCAAACATTCTGTGATCCACAAATGCGGCATGGAGAAAGAGAACCCATTCCCTGTGGTCGCGTCCGCTGATATAATAAGTAATTGGCGAGTTGTCTGCTCTGAATGACTGCATTTTTTCGTCCCCGTTTCCTTGATAAATGTGTGACAAAAAAATTATACCGTATGAAGACGGGGAAATAAAGAAGCAAATAAATATTACAAATAGTTTGTGACAAAAAGAGGGGCTGGCGCGTCTTATCTATGAGATCTCAAGATTGCAACATCACACGGAAGCTATAGCAAACTTACATAACAACGCAGAAAGGAGATGCATTCATGTATGATGTGATGGAATTGTTCCGCCTCTATAAGGATGATGTCTACAGGCTGGCGGTCAGTTACACCCATTCCATCCAGGATGCGGAAGATGTCTGTCAGACGGTCTTTCTGAAACTGATGGAGCAGAGCAGCCTGACGCCCGGCAGGGAGAAGGCATGGCTGATGCAGGTGACGGCCAACCAGTGCCGGAGTCTCCTGCGCTCTGTCTGGAGGAAAAGGACAGGGCCGTTTGAAGAAGCGCACAGGGAAGAGATAGTGTTTGAACAGCCCGCACAGAGTGATGTCTGGGAATGTATCGGCAGGCTGAAACCCAAATATCGTATCGTCGTCTATCTTTTCTATTATGAAGGATATACGGTCCGGGAAATCGGAGAGATACTACATATTTCTGACAGTGCTGTCACAACAAGAATGTCGCGGGCAAGGAGGATATTGGAGGAAGCGTTAAAGGAGGAGGTCTGATTGATGGAAAACAGAGTGAAAGAAGTATATGGACAGATCAGAATGCCGGAGCAGTGCAGCCAGCGTATTGAAGGGGCAATGCGAAATAAACAGCGAAATAAGCAGGCGGACACATCAAAAAATCCGGCGGGATACAGACGGCTTCCGGGGCCGGCAGTCGCGTTGGCAGCGGCTCTGCTGCTGGTGCTGGTCAACGGAACCGCATATGCATATACCGGAGAGGGGATCATCAGCCGGATTTTATCTTTTGCCAACAATGCCATATTTACGGAATCGGTGGATGAAGAGGGGAATATGGTTTCCAGCGCCACGCTTGACACGGCAAATGCGACGGCACCGGCAGTCTATCAGGATGGCCGTCTCTGGTTTACGGCGAACGGAGAAAATATCGACATTACGGAGCAGATTTCCGACAGTCAGGCGTATATTTATGATTACAGGGACAGCCAGGGGATCAAGCATTATCTGATCCTGGGCGGCGATCCGGAAACGTTCAGCTATGCGGAATTTCTGTATGATGAGAATAAAAATCCGGCATGGGTCGGGGGATATTTCACGTCAGGAAAAGTGGGAGAAACGATCAATCCCGTCTGGCTGGAGAATGCCAAGGCGAAACTTGGGATTCCGTGGCCGTAGGTAAAAACAGTGATTGTTGATGTTCAAATGTCATCAGGTTAAGGCGGACGCACCTGACAGGATAGGTTCTTCTGCGAACACGCTTTCGCTCGGTTCCAAACGCAGCGGTACCAGGTTCGTGAAAAACCTCACCAGGTACCGGCGTTTTCCAACGGTTCTCAGAAGAATCCTGTTCTATCAGGTGCTGTGTACTGGCTTAATTAACTGATATTGTTTGTGAAAAAGAAAAATATAACGCCGATTGTCCACGATAGATTTGAGATTGGATAAAGAGATTATTATGAAACCTAGTAAAAAGGAGACTGTTATGAAGAACAAATGGATAAAAACACTGGCGGTGGCACTGGCCGTGGTCTGCATGGCCGGATGCGGGGTGAAGGATGCGGCAGGACCGCTTTCGGAAGGCGTGATGGCGAAGGAAGCAGAGTCCGGTCAGGATCTGGCAGAGAAGGTGTCTGCGGAAACGAAGGCTGCGTCGAAGGGCAGACAGGATAAGCGTGCGGCGGCTCTGAACGGGGAATTGTTCGACGGCCGGAGCATACAGATCTGGAAGGGGAAGGAAAATACGCTTCTGACTTTAAAGGAAGATATGCTGTATCTTTATGACGCGGTGACGGCACAGATCGTGGCGCAGACGAAGACAGAAGAATGGGATATGCTTGACTTTTATTCGTATAAGGATGGATATTGTGCGATCGGTGTACCCAAAAGCGGATTACCCTATGCGGATGCGGAGAAAGAGGGGGAACAGATGGTGGGATTCAGCTTTGAAGGGGAGATGGGCTGTCTGTGTATTTTTTATGATAATGTCCTGAAAGAGACGCGGAGAATGGTTTTGAATGATATTGTACCGACCGCAGCGCTGGCTGAATGGACTGTTTCACATGACGGAACACTGCTTGCCTATTGCGATAATTGGGAGGGGATGAATCTTTACGATCTCAACAGCCGGAAGAAACAGAAAGTGACGGATTTGTGGACGAGTGAAAACAACATTGATCTTTTGGGGGCTTCAGCGCTCTTCTTTGATGAAGACGACAGTCATATTGTGTTTAGCGGTCAGACGGATCAGAATGGCACATCGGTTCCGTCATGGGGGCTGGTCGGCATAGACGGCAAAGGCTATGAAAATCATATCATGCAGTATGATCTTGGCACGGCGACAGGGTACAGCGGCAAAAAGCTGCTGTTTGGAGAGGATAGCCTGTTCTTTGAGGGCGGAATGGGTGTGATCGATACGAAAACGGGAAAGGCGGCGTACAATACGGAGAAGGTAAGTTCACTGCCGGTAAGCGGACCTTTCTTTTCTGATGACGGATCGGTCTATGTCACGGCGGCTCTGGATACGACCCGGATGGAGATTGCGGTCTGGCGGACGTCGGATTTCTCCTTACTGCATAAAGAAGTGATTGAGGACGACAGAGAAGAGATGTTCTACCGTTCTCCCCAGGTATGCCTGTTCCCGGAGCTTCGGGCGTGCATTGTCTGTATGGGAGGGCATAACGATATCCCCCAGAAGACAGTGCTTGTGCAGTACTGAATTGCATAGAAGATTTTAAGAGTGGAAGAGACCGGTCCGTTTGTGAGAGGACCGGTCTCTTTCTGATCATTGTGGTATACTGTTCCGGCACACTTATGGAAGCAGGATCTCATCCATGGCATCGCCTACCAGGAGTGCGCTGGCCTTGTCCACGTCAATTACGTTGGAGAATCGCGCTGTCTTCGTATAATCGCCATCACTGTATCCGGCCGTGAGTTCCTGGTATCCCATCTCCTCTATAACCGTGCCGTCCTCATACCGGATGCCGTTGACGAATAAAGAACGCAGGGTGTCTGCCTGATCCAGATTGATTCCTTCCAGTGTTTCCAGCTGTCTGATATCTTCTTCCTCGCAGGTTACTTTCACGCTGATCGGTGTAAGTTCTACTGTTTTAACCGTGACTGCGCAGCCTGCGATCTGGTAATCTTTGTTGACTTCATAACGGACAGGTTTTGTAGTGTGCAGATTGAGTGCGAATTCCCAGTTTCCTTCTAAGACCGGACTACCGGCGACTGCCTTTTCTCCCGGCGCATTCAGCGAGGTAAACTGAATCTTCATAGTCAGGTTTTCCTCACCGGGATTTTGTTTCGTCCCTGTGATCTCAAAGTATCTGCTGTTGGAGACGGCCTGTCTGTGTTCGTCTACAAAATTCCAGTTTAACATACTGAAGGGATCGGAGCCGTCCGGGTAATCAATAGAAAAATTCATATTATGGCCGGGTGTGATCTGGATCGATTCATCCGCTGCCGTTATTTCAAACAGCGCGTAGAAGCAGTTATTATCCTGAATGGTCTGTATCGCCTGCAGGGTAAGCCCGCCATCCGATATCGTCTGATACGCTTCCTGTGCGATCTGATCCATCACCAGCTCTTTTTGCTGTTCCTCGTCTGCCTCAAAGACCTCCTGTGCCTGTTTGTTCCACTTAAAGATCTCTGACGCGCTCACAGTCATTCCAAGTACAGCTGTCATGGCAGCCGCTAAAATAATGATCTTATTCTTTTTCATCCGTTTCACCTTTTTGACCTTTCTGTCATCCAGCCCGGCAAGGGTACTTAATACAGTCTGATGCACATGCTCCGGCACCTCGGGAAATTCATCGTACCAGTTCTTTTTTTTCATATCCATATACTCCCTCTAATTTTTCTTTTAAAAGTCTTCTGCCCCGATACAGCCTTGTTTTTACCGTACCCTGTGACAGCTTTAATATCCGGCAGATTTCTTTGATGGAAAATTCCTCCACATAAAACAGTACCAGGGGAATTCTGTAATGCTCATCCAATTCCATGACCACCTCGAACACATCCGGGTAATCCTCCTGCCCTGCAGCAGCCTTCACATCTTCATAGTAAATGCCCGTATTGTCCGGCCTGTTTTCATAGTAAGGTTCTGTTTCATAGTAATCTTCGTAAGGAACCTGCGCCTTTCTGGAACGGATAATATAGTTGCATTCGTTGATCAGTATTCTGGTAAGCCATGTCTTGAAATACATCTCATTCCGTAAGGTTTGTAATTTTTCGAAAGCATGTAAGATTGCGTTTTGCATCGCATCGGCGCAGTCGTCATCATTTTTTAGAATAGACTTTGCGATGTGATACAGGCTCTTCTCAGCCTCAAGTACCTGTGCCGTAAACTGTTTCTTGTTCATTCTTTTATAGTCCTTATCGTTAAATTGCAGGCGGTTTGCCTGTTTTTATGAAACGGCCGTTTCATTTTACAATAATTAGATGATAGAGACGATGCAAAGGTCACAGATTTTTTCGGTTTTTTTAAAATGTCGTGCACGGGCTTGAATTTTCCCGTCACGGAACATGATTCGGAAAGCAGTAAAAGGGGAAAATATATGTCTGGAAAAGATGTGGGAACTGAACGGGGCAAGAGTATTTTATCCTGCTCCCGGCGCAGGGCCGGATGGATGCGCACAGCCGGGAGTCAGGATAATATCAGAGATCCGTTACCGGCAGCGTCAGGTAATTGAGCGCTCCTTCCGGCACGCCCGTACCCCGTTCCAGCAGGGCTACCAGCCCGCGGATCGTACCTTCCGAGTCTTCGGCGGTGGCGGAGAGGAAGGTGTTGTCCAGCTTGACGGCGAGCACGATCAGGACGATCTCGGCAAGGGCAGCCGGGTATTCAAACTGAATATCGCCGATGGCGATGCCCTGCTTGATGATCTCGGTCAGGCTGGGTTTCAACTCGGAAATCAGATGATTCATGTATTTCTGGTGCAGAAAAGCGCTTTCCTGGGCGTTTGCCATGACGGCTGCGCTGTTGTCCTGGCTTAAGAAGGCGTCCGAAGAGTTGCGGCACGCCTGCAGGATCATGGCCATGCGGGTAAAGGGAGAGATCTCTGTCTGTCCGGCCAGGGTTTTGGCCGTTTTCAACGGCTTCTCATAGTTTCGTTTGATCAGTGCGTCGAGGATCGCTTCCTTGGAAGGGAAATAGTAGTAGATGCTTCCCTTGCCGATTCCGGCTTTTTTCGCAATATCGCTGACGGAGATATTCTGTATTGTCTCGTCCTCCAGAAGCTGGTGGAGTGCGTCTAAGATTCTGTCATATTTCTTTGTGTCCGGCATAGTTTCCTCCATTCCGAAGCGTTTTTTGCTGAGGAACGCGTGCATGGCGTACCTGCGTCCTTTGCTGTCGCTGTCTCTGACACGTTCTCTGGAAAACACAGCGCTTTTCATGAATATTTCGCAAATAATATAAGCAATCATATCATAAACGGGATTTCCATACAATTATAAATAGTGCCATAAAAACCGGAAAAACTGATGTGTAAATTAGATAAAAATGTAGTTGACCGATGGTCGAAAAGTGTGGTACTGTTTGTTTAGAGGCGTTCGACCATCGGTCGAAATGCCGCGAATTATGGAGCGTATACATCATGTCAGTCACAACGGCGCATTCTATAAGACAGGAAACGGTGCGGCAGGAGAGACATCTGCACTGCCGCAAAGCGATGTTACACTATGAGGGGAGAAAAAGGAGGATAAGGAAAAATGACTTACGCAGATTTATTTTATGAGATCAAGGGAAAATTTATGGGAGCCGATGTGAGTGATATTCATGAGCATCTTGCGTTCCAGTTCAACATCGAGGATGAGGAAGCGGGCGGCGCGTTCTATGTGGAAGTGAAGGACGGCGTGCTTTATGTGGAACCTTACGAGTACTATGACAGGGATGCGATGTTCATCTGTGCGCCCGAGGTACTGTTTGCCATTGCGGACGGAACGATGGATCCGGTGGCTGCCTTTACAGAGCAGAAGCTGCGGGTGGAAGGCAATATCGAGAAGGCGCTGCGGCTGAAAGAGATCATCGAGATGAAGAAGGCCGCGCAGGAGAAGAGCCTGGCGAAGAAGGCGGCAGATAAGGTGGTAGACACGGTTGTGAAGACCGTAGCCAAGAAAGTAGTGGAGAAAGAGAACAAGAAGAATAAGAAGTAAGAGTAAAAGTATTTAAGAGCGTAAAGCAAAAAACAAAGCGCTAAGAGTATAAAGTAAGAAGAGCAGGAAGCCAAAACATTTAAGAGCATAAAACCATAAAGAAAGAAGATGATATAACGATGGGAGTATTGAAAAACATCGTTGCGGCAGCAGGAATTTTGACCGCGGCAGGGATAGGAGAGACGGTATATTTTTACAACAGGACCATGAAGCGGGGGAATGCGAAGACGGAGCGGACGACGAAGATGTCCGGTACGGACTGGGAGAAGTACTTTCCGCTGATGGAGGAGAGAAAAGGGTTTGTGATGGAGCAGCCGCACAGCGACGTGTATATGACCGCTTTTGACGGGCTGCGTCTGCACGCAACTTATTTTCCGGCGCTGGAAGAGTACCGGAAGGAGTCGGGGATCAACAAGGCCGTGATCTGTTTTCACGGTTATACGGGCGAAGGGTTAAGCAACCACATGGCGATCGCCGATTATTTCCTCAAACACGGATATGCCATATTGATGCCGGATGCGCGGGCGCACGGCGAGAGCGAGGGAGAGTATATCGGGTTCGGCTGTCTGGACAGGAAAGATGCGAAGGGCTGGATCGACTGGATGATCCGGGAGTGCGGCGAGGATGTGGAGATCATGCTTTTTGGCACTTCCATGGGCGGCGCTACGGTGCTGATGACAAGCGGCCTGGAGCTGCCGGACAATGTGAAGGGGATTGTGTCGGACTGCGGTTTTACCTCTCCCAAAGAAGTATTTACCCATGTGTTGAATACGATGTATCATCTGCCGGCTTTCCCGGCCATTCAGGGGGCGGACCTGATCAACAGAAAACTTGCGGGTTACGGTATGGACGAGTGTAATGCCAAATATGAGGTGCAGAAGGCGAAGGTGCCGATCCTTTTCATACACGGCTCAGCGGACACTTTCGTGCCCTGCAGCATGTGCCATGAGATCTATGAGAACTGCCGTTCTCCGAAGCGGAAGCTGATCGTCGAGGGGGCAGCCCATGCGGAGAGCTACTACAAGGAAATGGCGCTTTATGAGAAGACGCTGGATGAGTTTGCCGAGGAGATTTTTTAGAAGGATTGGCAGGATCTGTGCCGTTTCGGCGGCATAAGAGAAAGTATGGAAGGAATTACGATATGAAGACTAGAAAAGGGTATAAAACATATCCGCTGACGGTAGCGCAGAAGTTCCACTTTTACTATGCGGATTACTGTCCGGGCAAAGAGGTTCTGAATGTGGGCACGAGCCTGACGATAGAGTTCGAACTGAATATTGACGAGCTTCGCAAGGCGATCTACAAGGCGTATGAACGCTGTGAGTCCATGCGTGCACGGCTTGTGTATGACAGGAAAGAGGAAGAATGGTATCAGTATATCGTGGAAAAAGAAGACCGCGAGATAGAGTATGTGGATTTCACGGGTAAGACCATGGAGGAAGCGGAGGCGGAGATGACGGCTTGGACGCGGGTGCCCTTTGACAAGGAAGATGCGCCGATGAACAAGGTCGTTATCATCAAGACGCCGGACGGTTTTGAGGGTATGTTCCTTGTGGGTGACCACAGATTTCTCGATGCACAGTCGCTGATCGGTTTTATGAAGGATGTGATCGAGTTATACTGTAACGCGAATTTCGAGGGGATTCCTTATCCGGCGGATATGCGTTCTTATATCGAACAGGTGGAGAAGGATCTGGCTTATGAGGCTGGCAGCAGGGCGCAGGCGAGAGACCGGGCTTATTTCCACAAGCTGATCGAGGAGTCAGAGCCGATCTACAACGGGATCGAGGGACCGAAAAAGCTGGAGGAAGCCAGGGCGGCGACTGGCAATCCGAATCTGCGGGCAGCGCCCACCGGATCGGACAGCTTCGCGGCGGCTATCGACGTTTTCCATCTGGAAGAAGAGCCTACCAGAAGACTGATGACTTTCTGTGAACAGCAGCATATTTCCCTGCAGTGTCTGCTGGTGATGGGCATCCGTACCTATTTACAGAAGATCAACACGTGCGACGATGTGTCCATGCAGATCGCTTATGCGCGCCGGGCTACCTTACAGGAGAAAAAGTCGGGCGGTACGAGGATTCACTGTTTCCCGTTCAGAACGGTCATTCCCGAGGATAAGACCTTCCTGGAAGGTATCTTCGAGATCAGGGATAAGCAGAATGAGGTGTTCCGGTATGTGAATTTCAACCCCGGAGAGTATCTTGGCTACAGGAGCCAGCTGTATAAGCTGCCGCGCGGGATGGGGTATGAGACGGTGTCCCTCACCTATCAGCCGGCCACTCTGCGGGAAAAAGGACTGACGGATTTAGGCGGCATCCGCTACAAGACAAAGCGGTACTGCAACGGATATTATTCGGACGGGCTGTATCTGACGGTGATGCACAGAGCGGAAGACAACGGGCTGGATTTCAGCTTCGAGCACCAGACGAAGGCGTATACGAAGGAGCAGCTGGAGTATTTCTATTATTATATCTGTAAGATCATGTTTAAGGGGATTGAGAATCCGGATCTGAAGATTGGAGAGATTATCAGACTTGTGTAATCGGGGTTAAGGGATAAAGGAGCTTCGCGGTTGAGAGGGCAGCATACACAAAAGCCCCTCTCGAGCCCGGCTCCGGAAGCGTGTTTCAGAGCGCATCAGAAAAGAGCGTATGGGAAAGGATGAGAGATTATGTTAGAACAGTTGAAGGATATCATTGTAAATTATGTGGAAGTGAAGAAGGAAGATATCAAGCCGGAGTCACGTTTTATCGAAGACCTGGGATTTACTTCTTTTGACTTTATGAGCATGCTTGGCGAGATCGAGGATGTGATGGATGTCGAGATCGATCAGGAGCAGGTGGTGGATATCCGCACCGTGCAGGAAGCGGTGGATTATCTGGAGAAGCTGGCGTAAGGAACCGTCATCGAGACAGGTGGACGTTCGCAGGCATTTAATATGGCCGGTATGATCTATGATAAAGGGGTGGATGTTTATCGCGGGTGATACCGGCGTTGACAGGCGTGCAGGGCACGCAGAGGGAAGAAAGAGGGAAAAGCTATGAACGAATTGCGCAGTACGATCTATGAGCTGCTTGTGAAAGCACAGGAAGCATATGGCACGCTGGATGCCATCCGGTATAAGGTAAAAGAAGCCGGAGACGGCGGCAAAAAGGAAACGAAGGTGGCTGCAAAGACGTACACGCAGCTGCGGCAGGACAGCGAACATTTTTCGGCCGCGCTGAATAAGCTGGGAGAGCAGGGGAAGCATATCGCTCTTGTGGGAGCTACTTCCTACTCCTGGATTGCCGGGTATTACGGGATCGTGAACGGCGGCAGCGTGGCGGTGCCCCTGGATGCCAATCTGCCGGCAGAAGATTTGTGTGAGCTGATCGACAGGGCGGATGCGACCACTTTTCTCTATGATGCGTCGAAGGAAAATGTGGCGCTTATGGCGGCAGAGAAATGTCCCAAGCTGCAGCACCTGATTGCGATGGAAGAGGAAACGGATGTGCCAGGCGCCCTTTCCATGTGGAACCTGATCGCAGAGGCGCCGCAGCGGCCGGCCTTCGAGCCGCAACCGGAAGACCTAGCAATGATCATGTTTACTTCGGGAACTACGGGAAAAAGCAAGGGCGTCATGCTTACACACAGGAATCTGGCGGAGAATGCGACGGCGCTGGATATGGGCTATGAGCCGGGAACGGTGCTGATGAGTGTACTGCCCATCCATCACGCCTACTGTCTGAGCATGGATATCCTGAAAGGCACCTCCGTGGGAGCGGTCATCTGCATCAACGATTCGTTGCTGCGGGTGGCTAAGAATATCAAACTTTTCGAGCCGAATATGATTCTGATGGTACCGTTGATGGTGGAGACGTTAGCAAAGAAGCTGGAGGAAGCGTCTTTGATCCCCGCCCCGCTGGTGAAGATCAAGGTGTTTGGTAAGCAGTTCCATACCATCTGCAGCGGCGGAGCCTACCTGAATCCGGCCTATATCGATCTGTTTAAAAAGTATGGGATCAAGATCCTGCAGGGGTACGGCATGACGGAGTGTGCTCCGGTCATCAGCGCCAACTCCAACAGCGCGTTCAAGGCCGGTTCTGTCGGCAGATGCCTGCCCAACTGTGAAGTGAAGATCGTGGATGAGGAGATCTGGGTCAAGGGCACCAGCGTGATGCAGGGCTATTACCAGATGCCGGAGGAGACGGCGCAGACGTTAGAGGACGGCTGGCTGAAGACGGGAGATCTGGGGTACATAGACGAGGATGGTTTCCTGTTCCTGACCGGACGTAAGAAGAACCTGATCATTACGCCGAACGGCGAGAATGTGTCGCCGGAAGAGATCGAGAACAAGATCGGCGCCCACCGGCTGGTACAGGAAGTGCTGGTTCGTGACAGCGAAGGCGTGATTGAGGCGGAGATCTTCCCGGATTACGAGTATGCGTCCAAGAAGAAGATCAAGGATCTGCAGGCACAGCTGCAGTCTGTCATCGACGACTATAATAAGACCGCACCGCTCTACAAGCGAGTCTTCAAATTGAAGGTGCGTGACGTCGAGTTTGAGAAGAATACGACGAAGAAGATCAAGAGATTCTGATATTCGGCGATTTTCCATTATTGCGCGTCCGGCGCAGTGTCAGCTGACACTGCACTGGGCGTATTTTTTGGGAGAAATACCGACCGCTTTGGTAAATGATTTAAAGAAGTTACTGTAATCGGTGAACCCGCTTTTTTCAAAAGCTTCCATCACACCTGTGCCGTCACTCAGGAGAGCTTTGGCAATGCTGATTCGTCTTGCAGTGATGTATTTACCTACGGTGGTACCGGTGGCAGCTTTGAAGATGCGGCAGATATAGGATTCGCTTATGTAGAATTCACCGGCAAGCTGTCCGATGGTCAGCGGGGCGGTAATATTCTGGTTGATGTATTTCAGAATATCGTCTACCTGATGATTGTATCCTATGGGATTGACGATGGAGGACGGTTGGTTTAACAGCGTGAGACGGCCCACCAGGACCAGAAGCTCCATGAAGGCAGTTTGCTCCAGAATGTCATGCCCATAGCCTTCGGCTCCCGTGATTTTGTTGATGTAGTAGAGAAAACGGTTCTGCTGTTCCTTGTTCAGCGAAAGCTTATGGCAGAAGTTCCCGGGGCGGTTCGTAAAACAGGCATCCAGATTTGTCTCAGGGGAGGAAAGCTGTTTGGTATATTCCGGATGGATGGACAGGACAATGCGCTCATGGACAGCCTTGTCTGCCTGCGTGATCTTGTGGCTTTCATATTGATTGATAATGAAGAGGTCGCCGGGTTCAATGGAGTAGAATCTGTTGTCGATCAGAAACTGCCTGCCGCCGGAGATAGAATAGTAGATTTCATAGCAATCATGGATATGCATGTCCATGGTTTTTTCTTCTTTATATAAATGAGCGATGGAGAAGGTCTGGGTGGAGGCACAGTTTTCAATGGCCTGCTGACAGGAGGAAAATTCTTTCATGCGCTGAGATCCTTTCTTGCGTACGGTTCTGTTCCTTTTATTATAGGGGGAGTGTTCAGTATTTGCAATATTTGCGGAGAGATTTGAAAAGAAAATGGTGATTTTTTAATATATAATGAAATCACAACAGAGCAGCCAGATCTGCATGGGGAATTATATAAGAGAAGAAAGCGTGCGGCGTTTCGGAATGGAGGGTATTATGGAACTGAGAACAGCGTCTTCACCAAGGGATGTGAAGCATTACACGACTGAGAGACTGAGAGAGGAATTTCTGATCCAGAACCTGTTTATGCCGGGAGAGATCAAACTGGTATACAGTCATATCGACAGGATCATCATGGGGGCGGCGGTGCCGACGAAGGCATTGAAGCTTTCGGCAGGAAATGAATTGCGGGCGGATTATTTCCTGCAGAGAAGAGAGATGGGAGTCATCAATATCGGTGGTGACGGTAAGATCACAATTGATGGAAAAGAATATGCAGTAGGTTATAAGGAAGCCATGTATGTCGGCATGGGGGCGCAGGATATTATATTCGACAGTATGGATGCGAAAGATCCGGCCAGATTCTATCTCAATAGCGTTCCGGCGCACAGGACGTATCCTACGGTGCTGATCAAACCGGAAGGAACGCCGGAAGACGGTGTGGTAATCGTTAAGGAAGAGAATAAGGTTGAGTTAGGGTCTTTGGAAGAGGCTAATCACAGAGTTATCTGCAAATATATTCTTCCCGGACAGGTGGAGAGCTGTCAATTGGTGATGGGTATGACGAAGCTGCTGCCGGGTAGTGTGTGGAATACGATGCCCTGCCATACTCATGACAGGCGGATGGAGGTTTACCTGTATTTTGAGATGCCAAAGGACGCAATCGTGATGCACTACATGGGCGAACCGCAGGAGACAAGACATATCGTGATGAGAAATGAGGAGGCCGTCATCTCTCCCAGTTGGTCGATTCATGCGGGATGCGGTTCCCAAGCGTACACTTTCATCTGGGGAATGGCGGGTGAGAATCAGACGTTTGGTGATATGGATGATGTGGCAATGAAGGATCTGATGTGATCTGCTGCAGGCAGGGGAATGGAGCGGTCTGGGGCGGTAAGGATGACGCAGGCAGAAAGGAAGAAGGAAGAATGAGTGATTTTATGAAGAAGTTTTCTCTGGACAACAGGATTGCATTGATCACGGGAGCATCTTATGGAATCGGATTTGCGATTGCGACGGCCTATGCGGAAGCGGGTGCGACGATTGTTTTTAATGACATCAATCAGGAACTGGTAGATCAGGGACTGGCGGCTTATAAGGAAAAAGGCATCAAGGCCCATGGGTATGTGTGCGACGTGACAGATGAGGAACAGGTACAGGCGCTGGTTGCGAGAGTCGAAAAGGAAGTAGGTGTGATCGATATTCTGGTGAACAATGCAGGTATCATCAAACGGATTCCCATGTGTGACATGACGGCGGAGCAGTTCCGTCAGGTGATTGACGTGGATCTCAACGCGCCGTTTATCGTATCGAAGGCGGTCATCCCGGGCATGATCAGGAAGGGCCATGGTAAGATTATCAATATCTGTTCCATGATGAGCGAATTGGGGCGGGAGACGGTTTCCGCCTATGCGGCAGCCAAGGGTGGCCTGAAGATGCTGACGAGAAATATTGCATCCGAATATGGTGAGTACAATATTCAGTGTAACGGTATTGGACCGGGTTATATTGCGACGCCGCAGACGGCTCCTCTTCGTGAGATCCAGCCGGACGGTTCGAGACATCCTTTCGACCAGTTTATTATCGCTAAGACACCGGCGGCGCGCTGGGGCGAGACAGCAGACCTGCAGGGTCCGGCAGTATTTCTGGCATCCGAGGCGTCCGACTTCGTGAACGGTCATGTATTATATGTGGATGGTGGGATTCTGGCTTACATTGGTAAGCAGCCGCAATAGGATCTTATCAGGGTTGTCTCACATAATCGCACCGCGGCAAACGGGATTGATAACGATAGGAACAGATGTAAGAAAAGACTTAAGTGTAAATTTTGGAAAAGGCTTAAGAAAGGGGATACAGGGTGGAAATATTGTATAAGGACATGCCTGTCATATCGGATGAAGAGGTGGAACAAGCGCTTTGGTTTTCGATGGAACAGGTAGTGCGTAATCTGCCGGAATTCACGCATAAGTTTCAGAATGCGTACAGTGAGAACGGCTTCTATCAGCCGATTGAAAATCGGGAATGGACGACGGGATTCTGGACCGGAGAGATCTGGCTGGCCTATGAGTATGCGAAGGAGAAAGAGGAGCGGGATCAGGCGATATCCGGGAATTCGGAAATATTGAAAAAGGCAGGGGAGATTCAGGCTGCCAGTTTCTTAAACCGGATTGAGAAGAAGATAGATGTGGATCATCATGATATGGGATTCCTATACTCTCCTTCCTGCGTTGCGGCTTATAAGCTGACGGGCAATACGGATGCGAGGAGAGCGGCAATTCTGGCGGCAGACCAGTTGATTACCAGGTATCATCCGGTGGGAGAGTTCATTCAGGCCTGGGGACCGATGGATGCACCGGAGAACTATCGGCTGATCATAGACTGTCTTTTGAATCTGCCGCTGTTATACTGGGCATCTGAGGAGACGGGAGACGACAAATACCGGCAGATCGCAGAGAAACACATACACACGGCAATCCGGAATGTGATCCGTGAGGATTATTCTACCTGGCATACTTTTTTCTTCGATAGGAAGACGGGAGCGCCGGATCATGGAGCGACCTGGCAGGGATACCGTGACGGTTCCGTCTGGGCCAGAGGACAGGCATGGGGCATCTATGGATGTGCACTGGCTTATAAATACACGAAACGGGAGGAATATATCGAAGTGTTCCGGCATGTGACACAGTATTTTCTGGAGCATCTGCCGGCAGACATGGTGCCTTTCTGGGATCTGGAGTTTACGGATGGGGAAGAACAGCCCCGGGATTCTTCATCAGCATCGATCGCGGCCTGCGGTATCCTGGAAATGAGCAAGTCCATGGAAGAGAAGGAAGCCGCTGTTTATGAGAAATATGCGCGGCAGATGATGAAATCCCTGTATGATTTCTATGCAGTGAAGGAGTCGGAAGCATCCAATGGTCTTGTTCTGCACAGCACTTACTCGAATCACTCACCGTATAATGGCTGTAATCACTGCGGCGTAGATGAGTGCAACTCGTGGGGAGATTATTACTATATGGAAGCAATGACGAGACTGCATAAGGAATGGATTTTGTATTGGTAGGAAGAAAAAGCATTATGGTCGTTTAAAGGCTGATACAGCAAGCGCTGTCCCAGCCTTTTTCCATTATTATAATAGCACAAAAGTGGTAAAAATTCAAGACTGGCACTGCCGACAGGGTGATGCTATAGTAGTGATTGTCACTAAAAGTACAAGGAGGGATGCTCTTGAATCAGGATTGGATGGTTTTACTGCAGGAGAATCAGGTGGGGAAGGTGATAGAGACAAACCGTGCCACGGCGCAGTATGGGCTTACGCTGACAGAAGAGGAGGCGAAGTTGATCGTCCGGGAGCGGACGAATACACTGCGGGAACAGAAACGGGTTGAGTTCGGGGACTCTATTACGCCCAGGATCATCTATGAATTCTGTGACTCGGACTTTATCGATCAGAATAATTATGTGGAGACGATCGTCCGGCTGCAGGCGATTTTTTATCTGTATAAGAATGAGATGCTGGATGAGATATCTGATGACGAGCTTCTGCATCTGATGAAGGAACAGTTCGAGGAGCTGTGTTTCGGAGATCTGGATTATCTGGAAGGTACGTGCCTGCATAACTTTGCACAGGCGGTCCGGGCAGGGTACTGCGGATATAAGGCAGCGGACGGACGCGGAGAGGCGACTGCCTTCGATGAAGTAAAGCGGTGGGACTATGATCTGTATCTGGAGGCGCTGCGGGATCTGTGCTGGAAGTAGGGGCAGTCTTTCGGTACGGTGAAGGATCCGTGACAGCAGCGGATTTTCGGAAGAGGATTATGGCAGTGGCAGGTTTGATGTTGGATCATGACAGGGGAAATTGTGTCGGATGGAGTGATCCGGGGAGGGGCATGATATGTATACAATGGAAGAACTGGTGCCGATCGTGGGCAGACTGGCGGAAAAGTATTGTGCCGGTGAGAGTTCGTCGGTGACGTATGAAAAGGCAGAGCAGCTGATGGGGGCTGTCCTGTACTGTATTCGTGAGGCGGAAAATGCAGGGACAGATATGACAGGTCCTGCTGTACAAGGTGCAGGGGGAGATGTGACATATATGTCAGATAGCTTGGAGTTGTCGGATAATCCTGAGACGGATCGGGGAAAAACAGTGAAGACTGTGGCAGCGCATCAAAAAGCCGTGGTGGTATCGAAGGAGATATCGGCAAAACAGGCGTATGAGAGGGGCGTAAAACTTGTAAAGCAGAAGACGGAATACGGGCTTGCACTGTACAACCGGCTGATGACGAACTTTGCATGGTATGGCAGCATGTGTCTGCATGATACGATGGTAAAGGGGATACCGGAATTTTTCAAGTGGTATGATTGTCTGCTGGAGCCGCAGAATACGATTCTGACACTGGATTATCCGGTGTTACGTGACCTGTCGGGGCTTGCGGGGATTGACAGAATCTATGGGTTCCTGGAATGTATCCGTTTAGAACAGAAATTCCTGGGGAAATTACCGCATGAGTATGTGCGCGCAGCACTGTCTGAATATAACAGCGGGTACGCAGAAATGATAGAGAATATCTGTGAAATCGTGCTGCGGTCGGTGCTTATGCATATGCTGGCAAGGAGGCCGTTGTCGCAGCAAAAGCTGGAGCGGGATGACTGCTTGCGGATTCAGGCGCTGTGCGGGGCCAATGATACGGCGGGAATCAGGCTGCTGCTGGAGGAGTCTGTGAAAGGATTGACGGCACAATATTTTGAAGGTGACGAAATATTGTCAGACTATCTGTGCTGTGCAGTGGAAGATATGGCGGTGCGCCTTAAGAATACTGCACCGTATAGGGAGCGATAAAGGGAGGCGTGCGGGCCTCCCTTTTCGGAACAGTATTATTTGATCGCTTCCGCCAGAATCCTGACACATGTGTCGATTCCAAGATCTCCGGCGTTCAGGAACAGATCATAATATTCAGGTGCGCCCCACTCCCAGTTGGTAACGGAATTGTAGAAACCGCTTCTTCGTTTGTCATGCCGTTTCAGTGCATTCTCGGCCTCAGACTGCTGGATGCCTTCTCTCTCGATTGCCCGCTGGATTCGCTTCTGTCTGTCCGCGTAGACGAATACTCTCAAAGCATTCTTATGCTCTCGCAGAATATAGCCGGAGGCCCTGCCGACGATCACGCAGTTGCCTTTCTCTGCAGCTTCTTCTATGATCCGTTCCTCCTCGAGAAACAGTTTGTCGGCCAGGGGCAGTTCCCGGTTGCCGGAGAGACCGCCGAGGCCCGTCTTCGCAAGATTCATCAGAATACCGCCGGCAGTGCTCTCGTCGAGATCTTCAATCTGGAAGTAAGGAATTCCCAGATTTTTGGCGGCTTTGATCAGAATATTTCTGTCATAGAGCTTATAGCCCAGAGCGTCCGCCAGTTTTTGGCCGATTTCATTCCCGCCGCTGGCATACCGTCGTTCGATCGTTACGATATTATACATAAATAATCCCCCCCTTTTTTCTGTTAGTTTTCTCTTAATTCTATTATAAACACTCTTTTTGGATATCTCAATTTATTTTTTCAGAAAATTTCAATTACTTGTTGCGATGCTGCACTCATGGTATGCTTTTGTCAATTACTGATGAAACGGGAGGGGAAACCTTCCCGTTGAAAGGAAGCGTAACAAAAACGGCCATATTGTGTTATTCGATCATGGCGGGGTGTATGAGGTTACTGCAGGCGGAGATAGCCGTCCAGGGAATCCTGGATTTCCGGCACCGTCATGGACTCGCTCTGCCACAGGCTGCTGTTGTATCCCATGGGGCTTAACAGGAAGTCGTCCTTTCTGTCCTGATCGACGACGAAGAGCAGGGTGTAGCGCAGCGTCTCGCCTTTATTTACCTGCTGATAGAAGAAGGACTTGCGCTCTTCGCCCTCGGTGTGGACCGCACTGTCGATGTAGACGGCGCTGTGATCCATCTGCAGATAATATTCCTCGGCGGGAACGGCTTCATAGGAATCCTCTGCCCAGGTGAGAGAGCCGTCCGGTTTTTTCTTGACATAAGTCAGGTCAAGGTTCAGGGGAGCCTCAAAGGCGGCCGCCTCGTCATCGTAGCAGGTCACTTCTACGTCGACGCGCAGGATCTCCTGATTCGTGCGCTCTTCCGAAAGCAGCTGCAGGTTCTTGTCGTAGTGTTGCCTTGTGTAGGGGCGCAGGGTCTGATCGGGATTCAGCCAGCCGTCAAATCTGGTGTAGTCGAAGAAGCCCTCTTTGTCAAAGCCCGCAATGCTGTTTAGAAATGCATAGTCTGTGATCCTGTAACCGAAAGAACCGTCATACAGACGCAGTTCTTCGCCCAGCGGGTGAATCTTTTCCGCAGGGATGCCCTGCCGCATCAGGTCGTCCCATCTGCCGGCGGCATCCGTCTGTGCCGCGGCCGCAGCAGCCGCCTCCTTTTCTCTGAGTTCTTTATCCTCCACGGTCTCAAAGCTGCCGTCTCCGGTCCGTTCGATCTGCAGGGCTTCGGCGAATTTGAGCAGTTCTTCCCGGGGAACGGAATAGTCGGCCCGGATGTCGAGGACATAGCCGGCATGTTCGTTGAACAGGAAAAGCCAGGTGGCGGAGCGGTACTTATCGGCTTCTTTGAAGGTGATCACGTCCGCCGCCATACCGCCGATCTGCGTATGCTCCACCTGGTCTATGTGTTCCACGACGATCTGGCCGTTGATGCTGTCCAGTTCCGCCATGGTGTAGACGGGCATAACGGTGATCCAGCGGTTGTCCGTCTGACTTCTGTACTGTCCGGAGCCGTCGTCGCTCATGCCTTCCGGCAGATAGCCTGCCTTTACCTGATATTCTCCGGGAATCAGGTCATAGTTGAGATCGAATGCGTAGGTGAGGCTGTCGGTCTCCTCCTGAATGTTTCTCTGAAAGTAGGATACTGCCGCATATACGCCTGACGGTATGGCTGCGGCCAGGACAACGGCTGCCGCTGCGCCGATCCATCTTCTGTATGTTTTTGGCTGTTTTGCCATGGTATGAGAAGTTCCTCCGGTCGTTCTGGTTTGCGCAGCGGAACCTGAAAGTTTCTTTTTGTTCATCTTTTTTCGCTCCTCTTTTCGTATGATATCGTATGCTTCCTGCAGCCGGTCTTCCACCACCTGCGGGAGTCTTTCTTCCCTGTATGTGTTCATCGACGCCCTCCTTTCACATGATCGGTATTCAGTTCTTCCCGCAGCGCCTCGCGTCCGCGTTTCAGGCGGGTGGCCACGGTGTTTTCTTTCATTTCCATGCAGGCCGCGATCTCTTTGACTTTCAGTCCGTAGACATAATATAGAGTAAAGATGCTGCGGTCCTGTTCCCTGAGCGGTTCGATCAGCTCCCGGAATTCCAGGCTTTCGCCGTCTGGCGCCTGGGCTTCGGTTTCCGGGATATCTTCTACGGAAACGCTTCGTTTTTGCTTTTTCAGAATATCCTTACAGTGATTGATCAGGATACGGATCATCCATGTTTTGAAGTAAGCGTCCTGCCGTAATGAGCCGACTTTTTCGTAGCAGGTCAGGACGGTTTCCGACATGGCGTCCGCCACATCCTCTTCCTCCTTAAGAAAACCGCGGGCGACTCTGTACATGCTCAGCTTGTTTTTCTCGATCAGTTCTATGAAGGCTTCGGCATCACCCCTTTTTGCCTTCTTCACAAGAAGTTCCACCTGTTTTGTCTCCTTTCCTTGGATCAGTATATATTTTGGTACGATTCAGCGCGGTAAATGCGCAGATCTGTTTGACCGGTCTTCCTGTTCGGTCAGTTTCATGGTAAGAGCAGAATGCCTGCGTTTTGGCTTGCGGTTTCTGTTATCTTACACCTATTAGACGGCCCTGGAACGGAGAAAATTGCAGGGAGTTGATTTTTTCTTGGCAAATGTCTGATTATGTCAGAAAAGGCGTTACTTACAGGCAAAATTAAAATTTGGAAGGGCAGTTGGATTGAAAAAAGGGCGAAAATCTGGTAAGATAGGGTGGTGCCGCAGAGCATGCGGCGGAATGGAGAGGAAGATGAGACGACAAAGGCAGAGACATGTACATAAAGAAACCTTTTCCGTGCTTTTGATTCCGAATACGGGAGGGAAGAGCAGACAGTTCCATGTGACGCGGTTTTCCTTCCGGTTGTGTGTGGGCGCACTGGTCCTTGTGCTGCTGGCAGTCGCGGGGGCAGCTGCCTGGACGGGATATCAGTTTACCCGCCAGGAGAATGTGCGTAAACAGCTGGCAGAGCAGAAAGAGAAGATTGAGGCATTAGAGGCGCAGATGCAGACGCTGGAGCAGGAGAAAGGAACGCTTCTTGCTACGGTGGAGACTTTGGAAGAGGAGAAGACAGCTGCGGGAGAGGCAGAGTCTGCAGCAGACGCGGACGGGGAAGCAGGAGAAGAGAGCGTACCGGAGAAGGATACGTCCGTACCGCGGCGCTATCCTTATACGGGTATCAGCGCCGTGTTGTCGAACTATTCGGCGGAGCAGCCTTACTTGTCCCTGAACACCAATGCGGACGGCAATGTGGTCGCCACAGGGGACGGTATGGTGGTAACGGTGGATTCGGACGATACTTATGCGCATATCATCGAGGTGGATCATAATAACGGTTACAGGACGCGTTACATGTGCCGTCAGGAGGCGCAGACCCAGATGCAGGTAGGCGCGCAGGTACAGGCGGGAGATATTCTGCTGACGGTGCAGGCGAATGATACGCAGCTGGATTATCAGATCCTGTTTGAGGAGGAGCCGATCGATCCGCTCACGGTATTCGAGGCAAAGGGATAACAGGTAAAAGATAACAGGAGAGAAGCGTGAATGGCAGAGAAAGCTCTGTTATGGTAAAAGGAGGAAGAAATCATGTTGGGTAAGAACAAAAGCAGCGCATCCGATACGGAGGCAAGGGTGAAGGTAGGCACCATGCTGGGAGACGGCACGGTATTCGAGGGTGACTTAAAGGCGCCGGAAGCCGTGAGGATTGACGGCACCGTTAACGGCAACTGTACCTGCGAGAAAGAACTGATTCTGGGGAAGAACGGGCATGTGAAGGGCAATATTTTCGCTCAGCATGTGATTATTTCCGGCAGAGTGGAAGGCGATATCGCAGCCCAGGGGAAGCTGGAGCTTCTGTCTACCGGCAAGATTGTGGGTAATATTTCCGCCAGATCTCTTGTGATCGACGAGGATGCAAGCTTCGACGGCAGATGTACGATGACGGCATCCCAGGGCGATGAGGCGGTGAAAAAGATCGGAACCAGTCAGCCGGAAGCAGCAGACGAAAGTGATACTGCGAAGAAATAGAGACGATGATACGGGAAGAGGGAAAGGCGTGAATGGGTGAATCCGAAACGCCTTTTTTATATCGGCAGGAAAGTATATATTCAGAAAGCCGTAGAGTTATGTTTTGCTGGGAGAAAGGAATGGTATGGTACACACGATCGATCCGGTCTATGACGAAAATTCCGAAATATTGATTCTGGGAAGTTTTCCCTCTGTGAAGTCGCGGGAGCAGCAGTTCTTCTACGGCCATAAGCAGAACCGCTTCTGGAAGGTTCTGGCGCAGGTATTGGGATGCGGTGTGCCGGAGGATATTCCGCAGAAGAAGGCCATGTTGACGAAGTATCATATCGCAGTCTGGGATGTGATCGCCAGCTGTGAGATCACGGGTTCTTCCGACGCCAGCATCCGGGATGTGAAACCCAACGATCTGTCCCGGATCCTGTCGGCTGCCGATATTCGTGCGATCTATACCAACGGCGGCAAAGCCCACCAGCTGTATCAGAAATATATCTTTCCGGCTACCGGACGGGAGGCGTATCTGCTGCCCTCTACCAGCCCGGCCAATGCAGGTTATTCGCTGGAACGTCTGGTGGAGGCCTGGAAGGTGATACGGGACAGGCGCTGAAGTTATGTCAGAGCGACGGCCTCGCATCCGAAGCCGTAATTGCAGGAAACAGGTCAAATATGTTACGATAGAAGAAATGACAGGAGGCTTTCATGAAAGAATTAGAGTATCCTTTTGACAGCGAATTGATTTTAAAGAGATCTAAGAAGCTCAGGCGTCAGCTGCTGGAGGGCAGGACGGATTTCCTTACGAAAAAGATTGCGGTGCTGGGAGGCAGTACGACACACGATATTATCAGGGTATTGGAATTGTTCCTGCTTAACCAGGGAATCCGCCCGCAGTTCTATGAGTCGGAATATGCACAGTACTGGCAGGACGTGATGTTTGATAATCCGGAGCTTGTGGCGTTTGCACCGGATCTGATCTATATCCATACGTCTAACCGGAATGTGACGGCTTATCCGGCAGTTACGGATTCGGAGCAGCAGGTTGAGGCTGCCCTGGAAGAACAGTACGGGCATTTTCACGTTATGTGGGAGAAGATCGCCGGGAAATATCATTGTCCCGTGATCCAGAATAATTTTGAATACCCGTTTTACCGGGTATTGGGGAATCAGGAGGCTGTGTTTTTACAGGGACGAATCAGCTTTCTGAACAGACTCAATGACAGATTCTATCAGTATGCAAGGGCGCATAGCGGCTTCTATATTCATGATATCAATTATGCAGCGGCATCCTACGGGCTGGACAAGTGGGCGGATCCGTTCTACTGGCATATGTATAAATATGCCATGTGTATGCCGGCGATCCCGGAATTTGCCTATAATCTTTCCAACATGATCAAGGCGGTCTTTGGAAAGAATAAGAAGGCGCTGGTTCTTGATCTGGACAATACGCTCTGGGGCGGGATCGTAGGGGATGACGGCGTGGAGAATCTGGAGATTGGGCAGGAGACCTCGATGGGACAGGTCTATGCGGAATTTCAGAACTATGTAAAGGCGCAGAAAGAGATCGGCGTTATGCTCAATATTAATTCCAAGAATGAATATGACAATGCTGTCGCCGGTCTTGAACACCCTGACGGAATCTTAAGGCCTGATGATTTTATTCTGATCAAGGCGAACTGGGAGCTGAAGAGCAGGAATATCCAGGAGATCGCCGCCGAGTTGAACATTCTGCCGGACAGCCTGGTATTTGTGGACGATAATCCGGCAGAGCGGGAGATCGTGGAGGCACAGGTTCCGGGAACGGCGGTGCCTGCGATCGGTACGCCGGAGCAGTATATAAGGATCCTGGATCATGCGGGCTTCTTTGAAGTGACATCACTGTCAGAAGATGACAGGAAGCGCAATGACATGTATAAGGCGAATCTGGCCAGACAAAAGCAGCAGTTAAGCTTCGGCGATTACACAGAGTATCTGCTTTCCCTGGAAATGAAGGGTACAATCAGGCCGTTTGAACCGATCTATATGGCGAGGATCGCCCAGCTTACCAATAAGAGCAATCAGTTTAATCTGACGACGAAACGCTGCACACAGGGAGATATTGAACAGTTTGCGGCGGATGACCGCTATATCACGCGGTACGGAAAGCTGGAAGATAAGTTTGGTGACAATGGTGTCGTTTCTGTTGTGATCGGCAGGAAGGAAAGCGCGGAAGAATGCGGGAATGCAGCCGCAGAGGGGCCGGTTGCGGAAGTATCTGCAGGTACGCCGGCATTGCATATCGATCTGTGGCTGATGAGCTGCCGGGTACTGAAACGGGATATGGAGTATGCGATGATGGACAGTGTGGTGGCGGCATGTGAACAGTGCGGCATCCGCACGATCTTCGGTTACTATTATCCTACCGCCAAGAACGCGATGGTCAGAGAGTTCTATGGAGGGCTGGGCTTTACGAAGGTCTGGGAGGACGTAGACGGCAGCAGTAAATGGCGGTTTGATATCCCGGAACCTTATGAAAAGAAGAACAGGGTGATTGCAGTATAGCATAATGGCAGCCAGGGTCAAATAAGTACAGGCGCCGGCAGCTGCCGGCGCAGTGGTTGCCAAATGATGGAAATAATGTTACCATTTGATGAAAACAGACAGGAGCGCACGGTTCGGGTAAGCCCGGATGAAAGCGGCGCGGAAATGGAGAAAAGGATGAGCAGAGAAGAAGTATTCAACAAGTTAAATGAAGTGTTCAGAGACGTGTTTGATGATGAGGAGATCAATGTGACGGATGCGACGACGGCAGACGATATCGAGGATTGGGATTCCCTGGAGCATATCAATCTTTTGGCGGCAGTGGAACAGGAATTCGGTATGAAATTCAATATGGGACAGGTTGTTTCCATGAAAAATGTGGGTGAGATGGCGGATATTATCATCAGCCAGATATAGGGTACGAATATGGCAGAAAAATTGATTGGCAGAGTTCATGCGGTCTATGATCGACTGGACGGACTCGGCAGGAAGAAAGAAGCAGTCCTGGTGTGCGGGTTCTTTGCGGCGCTGGTTTTCGGCGTCGTGCTGGCTATGGGAACGCTTACTTCGGGATTTCATCTTGTGGATGACTGGGAATTTGCCCAGTATATGGACTGGATGACGCTGGAGGGCAGAAGTTTTTGGGAATGTCTGTGTGAGTCGCTGGGATTTGACCTGACGTTGCGCTTTCGTCCTTTGTATTATATCAACCGCGTGCTTATGACGGCTGTGTTTGGAATTAATCTGACAGCAATGTCAGTTGTTAAGGCGTTGGAGATCGTGGCCGCTCTGGTATTGCTCTATTACTGTGCGCGGCAGATGAAATGCAACATGGTGTATGCCGTGCTTTTTGCGTTGACGGTGATGGTCGGGTATCAGTCGCCGGTCTGGTGGAAGCTAGGACCGCAGGAATCCTATGATATCATGATGTTTGCGCTCGGCTTCTGTCTTCTGCTTAGATGGTTACGGACAGGGAAAAGGCAGTACGCTTTCGGGAGTGTCGGCGCTTTATTCCTGATGTCGATTTATAAGGAGCCTTTTATTCTGCTGCTGCCTTTTGTGGGGCTGTATGTTCTCTATGAGGAGATGCAGGGCAGGAAGGTGACATGGCTTAATTTGTGGGAGGCTGTAAAGAAAAGATTCCCCTATCTGCTGGTGATCGGCTGCATCTTCGTGGCGGAGATGTTCCTGATCGTGTTTGTTATTGGTACGAATAACTATTCGTATGTGGGACTGGATGAGAGTGTTACCATGGAGCAGTACGTGCAGGTGTGGAGTCTGGCGGCGCAGACGGATCTGAAGTGGTATGTGAGATTCGGCATCGTCCTTTGTTTGATTTTTCTGACTTACTGGGAGCAGACAAAGAAGCTGGGATGGGAGATCCTGCTGACGCTTTCCGTGATCGTACCGCAGTGCATTACTTACAGTAAGACTGCGATAGCGGAGCGCTATCTGCTGCCCTGTGTGTTTGGATTTGCCCTGTTCTTTGTGGTTGTGGGATGCAATTTCAAGCCTCTGAGCGGCAAGCGCAGAGTGGTCTATCTGTTGTGTCTGTTTTTGATGCTGGCGGCTCATGGCCGGGTCATGCTGCGGGAGGCGGCTTATTTCACGTATCGTGGTGAGAGCATCAGAACGATGATGGAGTCTACGCTGGATCTTGTGCAGGGAACGGATAAGAAGGTGCTTTCCTGTTTCGCGCCGAATCTGGAGGGAAACAGGACTATGTATTACTGGTTCAGACTGCATGGTTATGACGAAGTCTTTTACTGGGAAGAAGAAGAGAAAAAGATTAACCGCTCGTTTGGCCCGCGGGAGGACGAACAGGCGGCATTTGAAGAGATCGATGTCATTGTTATGTACAACAAGGAAGACAGACACTGGTGCTATGAACCAAGCCTTGATCTTAGCGGCTTTCAGGAAATCAATTGCGGCACGATCAATATGTATATAAGGCAGGACGGCTCGTAACGCAGCAGGCATAACGTTATAATTCCGTCTGCGCAGCTGCGGACAGGGGCAGCGGGATGTCAGGAGATGTTAATTACTTTCGAGCAGCTCGATCATGCCGATGGCGGCGTTGGTCAGAAATACGACCCGGCGGTTCTCTAAGGCCGGCGCCGGTGTGGGGGTATCAATGGCGATAAAGCCGTTTGCAGCCAGCTCGCCGGCAGCGGTCTCGATATCCGTGGTTTCATAACAGATATGATAGGGGCTGTTCTTATATTTCCTGATCAGTCCGGCGACCACGGAATCTTCCGAAGCGGGAGATACCAGTTCGATGCGGTAACCGTCCCTGCTCAGAAAGCAGATGTTCACTTTGCGGATGTCGTCATAGACAATATCCTGTTCAATATGATAACCGAGAGACAGGAAGGTCTGCCTGGCCTTTTCTATTTTTTTGACTAAATAACCGATATGGTGTACGCTTAATGCTGGCATGGGGAAACTCCTTGTCTGTATTGTAGATTAGAATTAATTGTAGCACAGAATGCGGCAAAGGGAAACGGGAAGTTCGCTCAGGCTGCGATCCGGAAAGAGGAAATAACAGAAATGAAAACATGGAGAGCGTTGTTTGACAAATACAGAGATTTTATTATGGAAGTGATTCACTTTGGCATGGTAGGGGTGATCAATACCCTGATGGGCTGGGTGATCATGGCTGTGCTCTATAACCTGCTCCATATGAATTACTGGCTGTCCAGCGGAATCTCCTATTTTATCGGCAGTGTCTTCTCATATCACGCCAACAGTAAAGTGACTTTTAAGGTGGAAAATAAGGACAAACGGCTTCCGTGGCGTTTTGCCGTCAACATAATCGTTTGTTATCTGGCGGCATTCGGTGTGGCACAGCCTCTTGTGGAGAGGATTCTGGCGGCACAGCCGAAGGTGATCGTAGATAATGTGGCGATGGTTCTGGGAATGGGGCTTTTCATTGTCATGAATTTCTTCGGGCAGAAGCTGTTTGTATTCAGGAAGATACATCATTAGTATGTGAGTATTGGTATGTGAATATGTGGACAGGGGCATCGAATCATGAACACATGAACACATGAACAAGGGATGCTTTGGCGCAGGAGGATCGTTTCCTGTACAGGACGGAAGTAAGAAGGCGGCGTAATTATGAAGAGATTGGCACAGCAGAAGTGGTTTTTGTGGATAACAAAATATTGGTTTCTTTTTCCGATCGTCGGTTTCCTGCTGCTGGCCGCCGGCGTCTTCTTTGGCTATGGAGAGCGCAGTTATATCGCGGTGCATGACAATATGGATCTGTTTCTGGCGCAGTATCAGATGTTGAAAAATACCAACGGTTTCCTAAAGCATGGGGTGGAAGTGCCGTTCCTTGGCGGGATCAGCAGAGACAATCTTCCGTCGGAACTGTCGCTGTACAGTATGTTGTATATGCTTTTTCCGACTTATACGGCGTATGTGCTGGGGATTTTGGGTAAAATATTGTTGGGGATGTTTTCCTTTCGGCTTCTGGCGGGGGAATTATATCATGACAAGTGTGTCATTTACAGACCGGTGATCTATATGACCGGGTTCGCCTACGGCATCATCTGGTTTTTTCCGGCATTCGGATTTGCCTTTGCTTCGATCCCGCTTTGTGTCTGGCTGCTGATCAGAATCTACAGGCGGCCCGGCAAATGGTGGTATTTCGGATTGTTCGTCTATCCGCTGGTGTCCTATTTCTCATATCATGGCCTCTTCATTCTGGGATATCTGCTGATCGCGGTCGTCTGGCTGTCGATCCGGGACCGGAAACCGGCGTGGTCGCTTATGGGAGCGCTGATCGTACTGGCCTTTGGCTATATCGGATGCGAATACCGCTTATTTGGACAGATGCTCTTGGGCGGGGAGGAGACGATCCGTTCCTCAATCGTCAATGCGGAGCTTTCCTGGCCGGAGATTCTGCAAGAGATCGGCATGGTCTGGCGGGACGGGATTTTTCATGCGGACGGAGTCCATGCCAGAGTGATCCTGCCTGTCTGCATCTTATATTTTCTGTTCTTAAACGGCAGATATCTGTACAGAAAGCAGTGGCAGGAAATTTTTCGGGATCCCTTCAATTTTGTTATGGTGTTTATCCTCTTTAACAGTATCGTTTATGGGCTGTATGACTTTGGGCCGCTGAGGCGGCTTGTCGAGACGATCATACCGCCGCTTAAGGGATGGCAGTTTAACAGGACGATCTTTTTTAATCCGTTTCTCTGGTATGCGGCGCTGTTCATCGTGCTGATCCGTCTCTATGACAGGGGCATAGGGGCTGTATGGATCGCAAACCTGCTGATCTGTGCGGCGGTTCTCGCCGTGATTCTGACGCCGAACAGGTATAATGATCTTTATTTTACCTGCTATAACAGGGCGTATGAGTATTATCACGGAACCGAGGTAGATGAGCTGGATTATGAGCAGTTCTACGCGCAGGAACTTTTTGGGAAGCTCAAGGACAAGATCGGTTATCAGGGCGAGTGGTCGGCCGCCTACGGACTTCATCCGGCAGTCTTGGAGTACAACGGGATTGCCACGCTGGACGGTTATCTCGGTTTCTATTCCCAACAGTATAAGGAGGACTTCCGCAGGATCATCGCGCCTGCACTGGAGCGGGTGGAACAGACCAGGATCTACTATGATGACTGGGGGGCGAGGGCTTATCTGTATTCGGGAACCGACTTAAGCATTGTCAATGCGACGAAAACGGTGTATGCTACAGATTATGATATTTATATAGATGTAGGGGCCTTTCTTGAACTGGGCGGCGAATATATCTTTTCCAGACTGGAACTGACGAATGCCGGGGAAGTTGGATTAAGGCTGGTGGAGCATGAGACGGCAGAGGACGGCAGCTGTACGATCTATGCATACAGGGCGGAGTGATCCCGGCAGGGCGCAGGGTATGGACAGGGAATGGGTCCCGGACAGGGTTTGGGAACCGGGAAAACAGAGAGTATGAATGCGGCAGTGTTATGCAGATCATGTATGAGAAGACTGTGCGGAAATGGAGAAGGATATGGCGATAAGAGTACACAATTTTGCGGGCGTGCTGGGCTGGAATGCCAGAAAGTATCTGCCCCGGTTATCAAGCGAGAGTTATTTGAAGCTGCAGTTTATAGCGAGAAGACGGCAGCAGCGTAAGTATATCGATTATTTCTACAGCCAGAAGGAGACGCCGCATCCGGTGGTCGTCAATCTGGAGACGGTGAACCGCTGCAACAGTACGTGTGAATTCTGTACGGCCAACATCAATGCGGAGAAGCGGCCCTACAAGAAGATTGACGAGGATCTGTATTATTCGATCATCGATCAGCTGCGCGACTGGGGCTATAAGGGCCATCTGACGCTGTATGGGAATAATGAGCCCTGGCTGGACAATCGCATCGTGGAATTCCATAAGTATGCCAGAAAGCAGCTGCCGGAGGCCTTTATTTTCATGTCCACCAACGGACTGCTGCTGAATGTGGACAGGGTGAAGGAGATCGTGCCGTATCTGGATCAGCTGATCATCAATAATTATTGTCTGAATATGAAAATGCATGACAATGTGCAGGTGATCTATGAGTATGTAAAAGCGCATCCCCAGGAATTTGGGGATGTGGATATCCTGATCCAGATCCGGTATCTGAAAGAAGTGCTGACGAACCGCGCCGGCAGTGCGCCGAACAAACAGTCCAAGGGCAAGGTGATCAAGGAGACCTGTCTGATGCCTTACACGGATATGTGGATCATGCCTAACGGTAAAATGGGCATCTGCTGTTGTGATAATTTCGAGACGACGGAGCTGGCGGATCTGAATAAGGTATCTTTGCAGGAGGGCTGGAACAGCGTTAAGTACCGGGAACTGCGGGATGCGGTGAGGGACGGCAGGCAGAATTATCCCTTCTGCAAATACTGTGACTTCATTGATGCGGGGCTGCGCATGGATGCAGTGAATGATGTGTTGAAGCATCATGATAAGATGCATGGGGCCAGACAGTCCATGTTCAGGAAATAGCCTTATGAACCGGCATTGCAGAGTCCATGACGCATGGAAATCTGAGACAAAGAGGTGTAAAAGGGAATGAAACGTAAAATATGGATAGGAGCATCGCTGTGTCTGGCCATGCTGGCATTGCCTGCGTGCGGCCGGGCAAAAATGCCGGAGGATGCCGGTTCGCAGACAGATTCGGAGTCGGGTGTGGAGTTCCATGACACGAAGCCGGATGCGGAAGCGGCGGATCGGGACGGGGAAGAGACAAAAGAGGTTACGGAAGACGGTTCGGAAGAGGGGAAGACAGGTATGAGCGTTTCCATATTGGGGGACAGTATTTCCACCTATGAGGGATGGATACCGGAAGGGAACAGCGTATACTTTCCGCATAACGGAGCCGTGCAGGACGTATCACAGACCTGGTGGAAGATCGTGATGGACGAACTGGGGTTATCCCTGTGTGCCAACAGTTCCAGCTCAGGAAGCGCCTGTTACGGCGATTCTACGGCGGAAGATGTCAAGGTCGGCTGCAGTGATTACCGGATCTCTCAGCTGGCCGGAAGTGATGGCGAAGAACCGGACCTCATTATTGTGTATATGGGTACCAACGATCTGGTGGAGAGCATCGAGATCGGTGATAACGACGGGACAAGACCGGTGGAAGAGGGCATGGTGGAAAGGTTCAGCGACGCCTATAGCCTGATCCTGGATAAACTGGAACGACGCTATCCTGCGGCGCAGATCTGTTGTTGTACGCTGCTGCCTGCAGGCAATTGGGGAACGGAGAGCCAGCCCTTTGTCACATTCGTCAACGGGCTGGGATTGACGGCGGAAGAATATTCCGTGCAGATCGAGAAGATCGCGCAAAGCAGGGGAATTCCGGTGATAGATCTGTATCACTGCGGCATCAGCCTGGATAATATGGCGCAGATGACGTCGGACGGCGTTCACCTTACGCCGGACGGGATGCGGTGCGTGGCGGATCAGGTCATAAGCAGTCTGAGCGTCCTGTTCCGATGACTGCTTGGAATATATGGTTCTTTTAGAGTGCGGATATCATGCAAAAGAGATTAGCAGAATCTTTTGCATGGTATCTTTTTTTGTGGTGATCTTTTTGGAGTGTATGGGAGTTTATAAATAGGGAGGCATTTAAGGAAACGGAAAGCGTTTTTTAAGAATATCTTAATAAAAACTTGAAGAAAACTGGAAGTTTTTATCGTTATGATAGATAGAAAGAAAAACCGTTGAGAGATTACAGTGCGCACGTAACAGGCTCAATGCTTATATTCAGGACGATGAGAATAAGAATCTGAAAAAACGAAAACCGATTAGGAGGATATGGAGGTAAATTATGAAATACATAACATTTACGGTTCCCTGCTATAATTCACAGGACTATATGGAGAGATGTATCGATTCTCTGCTGCCGGGCGGAGAGGATGTGGAGATCATTATTGTAAATGACGGTTCTACGGATGCTACGGCGCAGATTGCCGACGATTATGCGGCCAGGTATCCCGGTATTGTCAGGGCGGTTCATAAGAAGAACGGCGGTCATGGTTCCGGGGTCAACAAGGGACTTGAGCTGGCGACAGGCGTATATTTCAAAGTGGTGGATTCGGATGACTGGCTGGAAGAAACGGCATATGCGAACCTGCTGGGCAGGATTAAGGGATTCTGGATGAAGAAGCAGACGCGGCTGATCGGGGAGGCGCCGGATCTGTTCGTTTGTAATTATGTTTACGATCATCTGGATGAAGGAACGAGCCGGGTCATGAAATACGGTAACATTTTCCCGATAGAAAGGATGTGTGACTGGAACGATATCGGAAGGTTCCATGCATCGCAGTATCTGATCATGCACGCTCTGCTCTTTCGCACGGAGGTGCTGCGCAGAAGCGGGGTTATCCTGCCGGAGCATACGTTCTATGTGGACAATATCTTTGCCTATCAGCCGCTGCCCTATGTAGAGCATATCTATTATATGAATATTGATCTGTATCATTACTACATTGGCCGGGAAGACCAGTCCGTCAACGAAAAGGTGCTGATGAGCCGCATCGACCAGCAGATCATGGTGACGGAGATCGTCTCCAAATGTGTTGACTTAAATGAGGTGAAGGAGAGATATCCCAGACTGGCGGAATATATGTGTCGTAATATTTCGATTATGATGGCCATCTCCTCCATCCATCTGCTGCTGATCAATTCGCCGGAGGCGTACGATAAGAGGAAGCTGCTCTGGAGCGGAATTAAGGAAGAGAACAGCAGATTGTATTACCGGTTGAAGTATACAACGCTCAGCGGCCTCACTTATCTGCCGGGGAAGGTGGGCGGTATGCTGACCAAGAGCGGATATCGTGCGGCGCGTAAGATCTACCAGTTTCAATAGAAGATGGCGGCAGGCGCTTCTTTCGGAGGGGATCCGTAAAGGGGAACGGAGCCGGAAAGGATAGTTGTATGGAACATATTTATATTGCCATGGTGGATACGCCGGGGATCTTCGCGGCGGTGATCAGGCGGTTTCTTGGGCAGAGATATATTCATGTGGTGATTGGCATGGACGAGGGTCTGGAGGAGGCTTACAGCTTCGGACGTCGCAATCCCCGCGTGCCCTGGTTTGCCGGGTTTGAGCGGGAAGATAAGCGGAAGATCCTGCGGGCTTTTCCGACAGCGGCGTATCGGGTCTGTGAGCTGGAATGCAGCGCGGAGCAGAAAGCCGGGATAGGAGAGCGGCTGCGGCAGGATTACCGGAGGAGATTCCACTATCATTATGCGGTGCCGGGACTGCCGTTCATCGCCTGCGGACTGCCCTTTTATCTGAAAGACCAGTATACCTGTTCTTCCTATATTGCGCGGCTTCTGGAGGACTATAAGATCAGGATCTGCGACAAACATTTTTCGCTTGTGACGCCGAAGGATTTCTGCCTGTATCCGTATAAAAGAGTGGTCTTCGAGGGAAGCCTGGCGGACTTTGTGACCGCACGGGCGGCAGAAACGGCAGCAAAGATACAAGAGATGGCAGACGGACAGCCGTTGCAGGCACAGCAGGACGGCAACGCCCGGAACGAAAAGGATATGGAGAGAAGGCTGCGCAGACTGTATGATACGGGAGCATCGGAAAGGGTGGTGGCATATGGAAGTTAGTCAGAACCGGACGAAGGGCGCAGCAGTCAACCGGAAAAGAGTTCTGGAGGTAATTTTTTTCCTGGTGGTGATGGCATTGTCCTTCTATACGATCTTCCACGGACAGGATATGGAGCGGATCCGCCATGCGCTCGGCAGGCTTTCGCCGTTGTCTTTGGCCGCGGCGATGGCGGTGGCGCTGTTTTTCGTCAGCGCGGAAGGGATCATGATCTTCTATCTGCTGCGCTCCCTGAAGGGACGCAGCAGTCTTGGACGGTGTATCTGCTATTCTTTTATCGGATTCTTCTATTCGGGCATTACGCCTTCGGCTACGGGCGGGCAGCCGATGCAGCTTTACTATATGAGCAGGGACGGCAACCGTCTGTCGGAGTCGTCGGTTGTCCTGATGACGGTAGCGCTGATCTACAAGCTGGTATTGGTAGTGATCGGTATCGGAACGCTGGTGTTCTGGTATCGGCCGCTGCGTGGGTATCTGGCGGAATTTTTCCCGCTCTTTTTGTTGGGACTTGCTCTGAATACGATCCTGGTGGCGCTCCTGCTGGCGGTGATGCTGGCGCCGGAGACTATGAAGCGGATGATTTCCGGCATCGAGAAGCTGCTCGTGCGCGGCAGGATCCTCAAACAATCCGGGACGAGACAGGGGAAGATAGAGCAGTTCATAGACGGGTATCAGAGCGCCGTGCGTTTTCTGTTGCAGCACAAGGGGAAGGTGCTTATGGTCTGCCTGTTTACGTTCGTGCAGAGAGCCAGCGTCTTCGTGCTGACGTGGATCATTTATATGGGATTTTCTCTGGAGGGAAAGGATGCCTTGTCGATCATGCTGCTGCAGGCTTCGGTCTATATCGCCGTAGATATGCTGCCGGTGCCGGGTGCGCAGGGAATCACGGAAGTGATGTACAAGAGTGTGTTTGGCGGTATCTTTACGGGGGAATATCTGATGCCGTCCTTGTATGTAACCAGAGGGATTAATTTCTATTTCGTGCTGGTGGTCAGTCTGGCGCTTGTGGCGGTGAACCATCTTTATGTACAGCGCAGGAACCGGAACAGGCTTTATACAACACAGTCCTTCTGAGTTTACGGTACGCTTATAATATAATGATCAGGAATAAACGAAATACCTTCCACAGGAAGGCCATGCGGTATGGCGTTCTCGTGGAAGGTATTGTGGGAAAGAAGAAAGGTTTGGGGCTGCAGGTTCATGATTTGGCCTCGTGATAAACCTTCTCCGTATTGACACTCCAGATATTATCCTTGCTCTTGACGCCGTTAACGATATTCTTAACAGTCTCGAAGGATGTGACCATAGAGTGGTCGATGTTGTTGTAGCGGTGCTGGCCGTTACGGCCCACACAGTAAAGATTATCGATGGTCTTAAGGTAATCCACCAGGGTATCGATATCCTTGTAGGTGTCGAAGTAGGCGGGATAAGCCTTCTTCACGCGCTCTACGTGGGAATCCATCACGTCTGCAGGGGAGTCGATCAGCCCCATGCGGACGATTTCTTCAATCGCAAATCTGGTAAATGCGTCGTCGGACATCGTCCAGTAACGATCCCCCTCAAAACAGAAATATTCAAGGCCGATCCACACGGTATGCTCCAGATCTCTGATCATGTAGGGCGACCAGTTATTGTAAATCTGGAAGCGTCCCAGCATGACATCGCGGTCGTGTACATAGACCCAGCAGTCCGGAACAATGTTGCCGATGGTCTTTAATTTCGTCTTGTTCTTCAGGTTCAGCTTCGGTAACAGAAGCCCCACGGTCATGTAATCGCGGTAGGGCAGTCCGGAGGCGATCCGGGCAGGCTCTTTGGGTACGTCGTTCATGCCGGCCACCAGATCCTTAACGGGCATGGAGGAGATAAAGATATCGCCTTCTACGGTAATCTCCTGTCCGTTATTGACGTAGGTCAGCGAGGTGATATGGTTGTCCGCGTCTTTGTGCAGCCTGGTCACTAGGCAATCGGTTAAGATCGTGCCGCCCATCTTGCGGATCTCATCTGCGGTCACTTCCCACAACTGGCCGGGCCCGAGCTTGGGATAACTGAATTCTTCGATCAGAGAGGTCTCCACGGCCCGGTTCTTGCCGCCGGGTATCATCTTGGAGAAGATATCCTTCACAATGGCGGCGATAGACAGTCCCTTGGCGCGCTGTGCGCCCCAGTCCGGGGCGATCTCGCTGGGATGGCGTCCCCAGAGATTCTCGGTATAATACTCGAAAAACATGGAGTACAGTTTACGCCCGAAGCGGTTGATATAGAAATCTTCCAGAGAGTTCTCCCTGCGCTTGTGGATCACGGAGGCGATATAACTGCAGCCGGCCTGGATCGTGTTGATCAGTCCCATATTGATGAAAGTTTCCGGTTTAAAGGAGATGGGATAATCAAAAAATTTCTGTTTAAAATAAATACGGGACACTCTGTGACGGCGCAGCATGACCCTGTCTTCCTTCTCGGGGTCGGGGCCGCCGGGCGTGAGTGTCATCTCGCGGTGCAGTACGATATCGTCGTAGGTGGGGGCGCCCTGTAAGGGCAGCATCTTGTTCCACCACTCGTTGACCTCCGGCACCTTGGAAAAGAAGCGGTGGCCGCCCATATCCATGCGGTTGCCCTTATAATTGACGGTCTTGGAGATGCCGCCCATGTACTGGCTTTCTTCCAGGACGGTGACCTCGTAATCGCTGCTTTGTTTTAACAGTTCGTAAGCGGCAGTCAATCCTGCGGGACCGGCGCCGATAACGTATACTTTCTTCATGGAATACCTCACATTTGTATCACAAAATTACTTTTAGACATTAGTTCAGTTTACCATATTCAGGAAGGATTGTACAGTGACATCTTGCCCCATTCTTGATCAGATGGTATACTGTGGTTATTATTTTATGGATCAGGAATGCGCGGCGGCTGTACTTTTGTTACAGCGGTTAACGGTTTCGTGCATTCGGAATGGGAGAGCTTACAGATGGTTCAAACGGCAGGCATACTTTTCTGGCTAATCATCATACCGTACTGCATCGGTCTTGCACCGGTCAGTTTCCTGGCGGAGGAGAAGCGTAATCCCGGCATTGTTTTTCTGGCGGGCTATTTTACCATGTGGGCGCTGTTTGGTGTGGTGACGATCCCCGTGGTATTATTTGTAAGATATGATAATTTTATTTTGGCGTCGAACTGTTTTATGGCGCTTGGCATTGTCTGTGCGGCGGCGGGTGTGTGGCTTACGTACCGCCGGCGGCGGTTTGGGCGGCAGGGACAGCGCATGTCCATTAAGGATTGTATTCGGGAGATGTCCCTTGCGGAACGGATCGAATGGATCCTGTTCCTGCTTCTGCTGGGATTTCAGCTGTATAAAGCGGCGGCTTATGCCTCTTTTGACGGGGATGATGCCTATTATGTGGCAGCCTCGCTGATCGCACAGCAGGCGGATACGATGTATACGATCCTGCCCTTAACGGGACGGCACACGGGACTGGATATCAGACATGCGATGGCGGTCTTCCCGATGTGGATCGCCTTCGTGGCGAAGAAGAGCCATATCCATGCGACGATCCTTTCGCATACGCTTCTTCCGTTTGTACTGATCCCGCTTACTTATCTTGTATACTATGAGATCGGCAGGATACTGTTTGGCAGACGGGGAGAAGGGCAGCAGGCGAAGGAGTCCGATCAGCCCGATCAGGGGCGGCAATGGAAGACGTGCAGGGAAAATCTGCCTCTCTTCATGATCCTGATGGCAGTCCTGCAGATTTTCGGCAATGTATCGATCTATACGAACGAAACCTTTTTCCTGACCAGGACCTGGCAGGGCAAGGCGGTGGCAGGCAGTCTGGTGATTCCTGCGCTGCTCTGGCTTTTCCTGCTTCTCGATAACGGCAGGGACAGGCAGGAGGCCGGCCACGGAAGGACGGATGCCGGGCAGAAGCGCACCGGCGCCGGGCCGGGGGTGTGGTTTCTGTTAGTCTGTGTTAATATGACAGCGGGTATTTGCAGCTCCATAGCCGTCTTCCTGGTGTTCATCCTGATGGCGGTGTCGGCAGTGTGCCTGGCATTTGTGGAGCGGGATCTTAAGGTAGTGATCAAGATGGGGGCAGTCTGTATTCCCAATGCGTTCTATGTACTGGCATATCTGGTCGTCGGGTACAGTTATCTGCTGCAATAAATAAACTGCTATAGATGCATCACGAAGTTATGCCCGCTTTTCAGGGTGTTTGTGCTGCATGCGGAGAGTATCTATGTGGGGCATTTTTTTAGAGAGTGTTGTTATTTTCAAAAATTATATGGGATTTCATCAGCACAGATATCTGGCCTTTCTCTATCTTGCCATTCTGCTGTATCTGTGGTTTGCGGAGAAGGACAGGCGGCGCCGGGCGATCTTTGTCTATGCGCCGACGTTATTGCTCCTGCTGTTTTTCTGTCCGTTGTTTCGTAAGCTGTTCGTGCGTCTGCTGGATGATTCGGAGACTTATTACAGGCTGCTGTGGCTGCTGCAGATGAGTCTGGTCAGCGCCTACGGCGTGATCAGGTTGTTCGCGGCGCATCGCAGGATCGGGGTGGCGGCTGCGTGTGTGGCATTCATACTGTGCGGTGACTATGTCTATGACAGTGAAAATATTACGAAGGCGGAGAATGCCTGGCATCTTCCGCAGGAGACGATCGAGATCGTGGATCTGATCGAGCCGGAGGAAGGGCGGATCACGGTATTGGTGCCGGCGGATCTGATCTACTATATCAGGCAGTACAGTACGAATATCGAACTGCCTTACGGGCGGGAGATGCTGGTTGCCAGATGGGAGTATCACCATCCGATGTATGAGGCGATGGAGCAGGCGGAAGTGATCGAGACGTCCACCTTCACAGCGTTGGCCAGAGAATATCCCTGTGCTTATATCATCTTGAAAGAGGATCGGGAGATCACCGAGCCGTTGACAGAGTACGGCTATGAACTGTATGGGCAGGTCGGGGAGTTTGTGATCTATCGGGATCGGGAGACGTAATATGCTGTTTAATTCCTATATTTTTATATTCCTGTTTTTTCCGGTATGCCTGATCGGCTACTATGGGCTTTTGCATCTGCATCAGGAGCGGATGGCCAAGGCGTTTCTCGTTGCCATGTCCTTCTGGTTTTACGGCTATTTCAATCTGTCTTACCTGCTGATCATGTTGTGCAGCATTGCAGGTAATTATCTGTTTCACAGGATATTGTCAGGCAGACAGAACAAAGGAGTGATGGCAGCCGCCGTGGCGGCCAATCTGGGCGTGCTGTTTTATTTCAAATACTTTGATTTCTTCCTGTCAACGGTGAACCTGGCGTTTGGCAGTTCGATCGCCCTGCGCAATATTCTGCTGCCGCTGGGGATCAGTTTCTTTACCTTCCAGCAGATCTCCTTTGTGGCAGATACTTACAGGGGAGAGGTGCGGGACTGCAGGCTGCTTGACTATGCCTTGTTTGTGGCGTTTTTTCCGCAGCTGATCGCCGGGCCGATCGTCAATCATAACGAGATGCTGCCGCAGTTTGCGAGCATAGGGAAACAGAGCGTGCAGTGGGAGAGGATCGCGAATGGATGCGGCCTTTTCATTCTCGGACTGGCAAAGAAGGTATTGCTTGCGGATACCTTTGGGGCGGGAGTGGATTATGGATACGCCAATATAGCCGTACTTGGGCGAATGGATGCGGTTCTGGTCGCGCTGTTCTATATTTTACAGCTTTATTTTGATTTCAGCGGTTACTGTGATATGGCCAGAGGCATCGCCAGGATGCTGGGGATGGAGATTCCGGCCAATTTCCGCGCTCCTTATAAGGCGGTGAATATTGTTGATTTCTGGAAAAGGTGGCATATCACGCTGAGCCGCTTTTTTACGAAATATGTGTACATACCGTTGGGCGGAAACCGCAGGGGAGAGGCCAGGATGTATGGAAACCTGATGCTTGTGTTCCTCTTAAGCGGACTGTGGCACGGAGCGGGCTGGCATTATCTGGTATGGGCCCTGACGCAGGGGGTGCTGTATGTGGCAACCAGATTCTGGCAAAAATGCAGCAAGCAGCGCAGGACCAGGACGGCCGGGAATATGGGGCAGGAAGCGGCAGTCGCGTCCGGTGTTGTCCGGGTGAGACATAAGATTATGACAATAGTGTCACGTATATTGCTGATCTTGTATGTGGCGGCATCAGAGGTATATTTCCGGGCGGAAAGCGTGGCCCAGGCAAACCAGCTGCTGCTCACCGCCTTGAAGGGGCCGGTGCAGAAGGTGTCCATGGAACTGGCGGATTGTTTCAGGATGGATGAATTCTGGTACGTGCTGAAAGTGCTTAAGCTTGATAATATGGCTTGGAGCAGATATATCCTGATGTGGGCGATGCTGGCGCTCGGGCTTTACCTGACGATGATCGGCAGGGATGCGGCCGAGCGGATGGAGAAGGTGAGATACCGTGCGGTATCCGTGGTGGTATTTGCCGTGCTGGCCGTCTGGAGTGTGCTCACATTCTCGGAAGTGAGTATATTTCTGTACTATAATTTCTGATATCGGCAGTGGGTGCACCGCCGTGCGCTCGTGGATCGGAACAGACAGACAGGCATTAGAAAGGTTATGTTGTCGCAATGAATCAATACAAGAAATGGATCTTATCCGTAATGTGCGTGATCGGTATGGTTTTCCTCCTGGTGGCAGCTCTCGTGATTTATGTGGACCCCTTTTTCCAGTATCATGAGCCGCTTGACGGATTCCCGTATCTGGTGGACAATCAGCTCAGCCAGAATCCGGGAATGGCAAAGCATATGGAGTATGACAGTGTGATTCTGGGATCGTCCATGACGGTTAACTTCAATACCAACTGGTTTGGGGAGCTGATGGGGCTGCACACGATCAAGCTCAATTACAGCGGCGCTTTTCCGAAGGATCAGTCTAATATCATGGAACTTGTTTTTGACAGTGATAATCAGGTGAAGACGGTCTTTCTGGGAATTGATGTGTCGACCTGTACGGGAGGCGTGGAGGAGACCAAATATCCGGTTCCGTATTATCTGTATGATGATAATCTCATCAATGATATACAGTATCTTTTTAATAAGGATGTGGTGCTTAACTATATCTTAAGACCAATCGCTGACCCGGACAAGACGGATCTTGCCACCGTCTATCAAAGCTGGTGGACGGATGAATATTACAATATCCAGTGGGTCATGCACAATTATGAACAGCCGGAAGCGGTAGAGGAGGAGACGCCTGCGGACGCTTACCTGAAAAGCGCCGGCAGGAATCTGGATGTGAATATCTGTCCCTATATTGAGCAGAACCCGGATACCGTCTTCTATGTCTTCTTTCCGCCGGGCAGTATTCTGTACTGGAATGATGTGATGCGGGAGAACCATCTGGAGGCGACGCTTTCAGAATTTCAATATATTGCAGACAGGCTGCTCTCCTATGACAATGTAAGGGTGTTTTTCTTTCCGAATCAGGAATGGATCGTGACGGATCTGAATAACTATGCGGATGAGATCCATTACCATAGCGATATCAACTACTATATGACGGAGTGTTTCGCAAACGGTGAGTGCGAGGTGAAGGACAGCGCACAGATGGCGGCGGAACTGGAGCGGATGCGTGACGTGATAGATCGGTTTGACTTTGAAGAACTGTTTTCTGTGGAGTATTAGACGGAATAACGGCGGCATAAGAAAAGGGCATATCGCAGTGATACCAGACTGCAGTATGCCCTTCGTATTTATTCGGCTTCTTTGGAAGCGGGGAAGATACATTGTACAAATCTGTCTGCCAGAAGATTGCGTCCGGCATCGTTGAAATGAATATAATCTGTCATGTAGTCCAGATAATTGTCTTCATTGATGGCGCCGTAGAAGTTATCGATAAAAGAAACCCCGCATTCGCTTGTCGCATCCAGTTCTTTTTGTAAATAATGGCTTATTGTACCGTGTCCGAGATCGACTCTGTCTGCATTCTCGAAATTGCCTTCTGCGTTGATATTATGGCAGAAGGTATGGGACATCACCACAATACGGATATGGGGATACGCTTCCTGAATAGCGGTTACGCCGGCTCTCAGGGCGCCGGTATAGGTTACGATCGAATAGGGATCGTTGGGGTCGTCACAAGGTCTCTGGTTGATATAATCGCTGGCGTCGTACATAATACAGATCAGATCCACGGCGTTCATATCCAGAGAAGCCAGCATGGCCGTATTTTCGGGAAAAGCTTCATCATAACTGTAGTTGGCCGCGGTCTTCATCAGCTCAAAGTCTCCGGATGCCAGGCTCTTTGCAATGTAAGAGAAGGAGAAAGCATCCATAATGTAACCGTCGTTATATTCATCGAGCTGGGCGGCTATGGTAGTGCCGGTAAAAGAACCGTTATATACGACGGCGCCTGTTTTGGCGGCAATCAGCTCCGACAGACCGTTCTCCCCACGGTCCAGAGAGAAGGGATCGTCACCGAGGCAGAGGATTGTGGTCACCCCGTCGTCTTCGTGGCCCTCCAGCTTGTCCGGAGCCAGAGGGATGATATTGTCCATTGCCTCCGTATCAAAATCGGTGGTCTGATAATTCGGATCGTAATCCGAAGGGACGCCCTTATTCCATATATATAATCTGTAAGCAGAAAATCCTGCGATCAATACGATGGCAGCCAGAAGAACAAGGTGGATACTGACACGGAAGTGTTTTTGTTCCTTTGGCACATTTTTCTGCCGGCTTTCTGTTTTTTTGTCCTCGTTCATAGTTTCTATACCTCTTTTCTAAGATCTTATAGGCAACGGCATCAGAAGTTTCGTCTCAGGCCCCACAAGGTCTGCGCAGATGGCCTGACAGAGACCGGGAACGAAGATCTGCCATGTCGTTTGCTATATCTGTATGGTATCAGTTTACTATGAAATAGAATAAAAATCCATGTTTTCCCTGTTTTTTAATAAAATCTTATAGAATTATAAGCAAAAGATCAGCAAAAATGCGAAAAAGAGCGCCGATGGAAACCGGGAGGTTTCAGCGCGCTCTTTGATCGGTCGCCTGAGTCAGCCGCATGGAATTGTGATCATATCAGTGTCATTTTCTTCGCCGACGAAGTACGGTCGCTTAATGGATAGGTGATGATCGTGGTCTGTGGCAGCTGGGTCTGCAATTCTTTGTACCATTTACTATATTTATACATTCGATATGTAGTGCTTAGCATTTGTAATTGTTCATCATCAGCACAGCAGCTGCAAAACTGCTGTCTGGCTTCCTGATTCATAGTTACATAATCCATGTAAGAGAGTTTCAGTTCGCTGATCCCCTTGTGACATTTTGGACATTTCTGTTTATGTCCGTTAAGCATATAAACTCGTTGACAACTCTTACAGTAATGCATATACATCATGATTTATCTTCCCTTCCTAAAAATAAAATGAACGTTGCAAATGACTGTGAATGTTGCGTATGTTGAAATTGTAAGGTTGTTCTTGTATTGTGTCAGTTATAGTGGATAAAGTCAAGCGGATATAACGTAAAACGACGTATTTAGTGCTGTAAAATATCGCGGAATTCAAGAATATTATGTAAATCTCTTCAAAATAGCTGTAAAAACAGCACAAAGCCAAAAAATCTTGAATGTAATGCGGTTCTGTGCTATAATGTTACAGGCTTATTGGAAGAGAGAGTTTACATAAGATGTATAATTGCAGGCTGTGAAGTGAACTTGAAATCGGATCTGTGTTCGACGGTATGACGACAAGACTGTTCGAAAAAGATATTGTTGTAGAAGAGATAAAGCAGACAAGGGGTATGGGATGCAGAGTAGAAGGAATAACGGAAAAAAGAAAATGCGTAAAGAAAATCGAAGAGATGCTTTCCTGGAAGAGTTTTTCGCGGAGGAAGACGGGGGATTTGATGAGGAAGACGAGGACAGCGTCACGGGAGATACTTTGGAGTTTCTCTGTCTTGATGATGAGACAATAGAGGCATATCAGCGAGAGAGCAGACATACTGCGCCCAAACGAAGAGGCGCTTCCGGCAGATATGCAAAAGACAGGTACAGGGACGAAGCGTATGAAGACGACGAGTATGCGGAGGATGAATACGAGGACGAGGAGTACGAAGACGACGAATACGAGGATGAAGAGTACGAAGACGACGAATACGAGGACGAAGACGACGAGTATGAGGACGAAGAGTACGAATATGACGAGTATGAGGACGAAGAGTACGAAGACGACGAGTATGAGGACGAAGAGTACGAATATGATGAGTATGAGGACGAAGAGTACGAATATGATGAGTATGAGGATGACAGGGAAGGACTGATCGTACGGATCAGGGATTTCCTGACGCATATGAGCACTATGGACATGATGGTGGCGATGCTTGGCATCGTGGTGCTGGCAGGCATTTCCCTGGCGGGTGGGCTCTATGTCAACGCTAAGTCTGTGGAGAAGCAGGTAGATGCTTTCGCGTCGGTAGGCGAGGAGATGGAGGGGATCTCCGTGATCGGTGAGAGCGGTCTGCTTGCCGTGTCAGAATCTGCCAGACTGTCGAATATGGTGGAGCTGGAAACAGAGACGCCGGAAGATGCGGAAGAAGAGCCGAAGGAGCAGGATAAGAACGGCTCGATCGAGGTTATTCTTAATCTTACCAGTATTAAGTCGGATCTGAAAATAAAATTCGTCAACAAAGCGACAGGCAAGCTGATCGGCAGCGTGCCTTTCGAAGTGGAAGTGTCAAGCAGTAAGAAGTCTTTCGAGCTGAAAGATGAAGATAAGGACGGCATTATTTATCAGACTGACGTTGCCGCCGGAGACTATAGTGTAAAGATCAAGCCGCTTGCAGATAATAAGTATGCAGAGTATAAGCTTCCTTCTTCTGCCAGCAGCGTGAAGGTTACGGACACGATCAACTACAAGAAAGTGGATGTGGCGGATGAGGTTAAGACCGAAGCGGAAGTAAATGCGGCGGCGGAAGACACGGCCATACAGAATACGGCAGTAGAGTCTGTCTTGAAGGATACGGTGGAATGGGTCGAATCTACCAAAACACCGGTCGGAGAAGGGCAGGTTGTCTATACGGAAGTTGATAAGAAGAATATCCCGGATCCGTGGACGGTCAGCAGCGCTTACAGAAAGCTGGTGGAAGCGGGGGATGTGACGGCATTGTCGGCAGAGATGCCGGTGACGGAGGGCAGCGGGGAAGCAAGCCAGCCTCCGGTGGAGTTTGCGGTCGCTCTCGACAACAGCAGCCTTACCCTGAAACAGGGTGAGACCTCTGCGCTGAGCGTATATATCAGCGGCAGCGATGTATATCCGGATGTTGTTTGGATCAGCAATGCACCGAGCATTGCTTCGGTAGACAGTAACGGGAATGTCACGGCTGTCAGTGAGGGAGAAACGACGATCACTGCCGAGGCGACAATAGAAGGGGTGACAGAGCGGGCATCCTGTGCAGTCAAGGTGACAGCATCGGGAGAACAGCCGAGTGAACCGGAGAATCCGGACAATACAGATAAGCCGGAGCAGCCGGAAGCACCCGAGAAAACAAAAGTCTCATTAAACAGTACAAGCCTGAATCTGAAAAAGGGGGCGGCGGCTTCTCTTATGGTACAGGTTACGGCCGGGGAGGTGCAGTCGATCGACTGGGTGAGCAGCAATACTTCCGTGGCGACCGTTAAGGGCGGCAGCGTCACGGCTGTCGGAGCAGGTACGGCAACGATCACGGCGAAGGTGAAGGCTGCGGACGGCAGCCAGGATCTGGTCTGTAACGTGACGGTGCAGGATACGAATCAGGATACGTATACGAAGATCGAGATCAGTGGCGACAGGGAAGTAGCGGTCGGCAAGACGATCACGCTTACGGCAAGAACGGAGCCCAAGGACGGTAAGGTGACGTGGAGCAGCGCCAATACGGCGGTTGCGACCGTGGATGACAAGGGTGTTGTTACCGGTGTGGCGGAGGGAACCGTCGAGATCAAGGCAGTGTGCACCGATGCGGCAAATATTTCTGCAGGTTATAAGATTACCGTGAAGAAAAGCACGTCGGTGGACGGTAAGGCCAAGCTGAAGGATAAGGACGGGAACCAGATGTATTATCTGGATGCTGCCGGAGCCTATCAGGAAGCAGTTTACGATGATTATAAAAAGTATGATAAGTTCTATAAGAAATCATCCGAGGCATCCGCTTACAGATATACCGGTTGGCAGACGATCGACGGCAGTGTATATTTCTATGATAAGAACGGAAATTATGTGACAGGAGAACAGGTGATCCAGGGGGCCAAATACAGTTTCGGCAGCGACGGAAAGATGTCCTCCAATTCGGGCAGCATGGGAATCGATGTATCGAAATGGAATGGCAATATCGACTGGAATGCGGTGAAAAATTCCGGGGTATCCTATGTCATTATCCGATGCGGATACCGGGGATCTTCGACGGGAGTGCTGGTAGAAGATCCGAAATTCAGAAGCAATATCAAAGGTGCGAAGGCGGCAGGCCTGAAAGTGGGCGTTTATTTCTTCAGTCAGGCGGTCAACGAAGTAGAGGCAGTCGAGGAAGCGTCGATGGCATTGAACCTGGTCAACGGCTATGGTCTGAATTATCCGATCTTCCTGGATGTGGAGGCAAGCGGTGGCCGGGGAGACGGCATCAGCAGGGATGCCAGGACTGCAGTATGTAAAGCATTCTGTGCGACGGTGCAGAATTCCGGTTACGCCGCCGGCATCTATGCCAATAAGACATGGTTCAGCGAGAAGATCAATACCGGAAGCCTGACAGGTTATAAGATCTGGCTGGCACAGTATGCCAGCGCACCGACTTACACGGCTACGCGGTACGATATGTGGCAGTACTCTTCCAAGGGAAAAGTCAGTGGAATCAGCGGTGATGTGGATATGAATATCAGTTATCTGCATTATTAAGAGTTGCAATTTAGGGTGAAGTGGCAGTATCATAATCATAGTTGGGTGCATTGTATTACTTGTACCGTAAAAGGAGGTAGAGATGAGAACGTATCTTGTAACGGGAGGAGCCGGTTTTATCGGATCCAATTATATTCATTATATGTTTCAGAAGTACGGCAGGGAGATTCGGATCATCAATGTGGACGTTCTGACTTATGCGGGTAATCTGGAGAATCTGCGGGAATTTGAAGATTGGGATAACTACACGTTTGTTAAGGCGGATATTTGTGATAAAGAGGCTGTTTCTGCCATTTTTGCTGAGAACGAGATTGACAGGGTCGTGCATTTTGCGGCGGAGAGCCATGTTGACAGGAGCATTAAGCACCCGGAGGTGTTCGTGCAGACGAATGTGCTTGGCACGGCAGTGATGCTTAACTGTGCCAAGGCGGCATGGGAGCTGCCGGACGGCAGTTTTAAGGAAGGGAAGAAGTTCCTGCATGTCTCCACCGATGAGGTATACGGATCACTGGAGGAGGATGGCGGTTATTTCTACGAGACGACGCCCTATGCGCCCCACAGTCCTTATTCCGCCAGCAAGGCAGGTTCGGACATGCTGGTGAGATCTTATATGGATACGTACCGTTTTCCGGCCAATATTACCAATTGCTCCAACAATTACGGACCTTATCAATTTCCGGAGAAACTGATTCCGTTGATTATTAACAATGCGCTGCAGGGGAAGAAACTGCCGGTATACGGTGACGGTAAGAATGTGCGTGACTGGCTGTACGTGGAGGATCACGCCAAGGCGATCGACATGGTGCAGGAGCAGGGCAGGCTGTTTGAGACGTATAATGTGGGCGGCCATAATGAGAAACAGAATATTGAGATCATCAAGATCATCATCAGGACGCTGCAGGAGATGCTGCCGGATGACGATCCGAGAAAGGAGCTGGTCAGTGAGCAGCTGATCACTTATGTGGAGGACCGTAAGGGGCATGATCGCAGATATGCCATAGCGCCGGACAAGATCAGGAAAGAGATCGGCTGGGAGCCGGAGACCATGTTTGAGGAAGGAATACGCCGCACGATCCAGTGGTTCTTTGAGCATGAGGAGTGGATGAAGAATGTAACGAGCGGCGATTATCAGAAGTATTATACGGAGATGTACCAGGTATAGAGAGACGATAATCCAAACAGTATAGAAGAGGAAGGACAAGGCAGATTCAATGAAGGGAATTATTCTTGCGGGAGGCTCGGGTACAAGACTGTATCCGTTGACAAAGGCTGTTTCAAAGCAGATCATGCCGATTTATGATAAGCCGATGATCTATTATCCCCTGTCTACTTTAATGCTGGCAGGGATCAGGGAGATCCTGATCATATCAACACCGAGGGACCTTCCGTCTTTTCGGGAATTGTTCGGCACCGGTGAACAGTTAGGACTGCGGATGGAGTATGCGGTACAGGAATATCCGAGAGGGCTGGCGGATGCGTTTATCATAGGTGCGGATTTTATTGGCAGTGATAATGTGGCGCTTGTGCTGGGCGACAATATTTTCTATGGGCAGAGCTTTTCCAGAGTGCTCAGAGAAGTGGCATCCAGAGAGAAGGGAGCGACGATTTTCGGATATTATGTCAGAGATCCGCGGGAATATGGCGTAGTGGAATTTGATGAGAACGGCAGAGCTTTGTCCATTGAGGAGAAGCCGGAGCGGCCGCGAAGCAATTATGCGGTTCCGGGTCTGTACTTCTATGACAATGACGTGGTGGAGATTGCGGCTAATGTGAAGCCGTCCGCCAGAGGAGAGATTGAGATCACGAGTATTAACAACGAATACCTGCGCAGAGGGGATCTGCGTGTGGAGACGCTGGGGCGTGGTTTTGCCTGGTTGGATACGGGCAATCATGATTCCCTGCTGGATGCGGCGGACTTCGTGGCGGCGTTCCAGAAGCGGCAGGGACTGTATATTTCCTGTATTGAGGAGATTGCCTATAAGAGAGGATTTATCACCAAAGAACAGCTGCTGAAACTGGCAGAACCGTTGATGAAGACAAATTATGGTCAATATATGATTGAGGTTGCGAATGGGCTCTAAGAAAATCAAAAGAATGCTGTTTGCCATCGTGTTTCTGTTTGTTGTGCTTGTAGGTGCGATCGCGGCAGCAAATCTTGATCTGGTGAAACAGAAACTGGGAATTTCGACGGATGAACAGACCGAGGCGTCGGCGATGCTGGAGGAGACAGAGGGAGACGGCAGACAGAGAGGCAGCAATCTTTCCGCGTTTCTGCAGGATGAGACCTTTTTTGATCCGGAGGTCAAATTTAAGAGTATTGAGACCTATTCCGGGCGCAGTGTGTTTCTGATGATGAGTTCCGTGGCAAAGGACCTTCGCATTATGGTCGTGGACAGTACGGGCAGTCTGGTAACCGGAACTCCTTTTGTAGTAGAGCTGCGGGATGTGGGAGAATATACCGACAGCGATGAAGACGGGATCATCTATATTGATGGACTGCGGGCCGGAGAGTACAATGTCTCTTTAAAGGAGACAGAAGGTTATCAGGTTCCGAATACGATCACGTCGATCCAGATCAAGCAGGAAATAGAATATCAGGTACTGGATGACATAGAGTATTTGATCATGACTGAGGATGATATAGATGCTGAGAAAGAGGATAAAGAGGTAAACGGAGCCGCGGAAGCAGCGGACGGTACCGAGGATACAGGACTTAAGCTGGCGGAAGGCAGTGCGAAGTTTGGAATCGATGTTTCCAAGTGGAACAAGACGATCGACTGGGAAGAGGTTAAAGATGCCGGCGTGGAATTTGCGATCATCCGGTGCGGATATCGCGGCGCGTCCAGCGGTGCGCTTGTCCTCGATCCCCTGTATGAGCAGAATATCAAGGGGGCTATAGCGGCGGACATTCCCGTTGGCGTGTATTTCTTTACACAGGCCGTGGATGAAGTGGAGGCTGTGGAAGAGGCCAGCATGGTTATCCGGCTGATCGAGGAGTATGATGTGGACTACCCGGTCTTCCTGGACAGCGAGAGTGCAGGAGGCAGCGGCCGTGCGGATTGGCTGGAAGCCGACGAGAGGACGAAGATACACAAAGCGTTCCTGGAGACGATAAGCGCTGCCGGTTATGAAACCGGCATATACGGTTCCAGAAACTGGCTCAACGAGCAGGTTGCCATGGAGGAGTTGTCTGATTATAAGACATGGCTTGCCGAGTATACGGAGATTCCTGCTTATGAAGAATATTATCATATGTGGCAGTATACATCCAAGGGAACGATTGACGGCATAGATACGAAAGTGGATCTGAATCTGTGCTATATGAATATTGATACATCCATTGATCATTCCAGAGGCGCGGCCGGTTATTCCGGGGTGATCAACGGGGACAGCGGCAATGTGCCTGTGGGCGGCGACGAGGAGCAATAGAGAGCAGGCAAAGGACAGAGAAGATCTGATAAGATCTGAGTCAATCTGAGAACGGGATCAGAATTGGACAGGAAACAGAAAGGAAGACCAGATATCATGGGTAAAATAACAGTAGAGACATGTGAAATAGAAGGGCTTAAAGTGATTACACCGACCGTATTCGGAGATGCCCGCGGCTATTTTATGGAGACCTATAACTATAATGATTTCAAGGAAGCGGGGATCGATCAGATCTTTGTACAGGATAATCAGTCCGCTTCGACGAAGAACGTGCTGCGCGGTCTGCATTTTCAGATTCATTTTCCTCAGGATAAGCTGGTCCGGGTTGTGAGCGGTGAGGTTTTTGATGTGGCAGTGGATCTGCGGCCAGGCTCTGCGACCTATGGGAAGTGGCATGGTGTAGTGCTCTCGGCGCAGAACCGGAAGCAGTTTTTCATTCCCAAGAATTTCGCACATGGATTTCTTGTATTGTCTGATTATGCGGAGTTTGCCTATAAATGTACGGATTTTTATCATCCGAATGATGAGGGCGGCATTATCTGGAACGATCCGGACATTGGTATAGCATGGCCGATCCCGGAGGGTGCGCAGCTGATCATGTCCGAGAAGGATCCGAAGTGGGGCGGACTTGCCGAGTATACGGAGAAATATCGTAAATGAAAAACAGGAAGGCAGAAAAAACGGAGTATATCAATCATTCTACTAAAAAAATACAAACGCCCAAGAAGGCAGTCGGTATTGCCGTCTTCTGGGCGCTTGGTCTGATTCTGGCGGCTGTGCTTGTACATCATCACAATCCGCTGGCGGATCAGGTGACGGAGCAGATGAAGAAGGTCAGCGGCTGTGTGCTGATCGCTTTTACCTGTCTTATTTTTACGATCTATTATGAGAGGATACTGACCATTCCGGCAGAACTTTTTCAGAGCAGGAAGCTGATCTGGAAGCTGGCGAAGAATGATTTCAAGAATCGATATGCGGGGTCTTATCTCGGCATTATCTGGGCGACGGCACAGCCGGTCGTTACAGTGGTAATGTACTGGATCGTGTTTGATAAGGTCTTTGATACGAGGAGCCAGATGGTGGCGAGCGGGCTGGAGGTGCCGTATGTCTTGTATCTGACCGCCGGCCTGGTACCCTGGTTCTATTTTTCTGAGGCGATCACGCAGGGCACCATGGCATTGATCGAATATAATTATCTTGTTAAGAAAGTGGTGTTCAACATCAGTATTTTGCCGATCATCAAGGTGATTGCGGCTACGTTTATCCATATTTTCTTTGTTGTGGTATTGTTATGTGTGTCGATAGGATACGGTTATTATCCCAATTTGTATACGCTGCAGCTGATTTACTATAGTTTCTGCCTGTTCCTGCTTGTGCTTGGCATGAGTTATCTTACCTGTGCACTTGTGGTCTTTATCAGGGATCTGCAGCAGATTATTTCCATAGCGCTGCAGATTGGCATGTGGGCGACGCCCATCCTGTGGAGCATTACGATGTTAAAGACAGATAATATGAAGATGCTGTTTAAACTGAACCCGCTTGTCTATATTGTGAATGGATACAGAAGTGCCATCTATGAAGAAGTATGGTTCTGGGAGCACTTTTATTCGTCTACTTACTTTTGGATTTTTACGATCAGCCTGTTTTGTATTGGGACGCTGGTCTTTAGGAGGATGCGGGTACACTTTGCGGATGTACTCTGACGGGAAGTACTCCAATAGCAGAACAGATCGGCAATTCTGTGATATTGCAGACATGGACGGCAATATCTGCGTAGAGGTAATTATGGATAATATTGCGATACAGGTGACGGATGTCGAAAAAGTTTATAAGTTGTATGACAAGCCTTCGGACCGCTTGAAGGAGGCGCTTGGAATAGGGCGAGGGAAACATCACCGGGAACATCACGCCTTAAAGGGAATCAATCTGACGATCAGGCAGGGAGAGTGTGTCGGTATCATCGGAACGAATGGTTCCGGGAAGTCCACGATCTTGAAGATCATTACGGGAGTCTTGAATCCGACCAGAGGAAACGTGACGGTAAACGGACGGATCTCCGCGTTGTTGGAGCTTGGTGCAGGGTTCAACAATGAGTATAATGGCATCGAGAATATCTATCTGAACGGGACCATGATCGGTTTCACGAAGAAAGAGATCGATGAGAAACTGGAATCTATTCTGGAATTTGCGGATATCGGGGACTATGTGTATCAGCCTGTCAAGACTTATTCCAGCGGTATGTTTGTCCGCCTTGCCTTTGCAGTGGCAATCAATATTGATCCGGAGATCCTGATCGTGGATGAAGCACTGTCGGTGGGAGACGTTTTCTTTCAGGCAAAGTGTTATCACAAATTTGAAGAATTCAAGGAGATGGGGAAGACCATCGTTTTTGTCAGTCATGATCTGAGCAGCATCAGTAAATATTGTGACCGGGTAGTGCTCTTAAACCAGGGTACAAAGCTGGGGGAAGGGTCGGCGAAAGAGATGATCGACACCTATAAGCAGGTGCTGGTGGGGCAGTATGTCGTGCCGGAAAGCGAGCAGTGGCAGGACAGGCTGGTCGATGATGAACAATTGCGCAATGCTGTGAAGGGGCAGGGGGCTACGGCGTCCCGGAAAGCGGAAGGGGCAAAGAATCCGGAAGCTTCTGCCACGTCCGGGCAGGATGCTGCCGGCGCTGCGGCGGGCGGCATATCCGGCAGTGGTATGGCCGAGAATCCGGAACTGTTGGAATATGGCTCCAAGAAGGCCGTGATCACGGAGTATTATATCTATGATGATAAGGGGATCACAACCTCTGCGATCTTGAAGGGGAATCCGTTTACGATCCATATGAAGGTGCGGATGACGGAAGATCTCCCGGCGCCTATTTTTGCTTTTACGATCAAGAATGTGCGTGGAACGGAGATTACAGGCACCAATACGATGTTTGAGAAAGCTTTTCTGGACCCGGTGAAGGCCGGAGAAGCATATGAGGTGGACTTTACACAGCAGATGGATCTGCAGGGTGGAGAATATCTGCTTTCCCTGGGAGTGACCGGGTACGAGGAGGATGATTTTACCGTCTATCACAGGCTGTATGATGTGTTGAATCTGACGGTTATTTCAGATAAAAATACAGTTGGCTTTTATGATATGAATTCTAAGATAGAGGTAAAAAAGGATGGCGGAAAGAAAGATAGAAGAAATCGGTAAGATCAGGCTGGATCTGACACATTATCCGGGCGAAGATTACTACTGCGACGGTGAAGTGGAGGATGAGCTGCTTCAGATTGCCCGTAATTATTCCACAGTGGAATACCGGCGTATCATCGAGGAACGGCAAAGCTGGCCGATTCTGTATCATCTGTCGGCACTGCGTGAGAATATCGTAGAGTGGCTGCCGATCACGAAGGATATGAAAGTATTGGAGGTCGGAGCAGGCTGCGGGGCGATCACGGGCGCACTTGCCAGAAAGGCAGGAGAAGTAACGTGTATCGACCTGTCGGGCAAGCGCAGCAGGATCAATGCTTATCGCCATATGGAAGCTGACAATGTGACCATCCATGTAGGAAACTTTCAGGACATAGAACCGGATCTTGCCGCAGACTATGACTATATCTGCCTGATCGGCGTATTTGAGTATGCGCAGGCGTATATCCGGTCCGACAAGCCTTATGAGAGATTTCTGAATATCCTAAAGCGGCATATGAAGCCGGAGGGGCATATTGCCATCGCCATAGAGAATAAATTTGGACTGAAATATTGGGCAGGGTGCAGGGAAGATCATCTGGGCGCCTATTTTGCGGGATTGGAGAACTATCCCGACGGCGGTGTGGTGAGGACGTTTACGAGGGACGGACTGCTTGCGATTGCCGGGGAATGCGGCTTTGCAGAGGCACAGATGTATTATCCCTATCCGGATTATAAATTTATGACAAGTCTTTATTCTGACGAAAGACTGCCGCAGGTGGGAGAACTATCGACTAATCTTCGCAATTTTGACAGGGACAGGCTGCAGCTGTTTGATGAGAAGAAAGTATTTGATACCATCATACAGGAGCAGCAGTTTCCGTTGTTTTCCAATTCTTATATGCTTCTGTTAGGGCCCGGGCTGGAAGAACAGTATGTGAAGTACTCGAATGACAGAAAGGAAGAATTCTGTATCAAAACCGTTCAGCGGAAGTGTGGGCAGGGGAAGATAATTGAGAAACACCCGTTATCGGAGGCGGCATGGCAGCATATCGAGAACACGGCCAGTCTGGCGGGAAAGCTGTCTGCGCGCTACGGCGGCAGTGGGTTATCCATCAATCAATGTAATCTGGCGAAAACGGAGAATGGGGCGCCCTGCCTGCAGTTGGAGTATACGCCGGGAGTCAGGTTGGAGGAGCTGCTGGATGCGTGTCTGGAGAAGAATGACGTGGAGGGATTCCAACGTCTTTTTGATGAATATCTGCGGCGGATCTCCCAGGGGGAAGAACAGAAGATCGCTGACTATGATCTGATCTTCGCAAATATTATTCTGCCGGGAGAACTTCGTGATGACTGGATTGTGATAGACTATGAATGGAGTTTTGAGAGGTGTGTTGAGACAAGAGAGATTGCTTTTCGTGCAATCTATTGTTATTTATTAGAAAATGAGAAACGCAATAAGCTAAATCTTGATTTGATCATGGAAAAACTGGGTGTTACGCAATCTGATGCGGAACAGTTCCGCAGGCAGGAGATGACATTCCAGCAGTATGTGACCGGCAAACATATGGCCATGGCACAGATTCGCGAGGCGATCGGGCATCCGGTCTATACGGTGGAGGATATCTGTCTTGGACAGAAGCAGCCAAATGACAGCGACAGAATCCAGATCTATGAAGATACCGGTAAGGGCTTTCAGGAAGAACAGTCGTTTTTTCTGGACGAGACAATGGAAGAGCAGGTGCGGGTGACGGCGGATGGCATGACGGAGCTGGAGGTAGTCATCGGCAGGGGCAGAAGCGCCCTGCGGATCGATCCCGGCAGTGAGTGCTGTCTGGTCTATATCCAGACTGTACAATGGAACGGTACGGAGATTCCTTTGAAGGGAAGACAGATACAGAACAATGGATTCAGAGTGGGAGAAAATACTTATGTCTTTCCGACGAAGGACCCCAATATCACAATCTCGCTGACGGGACTGCAGAACGAGGAACGCAATTTGCTGCAGGTGAGGATGGCAGTGACAAAACTGCCGGAGGAAACGGCGGAGCATATGCAGAAAAGAGGTTTTTTTGGCGTATGAGCAGAGGAGCAGAAAAGTATAATTGGGCTGCCTACTATGCGGCGGCTTATGAGAACGAGCGGAAACAGAATATCGTACTGGCGGAGAGAATTGCAGATGCAGAGAGACGGCAGGCAGATCTGAGTGATAATCTGGAGCGGATTTGTGCGACTCCCTTCTGGAAAGCGACAGTTCCTTTTCGGAAACTGCAACAGAACAGGAAGGATCGTCTGCAAAAGAATAAGGAGAAAGACAGGTGTTCTGAAAAGAACGCCTGTCTTCTGCGTTATACGAAAGAGGTACAGCGGCAGAAACAGCCTTATAAGGAGTGGCTGTCAGAGAGGGATAGCAGCAGTTATGGGTGTGATGAGCCAAATGGGGAGATGAGCGACTGGCAGGCCGTTCGGATACCGGAATCGGACATCGTACTGTTGACCTATGGCGGCGGGGCGCTAAGTTCAGGCGCATTTGAAGAAATCAAATCCTATTTTGACAATCATAAATCATGCGTTATAGCTTACACGGATGAAGATTTCTACTGGGAAGATCTGTCGCAGCGTATGCAGCCATGGTTTAAACCCGGCTACTCTCCGGATACCCTGTTATCTTATAATTACTGGGGACATCTGGTTGCGGTCCGGGAGGACTTTTTGACGGAGGTACTGCAGGAGGATGGAGTCCGCAACAGTCATTTCCAGGCAGAGGGTTCCGGACAGGCGGCAAGATTCTATAATCTTTGTCTGTATCTGGAAGAAGCGGTGATGAGACAGGAGCAGATGCGTGGGATTTCGGCTGCGGACGCGATTGGTCATGTTCCGGAAGTGCTCTTTCATCAGCTGTATGTGCCTGCTGAAAGGGAGCGTGAGGAGATCGCAGCGTGTGACACAAAGGAAGAGCGGGTGATCAGGGCAGAGCAGGGACTGATACAGGAACTGGAGGCGGGGGTCTATCTGACGGGCGCCGGGAAAGAATATACGAAAGTCAGGGAGGCGGCGTTGTACAGACGCGGAAGAAGAGGCAGACTGCAGTGTGGGCCGGAGCCGGATGTTTATCATATTGTCTATGACACTTCCATATCCGGAAGAGATCGTTGTGTCCGCGCACAGAGCGCCGACAGGCATATCCATCCGCATCCGCTGGTATCGGTGGTGATCCCGTCGAAGGATCATCCGGAGGTTTTGGAACAGTGTCTTAAGTCGTTTCGCAAGAGGACACAGTACGGTTGTTATGAATGGATTGTGGTAGACAATGGCAGCACGGATGAGAATCGTTCCCGGATCCTGAAACTGCAGCAGGAATATGGATTTCTGTATCTTTATGAGAAGATGCCTTTTAACTTTTCCAGAATGTGCAATATGGGAGCGGCAAAGGCGCAGGGGGATCTGCTGCTGTTTCTGAACGACGATATAGAGATTCTGGAAAAGAGCTGGCTCGGACGGATGGTAGGACAGGCGATCCAGCCTCGCACAGGGGCGGTGGGTGCGAAATTGTGGTATGCCGGCACAAGACGGATCCAACATGCAGGCATCACGAATCTGAAGATTGGTCCGTCCCATAAACTGGTCACTTTTGAGGATGACAGGGATTACTATTATGGCCGTAACCGGGTAACTTATAATATGATCGGGGTGACGGCAGCCTGCCTGATGGTGGCGAAGTCCAAGTATGCGCAGGTAGGCGGTTTTGATGAGGAGATGGCCGTTTCCTACAATGATGTAGAGTTTTGTTTTAAGCTGACGGAGGCCGGATTTTATAATGTGCAGAGAAACGACGCGGTGTTGTACCATCATGAATCGTTAAGCCGCGGGCTGGATGAATTTGATACAGATAAGTGGGAGAGGCTGCTTAAGGAGAAGCAGCATCTGTATGACAAACACCCGCAGCTGGAAGGGAAGGATCCTTTCTATCATGAATCGTTGATCGACAATGCGTCTGATTACAGGTGCAATTATAAGTTTGCCTATGAGGATTCACTTTGTACGAGGAAGGTGGAGCCGTTGCAGGAGGGGAAAATCGGGCGGATCCGGGAAGAGAGTCTGAACCTGATCGTGGACAGGGCGGAAATGCAGCACAAGATATGGGAGGAAGAGCCGGATATCGTATGGATCATGGGATGGTGCTATGTGCCGGGAGAGGACAATGCACTCTATGACAAGACGCTGCTTCTGCAGAGAAAGAACGAAAGAGATACCGGCACGGCAGAGCTGGGGGGCAGTCGCTGCGGGTCAGATCATGCGTATGGGGATGGTTCAGGATATATGGCAGTTCCGGCAGACTGGAGTCGTAAGGATGTGGTGGAGAGTCTGCGCGGGGAGGAGCATATTGAGCTTGCCGGGTTTGTGCTCCGGGTTTTGAAGAGGGATCTGGAGGCCGGAACCTATCGGATTGGGATGGTATGTGCGAATCAGGTGACGGGTGAGAGCGCGCTGGCGTGGAGCGAGAAGGAAATAACGGTTGCTTTTTAGAGGAAAAGACCGATAAAAGCATAGACAGAAAGGAAACATAATATATGGAACAGAGGGAACAGACGCAGATGACGGAGGAGGAAGCCCTGCGGTTTTACAGGGATGCTTATGAGCGGGAGAGGAAGAAGAATCGGTTCTTAAGCGGCCGGCTGGCGGATGAGGAATATAAGAACAGAGAGCTGGAGAAGAACCTGGCGGATATCAAGGGGACGTTACTCTGGCGATTGTCCAAACCGCTGCGAAGTCTGGTGCACTGGGTACACCGCACGAAGGAGCGGGTCGGCAGATATGGAGATCTGAAAGGGATCCTGCGCAAGTTGAATGCCAAAGGGATCGAGCGGAAGGCGCGGATCCAGCATGGAACGGAAAGTTTTCCGAGTGCGGAGGAGGCGCAGCGGCAGCGGGAGACCAGATTTGACAGGAGTGTCAGATTTAGCATTCTGGTGCCGTTGTACAATACGCCGGAGAAGTTTTTAAGGCAGGCGATCGAGTCGGTGACGGCGCAGACTTATTCGGGCTGGGAATTGTGCCTGGCGGATGGTTCCGATGCGGAGCATGGCGAGGTGGGGCGGATCTGCAGGGAATACGGAGCGAAGGATGAGCGGATCCGGTATCGGAAACTGGCTAAGAATGAAGGAATCTCAGGCAATACCAATGCCTGTCTGGATATGGCTAACGGCGATTATATTGCGCTGTTTGACCATGACGACGTGTTGCACCCGAGCGTGCTCTATGAGTATATGAAGGTGATCTGCGAGCAGGGAGCGGACTATATTTATTGTGACGAGGCTACTTTTCAGGGAAATAAGACGATTGACGACATGATCACACTTCATTTCAAGCCGGATTTTGCGCCGGATAATCTGCGCGCGAATAATTACATCTGTCATTTCAGCGCTTTTGACAGGAAGCTTTTGGAATGTATGCCGTTGTTCCGGTCGGAATTTGATGGTAGTCAGGATCACGATATGATCCTCCGGCTGACTGCGAAGGCCAGATGTGTGGTGCATGTGCCGAAATTGCTCTACTACTGGCGTTCCCATGCGGGCAGCGTGGCTTCCGACATTAACGCCAAGAGCTATGCCATTGAGGCGGCCAAGGGAGCGGTGGCGGCCAGCTTAAGGCAGCAGGGATTTGACAATTTCGAGATCACTTCGACCAAAGCTTTCGAGACCATCTTCCGGATCAAGTACGAGATTCTGGGGAATCCCAAAGTGAGTATCGTGATCCCGAATAAGGATCATCTGGAAGATCTGCAGCGGTGCATCACTTCGATCATGGACAAGAGCACCTATGACAATTATGAGATTATTGTGGTGGAGAACAACAGCACCAGCGACGAGATCTGTGAATATTATAAGAAGATACAGGAGAATGCGAATATTCGGGTTATTCCGTATGAAGGTGATTTCAACTATTCCCGGATCAATAATTTCGGTGTGGCGAATGCGCAGGGAGAATATATCCTGTTATTGAACAATGACACGAAGGTGATCACCCTGGACTGGATCGAAGAGCTGCTCATGTATGCGCAGCGCAAAGATGTGGGCGCGGTAGGCGCGAAGCTCTATTATGAGGACAAGACGATCCAGCATGCGGGCGTGGTGCTGGGCCTGGGGGCACACAGGACGGCGGGGCACAGCCATTACCGTGTCAGCAGCAATAATCTGGGATACATGGGCAGACTCTGTTATGCGCAGAACGTGATGGCGGTGACGGGGGCCTGCCTGATGATGAGAAAGGCGCTGTTTACAGAGCTTGGCGGGCTGGATGAAGACTTTGCCGTCTCCCTGAACGATGTGGATCTGTGCGTGCGGGCATGGCAGGCGGGGTACGTCAATGTGTTTACGCCTTTTGCGGAGCTGTATCATTTCGAGTCCATTTCCCGCGGGCTGGATAATGCCGGGGAGAAAGCGGCGCGGTATGACAGGGAGTCGGAGGCGTTCCGGACGAAGTGGAAAGAAGTGCTGGAGACGGGAGATCCGTATTATAATGTGAACTTCTCGCTGGATCGGAGTGATTTTGCATTGAAGATTTAAAGAGACAGGGCCGGGATGCGATTCGGGAGACGGAGCATTCCGGCCCTGTCTGCACAGGGGCAACAGGGACTATTGTCTGTGCGACATTGGAATTTGCAGGTAGTCGATCAGGGCAGTCTCCATCAGACGGGAATAGTTGACCTTTTGCTCTTCGGCGATTCTTTTTAACCATGCCGGCAGCGTAATGTTTGTCTTAATGCGTTCATTGTCCTTCTTGATGCGGAATAAATCCGGATGGATGGTAACAGGCATGATAACATTGCCTTCGGTATCTTCTTTCGGCAGGTTTACGGATGGAACGGGGATTTCTTCATGATCACATTCCATACTGTATACATGGAGACTGGCGGCTTCTGCTGCCATGCGTGCGGCCTCTTCAAGATTCTTTCCGAAGCTGATGCATCCCGGCAGATCGGGAAAATAGATACTGTAAGAGCCGTCCGCAGAGGGCTCAAAAACTGCAAGAAAAGTTAAGTTCTGCATAAATCTTGTTCCTTTCTCAGAGAATTGCAGCGCTCATTGCTGCTTAAGACCGGCCTGTTTGTAGATACTGTTCAAAGTTCCGGGTTTCAAGTCTCCGCCATGATTTGCAACTGTGACTTTACCGGGTTTTGCCGGGTGCTTCAGGCTTATATGTGATCCTTCCTGATTGACGATGTACCATCCGTCTTTGCGAAGCACTTTCAGTATTTCGCGAACTGTCATATAGTATTCTCCCTGCATGATTTATTATACGCCTTATTTATACGTATGCCAATGGATTTGTGTAAGAAAATAAAAATTATGAATCTGAAAATATGGTATAGAAATATCATCGAGCCTGAGAAAACAATACTGTCAGAATGCAGCGGGCGTTGTGATGACTATATTGTACTATGTATGTAGATTCAGTGCAATATCAATTTGCTATGGCACAGATTTCCAAAAGAGGTTTACTGATAGAACAACCTTGTGTTAAAATATAGATGTTGATTTATTTGTGTAGGAGCGTAAGATCAAGAACGGGAACGCTTCGGAAATGGAGGAAAACATGGGATATCAGGAACAATTTAATTTTTGGGTGGAGGACTCTTATTTCGACGATGCGACGAAGCAGGAGCTTCTGGCGATCAGGAATGACGAGAAAGAGATCGAAGAGCGCTTTTACAAGGATCTTGAGTTTGGTACAGGTGGTCTGCGCGGTGTGATCGGCGCAGGTACGAACCGCATGAATATCTATACGGTCCGTAAGGCGACTCAGGGACTTGCGAATTACATAAAGAAACAGGGCGGCGAGGAGAAGGGTGTTGCGATCGCCTATGACTCCAGAAGAATGTCTCCCGAGTTTGCGGATGAGGCGGCACTTTGTCTGGCAGCTAACGGAATCAGGGCTTATGTGTTTGATGCGCTGCGTCCCACACCGGAGCTGTCTTTCGCACTGCGTGAGCTGGGCTGTATTTCCGGTATCGTGATCACGGCCAGCCATAACCCGCCGGAGTACAACGGTTACAAGTGTTATTGGGAGGACGGCGCACAGGTGGCGGCTCCCAGGGACAAGGAGATCATCACGGAAGTGAATAATGTGACCGACTACCATGCCGTGAAGACGATGGACAAGGAAGAGGCGAAGAAGGCAGGCCTCTATGTGGTGATTGGCAAAGAGATCGACGACAAGTACATGGTGGAGTTGAAGAAGCAGATCATCCATCCGGAAGTGATTCAGGAAATGGCTGAGGACATGAAGATCGTTTACTCTCCGTTCAACGGCACGGGTAATGTACCGGTAAGAAGAATCCTTTCCGAGCTTGGATTCAAGAATGTGTTCGTAGTGCCTGAGCAGGAGATGCCGGATCCCGACTTTACAACGCTGGATTATCCGAATCCGGAAGATCCCAAGGCATTTACACTGGCGCTCAAGCTGGCGAAAGAGAAGAATGCGGATATCGTGCTGGCGACAGATCCGGACGCAGACAGACTGGGTATCTACGCACTGGATACGAAGTCCGGCGAGTATGTGCCATTTACCGGTAATATGTCCGGTATGCTGATTGCGGAGTATCTCTTAAGAGAGAGAACGGCGACCGGTAAGATGCCTGAGAATCCGGCGCTTGTGACCACCATCGTGACCACGAATATGGCACGTGCCATTGCAGACGACTATAAGGTGAAGTTTATTGAGGTTCTGACCGGCTTTAAGTATATCGGCGAACAGATCAAGCTGTTTGAGCAGAGCGGTTCCAACAACTACGTATTCGGCCTGGAAGAGAGCTACGGTTGTCTGGCAGGTACTCATGCAAGAGATAAGGACGCCATCGTTGCGGTTATGTGCCTGTGCGAGATGGCGGCATGGTGCAAGAAGAACGGCAAGACCGTCTGGGATCAGATGATTACGCTGTACGAGAAGTATGGTTACTTCAAGGAGAGCCAGTATGCGATCACCATGAAGGGAATCGACGGCGCGAAGCAGATCGCGGAGATCATGGATAAGCTCAGGAATGACCCGCCGAAGAACTTCGGAGACCTGAAGGTGAAGGAATTCAGAGATTACAATACCGGCAAGACGCTGAATCTGGAAAGCGGTGAAGCAGGAGAGACAGGCCTGCCGCAGTCGAATGTGCTGTACTTCGATCTGACCAATGATTCCTGGTGCTGTGCGCGTCCGTCCGGCACGGAGCCTAAGATCAAGTTCTATATGGGCGTGAAAGGTACAAGTCTTGAGGATGCACAGGCGAGACTGGAGAAGCTGACAGAGGATCTGAAAGCGTATCTTTGATTGTAAGGAAGAAGTGTATAAATTATGTAAGGTAAGTTGATAATAGCAGCATATCGCCCTGTGTTGATGCAGGGCGATGGTTGTTTTATGGTTATTTTATTATGAAAGTCAGAGACTTTGTGGAGCAGGGCGATGGATCATAGAATCATCAGTGTGGATAATTTCAATAAAACCGTGCGTTATTTCAGGAAAAATGGGATTCGTCATGCTTATTATGCGGCGAAAGAGCGGATCGAGGAGAAGAAAAGAGACGGTTATTGCTATGTAGAGCCGTCCGGGGCTGTATTGGATGCCCAGAGAGAAGAGACGGCACAGGGGCGGGATCTGTTCAGCATTGTTGTACCGGCGTATGAGACCGAAGAAGTGTTCTTGCGTGAGATGATCGATTCCGTGAGGCGGCAGAGTTATGAGAAATGGGAATTGATTATTGTGGACGCAAGCAGCAGCTCGTCTGTAGAGAGGATCGTTGAGCAAGTCCGTGAAGCAGCGGCGGATGAACGCATCCAGTATCGGCATGTGAGAGAAAACAGGGGCATCTCGGGAAACACGAACGTAGGAATTGAGATGGCAGAGGGAGATTATATCGCGCTGCTCGATCATGACGATCTGCTTGCCCCGGATGCCCTGTATCATATGGCAAAGGCTGTACAAAGATGCAGGGAGCAGGGGGAGCTGCCGGCGCTGCTCTATTCGGATGAAGATAAATATGATGATAACGGCAGTTATGTGTCTGTACATGAAAAACTGGATTTTAATCTGGATTTGATTTTGTCAAATAACTATGTATGTCACTTTATGGCGATAGAAGCGGACCTTATGAAAAAGCTGAAACTGCGTGAGGAATATGACGGCGCGCAGGACTATGATCTGGTACTGAGAGTGGTGGATCAGGTTTGCAGGACGACAATTTTGCAGGATTTTATGCAAAAATTTGTGCATATTCCCAAAATTCTCTATCATTGGCGCTGTCATGCAGGATCTACGTCGCAAAATACGGCCAGCAAGACTTATGCCTATGAGGCGGGAAAAGGGGCGCTGGAAGATTTCTGCCGCAGGCGGGGATGGCAGGTGAGGGTTGCGCACAGCCTGCATCTGGGCTTCTATGAGATCACCTATCTGCCGGATCTGTTGTCTGTGCGGAAGGATATAGGAATCGTGGGCGGCAGGATCCTGGATCGGGACGGAAAGATCTGCGCCGGCGCATACAGCCGGGAGGGTTCCTGCCTGTATGAAGGACTTCACAGAGAATACAGCGGCGGCAGTACCCATCGGGCATCGCTGAAACAAGATGTCTACGCCGTGGATATCCGTTGTATGCAGGTAACACAGGTGTTATGGAAAGTTTATGAGGAGATTACCGGACTGCCTTACCGGGAAAGGGTCATACGGTATGGGAGAGGAAAGCTGAAAGCAGAACGACCCATTGCGGATATCTCAGGACTTAACTGTGATGAGGCAGGGTACAGGAAGATCAGTATGGAGCTTGGAAGAGCTGCCGCGATGCAGGGATATCTGGTGGTATGGGATCCTTCCATAACATACAGTATTTGAGGGTATGAACCGGAGTAAGATAGCAGTCAAATTATATAAGTTAAATGAGGATTAGATTTGAAGGAGCTGCGTTCGGGTATGGATGGTAAGATAAGATCTACGATCGTTATTCCCAATTATAACGGGATACGGTATTTGGAGGAGTGCCTTTCTTCCCTGTCGGAGGAGCCGGCACATGTCATTGTGGTAGACAATGGTTCTTCGGATGGCAGCAGGGAATTGGTGCGGGATAGATTTCCGGAGGTGGAATTGAAGTGTCTCGATCGGAATTATGGCTTTTGCAGGGCGGTCAATCTGGGAATCACAGACAGTAAAACAACGTATGTTATTTTACTGAATAATGATACAAAAGTACAGGCCGGATTCGTTAAGGCGCTGGAGCAGGCGCTGGACAGGGATCCGCGTGCATTCTCCGGTGCGGCGCAGATCAGGAATCTGCATCAGCCAAAGCTGATGGATGATGCGGGGGACTATTACTGTGCCCTGGGGTGGGCGTTTGCCAGCGGGAAGGACAGGCCAAAGGAAGCCTATCAGCAGGCAAGAAGGATCTTCTCGGCATGCGGCGCGGCCGCGATCCTGCGAAGGAGCATGGTGGAGAAGATCGGCGGACTGGACGAGAATCATTTTGCCTATCTGGAAGATGTGGATCTCGGATATCGGGCAAGGATATACGGTTATCATAACCTCTATATTCCGGAGGCGGTTGTATTTCATGCCGGCAGCGGCGTCTCAGGCTCCAGACATAATAAGTTCAAAGTGGATCTGACGTCCAGAAACAGTATCTATCTGATCTATAAGAACATGCCGTTTCTGCAGATATTGTTGAATCTGCCGTTTTTGCTTGTTGGATTTGCCGTAAAGACGCTCTTTTTTATGCGTAAGGGTCTGGGCGCGGATTATCTGAGAGGACTTGGCAGAGGATTTCGGCTGTGTGCTTCCGAGGAGGGAAGGCGGCATAAGGTACGTTTTCGGAAAGAGCATTTGCCGGATTATATCGTGATTCAGCTGGAACTGTGGCGTAATGTGTGGTATCGGTTTGGCAAATGAGCCTTACGGAGATTAGAAGGAGAGCGATTAGGAAATGATAAAGTTAATCCCTGACAAGACAAAGAACAGCAGCCATTTGGTACAGAGTTTTCTTATCGTCTGTTTTATGGCAGCTGCGGTATTCATCCTTCTGATGGACAGCCCGCTGCATATTTGGAGATATGGAGAGGCAAGTACCGACTCCAGTGTATTTAAGACGGTGGCACTTATGATGCACAGGGGATACATGCCTTATCGGGATTCTTTTGATCATAAGGGTCCGCTGTTGTATCTGATCAATTTTGTGGGGGACTGCATTTCGGCTTATCGCGGCGTATGGCTGATCGAGTATCTTTTTATGCTGATAACATTTGTGGCAATGTACAGGATTGCAAGAATAAAGTGCGGTAAGGTTCTGTCCTGTGTCGCAGTGCTTACGGCTTCTTCCTTATTGTGTGATTTTCTCAGGGAGGGCAATCTGGCTGAGGAATATGCATTGCCTTTTATCACAATAGCATTGTTTATCTTTCTTGATTATTTTATAAATGGGCAGATTAATACGGCAAGATTGATTGTATGCGGATTTTGCTTTGGCAGTGTCTGCATGTTGAAATTCAATATGATATCCGTGTGGATCGTTTTTTGTATTGCGGTATTGACAGACTGTATCAGGGAGAAACAATATCAACGGTTGATTAAATTTGTGGTACCGTTTCTGCTGGGTGTCTGCGTGATCGTGCTGCCCATGATTCTATGGCTGGCAATAGGACATTCATTAAAAGATTTTTGGGAATGCTATATTCTGTTCAATTTCAAATATATTTCGGCTGATGCCGGTATCTCGCAAAAGCTGGGACAATTGTTTTTTTATGCGGGAAATACGGTGATCTTTTCTGCCTTGTTGATCTCCGTTTATTTTGCGGTGGTATCCAAAAAGTTTTCTGATGTGGCATATGTCTGTTATCTTGTTCTGACAGTGTGCTTTACGGCATTGTCCGGACTGCCATACAGGCATTATGGAATGATGTTGGTCCCGGCCACAGTATTTCCGATAGCGTATCTGTTTGCCGAATGCAGGAAACATGATGTCATAACAGGTGTCAGTGTGATCGCATTATTGGCCGCGCTCTATTTTGGAGGAAATATTGTGCTGCCTGCATGGGTGCCGTCTGTCGAGAAGGCGGTGGAACGATATGAAGTGAGAGGAGATAAGGATTATTCTCCGGTTACACAGTATGTGTGCGCTCTTATTGAAGAAAATACTGCCTATGATGATAAGATTTCTGTATATGGGCAGTGGAATATGATATATGTTATGAGTGGAAGGATGCATGCTTCGAGGTATTCTTATCAGTTTCCGATCGGACGGGTTAATCGGAGTATTATGGATGAGTACTTTAAGGAATTGGAGGAGGAGCTGCCAAGGATCATCGTTGTACAAAAAGGACACTATGATGATAAGATCAGCACCTTTTTGAAGGATCATCATTATGTATCACTATGGGTTGAAAATACAGAGAATCCTGTCCGCGTTTATCAGTATGTCAATTGAAGACGATTACCGGAAATGCAGGAAAGGTAAGTTAGTTGTTTTTTTTGCGGAAATATTGTAGTATAGAAACTAAATCAGCAATATTTGGAGTCATGTGCGATTAACAGTGACTGCCGGCGGGCCATGCGGCAATTGTATTATCATGAAAAAGGAATGAGATGCGGTAAAAGTTTCAGGTATAGAGAGATATGATCAAAGACAATCAGAAATATTTTAACAGACTGCACGTAGTGCTGGACGCTGTGATCGTGGCAGTGTCCTATATGCTGGCCTGGTATTTGAAGTTTGCCAGTCCTTTTTCCAGTAAGGATCCAAATATTGGTACTCTTTCCACGGGCACATATTTTGAGATGCTGTTCTTTATTGTGCCGGGCTGTCTGCTGCTCTATTATATATTTAATCTTTACACCGCGAAGCGCGCGACGGTGCATAAGTACGAAATTCTCAATATCTTCCAGGCAAATACAGTGGGGCTTGTGATCCTGATGGCAGGCTGGTACATGGTTGCCCAGATTCATTTCTCCCGTCTTATGATGGGATATTTCTATGTGCTCAATATTACGCTGACAACATTGGGCCGTTCTCTGATTCGTATTCTTCTGCAGTATTTTCGTGAAAAGGGATACAATCTCAAATATATCCTGCTGGTGGGTTATTCCCGTGCCGCAGAGGAATATATCAACCGCATCAATTCCAATCCACAGTGGGGGTATGTGGTGCGGGGGATTCTGGATGACAGTGTGCCGAGCGGAACCCTTTATAAGGGGGTCAAGGTGCTGGGGAGGATCGAGAACCTGCTGTACATTCTGCCGCAGAATAAGCTGGATGAGATTGCGATCACCCTTTCCCTTAAAGATTATGATCACCTGGAGCACATCGTAGATATGTGCGAGAAGTCCGGCGTTCATACGAAGTTTATTCCTGACTACAACAGCCTGTTTCCCAGCAGGCCGTACACGGAGGACTTGATGGGACTTCCGGTCATCAATATTCGTTATGTGCCGCTGACCAACACGCTGAACTGGATCGCGAAGCGGGTAGTGGACATTGTCACGTCGCTGGTCGGTCTGGTAGTATCGTCGCCGGTCATGCTGGGGGCGGCGCTGGCGGTCGGATGTACGTCGAGAGGGCCGATTATTTTCAAGCAGGAGCGTATCGGACTGCATAACAAACCTTTCAAAATGTACAAATTCAGGACTATGGAAGTACAGAAGCCGTCTAAGGAGGCACAGGGTTGGACGACTAAGGATGATCCGCGGGTGACTCGTGTGGGCAGGTTCCTGCGGCGGACAAGCATTGATGAGCTGCCGCAGCTGTTCAATATCCTGCGGGGTGATATGAGCATTGTAGGACCAAGGCCGGAACGGCCGCAGTTCGTAGAGAAGTTCAAGGAAGAGATCCCGCGCTATATGGTAAAACACCAGGTCAGGCCCGGGCTTACCGGCTGGGCGCAGATCAACGGTTACCGCGGGGATACTTCCATTAAGCGCCGGATTGAATACGATATTTTTTACATTGAGAACTGGACGATGTCTTTTGATATTAAGATCATGTTCCTGACTATTTTCAAGGGCTTTATTAATAAAAATGCTTATTAGTGAGATACTATCATGCAGGGGTTACTTGATGTTGCCTGATACTTTTTTGTTGCGATCATTACCGATATTGCGGGGTTGTTGACTTTTGGAACGGATTGTGAGAAAATATTGGTTGGGAATTTTTTGCAACAGAAAAATCGTTTGTGTTAAGGAGTACATTATATGGCAAAATACAGAGAAGACGCATATGAAGAGGAACGGGTAGCTCCGAAAAAAAAGAAATCCTCCGGGACCGGAAGCAAAGGAAATGGCAATAAGAAACCTTCCGGACAGAAAGGATCAGGAAAGAAGCCTTCCGGTAAGAAGAACAGTAAGAAAGCACAGGCCAAGAAGCAGCGCAGAAGGATTATTATTTTCATTATAGAGATTATCATACTGGTTATTGCGGTGTTTGTTCTCTACAGTGTGCTTTCCGGTACAAGAAGCGGGAAGCTGGATCTGGATGAGGGCGATATCATTATCAACGAGAAGGTTAAGGAAGCGGAAGAGACGACGATGAAGGGCTATCGGAACATAGCGCTGTTTGGCGTTGACTCTACTACTGGCGCATTGACGAAGAATACACGAAGCGATACGATCATGATCGCATCAATTAATCAGGATACGGGAGAATGTAAGCTTGTGTCCGTATATCGAGATACTTATCTGAATCTGAGCAACGATTCTTACAATAAGTGTAATGCGGCTTATGCGAAGGGCGGTCCGGAGATGGCGATCAGTATGCTCAATATGAACCTGGATCTGAACATTACCGACTTCGTCACGGTAGGGTTTGCAGGTTTGACAGATACGGTGGATGCCCTGGGCGGCGTATATATCGATGTGGATGATTCTGAGATCAGCCATTTGAACAACTATCAGCTCTGTATCGCTGAAGATCTGAAACGCTCTTATACACCGGTATCGTCTACGGGATATCAGCTGTTGGATGGTCTGCAGGCTACAGGTTACTGTCGTATCCGTTATACCGCGGGCGATGATTTCAAGCGTGCAGAGAGACAGCGTGAGGTGCTGTCAGCGGTAGCCGATCAGGCGAAGAAGGCTTCGCTGCCGCAGTTGACCGATACGGCGAACTCTGTATTTGATGAAGTATATACTTCTTTGGATCTGTCGGAGATCGTGGAGATGCTGGGCAACGTAACGAATTACTATATTTCAGATACAGCGGGATTCCCTCAGGAATCGAACCGCGCGACCGGATCGATCGGATCGAAAGGATCCTGTGTCATTCCGATCAGTCTGGAGGACAATGTCAAGTGGCTGCATCAGTTCCTGTTTGAGGATTATGATTATGAGCCCTCAGCGACTGTTAAGAAGTGCAGTGAGAAGATCTATACCGATACAAATGGATATATCAAGAAATAAGCAGAGCAAAGGAGCCGGCTTTGAATAAAGCGGCTCCTTTTGACGATGGAGGGAAGAAACGTGGAGAGAATAGACATTATCATCCCCGTCTACAAGCCTGATACTATGTTCCTGACACTGATCGAGCGGCTGGAGCGGCAGAATATTGCGGTTGGCCAGATCATTGTTATGAATACGGAGCAGAAATATTTCGACCGGTTACTGTATGGCACTTCTTTTCAGAAGGAACATCGTAATCTGGTTGTGAAACATTTATCCAAGAGAGAATTTGATCACGGGAAAACAAGAAACATTGCGGTTCAGCATTCGGATGCGGACTATTTCATTATGATGACGCAGGATGCTGTTCCGGCCGATGAGCATCTGGTGGAAGAGCTGATCCGGCAGGTTCGCCAGGACAAGGTGGCTGTGGCGTATGCCAGACAGCTGGCTGCCGAGACCAGCAGTGAGATAGAGAAATATGCGAGGAACTTTAATTATCCCGACCAGGAGGCGGTCAAGACCAGGGAGGATTTGGGGAGGCTTGGGATCAAGACCTTCTTCTGCTCAAATGTCTGCGCCGCATATGACCGTAAGATCTTTGATGAATTGGGCGGTTTCGTGAAACATACAATATTCAATGAGGATATGATCTATGCGGCGAAAGCGGTGGAGGCCGGATACGGCATTGCCTATGCCGCGAAGGCGAAGGTGTTCCACTCGCATGACTATACAAACATGGAGCAGTTTCACAGGAATTTTGATCTGGGAGTCTCTCAGGCGGAGCATCCGGAAGTTTTCGAGGCATATTCGTCGGAATCAGAGGGAATCAGATTCGTCCTGCAGCTGGTCCGGCATCTTCGGGAAAAAGGGCATTGCCGGCAGATACCTCATGCGGTGATACAGAGCGGATTCAAGTACATAGGATATCTGTTCGGGAAGCATTACCGCAGCCTGCCTCGAAAAATGGTGCTCAGGATGTCAGGCAGCAGGGAATATTGGAGCTAAAGAGTGAAGAGGAGGAACTGATATATGTGCGGAATTGTTGGCTATATTGGAACGAAGCAGGCGGCGCCCATTATTTTGGACGGATTATCCAAACTGGAGTACCGGGGATATGACTCGGCAGGTATGGCGATCTATGACGGGGAGAGGATCAACATCACGAAGTCCGTGGGGCGTCTGAAGATATTGGAGAATCTGACCCACGGCGGGGAGACGATGAACGGAGTCTGCGGCATCGGGCATACCAGATGGGCGACGCATGGCGTACCGAGCAATGTCAACGCGCATCCTCATTTTAATACGGACGGGACGATCACGGTAGTACATAATGGCATTATAGAGAATTATATCCAGCTGCGTCAGATGCTGACGGACAAAGGATATCAGTTTGTATCGGAGACGGATACGGAGGTGCTGGCGCATCTGCTGGATTATTACTACAAGGGAAATCCGATGGAGGCCGTCACGAAAGTGCTTCACCGTGTGGAAGGATCCTATGCGCTGGGCATCCTGTTTGCCGACTGTCCGGATCAGATTTTTGCGGCCAGGAAAGATTCTCCGTTAGTGGTGGGACAGAATCAGGACGGATGCTTCATTGCTTCGGATGTTCCGGCTATTTTGCGATATACGAGAAAAGTCTATTATGTGGATAATCAGGAGATTGTCCGTCTGCGTGCGGATCATATGCATTTCTACACGGTCGATGAGGAGGAGATGCACAAGGAGCCGGTTACGATCGACTGGGATGCCAATGCGGCGGAAAAGGGCGGTTATGAGCATTTTATGTTAAAAGAGATGTATGAGCAGCCCAAAACCGTGACGGATACGCTTTTGCCAAGGATCAAGGACAATGATATCGTGATCGAAGAGCTGAATATGACGGACGAGGAATTAAGGGGCATCAGGAAGATCCATATCGTGGCCTGCGGATCGGCGTATCATGCCGGCATGACAGGAAAATATGTGATCGAGGGACTGGCACGTATCCCGGTGGAAGTGGACCTGGCTTCCGAATTCCGGTACCGGAATCCGATCCTGGAAGAAGGAGGACTGGTCGTGGTGATCAGCCAGTCCGGGGAGACGGCGGATACGCTGGCGGCGCTCAGAGAGGCGAAGGCGCGTGGTTTCAAGGTATTAGGCATTGTCAATGTGGTGGGAAGCTCCATTGCCAGGGAGGCGGACAATGTAATGTATACCTGGGCGGGGCCGGAGATCGCGGTTGCCACCACCAAGGCGTACAGCGCGCAGCTGGTTGCCCTGTATCTGCTTGCCATGAAGCTTGGCAGGGTGCGCGGAACCGTCAGGAACGAAGAGTATGCCTCCATGCTGGGAGACTTGAGATGCCTTCCGGATCAGATAGAGCTTCTGCTGAACAATAAATTGAAGATCCAGAAGTTTGCCAACCGTTACATAGGCGCTAAAGACGTATTCTTTATCGGCAGAGGCATCGATTATGCGATTTCCCTGGAAGGTTCTCTGAAACTGAAAGAAATTTCCTATATACATTCGGAGGCATATGCGGCGGGCGAACTGAAACATGGTACGATCTCACTGATCGAGGAGGGAACACTGGTTGCGGCCGTGTCCACCCAGCCGGAGCTGTATGCAAAGACGATCAGCAATATGGTGGAGGTAAAGGCGCGCGGCGCGTTCGTGCTGGCGGTAACCTGTGAGGAAAATAAGGAGATCGAGAAAGCGGCGGATTATGTGATCTACATTCCCGAGACGAATCCTTTCTTTGCCAATTCGCTGGCGATTATTCCGCTGCAGCTGTTTGGGTACTATGTGGCTGTGGGCAAAGGGTGCGATGTGGATAAGCCGAGAAATCTGGCGAAATCGGTGACCGTCGAATAGCATATAAAACACAATTTTTATAAATTTTTGTCACAGTTTGAACACAATTAGAAGCTATACTGACCTCAGAGTCAAAAAAGTGAACGTGTCAGTACACTGGATATAAGGACAGGAAAGGGGCAGTTAGTATGTACGATAACAATTATCCGAGTAAAAGTACAGGATCGCAGGATGTGACGCAGGAGCAGGGGACACGCGGTCAGAACACTCCGGCACAGTATCAGAATGGTTATAACGGATATGGCAGTAACAATCATTACGGTAATGCCTATGGCAGTAATGGTTATGGCAGAGAGTCGGCGCAGAATGCCTATGGCAATGGCCAGTCGGGATATTACAGAAGTGCCGGCGGCATGGGAAGTACAGGAACTTCCAACAGTACAGGCAGTTATCAGTACGGCAATACTTATCCGAATTATACGCAGATGAATTCGGATGGACAGAAGAAAAAGAAAGAAAAGAAACCGCATAATAACGGGTATTTGAAAAGGGCGCTCGTGTGTGTCTCATTGGGACTTCTGTTTGGACTTTTTGCGGGAATGGGGCTGTTTGCCGTACAGGCCGTGACGGGATCGGTAATCGGAAGGAATGAGGCCGTGCTTCAGGAAGATGATGTGACAGACGCGGCAAAGAGCGCGACGGATGCGGCACAGGCTATGACCGAGGCCGTAACCGAACAGGATTCACAACAGACGGAAAGCGGCATACATGTGACGGACAGCATCAATACGATTGTTGCGGACGTGTCGGAAGTAGTGAAGGAGGTTATGCCGGCGATCGTGTCGATCAATAACCACTATACGGAGAAAATGTCCTATTTTGGGCAGACAATGACGAGTGAGGCGGATGCCAGCGGTTCCGGTATCATTGTCGGGCAGAACGATACGGAACTGCTGATCGTATCGAATTATCATGTGATCGCGGATTCCGACGAACTGACGGTGCAGTTTGTGGAGGGCAGCGAGGCAAAAGCTTCTATCAAGGGTACGGATCCGGATATGGATCTGGCGGTGATCGCGGTGCCGATCAGTGAAGTGGAAAGCAGTACGCTGCAGGAGATCGCGGTGGCGACACTTGGTGATTCAGACTCTCTGACGGTGGGTGAGCCTGCGATCGCGATCGGGAACTCTCTTGGATATGGACAGTCAGTCACCACAGGCGTGATCAGTGCGCTGAACAGAAGCATTCAGCTGTCGGACGGGACAGACGGTACGTTCATTCAGACGGATGCGGCGATCAATCCGGGTAACTCCGGCGGTGCGCTTCTGAACATGAAGGGCGAAGTGGTAGGAATCAATTCCAATAAGATCGGCGGCAGTGCCGTGGAAGGCATGGGTTATGCGATTCCGATCTCGGCGGCAAGTCCGATCATAGCGGAACTGATGCTGAAAGAGACCAAGAATAAGGTGGCGGAAGAGGAAAGAGGCTACCTGGGGATTTCCGGGATCAGCGTCACACAGGAGGTATCCGAAGCGTATGGCATGCCGGAAGGCGTGTATATATCACAGGTGTATGAGAATACGGCAGCGGCGGCAGCCGGACTGCGCAAGGGTGATATTATCGTAGAATTCGACGGAGATAAGATCTCATCCATGGATAGTTTGCAGAAGGAGCTGGAGTTCTATGCCAAGGGGGATGTTGTGGATGTCACGGTCATGTCACCCGGGGCAGGCGGTTATGAGAACAGGACGGTGCAGCTGACGCTGGGGAATAAAGCGCAGTAGGAGGAATCCGGTGCTTTCGGTAACGGTTGAACAGAATGAGGAAGAGAAAGACGGCTGAGAGGTTGTCTTTCTCTCTTTTATGCTTGTGAGCAGGCTCGTTTTATACTATGATGTTTCTTAGAGGAGAAATGAGTGTCAGGAACCTATAAAATATAGATTGGAGCGGTTATGAGAGACGACAGATTTGATGAAATGGATGAGAAAAAGGCATCGCAGTCATGGGATTTCCGGGAGTTGGAAGACGGGGAAGAACAGCGGGAGCAGTTGCGGCAGAAGCGGCATGAAAGAAGTGAGCAGGAACGGAATGCGGGTGAAGACAGCCCGGATAAAGCGCTGCCGGAATCGGAGCGGAAGGAGGAAGCCGGGGACAGGGAAGAACTGGTGGTGAGCGGGCCCGGGAACGACGGACCAGACGCGAAGAAGGAGAAAGACGACGATCCCGGCAATGATTACGAGGATGTCTGTTTTATCTGCCGCAGACCGGAGAGCAAGGCGGGGAAGATGTTCCGTCTGCCCAATCATATCTGTGTCTGTGATGACTGTATGCATAAGACCATGGATACGGTGAGCCAGTTTGACTATCAGGGGATGTTGAATAATCCGACCATGGCGGATTTCAATAACGGCAAGGGATTCCCGAAGATCAGTTTCGTCAATCTGGCGGACCTGCAGGGAGACGGCGGAATCCCTAATAAGCAGAAGATCCGCAAAAAGAAGAAGGATGCGAAGCCGGAGATCGATATCAGGAATATTATGCCGCCTCATAAGATCAAGGCCAAGCTGGATGATTATGTGGTGGGACAGGAACATGCGAAGAAGGTCATGTCTGTGGCTGTCTATAATCATTATAAGCGGGTGGCGACGGGCACCATGGATGAGATTGAGATCGAGAAGTCCAATATGCTGATGATCGGGCCCACGGGATGCGGCAAGACGTATCTTGTGAAGACGCTGGCCAGGCTTCTGGATGTGCCGCTGGCCATCACGGATGCCACGTCTCTTACGGAAGCAGGGTATATCGGCGACGATATCGAGAGCGTAGTCTCCAAGCTTCTGGCAGCGGCCGAGAATGATGTGGAGCGGGCGGAACAGGGAATTATCTTTATCGACGAGATCGATAAGATCGCAAAGAAGAAAAATACCAATTCGCGGGATGTAAGCGGGGAATCCGTGCAGCAGGGAATGCTGAAACTCTTGGAGGGGGCCGAGGTGGAAGTGCCGGTGGGCGCCAATTCCAAGAATGCCATGGTGCCGCTTGCCACGGTTAATACGAAGAATATTTTGTTTATCTGCGGCGGCGCTTTTCCGGATCTGGAGGAGATCATCAAGCAGCGGCTGAATAAGAAGACGTCGATCGGTTACGGCGCGGAGCTGCGGGATAAGTATGATAAGGAAAAGAATATCCTGAATCGGGTTACGGTGGAGGATATCAAGAAATTCGGCATGATTCCTGAGTTTATCGGCCGTCTGCCGGTTATTTTTACGCTGGAGGGACTGGGCAGAGAAATGCTTGTCAAGATACTGTCCGAGCCGCGAAATGCGATCTTGAAGCAATATCAGAAACTGCTGGAACTGGATGAAGTAAAGCTGGAGTTCGAGCAGGGGGCATTGGAAGCCATTGCAGAGAAGGCTATGGAAAAGGAAACCGGCGCCAGAGCGCTGCGCGCGATTATCGAGGAGTTCATGCTGGATATTATGTATGAAGTGCCCAAGGATGATAACATTGGCCGGGTGACGATCACCAGGGAGTATATCGAGGGGACGGGAGGCCCGATCATCGATATCCGAAGCAATTCCCTGGAGAATCCGAACAGGCTGAATGTGATAGAGGGTTGAATAAATTCTTTCGCACGAAAATCACGGCACAGGATATCCGTCGGAAGCATAGTATAATAGGATATTAGGAAAGCTGATAAGAGTTTTGGAAGATGACTTGTAAGGAAAAGATCTTATCGAACGACTATGCCGATCTGATTACCGATTATGTGGTGGCGGAAGAATTGTCAGGAACGCTGCCGATCGATTTCTGTTTTCATGGGATAGACGACGGTTACGGGGTGGCCAATGTCAATCGGAGTATGTTTCCACCGGTTTCCATCGGTTATTACGGGTATTCGGCGATTCCGGTGCTGTATGGGCTGATGCAGGCCGAGAGTGTTGTTTTTGACCCGGAGAATCTGGCGCAGACGGGCAGTATCCGGGTACAGAACCCGCCGTTGTCCCTGCAGGGGGCGGGAGTGGTGCTGGGATTTATCGATACCGGTATCCGCTATGAGCTGGATGTGTTCCGCAGGGAAGACGGCAGCAGCCGTATCATGTCGCTCTGGGACCAGACGATACAGGAAGGGGAGCCTCCGGAAGGCTTTCTGTACGGCACGGAGTACACAAGGGCGGATATTGACCGTGCTTTGCAGACGGAGGAGCCGCTGTTACTTGTGCCGTCCACGGATACCGACGGACATGGCACACAGATGGCGTCTGTGGCGGCAGGCAGTATTATTGATCAGGGGCTGACTTTCCGCGGGGCGGCGCCGCAGGCGGACATTGCAGTGGTCAAGTTAAAGCCAGCCAAGCAGTATCTGCGGGATTATTATCTGGTGGCGGATGGGGCCGCAGCCTATCAGGAAAATGATATTATGGAGGCGGTCAGGTATCTGGAGCGGATGGCGATCGCTCTGCACAGGCCGGTGGTGATTGTGCTGGGGATCGGCACCAATCTGGGGAGCCATAACGGTACGTCGCCCCTGGCGTCCTATCTGAACAGCGTGGCCAGGCGGAGGAGCCGGGCGGTAGTGATCTGCGGCGGCAATGAGGGAGACAAGGAACACCATTATGAACACACCGTGCCGGATACTGTGGAGATTCGTGTACCGGAGGGGACGAAGGGATTCTGCATGGAGATGTGGGGAACATTGCCGGATATATATGCCGTCAGACTGCGCTCTCCGGGCGGTGAGACCTCACCGGAGATTGATTTCAGGAGCCGGGAGGACCGGATGATCGATTTTATTTTCGAGAGCACGGTGATCATGGTGAGCAATCTGATCGTGGAGCGGGACGCCGGAGAACAACTTGTCTTTTTCCGGTTTGAGGATCCCACGCCGGGGATCTGGAATCTGCAGGTATATCCGATCGAAGGGCAGAAGGGGATGGGAACTTTCCACATCTGGCTGCCGATTACGGAATTTATGGAGAAGAATGTTACCTTCCTGGCGCCCAGTCCGGACGTGACGCTGACGGAACCCGCCAATGCGGAGCGGGTCATCACCATATCGGCTTACAATGGCATATCGGGCAGCTGGTTTATGGAGTCCGGGCGGGGATTTACCAAGGCCGGGGTGATCAAGCCGGATCTGGCGGCGCCCGGCGTGCAGGTGCCAACGGCTATAGGACCGGCGACGGGATCCAGTCTGGCGGCGGCCCTGACGGCAGGCTGTGTGGCACAGTTCATGGAATGGGCGGTAGTGGAGGGCAATACGCCGACCGTGGAGAGCAGGGGGATCAAGAGTTTCCTGATAAGAGGAGCTGACCGGTCGGAGAATATTGTCTATCCGGATAACAGATGGGGATTCGGCAAGCTGGATATTAACGGGACGTTTGAGACGTTGGCGAGACTGTGATCCGTGTCTGCATATTAGCATAGGCAGATAGCGGAAAGACAGCGTGACATGCAATATTTGTGCCTGCGATCAATTGCGGGCTCGGGAATGGAGATTATAATACAAATGAAGAACAGCGAAACCGGAGGGTTTTTTCACAAACACCACAAGCAGGGAGGGCATGTGCAGAACATCGATCTGACCGAAGGCTCCATTGTAAAGAAGATCATTCAGTTTGCCATCCCGCTTTTTCTCGGGCAGCTGCTGCAGCAGTTTTACAATATGGCGGATGCCTGGGTGGTGGGTAATTTTGCAGACAATAATAATTTCGCGGCGGTCAGTTCCGGGGGCAGCCTGACGTTTCTGATCATCGGATTCTTTAACGGGATCGCGGTGGGCGGCGGGGTCATCATCTCGCGATACTATGGTGCCAGGGATTATAAAAGCGTGCAGAAGGCGATTCATTCCAATTTCCTGTTCGGTGTGGTATCTTCCGTGCTGGCCACAGTGGCGGGGCTTCTCTTTATTCCCACACTGCTCACGTGGATGAAGACACCAGCGGAGGTGATGCCCCATTCTCTGCTGTATTTCCGTATTTATTTTGCCGGCGTGGCGACCGTGATCCTCTATAATATCTGTATGTCCATCATGCAGGCGCTGGGAGACAGTCTGCATCCGCTGTACTATCTGATCTTTTCCTCACTGGTGAATGTGGCGCTGGATCTTCTCTTCGTGGCGGTATTCCACTGGGGCGCGGGCGGCGCGGCGGTGGCCACGGTGATCGCTCAGGGATTGAGTGTGGCGCTGTGTCTGATACGGATGTGCCGGGAGGAGGACGAGACCGTGCGTCTGGATTTGAAGCGGTTGTTTAGCTCTCTGCACCCGCGGAAAGGGGCGGTATTTGGCGGCGAATCGCTTTTTCATAAGGATATTTTGCTGCAGGCAATCGGGCAGGGGCTGCCTACCGGGATTCAGAATTCGGTGATCAGTATCGGTAATATCGTGATCCAGAGCAATATCAATGCCTTCGGGGCCTACGCGATCTCGGGACATGGGGCTTATGCCAAGATTGAGGGTTTTGTCTTTCTGCCGATCATGAGCGTATCCATGGTGATGCCTACCTTTATCAGCCAGAATCTGGGTGCGGGGAAGCAGGACCGGGCGAAAAGGGGCGCGGCTTTCGGCGTCCTGTCAGGTATGGCGCTGGCGGAGATGGTGGGCGTGGTGATTTACCTGTGGGCGCCTTATGCGCTGCGCTTCTTCGTGAATTCGCAGGATGCGGTGGAGTATGGCGTTATTCACGCCAGGACGGTGGCGCCGTTCTTCTTCCTGCTGGCGTTTTCCCACTGCGTGGCCGGCATTATGCGCGGGTGCGGCAAGGCGTTTGTGCCGATGATCACAATGCTGTTGTTCTGGTGCGGCGTGCGGATCGTGTATGTGACGCTGGCAGTGCAGGTGTTCCCGGTATTTAAGACCATCTCCTGGGCGTACCCGCTGACCTGGTCACTGAGTTCGGTATTGCTGCTGATTGTGCTGCTGAAGCTGAACTGGGGGAGCGGCGCCGGACAGCCCTCGGCATCCTGACTGTGCGGATGGGATTGGACGAGCTGTCTGACACAATGACGGTCTGTTTGAAAGAAGGAGAAACCAAACTTATGGCAATCTTAGGATTTACACTGATGGCAATGATGATCTTCCTGCTTGACCTATGGATCAAGAATTATATCGAGCGGTCGAGAAAGGAAGGAGAGGAGACGGAAGTTTGCGGCGGAAGGCTCCTGATCCGCAGATATCATAATAAGGGGGCGATGCTGGACGCGGGAGAACGCAAAAGCGGCCTGGTGGCGGCGCTCTCGCTGGCTTTGACGCTGGGGCTGACAGTGCTTTTTGTGCTGACTTTTTCCTGTAAGGGCAGTAAGACACTTAAGGCCGGACTGGCTCTGCTGCTGGGCGGGGCCTACAGCAATACCTATGACCGCCTGGTACGCAAATACGTGGTGGATTATGTGAGTTTTCCGGTAAAAAATCAGAAGATCAGGAATATCGTGTTCAATATTTCTGATTTCTGCATTATGATCGGGGCTCTCTTAATGGTGCTGGGAAGCGAAAAATAAGGGAAAGCCGGAAAGAAACAAAGGAGTATTCAAAATGAAAAAATACAATATGATCACAGATATGCCGGGCAGATCGTTGTTTTTCTTTGCCCTGCCCATGATATTGGGAAATCTGTTCCAGCAATTCTATACTACGGTGGATTCCATCATCGTAGGGCAGTTCGTGGGGGAAGATGCCCTGGCGGCTGTGGGAGCCTCCTACTCGCTGACCACGGTATTTATCATGATCGCCATAGGCGGTGGGATCGGAGCCAGCGTAATCACTTCTCAGTATCTGGGTGCGGGACTTTACAGGAAAATGAAGATCTCGGTTTCCACGGCATTGATCAGTTTTCTGGTGCTGAGTCTGGTGTTAAGCGTGATCGGACTTTTGGGCAACAGGGCGATTCTCACCGGGCTGAACACGCCGGCAAATATCCTCTCCGATGCCGTGCTTTACCTGCAGATTTATTTTCTTGGTCTGCCCTTTTTGTTCATGTATAATATTCTGTCATCCATATTCAATGCTCTCGGTAACTCCAGAACGCCGCTTTACCTGCTCATCTTTTCCTCACTGCTCAATATCGTGATGGATCTTGTGATGGTACGGACCTTTCATCTGGGGGTAGCAGGTGTTGCCATTGCGACGGTAATCGCGCAGGGAATTTCCGCCGTGATCTCCTTCCTTCTGCTGCTGCGGCTCCTCAAGACCTTTGCGGAGGGGGCGGACGCAGGGAAGCGTAGTATGGAAGATGCGGATATAGGAAAGTGTGGTATGGTGGATGCGGATGCTGGCAGGCGTGCTGCGGAGGAGACGGAGACAAGAAAGCTCTACGATTTCTCCATGCTGGGCAATATGATCATGGTTGCGATTCCTTCCATGGTGCAGCAGTCCATAGTATCCATAGGAATGCTCCTTGTCCAGTCCGTGGTCAACGGCTTTGGTTCTTCGGTGCTTGCGGGTTACACGGCCGGAATGCGGATCGAATCGATCTGTATCGTGCCCATGATTGCCACGGGCAATGCGGTTTCCACCTTTACGGCCCAGAATCTGGGAGCGGGAGCGCCGGAGAGAGTGCGCAGAGGCTATCTGGCAGGCGTACGGATGGTGGCGGCCTTTGCAATGCTGACCTGCCTGATTCTCACGGTCTTTCATGAGCCTATTATCAATGCTTTTCTGGAAGAGGGAAGCGATGCGGCGGCTTTTGCTACGGGAAATGATTATCTGACTTTTATCGCCTTTTTCTTTGTCTGTATCGGCATGAAGGCCATTACGGACGGTGTATTGCGGGGAGCAGGAGATGTGGTGGTCTTCACCCTTGCCAATCTGATCAATCTGGCGATTCGGGTATCCTTTGCCTTTGGCTTTGCCAAAGTGATCGGCGTGGAGGCCGTCTGGTTTGCGGTTCCCATGGGATGGACCACCAATTTCGTGATTTCCTTTATTCGGTATCTGTCGGGTAAGTGGAGCCGGAAGAAGCTGATCAAAGCATGAAAAGGAAACTCTTCCGGCCTACAGTGTGATCACCGTACCATTCTTCCCTTTCAGGGCCTCAGCCACCGTGTCAAGCGAAGTGATCAGGACGCGTCCGGCAGGATTCTTTTCCAGATAGGCGGCTGCGGCTTCGATCTTTGGCAGCATGGTGCCGGTCTCAAACTGGTTCTGCGCCGTCAGTTCTTTGGCCTGCGCCACGGTCATGGCAGACAGCCCTTCCTGCTGCGGCGTGTTGAAATTGCGATAGACGCAGGGAACGCCGGTCAGGATGATCAGCTCGTCGGCCTGCAGGTCACCTGCCAGTTTACCGGCAATGGCATCCTTCTCGATGACGGCGGAAGCTCCCTGCAGGGCGTGGCTTTGTTCGATGACGGGAATACCGCCGCCGCCGCAGGCAATCACTACCTGTCCCGCATCCGCCAGCGTGCGGATGGCGTCAATCTCCACGATATCAATGGGCTTCGGTGCTGCCACTACCCGGCGGAATCCTTTGCCGGGCTTTTCTATTACATAATTTCCCTTCTTGACTTCAATCTCGGCGTCTTCCGCGGACATATAGCGGCCGATCACTTTAGTCGGCTCGTAAAAGGCCTCATCGTAAGGATCTACGGTCACCTGTGTCAGGATCGTGCTGACGGGTTTGGAGATGCCTCGGGCAAGCAGTTCTGCGCGCAGTGCGTTCTGGATGTCGTATCCCACATAGCCCTGACTCATGGCGGAGCAGACACACATCGGTGCGGGCGTGTAGTCGATATAGACCCGGCGCAGCTCGGTCATGGCCTTGTGGATCATGCTGACCTGAGGGCCGTTGCTGTGGGTGATGGTAAGCTGATAACCGGCTTCCACCAGATCCGCCAGCGCCCTGGCGGTAACTTTCACGGCGTCCCGTTGTTCCAAAGTAGTGTATCCGAGTGCTTCGTGTCCCAGTGAGACGACGGCTTTCTTCTTGCTCATAGTGTTCCTCCGTTTTTGGCAATGTCTTTACAGGTGTTCTTACTACAGATAATCTTAATATCTTAATATATGTTATATATGCTATATTTGTTGTATTTGTTTTTAACAGTTTAACTATTTAACTATTTAACAGTTTAACTATTTAACAGCTTAACTATTTAGCTGTTTAACTATTTAACTGTTTTCCCAACAGTTTGTCAGGCAGATTTGCCGGCAGCGGTTCAAAGATTCTCCCGGATGCGGATATCGATATTGACATAATCATTCTCTGCGACCGGAAGCTCTCCCGTGGTCAGATAAGTGAAAAGGATGGACAGGGGCTTGTGTCCCTGCACGAAGGGCTGCTGACAGATCGTGGCGGCGATCAGGCCGTTTTCCAGAAATTCCCGGGTAGTATCGACCATATCGTTGGTGATGACGGTGATCTGCGCGGCGCGCCCGGAATCCATGACGGCGCGGCAGCCTCCGTAAACACCGCCGGCGGTAAAGTACAGCGCATTGATCTCAGGATGTCTGCGCAGCATGTCTGCGGTTAACTCATAGCTCTGCGTTTCGTCGTCGCTGTTATTGACGGTTTCTACGATCTGAATACCGCCGTAAGCCTCGGTCACATGGCGGAATCCTGCGATACGCTCGGTGTGGCACAGCACATTCATGGAACCGGATATGATTCCCACGCGTACGTCGCCCTTGGCCACACCGCCGGCCATCAGATGCATCAGTCCCCCGGCGGTTTCGCCGGAACGATAGAAGTGGCAGCCCACATAGGCCAGTCGTCTGGAATTTTCAATATCGGTATTCAAAGTCACGACCGGAATTCCCTGTTCGTGTAATGCATCGATCTTCTCGCGGATCGCGTTGTCATTGTAGGGAGAAATGGCCAATCCGCTGATCCCTTCGGCCACCAGCTCATCAATAGCGTCCAACTGCTGTGCCAGGTTGTATTCCGTCTGCTTGAGCAGGACGGAACAGTTGTAGCCTTCCAGCTCTTCCGCCTTGTCGCGGACACCTGCCAGAATATCATCATAGAAAACCGTATCCCGTCCCAGCAGGACAACGCCCAGCTTCAGATTCTTCTTCTGCGCGGCGAGAACGATGCCGGCTTTGTTGGGTTTATAGTCCAGTGCCTGCACGATCTCCAGGATCTTCTTCTCTGTCTGCGGATTAACGGAACCGCGGTGATTTAAGACCCGGTCCACCGTGCCGCGGGATACGCCTGCCAGGTCGGCGATTTCTTTGAGGGTTGCCATAACGGGATTCCTTTCCAAGGTGACTGTGCTGCCTGCGGATGATTCCTGTGTTAAATATGCAGCAATACGGATATAGCGTAGCATAATGCGGCAGGCAAGTCAATTTGCTAAAATGCCTTCTGACGAAATAGCCAAAGCGGCGATCAGTAATTTGTGTATATTCCCGAAAATATTTTAGGTACTTGATTTTCCGGGCGACAGAGTTTATGATGGATTTATCAGGAACGTGCACGGGCACGGTCGTGAGGACAGCCAGGCACATTATTTCATTTCATATGCCTGGCAGGAGGCGGCCGGAACGTGAGGATAATTTCAGGAAAATAAAGAACAGGAGGATTACCATGCTGTATATTGGGGTGGATTTAGGAACCAGCGCCGTGAAGCTTCTTTTGATGGAGGGAAGCGGTAAGATCGTGAACATTGTGTCGAAGGAATACCCGTTGTTCTTCCCGCATCCGGGTTGGTCGGAGCAGAAGCCGGAAGACTGGTATGAGCAGAGTATGGCAGGCATCAAAGAGCTGATTGCAGACGTAGATAAGAGTCAGATCGCAGGCATCAGCTTTGGCGGACAGATGCATGGACTGGTAATTTTGGACGAGAATGATCAGGTGATCAGGCCGGCTATTTTGTGGAATGACGGCAGGACCGCGGAAGAATGCGATTATCTGAATAATGTGATCGGCAAGGACAAATTGTCGGCTTACACGGCGAACATTTCCTTCACCGGTTTCACCGCGCCGAAAGTGCTCTGGGTGAAGAACAAGGAGCCGGAGAATTTCGCGAGAATTAAGAAGATCATGCTGCCGAAAGATTATATTGCCTATAAGCTGACCGGCGTTCACTGCACGGACGTATCGGATGCATCCGGTATGCTGCTGTTTGACGTGAAGAATCGCTGCTGGTCAAAGGAAATGTGCGAGATCTGTGGTGTGAAGGAAGAACAGCTGGCGAAGATCTTCGAGAGTTATGAGACGGTCGGAACAGTGCTTCCGGAGATCGCTGAAGAACTTGGCATTCCTGCGACGGTGAAGGTGGCGGCCGGCGGCGGTGACAATGCGGCGGCAGCAGTGGGTACAGGTACCGTGGGAGACGGTATGTGTAATATTTCGCTGGGCACCAGTGGTACGATCTTCATTTCTTCGGATAAGTTTGGCGTGGATAAGTTCAACGCTCTGCACGCATTCGCCCATGCGGACGGCCATTATCATCTGATGGGATGTATGCTGAGCGCGGCTTCCTGTAATAAGTGGTGGATGGACGATATCATCGGCACCACGGATTACGGCACGGAGCAGAAGGATATCACGGATGATAAGCTGGGTGAGAACCACGTATATTTCCTGCCTTATCTGATGGGAGAGCGTTCTCCGCACAACAATCCTAATGCCAGAGGTACTTTTATCGGCATGACCATGGATACTACAAGGGCGGATATGACGCAGGCGGTTCTGGAGGGCGTTGCCTTTGCACTGCGTGATTCTCTGGAAGTTGCGAAGTCTCTGGGCGTTAAGATCGAGCGGACGAAGATCTGCGGCGGCGGCGCGAAGAGTCCTCTGTGGAAGAAAATGATCGCCAACATCATGAACCTGAAAGTGGACGTGATCGAGAGCGAGGAAGGCCCGGCAATGGGCGGTGCGATGCTGGCGGCGGTAGCCTGCGGTGAGTATGCGAATGTGGAAGAAGCGGCGGCCAGGATCGTGAAGGTAGTGGATACGGTAGAGCCGGACGCAGAGCTTGTGGAGAGATATGAGGCAAGGTATCAGCAGTTTAAGCAGATTTATCCGGCCTGCAAGGCGCTGTTTGATATCATTCAGTAGCGGTTTTCGCAGATCCGTAGCTGTACTGTTCCGGTAAGGAGAGGCAAAGCCGGCATGGTAGGCGGAGAAAGCAGGCCATACCGGAAAGGGGCAGGACAGTATAAGACGGACAGCGGATGATAAATGGCGGATGACTGCGGTAGATGAGAAATAGTGGACGATAGGATGATAGATAGAAAGGAGAGGATCACAGATGGAGATTAAAAAGATCACAGACGAAGCGTTCCGTAAATATGGAAGAGTCGTGCAGGGGTATGACTTCGGACCGCTTATGGAGGCTTTGAAGAAGACGCCCGATTTTGAGGGGGTAGCGTATGAGCCGTCCGTTCCGGAGCTGGAAGCTACCGCAACGGCCAAAGAGCTGCAAAGGAAGACCTTCGGCGAACTGCCCATTCAGGTTGGGTATTGCAACGGCGTTAACTACAAGCTGAATGCGGCGGAGTACCATAGGAATTCGGAGATCAACGTGGCAGCCACAGATGCGGTATTGATTCTGGGGATGCAGCAGGATATCACGGATGATTTCACCTATGATACGGCTAAGATGGAGGCGTTTTTTGTACCGGCGGGAACGGCGGTGGAGATCTATGCGACGACATTGCACTATGCACCCTGCAGCGTAGGAGACAATCAGTTCAAGGTAGGAATTGTACTGCCGGCAGGCACCAACTGTCCGCTTACAGAGGAACATGACGGATGGGAAGATAAGCTGATCACCGCGAAGAACAAATGGCTGATCGGTCACGCGGAGGGCGGTCTGGATGCCGGCGCGCACATTGGCCTTACAGGTAAGAATCTGGATATCCGCGAATAGTATCGGCAACGCTTTTGCATTCGTGCAGCATGGCATGCCGTCAGAAGGCGGCAGGAAGTTTTGTCAGGAATTATAACAAGGTAATCAAACCGGTCAACCCGGTAAAAGGAGGATAAAGAACATGAACAATTTACCGAAAGTCAAAATTGGTATTGTAGCTGTAAGCCGTGACTGTTTCCCGGCATCCCTTGCAGTGAACAGAAGAGAAGCCCTGGTAAAAGCATATCAGGCAAAGTATGATGCGTCTGACATTTATGAGTGTCCTGTCTGCATCATCGAGAGCGAAATCGATATGGTGAACGCTCTGAAGGATATCAAGGACAACGGCTGTAACGCACTTTGCGTATATCTGGGCAATTTCGGTCCGGAAATTTCCGAGACATTGCTGGCAAAGCATTTCGACGGCCCGAAGATGTTCGTGGCGGCTGCCGAGGAATCTCAGGATAATCTGATCCAGGGCCGCGGCGATGCTTACTGCGGTATGCTGAATGCAAGCTACAACTTGAAGCTGCGTAACGTGAAGGCTTATATCCCGGAATATCCGGTAGGCGACGCAGAAGATTGTGCGGATATGATCCATGAGTTCGTGCCGATCGCACGGGCAATCGCTGGTCTGTCCAGCTTAAAGATCATTTCCTTCGGTCCCAGACCGCTTAACTTCCTGGCTTGTAACGCACCGATCAAGCAGCTGTACAACCTGGGTGTTGAGATTGAAGAGAACTCCGAGCTGGATCTGTTCGAGGCTTTCAACAAGCATGAAGGCGACCCTCGTATCCCGGAGATCGTGAAAGAGATGGAAGAAGAGCTGGGAGACGGCAACAACAAGCCTACGATCCTGCCTAAGCTGGCACAGTACGAGCTGACACTGCTTGACTGGGTGGAGGAGCACAAGGGTTACCGTGAGTATGTTGCGATCGCAGGAAAATGCTGGCCTGCATTCCAGACACAGTTCGGATTCGTTCCCTGCTATGTGAACAGCCGTCTGACAGGAAGAGGCATTCCGGTATCCTGTGAAGTGGATATCTACGGCGCACTGAGCGAGTTCATCGGTACGGCAGTCAGCGAGGATATCGTAACACTGCTTGATATCAACAATACCGTTCCGAAGGATATGTACAAAGAGTCGATCGAAGGCAAGTTCGATTACAAGTTCACGGATACCTTCATGGGATTCCACTGTGGCAATACCTGCTCCAAGAAGCTGTCCAAGTGCAGCATGGAGTATCAGATGATCATGGCAAGAGCGCTGCCTGAGGAAGTGACACAGGGTACACTGGAAGGTGATATCGTTCCCGGTAATATCACATTCTATCGTCTGCAGAGCTCAGCGGATAATATCCTGCGCGCTTATGTGGCAGAGGGTGAGGTACTGCCTGTAGCAACCAAGTCCTTCGGTGGTATCGGCGTATTCGCGATTCCGGAGATGGGAAGATTCTATCGTCACGTGCTGATCGAGAAGAATTACCCGCACCACGGTGCAGTTGCATTCGGCCATTTCGGCAAAGCGCTGTATGAGGTATTCAAGTATATCGGTGTTGATGTGAGCGAGATCGGTTACAACCAGCCGAAGAGCCTTCCTTTCCCGACAGAGAATCCTTTCGCATAAAAAGAAAGCCGGATAAAAAGGAAATAATAAAAAAGCTGCCGCACGGAGCATATCTGTGCGGCAGCTGTTTTCACAGGAATTTACATTACCGTATCCAATGTAGAACCAACACCGGCAGCGCTGTAGCCGCCCAGGCTGTTGTAAGTCTGGCCATTCAGGGAATCGCCCTGGGTTGCATAACGGTAAATCTGGTTAATGCGGTCTGTCATCTTCTCGCCAAAGGAATATGCGCCGCTGAAAAGGCTCTTCACCGTGCTCATATCGGCTTCCATGAACTTCTCCTCGTCGATGGACAGTGACTTGTCGGAATTCACGGTGACGCCCAGTCTGGAAAAGGCGCTCTTATTGCTGCTCACAAGACTCTTTAAGTAATCGGCCTGCTTGATTACATTAGAATTCTTGCTGTCGGCCGTGTCCTCCAGGAGTTCATTGTAATCCTTGACAAGTGTTGAAAATACGTCGAATACATTGTCTTTGTTGCTGTCGTCGATAATCATGGCGCCCAGCTTCTCAACGGACTTGTAAAGTGCGCTTGCGGAAGCCGCTGAAGCCGCATCCTTAGCGGTCTTGGACGTACCCTTATCGGAACTGTCCGTCTTGTCGCCGGAAGAAATACTGCCTGTACTGCCGGCATATTTGGCCTTGGCGGAAGTAACTTCTTCCCCTTCTCCTGCTTTGCGGTAGATCGTGCTTGCCCTGTCGGCTGCCTTGTCTGCAAAAGAACCGATGCCCTTGAACAGCGTGGTCACTGTAGGCACAGTCGTAGAACCGGTCTTCTCGTTCACTTTCTTAAAGGTATCCTCATCGATGGACAGGGTGCGGTCCGCGTTCATCGTGATTCCGATTTTGGCAAATAACTTGTAATTCTGATACGTATAGTCATTCAGGGCATCCGCCTGTGCTTTCACAGCGCCGTTATTGCTCTTGGACGCCGCTTTCATCATGGAATTATAATCCTTGACAAAAGCCGATACCTTGTCATACAGTTCATCGATATTGTCAGCGCTGTAATCAAGCGCGCTCATGCCTGTGGCGGTCTCATAGAACTTCCTTGCCGCACTGGCAGATGCAGCGTCCTTCTCCTTTGCCTTGGAACCGTTCTTGGAAGAACCTTCTTCTTCCTCGGCATCCTTCACCTTGGCATAATAGGACTTCATCATCTTGCCGTAACTGCCATTCTTGATAGATGCATAATCGGACAGTAGTGATGCACCGCCAACCTCACCGGAACCGGCTCCTCCACCCAACAGAGCAGAATACGTGTCATTAAGCCCTGAATTTAAACCATTTACTCCAATACCCATATCAATCGCCCTCCATGTGTTGCAGCCAAAGCACAGTACATTCCTGATTCCGATTCCAGCCAGATCCATATGCGGAAACTCAGGCAGGATCAAAAGCGAAATATCCAATGTCTTTAACTACATAAATCTGACTTCCATGTCTCTTATTGTGTATAAAAGTTCTGCCATAAATAAATCCTATTCTGGGAACTGTTCTGAGAAGACAAAGTTATCTTGATAAAATAACGCTTCTCTATATATTATCTCGGCATTTGCTTCTTTTTGTAAAGAGGGAAATACAAAATTTACCTGCTTTTTCATGACATTTTTTCGGGCGTTTACAACAATCCGGGCTGCCGGTTAATCCAGCGTTAAGTCATTTTCGCGGATCCATCCGATCCTGCGCAGGAGGTTGCATACCAGGACGGAGATGACAGCGGGCAGCAGGAAGCTGATCATAATAAGTCCGATCCAGTCAAAGGCGGTGACCGCGGTTTTCGTGCCTGCGGCGATGTCGTTTACCCAGCCGGTATAAACGCCGATCTGTCCTACCAGGCCGCAGGTACCCATGCCGGAGGAAACGGGGGTGCCGTTCATCTGCAGCTTGAAGAAGCAGGTGGCGATGGGGCCGGTGATGGCGGAGGCGATAATGGGCGGAATCCAGATTCGGGGGTTTTTGACAATATTGCCCATCTGCAGCATGGAAGTGCCCAGACCCTGGGAAATCAGGCCGCCCCATTTATTCTCGCGGAAACTCATCACCGCGAAGCCCACCATGTTCGCGCAGCAGCCGGCCACGGCAGCGCCGCCGGCCAGCCCGGTCAGGGAGAGGGCGGCACAGATAGCCGCGGAGGAAATGGGAAGAGTCAGGGCGATGCCCACCAGCACGGACACGATCATGCCCATCAGGAAGGGCTGCAGGTCGGTGGCCCACATGATCAGCTGCCCAACAGAGCTGGCAGCTGCGCCGATGCCGGGCGCCAGCAGCGTAGAGAGTGCAACGCCTGTGAAGATGGTTACGAAGGGGGTGACGAGAATATCGATCTTCGTCTCCTTGGAGACCAATTTGCCGAATTCCGCAGCCAGAATGGCGATAATCAGCACGGCTAACGGTCCGCCGGCACCGCCCAGTTCATTGGATGCGCCGCCCACGGCTGCCAGGGAAAAGAGTACCAGCGGCGGAGCCTGGAGGGCGAATCCGATGGAGATAGCCATAGCGGGGCCGGATGCAGCGGCGGCATAGGAACCGATGGTCACCAGATATTCCAATCCGGTCTGCTGTCCCAGCGTCTTGATGATCGTACCGATCAGAAGTGAGCAGAACAGACCCTGGGCCATGGCGCCCAGACAGTCCACACCGTATCGCTTGAAGGAGAAGATGATATTTTTGCGTTGCAGAAATTCTTTCATGGTTGTTTGCTTCCTTTCGGAGAAATTCAGTTGACGGTTTACACCGAATCGACTGTACTTTGCGAAGTTATATGGAATCGCGACACATGTGTATAGTCAACTGTCTTGTCAGTAAAGATTATCTCATATTGTACTGGTTTGCGGGAAAATGTCAAGAGGAGATTGCAGCCGGTGCGGTGGATCCGGGCCGGCTGTATACTTGTGATTGTCAGACAGACTGTTTCTTATACGGTTGCCAGAAGGTATGAAAGAAGGTATGATAAGATTATATATGGTATCGGCATATGAGAAGGGAAGAAAGGAAAAGAAGATATGGATAAGCTTGCTGTTTGGCTGGAGGAGAAGGAAGCGCAGATGATCGAGGACATTGGCGCGCTGGTGGGATTCGAGAGCGTGGCGGATGGCCGGCATGTGGAAGAATGCAGCGGGGTTATGGAGCAGATGGCGGAATTTGCCCGCCGGGACGGTATGGAGGTGGTCCGTCATGGGGATCATTGTCTGTCTATCACGATGGGCAGTGCAGACAAGGAAATCGGTATCTGGAATCATCTGGATGTGGTGCCTGCAGAAGGAGAGTGGATATACACGCCATTTTCCCTGCAGAGGAAAGACGGTTTTCTCATCGGCAGGGGCGTGCAGGATAATAAGGGGCCGGCAATCGCGGTGTACTATGCGATGCGCTGGTGCAAGGAGAACAAGATGCTTGAAAATATTCGGGTGCGGCAGATTCTTGGCGTTCGGGAAGAAGTTGATATGGAGGATGTCAGGTATTATGTCAGAAACTGTCCCGTGCCGGATCACTCTTTTGTGGCAGACTGCAGATTTCCGGTTTGTTGTGGGGAAAAGGGTATCTGCCGTGTAGAATTGGAGACGATAAAAGCGTCGGGACAATTCATTCATCTGGAAGGCGGGACAGCCTGTAACATCGTGCCGGAAAAAGCGGAGGCCGTGCTGTCACTGGCGGGCAGGGAGACAGGGATACATGGGAAAGGGATCAGCGGCCACGCGGCATCGCCCGACAATACCGTGAATGCGATCGGCGTTCTGGCAGACAGACTGCTTGCGGAGGACTTGGGAGAAGAGGAACGGCGGGCGGTTATTTTCCTGCAGGAGGCATCCTCGGACGGATACGGAGAAGGACTTGGCATTGCATGTGAAGATGAAATCTCCGGCAGGCTGACCTGCAACGCCGGGGTATTGTCACTGACAGAAGGCCGGATTGGGCTTGTGCTGGATATCCGTTACCCGGTTACGGTCAGGCGGGAACAATTTATGGAGAAGCTGCAGGAAAGAGCGGTACAGGCAGGGTATTCCGTAAAGAAGGTGACGGACGATCCGCCCTATTATCGTGAAAAGAACGACGCTTTCGTCCAGACGCTGATGTCGGCCTGGGAAGCGGAGACCGGACAGACGGAGGAAGCGTATGTCATGGGAGGCGGGACCTATGCCAGGCATATTCCCAATGCGGTGGCATTCGGACCGAGTATGAGCCGGGACAACAGCGTCCTGGGCCTGCCGGAAGGGCATGGGAACTGTCACGGCGTTGATGAAGCGGAGTCTCTTTATAATCTGAAAGCTGCGGTCCGCATCTATGTGCGCGCACTCACAAAGCTGGATCGCTGGCTGGCCATGCGGCCTGCCAAGCGGCAGGCTGAGTAAGATGAAGCTTTACGATAGAAGTAACTGTATGCTGATATGGGGTATGGATGCCCGGATAAGGAGAATACTACAATGAAAATGTTAAAAATTAACGATGAGCTGCCGCAGGCATCTGCCATCGGTTTGGGATGCATGAGGCTGACGGGATTACAGGACGAAAAGAAAGCCGGCGCGTTGATCGACGCCTGCATGGAGGAAGGGATTAACTTCTTTGACCATGCGGATATCTATGCCGGCGGAGAAGCGGAGGCTGTGTTTGGCAGGCTTATGGCGGGCAGGAACAGAGAAAAGATGATGATACAGACGAAATGCGCCATTCGCCCCGGCTGTTGCTTTGATTTTTCCAGGGAGCATATCTTGTCCTGCGTGGAAGCCAGTCTGAAAAGGCTCCAAACGGAGTATATCGATATTCTGCTGCTGCACCGCCCGGATGCGCTGATGGAGCCGGAGGAGGTGGCAGAGGCTTTCCGGTTGTTGAAGAAGGAAGGGAAGGTGAGAAGCTTTGGTGTGAGCAACCACAATCCCATGCAGATCGAGTTGTTAAACAGCTGCCTGGACGAGCCGGTCTGTGTGAATCAGATACAGTTCTCCATCGCCCACTGTCCTTCCATCGATGCAGGATTTAATGTCAACATCCATAACGATGCGGGCTGCGTCAGGGAAAGCAGCGTGATCGAGTATTGCCGGCTGCAGAAGATCAGGCTGCAGGCATGGTCACCCTTCCAGTATGGCATGTTTGAGGGCGTATTTATTGGTAATGAGAAATTTCCGGAGCTCAATCAGGTTATGGATCGGCTGGCGGAGAAATACGGCGTGACAGCCAATGCGGTTGCGACGGCATGGATCCTGCGCCATCCGGCGGGAATTCAGACCATCGTGGGCAGTGTGAATGAGAAACGTATCCGGGAGATCTGCAAAGCGAGTGATGTGGAGCTGACCAGAGAAGAATGGTACGAGCTGTATCTGGCGGCAGGGAAGAGACTGCCGTAAGGAAATGTCCTGCCGGCGAGCAGCAATTCCGACGCGGAGGTCCTAAAGAAAAGTATCGTAATGGATAAGCTGCCCTGCATATATTTTAGTAACAACAGTATGCAGGGTATCATTATGCATGGAAACGGTAAAAGCTGGAACGATAAGATGAAACTGGCCATGTGCGAGCTGGAGAGGAAGATACAGGGAGAAGCGTCGCATCATAATAGAAGAGAAGAGACATGGCCCAGACAGGAGCAGGTGGACGCCTGGACGGCAGAACGACAGCGTCAGAGGGGCTGTGGACAGTACTGCAGCTGTGCGTCGCAGGAGATTCCTGTCACCAAGGAGGAAAAGATGAAACAGAATTTTATCAAAAGCGTCTGTGTGCAGGTGGCAAAATCGGCGGCCTTTGCGCTGGCGACGATTGCCCTGATTCAGGGCGTGAGCAGACATCTGCCGGATTCCATCACGGTCAGCAGTTCCGTAGGCGGCAGGGAGCTGCCCATCTACTGTGTGGAGACGGATAAGAAGCAGGTGGCGCTCAGCTTTGATGCGGCATGGGGGAATGAGGATACGGGACGCATTCTTAAGACGCTTGAGGAACATGACGTGAAGGTGACTTTCTTCATGACCGGGGGATGGGTGGAGAACTATCCCGAAGATGTGAAGGCGATTCTGGCAGCAGGCCATGATCTGGGTAACCACAGCGAGAATCACAAGAATATGTCCCAGCTCTCCGACGAACAGTGTCAGGAAGAACTGATGAAAGTACATACCAAGGTGCAGGAACTGACAGGATATGAGATGTTCCTATTCCGGCCGCCCTACGGCGATTATGACAATCATGTCATAAATAATATCCAGGAATGTAACTATTATCCGATTCAGTGGTCGATTGATTCTCTTGACTGGAAAGACTACGGGGTGGACGATATTGTCAAGCGCGTGGTGGAATCTGATAAACTAAAAAGCGGATCAATTATCTTAATGCATAACGGAGCCAAGTATACGGCTGACGCGTTGGATGCCGTGATTACGGGACTGCAGGATAAAGGATATGAACTGGTGCCGATCTCGCAGCTGATCTATAAGGATAAGTACCATATGAAGGCGGATGGAACACAGGTGTCCGGGGAGTAGGGCGGGAAAAGATATGCCGGTTTCTTGAAAAAAGCCGCCCGGAAGATTATGATAAAATACAGGGCGGAGGACGCCAGACAGACTGCCCGAAAGGATACGGACGCATGAAGATTCTCTTAAGATACATAAGACCATACGGCGCATTTATGCTGCTGACACTGTTCCTGAAATTTGCAGCCTCCATGATGGATCTGCTGATCCCTTCCTTGTTGGCGAAGATTATCGATGATATTGTCCCGACGGGGGAAGTGTCTCAGATCTTCTGGCGGGGCGGGGTGATGATCGGATGCGCCGTTATCTCCGTGACTACGAATGTGCGGGCGAACCGCATGGCGGAGGTATCGGCGGGCGGGATGACCAGACAGCTGCGGCATGATCTCTTTACGAAGATCACCTGTCTGAGCGCCAGGCAGATGGATGAGATCACCGTGTCCTCGGCGGTATCCAGGCTGACTTCAGACACTTACCATGTAAACAGGATGCTGGCGCGGGTGCAGCGTCTGGGAGTGCGGGGGCCGATTCTGTTGACCGGCGGTATGCTGATCACCATGACGATGGAGCCGAAGCTGGCGTCCGTGCTGGCTGCGGCGCTGCCTTTTATCATCCTGATCGTATGGGTGGTGACGAAATTCAGCATTCCGGTGTACGCAAGGCAGCAGAAGATCCTGGACAAGATGGTACGCGTCCTGCAGGAAAATATTACCGGGGTCAGAGTGATCAGGGCGCTCTCACGGACGGATTATGAACGGGAGCGGTTTGACGAGGTGAATGAGGAGCTGGCTAAGATTGAGCAGAAGGCCGGACGGATATCTTCTGCCAGCGGGCCGGCCACTACGCTGGTGCTGAATCTGGGGCTGACGGCCGTGATCATCGCCGGTGCGTATCTGGTGCAGAAGGGAGAGACAGGACCGGGTGCGATCATTGCCTTTTTAAGTTATTTTATTCTGATATTGAATGCCATGCTGGGCATTACCAGGATTTTTGTTATGTGTTCCAAGGGGATGGCGTCGCTTGGCCGTATCAATGAAGTGCTGGAGGAGCCGGAAGCGATGCAGGTATCGACTCGGCCAGCCGTAGAGTTGCCAGAGCAGGCAGAGGCACAGACGTCTCCTCATTCTGTGGAGGAAGGATCAGGGAAGAACAGCCCGATACTGGAATTTCGTGACGTAAGCTTTTCCTACAACGGGAAGGGCGATCACCTTTCCCATATCAGTTTCACGTTGAAAAGGGGAGAAAGTCTGGGAATCATCGGCGCCACCGGCAGCGGCAAGAGCACAATCGTCAATTTGCTTCTGCGGTTTTATGATGTGGATGAGGGGAGCATATGGATCGGCGGCAGGCGGATTGACACCATTCCTTATCCTGAGCTGCGGTCCATGTTCGGGGTGGTATTTCAGAACGATTATCTGATGGCGGCTTCGGTGGAGGAAAACATCGACTTTTTCCGGGGATTTTCCAGAGAACAGATCAGGGAGGCGGCCGGATACGCCCAGGCGGAGGCTTTTATTCGGGAAAAGGAGGGCGATATGGACGCCAGGATCGCAGTACGCGGCAACAACCTGAGCGGCGGGCAGAAGCAGCGCATCATGATCGCCCGGTCGTTGGCGGCGAAGCCAGAGATCCTGATTCTGGACGATGCTTCTTCGGCTCTCGATTACAGGACGGATGCAAAGCTGCGTAAGGAGCTGGGGCAGCATTTTCGGAATACGACGACGATCAACATTGCCCAGCGCATCAGTTCCATTCAGGGGGCGGATCACATCCTGGTACTCGAGGACGGCAGATGCATCGGTTACGGTACCCATGGGGAGCTTCTGCAGAGCTGTGCGGCATATCAGATGATCTATGAGCTGCAGATGGGGCAGAGGGAGGAGGCATCGGGCGATGAAAGGTAAGAAGAAATATCTGCTGTTTCGGCTATGGCGTTATCTGAGCCACTACCATCTGCTGATCGCGGCAGGCGTAGCGCTGATGTTTTCATCCAATGTGCTGGCGCTTCTGGGACCGAGGCTTTCCGGACGGGCCATCGACGCCATCGGCATACGGGCAGGCGGCGTGGACTTTGAGAAAGTGTTCTACTATACGGGCTGGATGGCAGTCCTCTATGTGATCTCGGCCGTTTTATCCTATCTGTTGTCTTTGCTGACGATTTATCTGACGAGGCGGATTATTTACCAGATGCGGAAAGACGTGTTTGAGAATCTTTCCCGGCTGCCGGTTTCCTTTTTTGACGAGTATTCCACGGGGGACATTATCAGTGTCATCACTTACGATATTGATACGGTAAACCAGTCGCTTTCCAATGATTTCCTGCAGATTATGCAGAGTGTGATCACGGTGCTTTTTTCGCTGGTTATGATGCTGTCCATCGCACCGAAGATGGTGCTGATTTTCGCTGTGACGCTGCCGGTGTCCATGCTGCTTACGAAGTTTATTGTCAGTCATTCCAGGCCGCTTTTCCGGATCAGATCGAAGAAGATCGGAGAACTGAACGGCATGGTGGAGGAGATGATTAACGGGCAGAAGACGATCCGGGCTTATGGCAGGGAGGAGCAGGTGATCGGGGCTTTTGACCGGAAGAATGAAGAGACGGTGGAGGCGAATACCAGGGCGGAGTACTATGGAACACTGGCCGGGCCTTCCGTGAACTTTATGAACAACACGTCCCTGGCGCTGATCAGCGTGTTTGGGTCGCTGCTGTATCTGCGGGGCGGCATCGGGATCGGTGATATTTCGTCCTTCGTGCAGTATTCCCGTAAGTTCTCGGGACCGGTCAATGAGGCGGCCAATATCATCGGGGAGTTCCAGTCTGCCTTTGCGGCGGCGGAGCGGGTGTTTCGGCTGATGGACGAGCTTCCGGAAAAGCCCGATGCAGAGCAGGCGCGGATTCTTAAGGAAGTCTATGGGGATGTGCTGCTGCGGGACGTTTCCTTTGGCTATCAGCCGGGACAGCAGATCCTGAAGGATTTTAATCTGCATGCGAAAGCCGGGCAGCAAATTGCCATCGTGGGGCCGACGGGTGCGGGCAAGACCACGGTCATCAATCTTCTGATGCGGTTCTATGATATTGAAGAGGGTGCGATCCTGCTGGATGACCAGGACACCTATGAGATCAGGCGGGACAGCCTGCGGAACGCCTATACCATGGTGCTGCAGGACGCCTGGCTTTTCCAGGGGACGATCTACGAGAATCTTGTCTATGGCAGAGAGAACATTACGATGGAAGAGGTGGAAAAGGCGGCCAGAGCGGCCATGATCTATTCCTATATCGAGAAGCTGCCGGAGGGCTTCCAGACAAAGCTTTCCGACAACGGCGTGCATATCTCCAAGGGGCAGAGACAGCTTCTGACCATCGCAAGAGCCATGCTTTCCGATGCCCGGATGCTGATTCTGGATGAGGCTACTTCCAATGTGGATACCCGCACGGAGATGCAGATCCAGAAGGCCATGCGCAGCCTGATGGCGGACAAGACCTGCTTCGTGATCGCCCACAGGCTTTCCACGATCCGTCATGCGGATCTGATCCTGGTGGTAAAAGACGGCCGCATCGCCGAGCAGGGCAGCCACGAGGAGCTGATGAGAAGGCGCGGGGAGTACTTTCAGATGCAGCAGGCCCAGTTTGAAGGGGCATTTGAGTAAAGAACAGGCAGCCGTTCAGCGGCTGCCCAGAACAGTTAGAAACAGATTTCGTATCGAATCTTTGGGGAAGTTTCCCAGTTCCGGCAGGCGGTCGTTGTTGATCAGCCCGCCGCCCATGGAGGCGTGTCCGCCGCCGCTTCCCACATCTTTTAAGGCTTCGTGGAGCAGATTGCCGGCGTGGATATCCGGATCCTCCGAGCGAACGGACAGCTTGACGCCGTCTGCGCGGAAAGAGAACACGACCGCTACCTCCACCTCGATCAGAGAGAGGATGAAATCTGACAGGATCGCGATCAATGCATCCGGGCAGGAAAAGGGGATGCAGGAGAAACCGGTCTTATCATAAATCTCTATATTTTCGATCGCAGCCCCGTAGGCTTTCAGATCGGAAAATTCCATGTTGTTTCTTTCTAAATCGGACAGCTTCTCCTGGTCACAGTGAGGGAACAGGAAGGCGAACATCCGGATATCGAAGTCTGTCACGCCTCTGGTGAACTGGAGGGTGTCCATTTTCAATCCATAGAGCAGCGCAGTGGCCGTATCCTTGTCCGGTATATTGCCTGAAAGCGCGTAATATTCTGCGATCAGGGAAGAGCAGGCGCCGGTGATGCGGATATCCTGATACTGGTATGTCATGGGAACAAAGGTCGGGTGATGGTCGATACAGGCCACCTCGTCGCCGATGAAATCCGTCACGTTTCCGCCGTGCTTCTGGGTATCTACGTAGATGATCGGGTCTGTTTCCAGCATGTCGGCGCGCAGTTTTTCGTAGGGGGACATCTGAATCTGGAACGCATCCAGCATCTTGGAGGCGCTCAGCTTGTCAATACGCCCGTCATAGCATAGCCGGGACTCCACCCCGTACAGCGCGAGCAGCTTTTGCAGGCCATAGGCGGAGGCGATCGCGTCAGGGTCGGGGAAATTATGGGTCTGGATGTAGACGAGATGGTTTCGGCACAGGGCTGCCAGATCGTTTGGGTTGTTCATAGCGGGATATCTCCTTTTGTATACCGTGAAAAATTTCATGTTTGTTATATGTTTTTTATTGTAGCACGCTTTTTTTGGCTTTACAATCTCGGTGCTGTGCGCTCGCAATAATAGAATTTGTGACGTAAACCGACACCGTTATTTTGTTGAAAAACGGTGTTTTTTGTTATACACTTAGTGTGAAATGGGGATGAAGGGGCATGGGAAATGAAATGTATCAAGTGCGGCGTATTTGCGCAGGTGCTGGAACTTTCGGACATCACATCCAAATAAGGGAAGTTTTGGGCAGTCACGGGGAAGGAAAGTATTGAGAACTTCGAGTATATTTGGTGCAGCGGCGATTCGAAGAACTGAATTGACACCGCCATATCTATAATGATAGAATGGGGAACGACAACGAAATCAGAATCGCACAAAGTAGGTACGCAAAGATAAGAATGGAGGACATGTATGCCACGCAGAACAGATATTCATAAGGTGCTGATCATCGGTTCAGGCCCGATCATTATCGGGCAGGCCTGTGAGTTCGATTACTCGGGAACACAGGCTTGTAAAGCGCTCCGCAAATTAGGGTACGAGATCGTGCTGGTCAATTCCAATCCGGCTACCATCATGACGGATCCGGAGACGGCGGATGTGACCTATATTGAGCCGCTCAATGTAGAACGGCTGGAACAGATCATTGCAAAAGAACGCCCCGACGCATTGCTTCCGAATCTGGGAGGCCAGTCCGGGCTTAATTTGTGTGCGGAATTACATAAGGCAGGTGTTCTGGAGAAATACAATGTAAAGGTCATCGGGGTGCAGGTGGATGCCATCGAGCGGGGCGAGGACCGCATCGAGTTCAAGAAGACCATGGACGCGCTGGGCATTGAGATGGCCCGCAGTGAGGTGGCTTATTCCGTGGAGGAGGCCCTTTCCATCGCCGAGAAGCTGGGGTATCCGGTGGTGCTGCGTCCGGCCTACACCATGGGCGGCGCCGGCGGCGGCCTCGTCTATAACAGGGAAGAGCTGCAGGTGGTCTGCGCCAGAGGCTTACAGGCCAGTCTGGTGGGACAGGTTCTGGTGGAGGAGTCGATCCTCGGCTGGGAAGAGCTGGAGCTGGAAGTGGTGCGGGATGCGGACAACAATATCATCACCGTATGTTTTATTGAGAATATCGACCCGCTGGGAGTTCACACCGGCGATTCCTTCTGTTCCGCGCCCATGCTGACGATCTCGGAGGAGTGCCAGAAGCGGCTGCAGGAGCAGGCTTACAAGATTGTGGAATCGGTGCAGGTGATCGGCGGCACCAATGTGCAGTTTGCCCATGACCCGGTGTCGGACCGGATCATCGTGATCGAGATCAATCCCCGTACTTCCCGCTCTTCCGCGCTGGCAAGCAAGGCTACGGGCTTCCCCATCGCCCTTGTATCGTCCATGCTGGCGGCAGGGCTTACCCTGAAAGATATCCCCTGTGGAAAATACGGTACATTGGACAAATATGTGCCGGACGGTGATTATGTGGTGATCAAGTTCGCCCGCTGGGCTTTCGAGAAATTCAAAGGCGTGGAGGACAGGCTGGGCACCCAGATGCGCGCCGTGGGCGAGGTCATGAGTATCGGTAAGACTTACAAGGAGGCTTTCCAGAAGGCCATCCGTTCTCTGGAGACGGGACGGTATGGTCTGGGTCATGCGAAGGATTTTGATACCCTGTCGAAGGAAGAGCTGTTAAGACGGCTGATCACCCCTTCCAGCGAGCGGCATTTCCTGATGTATGAGGCGCTCAGAAAAGGCGCGACGGTGGAGGAGATCCACGAGATCACGAAGGTAAAGGCATATTTTATCGAGCAGATGAAGGAGCTGGTGGAGGAAGAGGAAGCTATTTTGCAGTATAAGGGCAGGACAGGTACGCTGCAGATGCCGGATGAGATGCTGATCACGGCCAAGAAGAACGGATTTGCCGATAAATATCTGAGTCAGCTGTTGGAGATTCCGGAGGCGGAGATCAGAAACCGCCGTCTGGCATTGGGTGTGGAAGAAGCCTGGGAGGGTGTGCATGTGAGCGGCACACAGAGCAGCGCTTACTTCTATTCTACCTACAACGCGCCGGATCAGAACCCGATCAACGAGGACAGGAAGAAGATCATGATCCTGGGTGGCGGCCCCAACCGGATCGGCCAGGGCATCGAGTTCGACTACTGCTGTGTTCACGCGGCGATGGCCCTGAAAAAGCTTGGTTTTGAGACGATCATCGTCAACTGCAACCCGGAGACGGTGTCCACCGACTATGACACCTCGGACAAGCTGTATTTCGAGCCGTTGACCTTGGAAGATGTGTTAAGTATCTATAACAAAGAGAAACCGCTTGGCGTGATCGCGCAGTTCGGCGGGCAGACACCGCTTAACCTTGCTTCCGAGCTGGAAAAGAACGGCGTGAAGATACTGGGTACGCCGCCGGCAGTGATCGATCTGGCGGAGGATCGCGACCAGTTCCGCGCCATGATGGAGAAGCTGGAGATTCCCATGCCGGAATCGGGGATGGCCACCACGGTGGAGGAAGCGCTTGCCATCGCGGCAAGGATAGGGTATCCGGTTATGGTGCGTCCTTCCTATGTGCTGGGCGGCAGAGGGATGGAAGTAGTCTATGACGACGACAGCATGAGAGAATATATGAACGCAGCAGTGGGTGTGACGCCGGATCGTCCGATCCTGATCGATCGCTTCCTGAATCATGCGCTGGAGTGCGAGGCGGATGCGATCAGCGACGGTACCCATGCATTCGTGCCCGCGGTGATGGAGCATATCGAGCTTGCCGGGATTCATTCCGGCGATTCGGCCTGCATCATTCCTTCCGTGCATATCCCGGAGGAGAGCGTGGAGACCATCAAGGAGTATACGCGGAAGATCGCGGAGGAGATGCATGTCAAGGGACTGATGAATATGCAGTATGCCATCGAGAACGGCAAGGTTTTCGTGCTGGAAGCCAATCCCAGAGCGTCCCGCACCGTGCCGCTGGTGTCCAAGGTCTGCAATATCCGCATGGTGCCGCTGGCAACGGACATTATCACGGCGGAGCTGACAGGACGGCCGTCGCCGATCCAGGATCTCAAGGAGCAGGTGATTCCCAATTATGGGGTAAAAGAGGCGGTCTTCCCCTTCAATATGTTCCCGGAAGTGGATCCGATCCTGGGGCCGGAAATGCGCTCTACCGGAGAAGTGCTGGGACTGTCCCGATCCTACGGCGAAGCCTTTTTCAAGGCGCAGGAGGCGGTGCAGTCGAAGCTGCCGCTTGCGGGAAAAGTGCTGATCTCCGTCAACAAGAAGGATAAGGATGAAGTCGTGGAAGTGGCCGGCAGCCTGGCAGAGGATGGATTCCAGATTGTGGCCACGGAAGGCACTTATAATCTGATCACGGCGGCAGGGATTCCGGCGACGAAGGCGAAGAAGCTCTATGAAGGGCGGCCAAACGTGGGGGATATGATCACCAACGGCGATTTTGACCTGATCATCAATTCACCGGTGGGCAAGGACAGCGTGCATGACGACAGCTATCTGCGCAAGGCGGCGATCAAGGCGAAGGCGCCCTATATCACTACGGTGGCGGCGGCCAAATCGGCGGCAGAAGGGATCCATTATCTAAGGACCCACAGCAGCAGCGAGGTGAAGTCGCTGCAGGAACTGCATGGCGAGATTCATGATAAGAATTAAAATAGTGTTTGACAGATGCCGATTGCTGTGATATGCTATCTGAAAATTTGAAGTCGTTCGGCCGGGTTTGAGCGTTTATGGTGCTGAACGTGTCCAATTGTTGCAATTATTAGAAAAGTATTTGAAGCGAGGATTAAAGGTTGCATAAATTCTCTGATGAGCAATTTAGTTCAACAAACCGAACAAGTTCAGTCAGAATTTGCGACGCTTCGGAATGGAGTTAATTATGAATAAGATCAATCAGGGTCTGTTTATGGTCATGATTTCTATGCAGCAGATTTTTCAGATTACGGTCACAGCCTGAGGGCGGCATAAGCCGACGAAGCGCATGGCCGTAAGACGGGAAGTCTTATTTGGCTATGCGGGAATCAGGATTGCAGATAGGAGAACCGCATGGGAGATACACTTAGGTGTATGGAACAGGCGGTTCTTTTTTGTCATAGCAGGGTTTCTAAAGGATTGGTGAGGGAGGAGAGCGTTATGCAGGCAATCAGAGTGGAAGCGTTATCAAAGACATTTCGGGTAAGAAGGAAGGAAAAGGGACTGCGGGGCAGTGTGCAGGCGATTCTGCGGCCGCGGACGGAGGAAGTCAGAGCGGTAAGGGAGGTTTCCTTCGGGGTCGACGAGGGGGAGATGTTAGCGTTTATCGGGCCTAACGGTGCGGGGAAGAGCACTACGATCAAGATGCTGACAGGCATTCTTTATCCGGACGGCGGCCGGGTGGAGGTGCTGGGAATTGATCCGGCGAAACAGCGCAGACAGCTGGCCTATCAGATCGGGACGGTGTTTGGGCAGAAGGAACAGCTCTGGACACATCTGACGCCGTATGATAATTTCCGTTTCTTCGGCGCGATCTATGATATTACGGAGAACGAGACGGAGAAGCGGATCGGAGAGCTGGCGGAACGTTTCGAGCTGGGAGAGTTTATCAATACGCCGGTACGGAATCTTTCGCTGGGACAACGGATCCGGTGTGAGATCGTGGCGTCCCTGATTCATAAGCCGCAGGTGCTTTTCCTGGATGAACCGACGATCGGGCTGGATCCGGTGGTGAAGGAGTCAGTTCGTTCTCTGGTCAAACAGATGAACCGGGAGTGTAATACCACGATTTTCCTGACCAGCCATGACGTGGGGGATATCGAGAAGCTCTGTAAGAGGATTATCATCGTGAACGCGGGGCAGATCGTGCTGGACGATTCCATGGAGCATTTGAAGTATCACTACCTGCATAAGAAGATCGTGGAGGTCAAGATGCAGGAGGAGACGGCGCTGCCGCAGGTGGAAGGGATCACGGTACTGAAACAGAAGGGGACGAATGCCAGACTGGAAGTGGATACTGCAGTGATTGCGATCAGCGACGCGCTGCGGCAGATCAATGCGGAAGCCGTGGAGGATATCAATATTTCCAATGTACCGCTGGAGAATATCATAATGAATATCTATAAGGCGGAGGGAAAGGATCTGACGGAACAGGCAGGGAATGGACAGGGATAAACAGGATCAGGCAGGAAGAGGCAAGATTAGACAGGAATAGATTGGATTTTGCAGGCATGGTCTGTTGAGGGAGGATGGCAGCAGGATGAGCGGACAGGAGAAGAACGCAGTTTCTAAGACGGGCGTTTTGAACGGGAAAAAGTGGCGCAAATACAGGGTAATTTACCGGTCGGTTTTGATGGAGAATCTGCAGTATGCGGCGAATATCGCGCTGGGATTCTTTGGGTATTTTGTGTTTATCTTTATTTTTATCAAACTCTGGGATTATATGTATCAAGAGCCTGGGGAGCTGATTGCAGGGTACTCTAAGGAGCAGATGATCTGGTATGTGATGATGACGGAAATGATGTGGTTCGGCTCTAATGCCAGTGCGGTGGCACGGCAGGTGAAGACGGATATCCGGGGCGGCAATATCGCCTATCTGATGAACAAGCCCTATCACTACACACTGTATATCCTGGCAAAATACACCGGAGAGTGGAGTGTCAGACTGCCCATGTTTGCCGGTCTGGCGGTGGTGATCGGCACGGTGCTGGTGGGTCCGGTTCCGGCATTTAAGATCATTACGGTGCCGGCGATGGTAGTCTGCATTATACTGGGGCTGACCATCAACGCGGTCCTGCAGATCTGCATCAGCCTGCTTTCTTTCTGGATCGAGGATGCCACACCGTTTCGCTGGCTGTATGATAAGCTGCTGCTGGTGGTGGGTACGATCTTTCCGTTGGAGATTTTTCCGCGGACCGCACAGGCATTTTTCAAGTTAACGCCGATTTATCCGGTGTGCTATGGCCCGGCCAAGCTGATTGTAGATTTCGGTCCGGAAAAATGCATAGAGATCCTGGCGGTGCAGGCGTTGTATCTGGCGGCCGGGTGCGGGTTGATGTTCTTTATATACAGAAAGGGGGTAAAGAAGCTGTATGTTAACGGCGGTTAAAAATCAGGTGAGAGTATGTATGCTCTCCGTGAAATATAATATTATGAGGGAGATGCTCAATAAGGTCACCTTTCTGACGAATGTCACTTTTATGATATTGAACAATGGGTCCATTCTGATCCAGTGGTTTATCCTGTTCAGGCTGCGGGAGGACATCGGCGGCTACACGATGCGGGAAGTGATATTGCTGTGGGGACTGACGGCGGCTTCCTTCGGACTGTCACATATTCTGTTTGCAAGGGTCTATTCTCTGCCGGAACTGATCGTCAGCGGTAAGCTGGATTCTTACCTGGTACAGCCGAAGAGTGTGCTGCTTGGTGTGATGACGTCCGCTACGGATATCTCCGCCATCGGAGATCTGTTATACGGCGTGATCCTGTTAGCGGCAGGCGGACTCGGTGTGAGAGGGTTTATGATGAGCCTGTTGTTTGTTGTGACGGGGATGATTATTTTGACGGCGTTTGCCGTGCTTCTGGGGAGCCTGTCGTTCTGGTTTGTGCGGGTCGATATGCTGTCGGGACAGATGATAATGGGTCTGGTCAGCTTTGCCACTTATCCGGACGGGATCTTTCGAGGGATTTCGAGATTTCTGTTGTATTTCGTCATGCCGGTAGGGATGGTGGTTTATCATCCGGTACATATTCTTGTCAGGTTTGATGCCGGGATGCTGCTCACGGTGCTTGGATATGCCTGTCTGCTGTCGGTGGCCGCGGCGGCGGTATTCTATCGGGGGCTGCGACGGTATGCGTCCAGCAGTCTGATGGAAGCGCGGATGTAAAATACAAAGAATCGCCGGTAACCCTTAGGACTGCCCTCAGTGAACAAAGGAACAACCGTGTATACCTTTTTCATTGAGGGTATTTTAAAGAAATTAGTACTTGACATTGCATAGTAGTAGGTTTAATATAATACCAGAAAGGCAATCACAGGGGAAGACGGATCATGCTGACAGGCCGCAGGGGTGTCTGCGCGCCACAGGGAGGGATGCTATGAATCCACAATTTAAAAAGGGAGTGCTGGAACTGATCGTTCTGGAATCCGTGCGGCGAAAGGATATGTACGGATATGAGCTTGTCGAGGAAGTTTCGGAGGTCATTGACGTGAATGAGGGCACGATTTATCCGCTGCTTAAGCGGCTCACCAACGAGCATTATTTCGAGACTTACCTGCGGGAATCGTCCGAGGGGCCTCCCCGGAAGTACTATCATCTGACGGCAGCCGGTATCCTGTATCTGGAGAAGCTGACGGCAGATTGGGAGGAATTTCAGGCCAGGGTCAACGGATTTATCAAAGGGGAAGAGGCAGGTTGAGAGAAAGGAACGGGTTTAATATGGCGGTAGACAGGAATAAAGAGAAATTTTTGAATGATCTGCGGGAATATCTCAGTGTTTTGGAGGAGCAGGAGCAGGAAGATATTTTGGCGGAGTATGCCCAGCATATCGATATGAAGATGCAGAAAGGATTGAGCGAGGAGGAAGCGATCCGGGATTTCGGATCCGTGAAGGAACTGGCGGCAGAGATCCTGGCGGCCTATCATGTGGATTCCAGGCACGCCATGTCCGTGGGACGGCGGGGAATCTGGCCGGCTGCGATCGGCAGGAATGCGGGCAGCACAGGAATACAGGGGCCGGACAGGGACAGAGGCGGACTCTCGGAAGCCGGAGGAGCGGGGCAGTCGGAAGAGAAAGTAGAGGAAGGACTTTTTCAGCGCATGAACGGCAGGCTCCATAAGATATTTTCCAACATAGTGCAGGCAGTCAGGAACGGGTTTGGCTGGGGCATTAAGAAATGCAGGTGGTTTGCAGACCTCTGCGCCAGGCCTTTTCGCCGGAAATGGGGAGCAGGGGACGAGGAGGAGCTGGCGGGAAGCACCGGAAATGATGTAAGCGGCATACTTGTCGAAAGGGACTGCGGGAGCGAACCGGCTGTTCAAGGATATGGAAGTGACGCGGATGGCAGCCTGCCGGCAAATCGGCCGGAGATCAGGACAGAGGCAAAAGAGAAAAGGACGGGTATTATGGGAAGATTTTTCCGGGCGATGGGCCGGGGCACTGTAAAGATTTGCAAGTGGATGCTTGACTGCAGCATCTTTGGAATGAGACTGTTTTGGAATATGGCGTGGCTGCTGTTTTCCGTGTTATGTGCGGGTGTGGCCATGATGGCATTGATGGGTATCGGCATGACGTTAATTCTTGTGTGCGGTGGATATCCTTTTGGGGGTATCTTCATCCTGGAGCTGGGCGGCATGTTGTGTTTCGGGGCGCTGGCGGCCGGAGCATTCGGTATGATGATCAGGAAGAAAGCGAAGAAAGACGACGGAAAAGAAGAAAAGAGTGGTAAGGAGGTGCATTATGAGCAGACTGCATAAGATATCGATCCTTGTATTTTGCATCGGCGTGCTGCTGTCCGGTATCGGGGCAGGACTGATCTTTACGGAATTTGACGGGTTTGTTTATGGCGGGGAGTATATTCTGGGCGATCCGGATATGAGGACGGACGAGATCGATGTGGTGTTCGAGCCGGAGGAAGAACAGCTGAATATTTTCGGGGTGGTCGGATCCTACAATCGCAGATCGACCAGGATCGAGGTGGACGGCAACGTTCCCAGGAATACGGCGCGGTTCTGTGTGACTTATGACGCGAAGCGCGTGGTACCCTATGCACATTGGGAAGAGGAGCAAGGAAGGATTGACTTCGGCTGGTACTGGAATAATGTGAACAGTGACATGGATCTGATGATGGAGGCGAAAGATATTATTCTACAGAATCTGAAGGAAGGTAAACTGGTTTCCTGTGACGTGATGCATGTGGAGGCGGTGACGGTGCAGGTCAATCCGGCGAATGAGAAAGATGTGAAGATCATATATTAGTCGGATCAGTCTGTGGCACATAAAGGAATTCTTAAGAATTTCTCATCTTTTAGCAGATAACCTGGTGTGATATGATAAACATCAGGGAATGTCTGTTCCGGTACGGAGGTTCAGACACTGCCCACAGGAAATCAGGACAGCAGGTAAGTCGTCAAAGGGGGATGAGGAATTGTACAGGAAGGGAATAAACGGCATTAGAAGAAAAGCAGTCGTCTTTCTGGCAGGAGTGCTTCTGGCCGGTACGCTGAGTGCATGCACAGGGCAGCCTGGCGCTGCGCCGGGGGAAGCAGAGGACATAAGCCAGGGGGAGCAGTCCGGGGTGGTTTCCGGGGAGCATGGGAGCACAGACAGTACGGCGGATCGTGCGGACGCGGGAAATACTGATCATACGGGCAGTCTGGCGGGCGCAGAAGGAGCGAAGGCCGGGAAGAGGCCGCAGCTGCTTGCGGGAACCGGGTCTGCAGATCTTGAGCAGCTGGGGATAACACCCTGCGTGGAACCTTATACGGTGGAGCCGGACTTAAGCAATATTGATAATCTCTGGCAGTTTTATCTGTATGATGAGGTGAAAGAGAAGCTGGCGGAAAATGGGTTTGTGGTGTTTGGAGCCGGTGAGAGAGAGTTTTTTCAGATCTACGAGATTGATCGTTATGAGCAGATTGCCCATTTTGTGACGGTAGATTCCCTGATGCATACCTATCATCTGTATTTCAGCTATCTTTTGAAAAACATAGAAAAGACATCTCTGTCAGAAAATATATACCGGCTGAGCGGCAGAATGCTGGACAACAGTGTGGCGCAGTATGAGAAATTAAAGGGCAGTGAATGGGAAAATGCGGCGAAGCGCAACGTTGCCTTTTTCAATGTGGGAATGAAACTTTTGGATGACAGTGCTGTCATAAATGAGAACGCGGCCGATCTGGTGCAGTATGAGCTGGACTGTATCGGGAACGCGGACAGGGTTTGTGAGTCGAAGATCACGGGGGAGATGGAGGATTATACCCAGTATATTCCCCGTGGGTATTACGAGGGTGATAAGGAGCTGGAGCGGTACTTCAAGGCGATGATGTGGTACGGCCGCATCCATTTTGAGCAGCGAAACGAGGAGCTTACCAGAAGCGCGCTTCTGATCTCCCAGGCGTTATTGGAAGATGAGGAGGCTTATGGCCTGTGGGAATCTTTGTATGCCGTGACAAGCTTTTTTGCGGGCGCCAGCGATGACATGGGGGTATGTGAATATGCACCCGTGATCGCGGAGGTTTATGGCGACGGCGTCAGAGTGGAGGATCTGGCCGGGGATACGGAGGCGTTTGCTCGTTTTCATGAGATGACGGGAACGCTTGCGCTGCCACAGATCAATTCCGTGCCGATCGGGGACGGAGAAGATAATGTGATCCCGGGTTTCCGTTTCATGGGGCAGCGGTTCACCATTGACGGGGCGATCATGCAGAAGCTGATCTACAGCGCGGTCAGGGAAAACGGAGAGGGTGACAGGCGTATGCTTCCCGATGTGCTGGACGTGCCGGCCGCGCTGGGCAGTGATCTGGCTCTGCGGATCCTGGAAGAGGACGGCGCCGCGGAGTATGCGGGTTATTCGGAGAATATGAGCAAGCTGCGGGAGACGCTTTCGCAGGAAGATGCTTCGCTTTGGTCGGCAAGTCTGTATGCCGGCTGGCTGCACACACTGCGGCCGCTTCTGGAGGTGAAGGGCGAGGGCTATCCGATGTTCATGCAGAGTGAAGAGTGGCAGAAGAAGGATCTGGAGTGCTTTGCGGGGAGTTTCACGGAGTTGAAGCATGATACGATCCTGTATACGAAGCAGGTGATCGCGGAGATGGGCGGCGGCGGTTACGAGCAGGAGCCGGATGACAGAGGGTATGTGGAACCGGAGCCGGCGGTGTATGCCCGGTTTGTGGATCTGACGGACAAGACGCTGCAGGGACTTAAGCAGTACGGGATGTTAAGCAGCGCTGAGGAGGAGAATCTGACACGTCTGTCACAGATTGCCGGCCGGCTGTTGGAGATTTCCGGAAAAGAGCTGCGGGATGAGACGCTGACGGACGAAGAGTACGATTTTATCCGGAATTACGGCGGAAACATCGAACATTTCTGGTATGAGGCGGCGAAAGCAGCGAGCGGCAGTGAAGAAGGGGTAGAAGCGCAGGAATTTCCGGCGGCGGTAGTGGTGGATATCGCCACCGATCCCAACGGGGAAGTGCTGGAAGCGGCTACGGACGTTCCGTCCCTGATCTATGTGATCGTGAAGGTGGACGGTAAGTTGAAGATCGCCAGAGGCAGCGTGTATTCTTTCTATCAGTTCAGATGGCCTATGGAGGACCGTCTGACGGATACTAAGTGGCGGCAGATGATCGGCGTGATGCAGGGAGAGGATGGCACCTATCATCGTGAGCAGTCCGTGCAGAAGCCTAAATGGACGGAAAGCTACTGGTGGAATTATGAGTACTGAGTGATTTGTATCCGAGATTTCAGGAAGCGGCAGATGCCGGGAAGAGGGAACTTTGAGAAGAAGAATTGCACAAAGAAGCATTATAATGATAATGGCGTTGGTATGTACCGGCGCCGTTTTCTATGGACTCTGGCGGAGCGGCGCTTTTCTGCCGAATTGGATTACCTGGGAGAGTACGACAGTGTATGACGAGACGGGAAGCTGTGCGGCGCTACTGGACAGGGGGCGGGTCACGGTTACTTATGACGATAGTGTCATATGGAATTCGCCAAGGGAGCTAAGGGTACAGCAGATTCTGTTCGGCGATGTGGATCATGACCGGGAAGAAGAACTGCTGCTGCTTTGCTGGAAGATTGGACGATTCGGGGATAGTAAGCCTTTCTGGATAGAGCGGGATGAGCGGAAATGGTCGCAGCATATCTACGTGTATCGATGCGGACAGGGGAAGGTGAAACCACGGTGGATGTCGTCGTATATCGGGCAGGATGTGACAGAGATGTCAGTAAATGAGGCAAACCGCCTGCTGCTAACGGATCCGGCGGGGAAGATCAGCAGCTGGCTCTGGTCTTCCTGGGGATTTGCGAAGGAGGAGACGGAGGCATCCTTCGTGGTGTTCGGAGATAATCTGATCCATGAGCCTATCTATCGATATGGGCTGCATAATGGCGGAGACTTTGCTTTTCTATATGAAGATGTCAGGGAACTGATCGAGAAAAGCGATGTGGCGGTGATCAATCAGGAGACGCCGCTTACTGACGATCCGGCCATGTATGGTGATTATCCCAGATTTGGCACGCCGGTCCAGGTTGGAGAAGCGATCGTGGATGCCGGATTTGATGTGGTGACCTGCGGTACCAATCATGCCCTGGACAGAGGGGCGGCGGGAGTAACCTTTACGAAGAAGTTTTTCGAGGAACGGGGACTGATCAGTCTGGGGATACAGTCCGAGGAGGAACGGGAGTACCGGCCTTATCGGATCATAGAGAGAAACGGCATCTGTTTTGCGATGTTCAACTATACTTATGGGACGAACGGGATCAGGATACCGGAAGAACATCCGGATATGGTGCATCTGTTGGAGGAGGAAGCCAGGATCCGGGAGGAGATCAAAGCGGCGAAGGCGGAAAGCGATATGGTGCTTGTCTTTGCGCATTGGGGAACGGAATATGAGGAGGAACCGGATGCGTTTCAGAAGAAATGGACGCAGGTTTTTCTGGAAAGCGGCGTGGATGTAGTGGTGGGGACGCATCCCCATGCGCTCCAGCCTTACGAGATTCTTCGGGATCAGGACGGGCATGAGATGCTGATTTACTATTCCGTCGGTAATTTTGTCAGCGCCCAGTATGAGCAGTCCTGTGTGAAGGGCGGAGCGGCGGAATTTACCGTTTCCCTGACAACGGACGGGTATCGGGTCACGGCATATTCTCTGCAGCCTCTTACGATCACGCATGAGAAAGGCAGATACAAAGTGGCGCTGCCGGAACCAAAATAACAGGAGTAAAACCGAAAAAAGGATAAAAAGATAACATCTGAAAATAAAACTGAAAAAATCCTGCCAATGTGGTATACTTAGAACACTTATGACCAAATGTAGGAGGAAGAGAGAAGTGGAAAGAGAAAAACTTGGTTCACGGATGGGATTTATCCTGTTATCGGCGGGGTGTGCGATCGGAATCGGTAATGTGTGGAGATTCCCGTATATTGCGGGTATGTATGGCGGCGGCATGTTTGTGCTGTTCTATCTGTTGTTTCTGATCGCCATGGGTGTGCCCGTGATGACGATGGAATTTGCGGTGGGCCGCGCCAGCAGGAAGAGTGTTATCCGGAGTTTTACGGAATTGGAGAAGCCGGGGCAGAAATGGCATCTCAACGGCTGGCTCGGTATGGCGGGCAATTATCTGCTGATGATGTTCTATACAACGGTGGCAGGGTGGATGCTGTATTACTTTTACCAGATGTTGACCGGTAAGTTTACCGGTAAGGACAAAGAACAGGTGGCAGGCATGTTTCAGGGGATGCTGGAGAGTCCGGCAGTGCTGACGGTGGTGATGGTGATCATCGTGGCGGCAGGCATTCTGATCTGTTCCCTCGGACTGCAGAAAGGTGTGGAGAGGATCACCAAGGTTATGATGACGCTGCTGTTGTTCATCATTGTGGCGCTGGCAGTGCGCAGCATGACACTGGAGGGCGGCGCAGATGGCTTGCGGTTCTATCTGCTGCCGGATATACAGAGAATGCGGGATGTGGGAGTGTTGGAGACCATTACGGCAGCTATGAACCAGGCGTTCTTTACGTTGAGTCTGGGAATCGGCGCCATGGCGATCTTCGGCAGTTATATCGACAAGCGGCGGACGCTGCTCGGGGAGTCGGTGAATATAGCGATCCTGGATACTTTTGTGGCGCTTGTTTCGGGACTGATCATTTTCCCGACCTGTTTTGCTTTTGATATCAGTCCCGATATGGGGCCGAGCCTGATTTTCATTACATTGCCGAATATTTTCAATCATATGGCAGGCGGGCGCGTGTGGGGAACGCTGTTTTTCGTGTTTATGACGTTTGCGGCATTTTCTACGATCCTGGCTGTATTCGAGAATATCATATCCTGCGGCATGGATCTTTTCCATTGGAGCAGGAAGAAGTCCTGCCTGGTCAATCTGGCGGCGCTTATCGTGCTTTCGCTGCCCTGTGTGTTCGGGTATAATATCTGGTCGTCGATTCAGCCGTTGGGGGAGGGAAGCACGATCCTGGATCTGGAAGACTTCATGGTCAGCAATGTGATCCTGCCCATCGGATCGCTGATCTATCTGTTGTTCTGCGTGACGAGATATGGCTGGGGATTTGACCAATATCTGAAGGAGGCCAATACCGGAGAGGGATTGAAGATGCCCAGAGGCATGCGGTTCTATGTGACGTTTATTCTGCCGGTGCTGGTGCTCTTCCTGACGATTAAAGGGTGGATCAGATAAGGACGGGCAAAGAAAGATAAATTCGCAGCAATATGCAAAATTTCGGTACTAACGAAGGTGGATCTATGGTAAACTTATCTTAGGATACCAACATCATCTTACAGGAGATGATCATGATAGAAAAGGGAAGGCAGGAAGGGGGAAGTGACTTATGGATAATTATGTAATTGCGATTGCAAGGGGATTCGGCAGCGGCGGTAAGGCGATCGGCACACAGCTGGCAGAGGAATTGGGGGTTTCCTGCTATGCACAGCAGCTGCTCGATATGGCGTCAGAGTACAGCGGTATCAACAAGCAGCTGTTTGCCGAGGTGGACGAGAAACTGCGCGGGGGCTATATGGTGCGGCATCTGATGAAGATTCCGTATACTTATGTAGTGGAGCCGAGTGATAAAGAGTTTACATCCGACATTAATCTCTTCAATATCCAGTCGGAGATCATCAGGGAGCTTGCCAAAACGGAATCTTGCGTGATAATCGGTAAATGTGCGGATTATATTCTGCGCAATGAGCCAAATGTGGTCAGCGTCTTCGTGGATGCGCCGGAAAAAGACTGTATAACTACTGTTATGGACAGAATGCAGGTGAATGAGAGCAGAGCGAGGGATCTGGTACATAAGACGGACAAATATCGGGCAGATTACTATCGTTATTATACGAGAGGGAAGGACTGGAAAGATCCATTAAATTATGATTTGATACTGAACAGTTCCAGAGTCGGCTGGGATAACTGCGTGAAATTGATCAAGGAATGTCTGCAAATGAAACTGCAAGTGGAACTGTAAGTTGACAGAATAATAATGGAACAGGTGCTTTTATATGGAAGATAAGAGATTTGCTATTTTGATCGATACGGATAATATTTCTTCAAAATATATCTCTGCGATCATGGATGAGATGACGAAACACGGGATCGTCACTTATCGCAGGGCCTATGGGGATTGGACAAGCACCCAGGCCAAGGGATGGAAGAACAAGCTGATGGAGAATTCCATCACACCGATGCAGCAGTTTTGTAATACGGTCGGTAAGAATGCCACGGATTCTACGCTGATCATCGACGCCATGGATATTTTGTATACGGGAAATGTGGATGGTTTCTGTATTGTTTCCAGCGACGGTGACTTTACGAGGCTGGCGATCAGGCTGCGGGAGTCCGGCATGAGCGTGGTCGGCATGGGGGAGGAGAAGACGCCCCGATCTTTCCGTACGGCCTGTTCCCAGTTCACCGTGCTTGAGAACCTGATCGACGAGGATGACGAAGGACTGCAGGACGAAGTGCAGGATGTAGCGCATGACAATGCCCAGGGCGTGCTGAGAAGCGTCGGCGCGAAGGGGAAGGGCAGGAAAGCTGCGGTGAAGAAAGCGGCTGAGGAGAAGGAGTCTACGTCCATCAGCAAGGAAGTGATCGAGAGTGCGATCATTAATATTATTACGGAAAACGAGAATAAGGATAAAGAGACCGGGCTGGGTGAGATCGGCAGCAGATTGCTGAATAAATATCCGGATTTTGATGTTCGTAATTACGGATACAGCCTGTTATCCCGTTTTTTGGAGGAGATTCCGAGCCTGAAACTGGTTAAGAACAACACCAGAATTAATGTGGAGCTGAAGGAGAACCAGGAGTCTGAGGATGAGATCACGGCCTATATCAAGACGATCGTGAAGCTGACCGGCAAGAAAGGCATGCGGGTCAATGAATTGAGCAACAGCGTGCACCGCAAATATGCGGGATTTACGCCCAAGAACTATGGTTATTCCCAGTTTACCAAATTCCTGCAGGCCATACCGGAGCTGGAGATTTACGGTGATGTCAATGCGAGGAAGGTTCGGTTCGAGGAGGACGAGTAAGGCAGGATCACAGGATCAGAAAGGAAGTTTCAGTAAACTGCCTGCACGTCGGTGATCTCATTATCTTCTACCAGAAAGCGCCAGAGGGAATGTCCGGGCAGGCGGTGCTCTGTAAGATAATATGCATTATCTAACTGCGTGATATAATATGGCGTGCCGCCGCCGATAAAGTGTGTATAGATATCTTCATATCCGCCGTCCGCCAGCGTGGACAGATCCCTCGTCCGCAGGATGGTGGCATAGTCCTGGTTTCCGGTCACATCCGTGGAGACCGTGATGTAGAAATAGTCCTGGATTTGGGTGAGCTGTATCATACCGGCCATTTGCGCCGGTACAGGATAAGTTTCCAGGATCTCGAAACTGTCAAGATCCGCAAGAAGAATAGAGGAATTACCGGACACAAAGTAGATCTTGTCCTCGATAATGGTAAAGGAGCGGACGTATACCTGATCCAGGGTATCGATGCGGCGGATCTCGGTCAGATACATGCGGGTATCTCCCGGATTGTGACGGAAGAGATACATCTCGCCGCTCATGGAACTCCAGACGTAGAAAGTATCCGTGGGGGCATCGTATACGATGTAATGAGGCCTGTTTCCGATCTCCGGAAAGGTCTGTGTATGTACATAGACATCCGCCTGTTTTTCAAAGATTAAAACACGATTTTGTTCTGTATCATCTACCAGATACACTTCCCCGTCACTGGCAAGAGTGTGTCCCTTATCAATAGCATCTGTCATTATCGTCCAGCTGCTCAGCGGATCCTCCAGATTATCGTGATAGATTACCTGATTATGATAGCAGTCCACCAGGAAGTAAGTGTCTTCCACTTTGGTAAGCTGGGTCGGGACACTTAAGTCCGGATAAGGGTTTGGGCGGGGTTGATCAGGCACAGGGGTCGTGTCGGAGCCGGCATGATTCACAAGCTCGGAGATACGGAGATAGTCTGTGACAGGGGCGGACGCCGGCAGGTTTTCATGGGTGCGCATTGAGCAGCCGGTCAGTAAGAAGCACAGAGACAGCGGTATGAGCAATGCGGAAGCTAATAAAAAAACAGAGGTTTTTGGTTTGCTAAATCTGGATTTTATCTTTTGTGTCTTAGAATAGCGATTGATACTATATTCTTCTTTTCTTCTCATAGTTTATTCTCCGGGTAAAACAGCGTGATTTTTAGATTTCATTATTCTTATTTATCATAACATTGTCAGGGAAAATATGATATACTAAAAAACATATGTAATAGTGAAAACTATGCACAGGTCATATGGCAGGTTGTGAGGAGCAGGGGGTTGTGACGCTTCGGAATGGGAGAAACAATGAAAGGAAGAGAAAGCAGAGAAGGCAGAAAAGATAGAGAGAACAGAGAAGAAAGAAAAGGCAGAGGAGACAGAAAAAGTAGAGTAGAGAGAAAAGGCAGAGAAGACCGCACGGAGTATAACATGACGTTTGGCATCCTGTCCGGCCTGGCGATCGTCATGGTAGTGGCCGGACATCTGGGCTATAATATCCTGACGGTGGGAGACCTGTTTCCTTATTATTCTTTTCATGTCCCTCTGTTTCTGTTTATTTCCGGCTATTTTTACAGGAAGGGGGAACAGGAGAGGCCGCTTGCTTATATTGTGAAGAAGGCGAAGAGACTGCTTCTGCCCTATTTTGTCTGGAATGTTGTCTATGGTTTGCTGGCATGGCTGCTGCGTGGGAATGGTTTTGCCATGGGAGAAGAGATCAGTCCGGTTACGCTTTTGGTTGCGCCCTTCATGCACGGATACCAGTTTATCTACAATTATGCTGCCTGGTTTGTGCCGGTTCTGTTTGTCATTGAGATGATGAATCTGTTTATGCGGCTTGCAGGAGACCGGATGTCCGGGATCTTTGCCCGCATTGGAGGCCGTACCCATGCGCCGGACGAACAGAGGTGGGAACGAAACTGGGAGTGGGTGTATCTGGCCGGGAGCCTGGCAATCGGTATGATCGTAGTGTATCTGGCGATCGGTGGACATGTCTGGGGGAATTATAAGGCGCCGGGCAGGATTCTCTTTTTGTATCCCTGCTTCCAGATGGGACAGTTTTATAAGAAGAATTTGGAGCAGCATGACAGGGTAAAGAATCTGCTTTATTTCGCGGTTGTGCTGAGCGTGCAGACAGCATTGCACGTCCTGTGCAATGGATTGGCGTTCAGCAGTGTGTGGTGTACGGGATTTGTCAACGGTCCGCTGATCCCCTATGTGACAATCGTGACGGGGATTGCCTTTTGGCTGCGAATCGCCCGTATTCTGTCTTGCCTGGCCGGGACGGGCGGTGCGGTGCGCTGGTTTGGACGGCATACGTTTACGGTGATGATGCACCATGTGATGGTCTTTATGCTGATCAAGATGATCCTGGCGGGAATCGCGGCAGGCACGGGAGCGCTGGCGGACTTTGATTTCGGACAGTTTTACTCTAATATTGATTATATTTATCTTGTCAACGGGGCAGAACATTTTAAGATGGTCTATCTGGCGGCAGGGGTCGGAGTGCCGCTTGGCCTGCGCTGTCTGGCCGAACGGGTGCGGAAGGCCGACACAGGAAAAGCTGTGAAGGAAAAACTGAAGAAAAAGCATTAAAGAAAAAGAGTTAAAGAAAAAGAGCTAAAGAAAAAGCGCTAAAGAAAAAGCGTTAAGAGGAACCAATGTCAGTCAGCCGGATTTGGACCAAGAACTCTCAGGGCAACATTGCAATATGCCTGTGAGTATGCTATAGTTAACGACATTAGAATTTTCGTTTTCGGCGATGACATGACAGCATGACAGACACGGCAGACAGGATATTCATTGCAGAAAGGGGACAACAGAAAATATGTTATTGTTAGTGGTGCTGGTGTGCCTGGTCCTGCTGGCAATGCTGCTGGCGGCGGGATTGTATGGGATCGGGAATTATACGGTGCGTATCTATAACTGGAACGGCAGACGATACTGCTATCTGGGACGGGCGGGGCTGCAGCGGAACAAGGACGGATATTGCGTGCAGATGAGAGAGCGACTTGCAGACCTGTCTTATACGACGTTATACCAGATCTGTCCGTCAAAACAGTTTGTCCGCAGGCATCGTTATCAAAATCTGATGTTCCTGGCCGGGGACGAGAAATGTATGCTGCATGTGGAGGAATGTATGCGGCAGTCAATCTATTACAGACGGTCGTTATGACAGGTAGTTGGGAGACGAATATGATCACAGTCAGTTTATGTATGATCGTGAAAAACGAAGAGAAGATCCTGGCGCGATGCCTGGACAGCCTCGTGGATCTGATGGATGAGATCATTATTGTGGACACCGGTTCTACGGATGGCACGAAGAGGATCGCGGCGGCTTATACGGATAAGATTTATGATTTTACCTGGATCGGAGATTTTGCTGCCGCGCGCAACTTTGCCTTTTCCAAGGCAGGGATGGAATATATCTATTCGGCAGATGCGGACGAAGTTCTGGATGCCCGAAACAGGGAGGCTTTCCGACAGTTGAAGCACAGGCTGCTGCCGGAGATCGATATCGTGCAGATGTACTATACGAATCAGCTCTCCTACGGGACGATTTATAATTTCGACAGGGAGCTGCGGCCGAAGCTTTTCAGGAGACTGAGGACGTTTCGGTGGCAGGGGGCAATCCATGAACAGGTAGGGATTTCGCCGGTGATCTATGACAGTGAGATCGAGATCTGCCATATGCCGGAGAGCAGTCATAAGGACAGAGATCTGGCGGCTTTTTGGAGCAGGACGCAGGCCGGCGACAGATTGGATAAGAGACTGCACAATATTTATGCCAGGGAACTGTTTATTTCCGGGGAAGAGCAGGACTTTTTGCGGGCCGGAGCCTTTTTCGAGCAGTCCTGCCAGGATACGGACAGAAGTGTGGATGAGATTAAGGAGGCGGCCTGCGTTGCGGCGAGGGCTGCCAGAATCGCCGGGGATGTACCGAAGTTTTTCAAGTACGCCATGAAAGTGGTGGCCTGTGAAGGCTGTGCGGAGATCTGCTGTGAACTGGGCGATTATTATTTACAGGCGCAGGACATAGACGAGGCCATCGTGTGGTATTATAATGCGGCTTACGAGACGGAGAGCATCCTGAATCTGAAGTGCAGCGGCGAGATACCGCTGCGCGCTCTGGCGCGATGCTACCGCGCTGTCGGCAACGAACAGCAGGCGGCAGAGTATGAGAGGAAAGCTGATGACGACGGCGCTTCCTGCTTACAGCACTGAGTATATATACGCCGGACGGCTTGTCTGCGGGTGGGCGCCGGAATTTGATAACAACAGAAAGAACGGAAAGGTTTAAAGAACAGGACTGAAAGAATGGAATGGGAAAAAAACGTGCGTAAGGTGGTGCCTTACACGCCGGGCGAGCAGCCCGCGGATCGAAATGTGATCAAATTAAATACCAATGAGAATCCTTATCCGCCGGCTCCGGGCGTGGCGGCCGAGCTTGCCTTGCTTGATGCCGGGCAGATGCGGCTATATCCGGCTTTTCCGGAGCAGACACAGCTGGCGGAGGCTTTGGCGGAGTATTATGGGATCACGAGAGAGCAGCTTTTCATCGGCGTCGGGTCTGATGATGTGCTTGCCCTGGCGTTTATGACTTTTTTTCAGTCGGAGCGTCCGATCTTTTTTCCGGATATCACATATTCCTTTTATGACGTGTGGGCGGATCTGTACCGGATTCCCTATGAGAAAAAGGCATTGGACGAGCAGTTTCGTATCAGGAGTGAGGACTATGAACAGCCAAACGGCGGCGTGATCTTTCCCAATCCCAACGCGCCGACCGGTGTTCTGATGAATCTTGAGCAGGTGAAGGACATCGTGGCGGCTAATCGTGATGTGGTGGTGATCGTGGATGAGGCGTATATTGATTTCGGCGGTGTGAGCTGTCTGCCTCTGATAAGGAAGTACGATAATCTATTGGTGGTGCAGACCTTCTCCAAGTCCAGATCGCTGGCCGGTATGCGGATCGGTTACGCCATGGGGCATCCGAAGCTGATCGGTTATTTGAATGACGTGAAATATTCGGTGAATTCGTATACGATGAATTATGCGGCTCTCCGGATCGGCGCCGAGGCAGTGCGGGATGTGGATTATTTTCACGAATGCTGCGACAGGATCATACAGACCAGGGAGCGTGCAAAGAAGGAACTTGGCGGATTAGGGTTTACGTTTCCGGAATCTTATGGTAATTTTATTTTTGCCAGCCATGAGCGTCTGTCTGCGGAGGAGATCTTCCGTCAGCTGAAGGCTAATGACATTTATGTCAGGTATTGGAAGAAGGAGAGGATCAACAATCATCTGCGTATTACGATCGGCACGGATGAACAGATGGAGGCGTTGTACCGTGTTTTGCGCCAAATATGCGGATAAACCAGAGACTATGAGATGAAATCGTCAGGATAAGATCAAATTTGAAGCCGGACTGACATATATTGAAACAGGATAGAAAGAGTCTGGCGAAATAAAGTCAGAGGAAGAAAGAGGAAGAAAATGGAAAAATTAGCGGCGGCATTTGCGGTTACTTTAGGGAAGTATGTATCGAAAGAAGCAGTGGTATTTATTATATCGATGATTCCGATTCTGGAACTGCGTGGCGGTCTGATCGTGTCAAAACTGTTGGAAGTTCCGATCACGACGGCGATCCCACTGTGTATTATCGGTAATATTATCCCGATCCCGTTTATTCTGCTTTTTATCAAGCAGATCTTTAAATGGATGAAGAAGATCAGGCTCTTTCGGGGGCTGGTGGAGAAGCTGGAAGCCAAGGCCATGGGCAAGAGCGACAATATCAGGAAATATGAATTCTGGGGACTCGTGCTGTTCGTAGGCATTCCGCTGCCGGGAACAGGAGCGTGGACGGGATCTTTGATCGCGGCGCTGTTAGACGTGGACTTTAAGAAGGCTGTATTGGCAGAACTGTTGGGCATTGCGATTGCGACGGTCATCATGTCAATCTTTTCTTATGGGCTTCTGGGGGCGCTTCTGTAAGCATGGCAATCACAGGTGCGTCCTTGTGTTGTCCGAATGCAGTCCGGACGAAAGAAGGACGAAGAGGAAGCGGACAATGGATATAGAAACAATGGAATAGGATATGAAGAGAAATAAGAAGAATAAATATGCCATCCTGATCTGTGCGGCTGTGCTTGCGGCAGTATCTTTGGCTGTTGCGGCGGCGGTTCTGTGGGTCCGGCCGGGCAGCCAGGCGAACCTGGCATTACAAAAGGGCGTGATCGCGACCTGTGACAGCGTGGAAAACGAGGCATTGTCGGCGGACAGGGTGATCGACGGAGATGACAGCACGCTGTCTTCCCGCTGGTCGAGCGAGAATAACTGGGAGGATGCTTCCCACTATATACAACTGGAATTTCCGGAAGAAATTTCAGTTTCTTTTGTTGTGCTGAAATGGGAGCGGCGCAATGTGGTGTCCTATGCGCTGGAAGGTTCTGCAGACGGGGAGAACTGGGAAGTGCTGCAGTCTTTTGACAGGGCACCGGAGACGAAGCGGCAGGAGATCGCGTTGGATGAGGCGGTATCCGTGAGATTCCTGCGGCTGAGTACTTACCAGGTGTCTGACAGGGAGGAGGATTACTCGAATCTCTATCAGAATGTATCGCTTTATGAGTTCGAGGTCTATGCGGACAAGCCGGCAGCTTACAGGCTCGGTCAGGCAAAGATCGCCACCGGGGAGGACGGCAGTCGCCTGTTGGTTCTGCCAACGGCGCCGGAGGGGTATGAAGTTTCCTTTCTGGGAGCGGATCTTGAGCAGGTGATCGGCGCGGACGGCGTTGTCTGCCATACGATCCAGGACAAGGAAGTGACCGTCGGATTTCTTGTGCGCAGTACGCGGGATAAGAGCGACCAAAGGGAAATCGAGCAGACGCTGACGGTGCCGGCCTTTGATGATACCGAAGATGAGGTTGCCATCGCGGAGGAGCAGGAACTGTCTGGCAATCCCTGTCCGGAAGTGATTCCGGCATTGGCGGAATGGAAGGGCGGAAGAGGCGATTTCATGTTCTCGGAAAGCTTTCGCGTCGTGGTGGAGGAAGGATCCGCACTGCAGGACGAGGCGGAGCTTTTTGCAGTAAGTTACGGCGCCGTGACGGGAAAGAAACCGGAGATCATAAGCGGCAGACCGGCGGATGTCGAGGAGGGGGATCTCTACCTTGGCTATGTGGAAGAGCCGGACGGACTCGGAAGAGAAGGGTATCTGTGCGATATAACTGACAGATGTGTCATACTGGCGGAGGCGGACACCGGCGTGCGCTGGGGAACGGTGACGGTCCTGCAGATTCTGGAGCGGGACGGGGTACTGCCTGTGGGACAGATGCGGGATTATCCGCGCTATGAGGTACGCGGTTTCGGAATCGATGTGGCCCGCAAACCGGTTTCCATGGATACGCTGTATGCCATGATGGAGACCATGTCCCGCTATAAGATGAATGATCTGACGATCCACCTGAATGACAATGAGATCTTAAGTACCAGCGGCCTGGCCGACTCCGTGGAACATGCGATGACGGCAAGAAGCGCCTTCCGCCTGGAGTCGGATGTGGCGAATGCGGCAGGGGAGAGGCTGACATCCGAGGAGTATGCCTATACGAAAGAAGAGTTTGCCCGGTTCATTGATACCGCGGAGACTTATGGAGTGACCGTAGTGCCGGAGATCGATACACCGGCGCACTCCCTGTCGATCACGCAGCTGTTTCCTGAGTATGCCCTGACAACCAGGACGGAGTCGGTCGATCAGATCGATCTGAGCGACAGGGGGGCGGTGGAACTGGTCAGGGAGATCTGGCAGGAGGCGCTGACCGGGGATACGGCGGCATTTGGGAGTGCGCAGATCGTCAATATCGGTATGGACGAATATTACGGCGACGGAGAGCAGTACAGAGCGTATCTGAAAGAAATTGCAGAACTCGTGAAGGAAGAAGGGAAAACAGTACGTTTGTGGGGCAGTCTGAGTAATATGGGAGGCAGCGCCATGCCGGATCCGGAAGGTATGCAGATGAATATCTGGAGTACTGTCTGGGCGGATCCGCTCGAGATGTATAAGGCCGGATATTCGCTGATCAATATGCAGAACAATCATCTGTATGTGATTCCGGGCGGCGGCTATGACTATCTGGATGTGAAGGAGCTGTACCAGAACTGGGAGCCGAATAAGTTCTATGACTATAATATGTTAGAGAAGATACCGGTATATTCTCCGCAGATGCTGGGTGCGGTCTATATGATGTGGAATGATATGTGCGGCAGGCTGGATGTGGGGATCAGTGAATGGGATCTGTATGAACGTTTCAGGGAGCCGCTTCCCGTGCTTGCGGCGAAGCTGTGGGGAGAGGAGTGCGGTTCTAGCTACGAGGAGTTTGCGGCCGACGCCGCGCAGATGGAGCAGAGTTTCCGGGCGGCAGGCGGTAAAAGGAACAGGCTCTACGATGAGGCAGCAGGACTGGAACCATACTATGAAGTGGAAATGAGAGTGAAACTGTCCGGAAGTACAGACGGCGCCGGAGAAGAAAGCAGGCCAATGCAGATTCTTGCCGAGAGTGACAGCGCCTATGGAAAATGGGCTTTCTACGCGGTCGAGCCGGAAACGGGGGCTGTCGGTTTCTCGCGGGAAGGCAGGACATATACCTGGGACTATAAGCTTCCCTATGATGAATGGGTGGACTTAAGAGTGGTCGGAGAGCCGGGAAAGACCACGCTCTTCGCTGATGGAGTCATGGTAGGAACGCTTGGCAATGAGAAGGCTTTTGAGGAATATGCGACCTTTGTTTTCCCCATAGAAAGGATGGGAGCGCAGACGGGCGCTTTTGACGGCGAAATAGAAATTCGTAATTGATTACACCTGCAAAAAACTATACAATGAAGACAGGCAGTTCTCGTACGATAGGAAAAGTCAATAGAGCTGCCAGGGAACAAGAAAAAGAACAGATCAGACAGGGATTGATCATAATGGAAGCATATACAGGATTTGCACAGGTATACGACACTTTTATGGATAATACGCCTTACGAGGAATGGTGCGCTTATTTGACTGGATTACTGCAGAAGTATCGGCAGGATGGGCAGACGGACAGGTCCGGCGAGAGCACTTCGGAAGGCGGCGGAAGTACGGGCAATAATTACGCCATAGAAACTGACGATAATGTCATAAAGGAAAATCTGTGTCAGGAACAGAATACCATTCTGGATCTGGGATGTGGTACGGGCACGCTGACGATGCTGCTGGCCGGGAGAGGCTATGATATGATCGGCATTGACAATGCCCAGGAGATGTTGCAGATTGCCATGGAGAAAAGGGATGCCGCCGGGCTGGATATTCTCTATCTGCAGCAGGATATGCGCAGTTTCGAGCTGTACGGCACGGTAGGGGCCGTGATCAGCGTCTGTGATTCGGTCAACTATCTGCTGGAAGAGGAGGATATTGTACAGACTTTCCGTCTGGTCAACAACTACCTTTTTCCACACGGGGTCTTTATCTTCGACTTCAATACGGTATATAAATACGCACAGGTCATAGGCGATATCACGATCGCGGAGAACCGGGAGGAGTGCAGCTTCATCTGGGAGAATTACTATCACGAGGCAGAGCAGATCAATGAATATGACCTGACGATCTTTGTGCAGGAAAATGCAGGAGAGGGCAGCAGGCAGGAAGACGGCGGACGCTATCGCAGATTCCGGGAAACGCATTATCAGCGGGGCTATGAACTGGAGCAGATGAAAGAATGCCTGCGACAGGCCGGGCTGGTGTTTCTGGAGGCGGTCGATGCGGATACTCATGAGGCGGTCACAAAGACGAGCGAGCGGATCTACGTGGCTGCGCGCAAGAGCGCGTGACAGAATGTGTATAATTTGGATTTAACGGAAAATACTATGAGAAAGAAATAAGCAAAAGCATAGTTTCTCTGTGGGCCTGCAAAGAAGGCGGGAACTATGGCTGCATTATGGAGAAGACAGGAGGGCAGTGATATGGCGGACTACATAGTGAGGGCAACGGCGGCGAATGCGCAGATAAGAGCCTTTGCGATTACATCAAGGGATACGGTGGAACATGCCAGAAGCGCCCATGACTTAAGCCCGGTGGTAACGGCGGCGCTGGGACGGCTGATGACAGGCGGCGTGATGATGGGCAGTATGTTAAAAGGGGAGAAGGATCTGCTGACACTGCAGATTAGCGGCCGGGGCCCGGTGCACAGTCTGGTGGTGACGGCCGATGCGTCCGGTCATGTGAAGGGATATGCGGGCAGCCCGCAGGCAATGATGCCGCCCAACAGCGCGGGTAAGCTGGATGTGGGAGGCGTGATCGGCAAGGGAACATTGACGGTTATCAAGGATATGGGATTGAAAGAGCCGTATTCTTCCACGATCGCGCTGCAGACCGGAGAGATCGGAGATGACCTGACCTACTATTTCGCGGCTTCCGAGCAGGTGCCGTCAGTGGTAGCCCTGGGGGTTCTGATGGACAGGAATAATACGGTAAAGCAGGCAGGGGGCTTTATCCTGCAGCTGATGCCTTTCACGGAGGAAAGCGTGATCGGGGCGCTGGAGAAGAAGCTGACAGGGCTTGCGCCCGTTACCGCACTGCTGGAGGAAGGCAATAATCCGGAACAGATTCTGGAGATGGTGCTGGGTGATCTGGGCGTGGAGATTACGGACCGGATGCCGGTGGCGTTCCACTGTAACTGCAGCAAGGAGCGGGTGGAGAAGGTGCTGATCAGCTTAAACCGGAAAGAATTGCAGGAACTGATCGACGAGGGTAAGGACGTGGAATTAAACTGCCATTTCTGCAATACGGATTATACGTTTACGGTGGACGAGCTAAAGAAGATCAGAGACAGCCGGCGCGGCTGACAAAGCGGCAGCTTACTGTTCAGTCTGATCCTTATTAAGATGCATGGCAAAGAAGTGTCGGCTGTTTGGTAATGAAAACAGGATTGGTAAAGAAGACAGAGAGGCGGTACGACTGATGAAACATGGATTTATCAAGGTGGCGGCGATGACCCCGAAGATCAGGGTGGCGGATCCGGCGTACAATGCGGGTGAGATTTGCAAGGGGCTTAAGGAGGCGTACGCCAGAGGGGCGAAGATCATTGTGTTTCCGGAACTGTGCATCACGGGCTATACCTGTGGCGACTTATTCCTGCAGGAGCTTCTGCTTGGTCAGGCACGGGAAGCGCTGGCAGCGGTGACGGATGCCACGGAGGGCAATGACGCGCTTGTGTTTGTAGGGCTGCCGTTGGAAATCGGGCATAAGCTCTATAATGTGGCGGCGGTACTGCAGAACGGCGAAGTACTGGCTTTTATTCCCAAGCGGTATATTCCCTCCTATGCGGAGTTCTATGAGGCAAGACATTTCATGCCGGGCAATGAGGAACCGGAGATCTATCTTTATCACGGGAAAGAGGTACCCGTGGGGACCAATATTCTGTTTGCGGTGGACGCGGTGCGCGGCCTGACGGTGGGATGTGAGTTGTGTGAGGATCTGTGGGCGCCGCTGTCGCCCGGCACGAGACATGCGCTGGCAGGGGCCACGGTGTTGGTGAACCTGTCGGCTTCCAACGAGACGGTGGGCAAGGATGTGTACCGGGAAATGCTGGTGAAGTCTTCCAGCGCGAAGCTGATCGCGGGCTATATCTATGCCTCGGCGGGAGAAGGAGAGTCCACGCAGGATCTGGTCTTCGGCGGCCACAATATGATCGCGGAGAACGGAACCATGCTGGCACAGGCGAAGCGGTTCGTGCCCGAGAATCTCTATGCGGATCTGGATCTGCACAGGCTGCAGCATGAGAGAAGGCGGATGATGAGCTACAGGCCGGAGCGGAACGGCGCCTATCTGGTGATGCCGGTCTCCATGGAGGAAGAGGAGACGGAACTGGTGCGCACCTTCGGGGCCAGGCCCTTCGTGCCTGCGGATGAAACGGAGCGCGCAAGACGGTGCGAAGAGATACTGGCTATTCAGATTTGCGGCCTTAAGAAGAGATATGAGCATACCGGCTGTAAGGCGGCGGTAGTAGGAGTTTCCGGCGGGCTGGATTCCACGTTGGCGCTTCTGGTGACGGTGCGGGCTTTTGATATGCTGGGACTGGACAGACAGCAGATCACGGCTGTGACCATGCCCTGTTTTGGCACTACGGACAGAACCTATGAGAATGCCTGCAAGCTGGCGTGTACGCTGGGGGCCGTGCTGCGGGAAGTGGATATCAAAGAGGCTGTTACGGTGCATTTCAGGGATATCGGACAGGAGATGGAGAATCATGATGTGACCTATGAGAACGGGCAGGCCAGGGAGCGCACGCAGATCCTGATGGATATTGCCAACCGCACGGGCGGCCTGGTCATTGGGACCGGGGATATGTCGGAACTGGCGCTTGGATGGGCTACCTATAACGGTGACCACATGTCCATGTACGGGGTCAATGCCGGTGTGCCCAAGACGTTAGTGCGCCATCTGGTACAGTATTATGCGGATACCTGCGGCAATGAGGAGCTTAGGAAGGTGCTTTTGGATGTACTTGACACGCCTGTCAGTCCGGAGCTTCTGCCGCCGGTGAACGGTGTGATCTCGCAGAAGACGGAGGATCTGGTCGGGCCTTACGAATTGCACGACTTTTTCCTGTATTATATGCTGCGGTGCGGTTTTGAGCCGGTTAAGATCTTCCGGATCGCCTGTCTGTCGTTCCGGAATATGTATGACAAGGATGTCATTTTGAAATGGCTCAAAACCTTCTATAAGAGATTTTTTGCGCAGCAGTTTAAGCGTTCCTGTCTGCCGGACGGCCCCAAGGTCGGCAGTGTGGCAGTCTCCCCCAGAGGGGATCTGCGGATGCCTTCCGATGCCTGTGCCGATATTTGGCTGAGACAGATTGAAGAACTGTAAGAGAGTGGGGCGCCGCCTGTGCGCCGCACCCTGCAGGAAACGAAGGTGGTATACAGCACGGAATGCAGTTTTGTTTACGGTGTGTTGACAGTTGTGTCAGTATCCCCTTCGTTTTCCAGCGCCTTGTTTAAGGATGTGGTGATGGCATCCAGCAGGATCATGGAGGTGTATTTGCTGTCATCCGGGTAGCTGATATTCTCCAGACTCTGATTGGTGATGATCTGGTTGGCGAGATCCTCGAAAGAAGGCTGGATCAGAGGATACATGGTCGCCACGGCTTCGTCCAGATTGATGAGTCGGATGGAATTGATATTTTTCTCATCCACGGTCACTTCGATCTCCACGACGTTGTCGTTTAAGATCAGGGACGTCGTATATACACCGGGTACATAGGAATTGGTGGTGGTCTGCGTAACGGTGGACATGGTCTCCTTTTTCTCTTCTTTGGGAAGGAACATGATAATGAGCAGGACGATAAAAAGGATACCGAGCAGGGCGAAGATGCCGGTATATATCAATTCTTTTACGTGAAGCACGACGATTTTGGTTTTGGAACTCATACTATATCCCCATGGAAATTCTTTTTTATCAGTCTATGACAGGCATGGGCGGTTTATGCGTGTGATTGCTATTTTGGAGTACTTTTCTGTTGCACGGCCGCCGGTTTCTGGTATGATAGAGACATAGGCGGAGAGCGTTTGGAGCCGGAAAGGGGAGTGGGATCGCATGAAGTTTACGAAGATGCATGGCTGTGGCAATGATTATATCTATATTAACGGGTTTACGGAGAAGATTCCCAAGGAGGACAAGACGGAGCTGGTGCGGCGCATCAGCGACAGACACTTCGGGATCGGCGGAGACGGCGCGATCTTTATCAACCCCTCACAGGAGGCGGATTTTGAGATGGAGATGTACAATGCCGACGGCAGCCGGGCGGAGATGTGTGGCAACGGTATTCGCTGTGTTGCGAAATATGTGTACGATAAGGGGCTTACAGACAAGACTGACATAAGTGTCATAAGTTGTGGACAGATCAAATATCTGGAGCTTTTCTTAAAAGAGGGCAAGGTGGATACCGTCAGAGTGAATATGGGTGCGCCGGAACTCAGGCCGGAACAGATTCCGGTTACGGTGGCGGAAGGTGACTTTAGTGCGGTACAGGACGGAGTGATCGACGCACCGATTCTTGTAGAGGGAAAAGAATATAAAATGACATGCGTGTCGATGGGAAATCCGCACGCGGTAATCTTTATGGACGATGTGACGAATCTGAAGATTGAGCAGATCGGTCCGTATTTCGAGAATCATGAGAGATTTCCGAAACGGACTAATACGGAATTTGTAAAAGTGCTGGACCGGAAGACGGTGCAGATGCGCGTCTGGGAGCGGGGCACGGGAGAGACGCTGGCCTGCGGCACGGGGTGCTGTGCTACCGTGGTGGCCTGCATTCTAAATGGTTTGACGGATGAATTGGTTACTGTTAAACTATTAGGTGGCGAAATTGAGATCGAATGGGACAGGGAAGCCGATCTGGTCTATATGACAGGGCCGGCCACCACTGTGTTCGAGGGAGAATATGACGTGCAGACAGGGAGGATATTATCATAATGGTGAAAGTAAATGACAATTATTTAAAGTTACCCGGCAGTTATCTTTTTTCAACGATCAGTAAGAAAGTGAGTGCCTATACGGCGGCGAATCCGGACAAGAAGATTATCAGGCTGGGTATCGGCGACGTGACACAGCCTCTTTCTCCGGCGGTGATCGGCGCTTTGCACAGTGCGGTGGACGAGATGGCGGATGCGGCAACTTTCCGCGGGTATGCGCCGGAGCTCGGCTATGAATTTCTGCGAAACGCAATTGCAGAGCATGATTATAAAGCCAGAGGCTGTCAGATTGAGGCGGATGAGATCTTTGTGTCTGACGGTGCGAAGTGTGATTCCGGCAATATTCAGGAGATTTTTGCATTGGATAATAAGATCGCAGTCTGTGATCCGGTTTATCCCGTGTATGTGGATACCAATGTGATGGCAGGCAGAACAGGGATCTACGATGCTGCGTCCGAGAGATGGAGCGACGTGATCTATATGCCCTGTACGGCGGATAATAACTTCGCTCCGCAGCTGCCGGCGGAAATACCGGATCTGATCTATCTGTGCTTCCCCAACAACCCTACCGGTTCTGCCATCAGTAAGGCCGGATTACAGGAATGGGTAGATTATGCCAATAAGAACGGTTGTGTGATCATTTATGACGCGGCCTATGAAGCTTATATTTCCGAGGAAGATGTGCCGCACACGATCTATGAGTGTGAAGGGGCCAGAACCTGTGCGATCGAGCTGCGCTCTTTTTCCAAGAATGCGGGCTTTACCGGTGTGCGTCTGGGCTTTACCGTGATCCCGAAGGAATTGAAGGTGCAGGACGTGTCTCTTCATGACCTGTGGGCGAGACGTCACGGCACCAAATATAATGGCGCTCCCTATATTATCCAGCGCGCAGGCGAGGCGGTGTACAGCGAGGCCGGCAGGAAAGAGACAAAGGAACTGGTTGCTTACTATATGAAGAATGCGGCCTATATTCTGGAGGGCCTGAAATCCGCGGGCTTCGATGTGTCCGGCGGTGTGAACGCTCCCTATATCTGGCTGAAAGCGCCGAATAACATGACCAGCTGGGAGTTCTTTGACTATCTTCTGGAGAATGCCAACGTGGTCGGAACGCCCGGATCCGGTTTCGGTCCCAGCGGCGAAACGTATTTCCGCCTGACGGCTTTCGGCAGTTATGAGAATACGGTGGAAGCGGTTGACAGGATAAAGCACCTGTAAGCCGCCGGAATCATTAGGCAGCAGTTTTTGGGAAACTACCGAAAATCGGTTGCAAAAGATGACATATTTTGTTAGTATTATATATAATTTTTGTGTGAAGGAGGAAAGGTATCATGGCTGTGAATGAAGCAACATATGCTCTTGCAACAGGTATTATGCTTGTGTACATGGTGGTTGTTCTGGTGATTGGAGTCATCAGTCTGGTGGGTCTGTGGAAGATCTTTGTGAAGGCCGGCAAGCCGGGCTGGGGTGCGATCATTCCTTTTTACAACATGTACTGCCTGTTCGAGATGAGTTTCGGAACGGGATGGCTGTTTCTGGCGTGCTTTGTGCCCTGCGTGAACGTGGTGATCACGATTATCATGTGGATCAAGCTGGCGCAGGCATTTGGTAAGGGAGCCGGTTATGGGATCGGGATTTTATTTGTGCCGTTCGTTTTCCTGCCGATGCTCGGTTTCAGCGATGCGCAGTATGTCGGACCTTCAAAGGACTGACAAATAATTAAGAGAGTAACGGATGAAAACAGCCTTTGTATTTTTTAAATACAAGGGTTGTTTTTTGATTCTATGTGTGGTATATATATATTATATTTTTTCAAATGCGGTGAAGGAGACTCACCCGGCGGGAAGCGACAGGAATACAGCGTCACCGACTGAGAGCGCTGTTTGTGGAAAGCCAGGAACGGGAACACTCCGGAGCAGATTACCTGAAACGTTCAGTAGGGTAATACGTTGCACGCGTTAAGTGTCAAGAGTGGGTAAGGCGAAGAAGCATCTTGTTGGAGATGTCGGCTTATCAATGCGGGTGGTACCGCGGATACTTATAGCTATCCGTCCCGGAATGCAGAGATGTGTTCCGGGATTTTTTGTGTTTATTCACAGGAAGGTTTTCCGGAGCACGGCAGTCAGCGAAAGGAGACCAGAACAATGATGATCAGGAACAGCTACAGAGACGTAACTTTACAACAGATCGGAGAGTCCGATATCGGCCGGGAGATCCGGGTGGCGGGCTGGATCGAGAATATCAGGGACCATGGCGGCGTGTCCTTCGTGGATCTGCGGGACATGTACGGTGTGCTGCAGATTGTGATGCGGGATACTACGCTGTTGGACGGCCTGACTAAGGAGATGAGCATATCCGTGGAAGGGTTGATCGAACGGCGGGATGAGGAGACTTACAATCCCAGGATTCCCACCGGCACGATCGAGCTGGAGGCGCACAAGGTGGATGTGCTGGGCAGAGTTTACAAGCAGCTTCCTTTTGAGATTATGACGTCTAAGGAGACCAGAGAGGATGTCAGGTTGAAATATCGCTATCTTGACCTGCGCAACCGGAAGGTGAAGGATAACATTATTTTCCGGTCCAGGGTGATCGCCTATCTGCGGGAAAAGATGACGGAGATGGGATTTCTGGAGATCCAGACGCCGATCCTGTGCGCATCGTCGCCGGAGGGCGCCAGAGACTATATCGTGCCGTCCCGGAAATACAAAGGGAAATTCTACGCATTGCCGCAGGCGCCGCAGCAGTATAAGCAGCTGTTGATGGTGTCCGGATTCGATAAATATTTTCAGATTGCGCCCTGCTTCCGTGATGAAGATGCCAGAGCGGACCGGTCTCCGGGCGAGTTCTATCAGCTGGATTTCGAGATGAGCTTCGCCACACAGGAGGATGTGTTCCGGGTGGGAGAGGAAGTATTATCGGCGGTATTCGGGAAATTTGCGCCGGAAGGGTACGCGGTGACGCAGGCGCCTTATCCGGTGATCAGTTACGGGCAGGCCATGCTGGAATTTGGCACCGATAAGCCGGATCTTAGAAACCCCCTGCGGATCATTGACCTGACGGAGTTTTTCCAGGGATGCGATTTTAAGCCTTTCCATGGCAAGACGGTTCGCGCCATTCGGGTACATGCGGACATGTCCAAGGGCTTCCATGAGAAGCTGCTGCGGTTTGCCATGGATCTGGGTATGGGCGGCCTGGGGTATCTGGAAGTGGCGGAGGATTTAAGCTATAAGGGGCCGATTGACAAGTTCATCCCGGAGGAAAAGAAGGAAGAGCTGGCGGCGGCAGCAGGACTGACAGCCGGAGATACGATCTTTTTTATTGCGGACAGACAGGAGCGGGCGGCCTGCTATGCGGGGCAGATCCGCACACAGCTGGGGCAGCAGCTTGATCTGATCGAGAAGAAGGCGTACCGTTTCTGCTATGTGAACGATTTCCCGATGTTCGAACGGGATCCGGATACGAAGCAGATCGGCTTTACCCATAACCCTTTTTCCATGCCGCAGGGCGGTCTGGAAGCGCTTAAGTCACAGGATCCGCTGGAGGTACTGGCTTACCAATATGATATCGTGTGCAACGGGGTGGAGCTGTCTTCGGGGGCAGTGCGCAACCATGATATGGATGTGATGGTGAAGGCGTTTGAGATCGCCGGATACGATGAGGAGACGTTGAAAAGCAGATTCGGTGCGCTGTACAGTGCGTTCCAGTTCGGTGCGCCGCCGCACGCGGGCATGGCGCCGGGTATTGACCGGATGCTTATGCTGCTGCGGGAGGAGGAGAACATCAGAGAGGTGATCGCTTTTCCGATGAGCGGCTCTGCGCAGGACCTGATGTGCGGCGCGCCGGGGGATGTGACGGAGCAGCAGCTGCGGGAAGTGCACATCAAGGTCAGAGCGTGAGGAAGCGCGCCGGGATGTGGCGCGGTAGACAGAGACGGACGCGGCATATAAGATTTGGAGGGCAGAGAGTATGGCAAATATCATCAGTGACGAGACAATAGAATATGTGGGAATTCTGGCGAAGCTGGAGCTTTCGGAAAAAGAGCGGGAGCAGGCGAAGAAGGATATGGGCAGAATGCTTGACTATATCGACAAACTGGGCGAGCTGGATACGACGGGCGTTCAGCCAATGTCCCATGTGTTCCCGGTGCAGAATGTGTTCCGGGAGGATGTGGTGACAAACGGAGACAGGAGGGATGAGATGTTGTCTAATGCGCCGGAGGAAAAGGACGGGATGTTTGTGGCCCCGAAGACATTTGAGTAGCGCACAGATTTGTGTCGCTGCGAGGCAGTGACATGGAGGTTAGTGTGAGAAGTACTTCACGGTAAGGGCGGCCTGCCAGGCAGCGGCCGGGAAGCCTGCAGGTAGATTGAGCGGGATAGAAGGGAGGCGGTTTGCGATGAAGATTACGGATATGACGGCGGTAGAGCTGGCGGCGGCCATCAGGGCCGGGCAGACTACTGCGGTGGAGGCGGCGGAAGCGATGCTTGACCGCATCAGGGAGAGAGACCCTGTTTATCATTGTTATGTGACGGTGGACCGGGAGGGCGCGCTCTCACAGGCCAGGGCGGTTCAGGAGAAGATCGCTGCCGGAGAATTAGGGGGACCGTTGGCAGGAGTGCCGGTGGCGGTGAAAGATAATCTGTGTACGGAAGGACTGCTGACGACCTGTGCTTCCAGGATGCTGCAGAACTTTGTACCCACGTATACGGCGGAAGCGGTGGTGAATCTGCAAAGGGCGGGGGCGGTTATCCTGGGAAAGACCAATATGGATGAGTTTGCCATGGGCTCCACGACGGAGACGTCCGCTTACGGGGCCACGAAGAATCCGTGGAATCCGGCGCATGTGCCGGGTGGTTCTTCGGGCGGTTCGGCGGCAGCCGTGGCGGCGGGAGAATGTTATTATGCTCTGGGGTCCGATACGGGCGGTTCGATCAGACAGCCGGCGGCCTATTGCGGCATGGTGGGGATGAAGCCAACTTACGGGACGGTCTCCAGATACGGACTGATCGCCTATGGGTCTTCCCTGGATCAGATCGGGCCTTTGACGAAAGATGTGACGGACTGTGCGGCGGTGTTGGAGACGATCGCTTCTTATGATAAGAAGGATTCCACTTCGATACGGCGGCAGGATACGGACTTTATGTCCGCCTTGACGGAGGATGTGAAAGGGCTGCGCATCGGGATTCCCAACGATTATCTGAAAGAGGGGTTAGAGGAGGAGGTAAGGGCAGCTGTCCTGCAGGCAGCGGAGGAACTGGCGCGAAGCGGTGCGGTGGTGGAGCGGTTTGATTTGAGCCTGGCAGAGTATGCGATTCCGGCGTATTATACCATTGCGGCGGCGGAGGCCAGCTCCAATCTGGAACGGTTCGACGGCATTAAATACGGCTACCGTACAAAGGAGTATGCCGGTCTTCACAATATGTATAAGAAGTCCCGTTCCGAAGGGTTCGGGGAGGAAGTGAAGCGGCGTATTATGCTGGGGTCTTTCGTGCTCAGTTCCGGCTACTATGATGCTTATTATCTGAAAGCGCTGCGGGTCAAAGCGTTGATCAAGCAGGCATTTGATGCGGCTTTTGCAAGATATGACGTGATATTGGGGCCGGTGGCGCCGACCACTGCGCCGAAGCTGGGCGAAAGTCTGGCGGATCCGATCAGGATGTATTTGGGAGATATCTACACGATCTCCGTGAATCTGGCGGGACTGCCGGGAATCAGCCTTCCCTGCGGTAAAGACAGGCAGGGGCTGCCCATCGGATTACAGCTGATCGGAGATTGCTTCCAGGAGAAAAAGCTGATTCGGACGGCCTACACGTATGAGAAGATCTTACAGGCTAAACAGGAGGGATACCGTCATGAGCAAACAATATGAGACAGTGATCGGGCTGGAAGTGCATGTGGAACTGGCCACAAAGACGAAGATATTCTGCGGCTGTTCCACCGCGTTCGGGGCAGCGCCCAACACGCAGACCTGTCCGGTTTGCACCGGGATGCCGGGATCTTTGCCGGTGTTAAACAGGCAGGTGCTGGAATATGCCATTGCGGTGGGACTGGCCACCAACTGTGAGATCACCCGCTTTGCGAAGTTTGACCGGAAGAATTACTTCTATCCGGACAATCCACAGAACTATCAGATCTCCCAGCTGTATCTGCCGATCTGTATGAACGGCCGGGTGGAGATTGAGACGAAGGACGGCGGCTGTAAGACGGTGGGTATTCACGAGATCCATATGGAGGAAGATGCCGGCAAGCTGATCCATGACGAATGGGAGGACTGCTCGCTGGTGGACTACAATCGTTCCGGCGTGCCGCTGATCGAGATCGTGTCCGAACCGGATATGCGGAGTGCGGAGGAAGTGATTGCCTATCTGGAGAAGCTGCGGCTGTTGATCCAATATCTGGGCGCATCCGACTGTAAGCTGCAGGAGGGATCCATGCGCGCGGATGTGAATCTGTCCGTGCGGGAAGTGGGAACCACGCAGTTCGGCACCAGAACGGAGATGAAGAACCTGAACTCTTTTAAGGCTATTTCCCGGGCCATCGCCGGGGAGGCCATGCGGCAGATCGATCTGATCGAGAGCGGGGAAAAGGTGGTTCAGGAGACGCGAAGGTGGGATGACGTGAAGGGAGAATCCTATGCCATGCGGAGCAAGGAGGATGCCCAGGATTACCGCTATTTCCCGGATCCGGATCTTGTACCGGTGGCAGTGAGCGACGAGATGCTTGAGAAGATCCGGGCATCACAGCCGGAATTTCGGAATGAGAAGAGGAAACGTTATAAGGAAGAATTTGGGATTCCGGATTATGATATCGAGATTATTACGGAATACAAGCATATGGCCGACCTTTTTGAGGCGGCTGTGGCCATCTGCGGCCAGCCCAAGAAAGTATCCAACTGGTTGATGGGAGAGACGCTGCGCCTGATGAAGGAGACGGAGACGGATGCCCAGGATCTGCGCTTTTCACCTGAGCATCTGGCGAAGCTGATCCGGCTTGTGGATGAAAAGGTGATCAACGGTTCCGTGGCGAAGGAAGTCTTCGAGGTGATGTTTGAGGAAAATGTGGATCCGGAACGTTATGTGGAGGAAAAGGGGCTAAAGACAGTCAGCGACGAGGGGGCCCTGCGCAAAACGATCGCGGAAGTGATCGCCGCCAACCCGCAGTCCGTGGAGGACTACAGGAACGGGAAGGAGAAGGCCATCGGTTTTCTGGTGGGCCAGACCATGAAGGCCATGAAAGGGAAGGCCGACCCGGCGGCAGTGAATCGGATCCTGCGGGAAGCGTGCGCAGAGTAGGGATTGTGCTACTCGCCAAGCTGCAGGTATTCCAGGAACTTGACGGCAAGCTCGGGCTGGCTGCTGGAGACAGGGATACCTAAGATCACTTCTGCCGGATGGCCCTGATAATCGTATTTGTCGTCCTGCAGATAAGCGTACAGGCGGGAATCGGCCAGGGCATTGTCTTTGGTGAGGATAATGCCCACTGCCGCCGGCTGTTCCATGGTGGAAGGATCCGTGTGGTCGATGGTCAGTGTCGAAAGATCGCGCACTTCGTCAGGCGCGAAGTCGTCGGCCGGGAAGGTGGCCATATCGGTATAGTAGAAATAGGGGCGGTATTTTTCCAGTTGTTCCGGGGACAGTATATCTTCCAGGGGAGAGAAGTACTCCACCTGCGCATACTGCTCAAAGGTCTGTGTCTCGGCGACGATGGTATGGATGGAACCGGTCTGCATCATTGCCACCATCTTCTGCTGGTTGGCCATCGTATATTGAGAGATATCGGCGGTGGAAAGGGACATGGAAGTATCGATATAGACTTCATATTCCTTCGGGTCGATCCCGGCATATTCCTGGAACTCGGCAGCCCATTGCTCCGGCAGGCCCTGGCTTACGTCGCTGACACCGGCATTGAGGAAGGCGGCGTAGAAGCCATAATCCTTGTAGGTGGCATATTGATAGATAAAAGATGCGGCGGCGATGACCAGCGCAACCGTGACGAATGCGGGAATCTTATAATAGTCCCAGAAATAGGCGAATTTCTCTTTCCCGTTCATGCGGCTCATGGCCTTCCTGCGCTCTTCTCTGATCTCGTCTCCAACTGATTTTCCGACTGCCATAGTTTTCTCCATTTCTGCGCTGCTTTTGTCTCAACTATGTTGAGACGTCGCATTAAACGAGTTTGTGACAAGCAACGCGCAGACACAAATCGCGCGATTGAAAATTTTACTTTTCAATCTTTTCATCTATGATAATTAGTTTGAAAAGTAATGTCAATGAAGGAACCGGATAATTGTATGAATTTTTCATGAAATAAATCTAAAAGTTCCGGGGATGGAGACGGTGGGAATCTGCGGTAACGTTACGGGAAGAATCCGGAATTTGGAAAGTTTATTGTATTTTTGAGTACGCGGTGTTAGAATGAGAAAAGCATTGGCCACAAGAGAAAGGAATTATACGAATATGATACAGTCAAGAACACACACATGTAATGCGCTCAGGCTGTCTGATGCGGGAAGCCGGGTGACGCTGGCCGGATGGTTTGAGAATATCAGACAGGTCAGCAAGAATCTGGGATTTTTACAGCTCCGGGACTTTTACGGCGTAACGCAGATCGTCTTCGAGACAGAGGAGATGATGGAGCGGTTAGAGGGCGTGAATAAGGAGTCCACGCTGTTGATCGAGGGTACGGTGCGGGAGCGTTCCAATAAGACGAATACCATTCCCACCGGTGAGATCGAGGTGGTGCCCGACCGCGTGGAGGTTCTGGGCAAGTGTACGAACAATGTGCTGCCTTTTGAGATCAGGCAGTCCAGGAATGCGGATGAGAATATCCGTCTGAAATACCGGTATCTGGATCTGCGCAATCCGGAAGTGAAGGATAAGATTCTGCTGCGCAGCCGTATTGTCACGGAGCTTCGCCAGAGAATGAACGATCTGGATTTCGTGGAGATCACGACGCCGATCCTTACCTGCTCTTCTCCGGAAGGCGCGAGGGACTATCTGGTGCCGGCCAGGAATCATCCGGGTAAATTCTATGCGCTGCCCCAGGCGCCGCAGCAGTTCAAACAGATCCTGATGGCTTCCGGGTTCGACCGCTATTTCCAGATCGCACCCTGCTTCCGGGACGAGGACGCCAGAGCGGACCGTTCGCCGGGTGAGTTTTATCAGCTGGATATGGAGATGGCGTTTGCCTCCCAGGAGGATGTGTTTGGCGTGATCGAGCAGGTGCTGCCGCCGGTATTTGAGAAGTACGGCGCATACGATCAGGCTTCCACGGCGCCTTTTGTGAGAATCCCTTATCTGGAAGCGCTTGAGAAGTATGGAACGGACAAGCCGGATCTGCGGATTGATCTGGTAGTGCAGGATGTGACCGGGCTGTTTAGTCAGCTTGAGTTCGCACCGTTTAAGGATCATGTGATCAAGGCGGTGGTGACGGACGGTTATACGGCGACGAGGAAAGAGATCGATAAGATGTGTGCGGACGTGGAGGTGGAGACCGGCAACAAGGCATACTGGTTCCGGGTGGATGAATCCGGTAATTATGTGGGCGGCATCTCCAAGTTCCTTGCGGAGAAGAAAGAAGAAGTGGATAAGCTGCTTGGCCTAAAGCCGGGTGATTTCGTAGGAGTGACGGCCGGAGATAAGAATGCGGCGGTGAAGACTTCCGGCGTGCTGCGCAGACTGCTGGGCATGAAGTCGGAGGGGCATTTCAGACAGGCATGTTATGAGTTCTGCTGGATCGTGGATTTCCCCATGTACGAGATCGGGGAAGAGTCCGGTGAGATGGAATTCTGCCACAATCCTTTTTCCATGCCCCAGGGCGGTATGCAGGCGCTCGAGACGGCAAAGCCGCTTGACATTCTCGCATACCAGTATGATCTGGTGTGTAACGGTGTGGAACTGTCTTCCGGCGCGGTTCGTAATCATGACCCGGAGATCATGGTGAAGGCGTTCCAGCTGGTGGGACTGGGCGAGGAGGACGTGAAGGCGAAGTTCCCGGCCATGTACAACGCATTCTGCTATGGCGCACCGCCGCACGCAGGAATCGCACCCGGTGTGGACCGGATGGTCATGCTGCTGGCAGGCGAGGACAGCATCAGGGAGGTTATTCCCTTCCCGATGAACAAGCAGGCTCAGGATATTATGATGGGCGCGCCGGCCGAAGTGGATGCAAGGCAGCTTCGGGATGTGCATATTGAGATCAAACTGCCGAAGGAAGAGAAATAGCAGACGTCATAAAAAATAACCTGTTGCTTGAAACTTTGTCCGGTTTGTTATATGATAGGGATATACTTTTCGACAAAATTGTTTTGGATAAGGTTTGCCGGCAGAAGATAGATTGATCCGTGCATCTTAGCTGAGACGATGTCTGCAGGAATCCGGGAGCAGGTCGAATACAGGAGGTATTATCAATGAGTGAAACATATGTGGAATGTCTGGTGGCCAGGAAATCTTCGGTGCTTCTGTCCTTTTTGAAAATACTGCTGATCATGCTGACGGTAGTGTTCCTTATGGTAGGCGGGGTGTTCCTTCCCGGTCTGGTGGTGGCGATCATCACCGGCATTGGAGCGTATTTTGCCACCATGAATGCGAATATTGAGTATGAATACCTGTATTTGGACAGGGAGATCAGCGTGGATAAGGTGATGGCGAAGAGCCGCCGGAAGAAGGCCAATACTTTTTCGGTGGATAAGATGGAAGTGCTCGCGCCGTTGAATTCTCACAGGCTGGATTCCTACAGGAATCGTGGCGGTAAGACACTGGATTACAGTTCCGGTGTTGCTTCGCAGCCGGAGAAGAGATATATGATGGTGTGCGAGGGGGATATGAAGGTTATTTTTGAGCCGAATGCGGAGATGGTGAAGGCCATCCAGAGTATTGCGCCGCGTAAGGTGTTTACGGATTAATTGAAGTAATTAAAGATAGAACAAATAGGAATGTAATCGTGGAAAAGAAATACTGTCAGTTAGATTAACTGGCAGTATTCTTTACATATCAGTAAACGACATGGCAAAGTTTCGATGCCGGTTCCTGCAAAGCCGTCTGTGAAATTTCCAGAGTCGTTTGCTGAAAGCAACTATCGATACTGCTTATATTTTACAACACAGGAGGAGAGAAGATGGGTCAGATTATTGGCGAAGGGATCACTTTTGACGATGTGCTGTTAGTGCCGAGTTATTCACAGGTGATTCCCAATCAGGTGGACTTGACAACATGGCTTACGAAGAAGATCAAACTGAACATCCCGATGATGAGTGCGGGTATGGATACGGTAACCGAGCACAGGATGGCGATCGCTATGGCCAGACAGGGAGGCATCGGTATTATCCACAAGAATATGTCAATAGAAGCGCAGGCAGAGGAAGTCGATAAAGTTAAACGTTCAGAAAACGGTGTCATCACGGATCCCTTTTCGTTGACCCCGGATCATACATTGGCCGACGCGGACGCGTTGATGGCCAAATTCAGGATTTCCGGCGTTCCGATTACGGAAGGCAGGAGATTAGTCGGTATCATCACCAATCGTGATTTAAAATTCGAGACAGATTTCTCCAAGAAAATTAAAGAATCCATGACCTCAGAAGGGCTGATCACAGCGAAGGTCGGCATCACGTTAGACGAGGCGAAGAAGATGCTGGCCAAAGCCAGAAAAGAGAAGCTGCCGATCGTGGACGACGACTACAATCTGGCAGGGCTGATCACCATCAAGGATATTGAGAAGACAATCAAATATCCGCTTTCCGCCAAGGACAGCCAGGGAAGGCTTCTGTGCGGCGCCGGCGTGGGTATTACGGCTAATGTGCTCGACAGAGTCAGCGCGCTTATGGATGCCAAGGTGGACGTGATCGTACTGGACAGCGCGCACGGACATTCCGAGAATGTGCTGCATTGTGTGAGAATGATCAAGGAGAAATATCCGGAATTACAGGTGATTGCGGGCAATGTGGCGACCGGAGAGGGCACGAAGGCGCTGATCGAAGCAGGCGCGGATGCGGTCAAGGTAGGTATCGGCCCGGGTTCCATCTGTACCACGCGTGTGGTGGCGGGTATCGGCGTTCCGCAGATCACGGCGATTATGGATTCCTATGCGGTTGCGAAGGAATATGGTATTCCGATTATTGCGGACGGCGGTATCAAGTACTCCGGCGACATGACCAAAGCAATCGCGGCGGGCGGTAATGTGTGCATGATGGGCAGTATCTTTGCGGGATGCGATGAGAGCCCGGGTACTTTCGAGCTTTATCAGGGAAGAAAATATAAGGTGTACCGCGGCATGGGATCCATTGCGGCCATGGAGAACGGCAGTAAGGACCGCTATTTCCAGTCCGACGCCAAGAAACTGGTGCCGGAAGGCGTGGAAGGCCGTGTGGCTTACAAGGGAACCGTGGAAGATACGGTGTTCCAGCTGATGGGCGGTATCCGTTCCGGCATGGGTTACTGCGGAGCATCTACGATAGAAGAGTTGAAGCAGAACGGCAAATTCGTGAAGATCTCGGCGGCGTCCCTGAAGGAGAGCCACCCGCATGATATTCATATCACGAAGGAAGCGCCCAACTACAGCGTAGATGAGTAGAAGAAAGGCAAGGTTATTACTATATGGAAAAGAAATCTTTGGCACAGGAGCTTTCCGGGAACGCTTATCCGGGCAGAGGAATCGTGATCGGAAAGTCTGCGGACGGTAACTATGCGGTGACGGCTTATTTTATCATGGGCAGAAGCTCTAACAGCAGGAATCGGATCTTCGTGGAAGACGGCGAGGGGATCAGGACGCAGGCGTTCGACCCTTCCAGGCTGGAAGATCCCAGCCTGATTATCTATGCGCCGGTGCGGGTGCTGGGCAATAAGACGATTGTTACCAACGGCGACCAGACGGATACGATCTACGAACTGATGGACAAACAGCAGACCTTTGAGCAGGCGCTGCGCACCAGAGAGTTCGAGCCGGACGGGCCCAATTATACCCCGCGTATCTCGGGCATCATGCATCTGGAGAACGGCGGATACAATTATGCCATGTCTATCTTGAAGAGTAATGACGGCGATCCGGCCTGCTGTAACCGCTTTACGTTTGCATATGAGAAGCCGTTAGCCGGTGAGGGGCGGTTTATCCATACCTATATGGGCGACGGCAATCCGCTGCCGAGCTTCGAGGGAGAGCCGACGTTAGTTGGCATCGAGGGCGATATCGACAGCTTTACGCAGATGATCTGGGAGAATCTGAACGAGGAGAACAAGGTGTCACTGTTTGTCAGATTTATCGAGATCGGAAGTGGGAAGTATGAGACGCGGATTATCAATAAGAATCAGTAAGATAATTAGTGTACTGGCGAAGAGATCCATCCAGTCGGGCGTGGAGCGGTGTACGCCTGCCGGATGACTGTAACAGTGAAGACGAAAGGTGAAACTGTTGCCGGAAGTCAGGACTGAGAAAGGATTGAGAGATTCATGAATGAACTGGAATTGAAATACGGTTGTAATCCAAACCAGAAACCGTCCCGCATTTATATGGCGGACGGCAGTGCGCTGCCGATCAGGGTGCTGAACGGCAAGCCGGGCTATATCAATTTCCTGGATGCTTTTAACGGATGGCAGCTGGTGAAGGAGTTGAAGCAGGCGACCGGGCTTCCGGCAGCGACTTCTTTTAAACATGTGTCTCCTGCGGGGGCGGCAGTGGGCCTGCCGCTTACGGATGTGGAGAAGAAGATCTATTGGGTGGACGATCTGGATATGGAGTTTACGCCGCTGGCCAATGCCTATGCGAGAGCCAGGGGAGCGGACAGAATGAGCTCCTTCGGGGATTTTATTTCTCTGTCGGATGTGTGTGACGTGCCGACGGCCAGGATCATCAAACGGGAGGTTTCGGACGGTGTGATTGCACCGGGCTATGAGCCGGAAGCTCTGGAGATTCTGAAGGCGAAGAAAAAGGGCGCCTATAACGTGATCGAGATCGATGAAAGCTATGTGCCTGCACCGACAGAAGTAAAGCAGGTGTATGGCATCAGTTTTGAGCAGGGCAGAAATGAATTGAAGATTGATGATGACTTTTTTAATCATGTCGTTACGGAAGCAAAGGAGCTGCCGGAGCAGGCGAAGATCGATCTGGCGATCGCCATGATCACGCTCAAATATACACAGTCCAATTCCGTATGTTATGTGAAGGGCGGACAGGCTATCGGTATCGGAGCCGGGCAGCAGTCCAGAATCCACTGCACGAGGCTGGCGGGATCCAAGGCGGACAACTGGTTCCTGCGGCAGTCGCCTAAGGTACTTGGCCTGCAGTTTGTGGATGGCATCGGTCGGGCCGACAGAGATAATTCCATCGATCTGTATATCGGTGAGGATTACATGGACGTGCTGGCGGACGGCGCATGGCAGAAGATCTTCAAGGTGAAGCCGGAAGTCTTCACGGCGCAGGAGAAGCGGGCATGGTTAGACCAGATGCATGATGTGGCATTGGGATCCGACGCCTTCTTCCCCTTTGGCGACAATATTGAGCGCGCCTACAGAAGCGGTGTGAAATATGTGGCGCAGCCGGGCGGTTCCGTGCGAGATGACAATGTGATCGCAACTTGTGACAAGTATGGCATGACCATGTGCTTTACGGGAATCAGACTGTTCCATCATTAGTGTAAACAGCAGCAAGAAAAAACAGGATAAATGAAATGCCGTTGCATGGAAATTTCTTCATGCAATGGCATTTTTAAGTAGTAATGGTCTTAGTTTCAGTTGTATGAGCGTTCTTTTCCCGTTTTATAATCGTATCGCCTCGCCGGTAAATGGATGAGAATTTTCAAACGAGGAAGCTTCGTTGCTGATCGCTTCAGGGGATTTTGCATCAAAATATTCCCTCTGCCATTTCGTATAGTCGAATTTTTCGCGGATAATAATGGAAATGAATTGTTCTGCTTCTATACTTCCCAGATGCTGCGTTAAACATTTCATCCCCTTGTTCATAATTTCAGTCATGCTTTCCATCATATAGCGTTTCCTCCATTTCTATAATGAATTCGATTGGTGAAACCATCTTTACTTCTTCGCTTTTATATTTTAGTAATCGCTTATCGGTAGAGATAAAGTATTCACATTTTGCATAAACTGCGGAAGCTACATGACAGGCATCTTTAAATTTGACCCCGGTCTGCATGATTTCAGCAGCCTTTGCTTCTATAAGCATTTTACGTTCGTCACCTACATATGCGTAAGTATTTTCATGAATAAAGTCTAAAATTGCATTGCGACGCATTTCAAATGGATTATTGCTGCATTCATATCGCAGCATATATGATGTGATTAATTTAAGTTTCTTATCCCTGATCAAGGCCTGGATATGCAGCTTGGATTGTGTTTCCAGAAATATTTTCAGTTGGCTTTGATCGTCGTATGGTCTGTTATAGCAGCACATATCGAGATAAATTTTCAATGGTTTCACCTCACTTCCAACGATTGACATATGATCGTTAAAGATAATAAGCTGATTATGAAATAATTTTATCATAAATCTGCATATAAATCATCTTTATTTTTGGGAGCGCGTCTGGTTCGTATGACTATATGATATGATGAAAGAAATCGGAGATTTTTTGGGAAGTTGGTCGTGCAGAATATACACATATAATTTGATTTTTCAGGCCGATAGTGTTATTATTTTAACGATGGAGCTGCCGTAAAGTTAGTTACGAAGTAAATTTACTCCTGGATGGTGCAGGAACGGTTCCGGTTAAAAGGAGTCTGCGAAGCAAATTTGCTTTTTATACACGGCAGCAGTACGATGATAAAACAAAGGAGTGGAAGGGAAAATGAGTAAGAGTTTTGAGGATTTGTTATCGAAAGTTTCCGAGTGCAGCGTCAAGAAAGTGGCGGTAGCGGTTGCACAGGACAGCGCGGTGCTGGAGGCAGTTGCGGCTGCGAAGGAGAGGAACATTGCCGAGGCGGTTTTGGTCGGCGATGCAGATAAGATCAGGGAAGTGGCGGCAGCAGACAACGTGGATATCAGCGGCTTCGAGATCATCGACGAGAAGGACGATTATACGGCGGCCCTTAAGGCAGTTGAACTGGTACACCAGGGGAAGGCTGACATGTATATGAAGGGCCTGATCGACACCAAGTCTTTCTTGAAGAGCGTGCTGGATAAGGAAGTAGGTCTGAGAACCGGCAAGGCATTATCCCATGTGTGCGTGTTTGAGGTAGAGGGCGTGGATCATCTTCTTTTCCTGTCAGACGTGGCTTTCATGACCTATCCGACTCTGGAAGACAAGGTACATATCATCGAGAATACGGTGGATGTCTGTCATGCGTGCGGCATTCCGAATCCCAAGGTAGCGCCGCTGGCAGCAGTGGAAGTTGTCAATCCCAAGATGCCGGTTACCGTTGAGGCGGAAGAATTGACGAAAATGTGTGAAGAGGGCAAGCTGACAGGCTGTGTTGTAGACGGACCGCTCTCCTTGGACCTGGCTATCGATCCGGAAGCGGCGAAGCATAAAGGGGCAGAAGGAAGAAAGATCGTTGGTGACGCGGACGTGCTTCTTTTCCCGGATATCCACGCAGGCAATCTGGTATACAAGTGTCTGGTACACACGGCGAAGGTGAAGAACGGCAATATCCTGACAGGAACGAAGGCTCCGGTCATCCTCACTTCCCGTTCCGACGATTTCGAGACGAAGGTAAATTCCCTGGCGCTGGGCGCAGTTATGGCGGAAGCGCTGTCCAAGATGAATTAACATCGAAGGTAATGCAGGAAACAGCAGACTGTATGACACAGGAGGTAAAATAACATGTCAGTAAAAAGTTTGATCATTAATCCGGGTTCCACTTCCACCAAGATCGGTGTGTTTGAGGATGAGACCCTTTTGTTTGAAGAGACTCTGCGGCATTCCACGGAAGAGATCGCACAGTATGCATCCATCGTGGATCAGAAGGATTTCCGTAAGAATATTATCGTGAATCTGTTAAAAGAGAAGGATTTCGATATCAACTCCCTGAATATGGTAGTAGGCCGCGGCGGTATGTTAAAGCCGATCCCGGGCGGTACCTATGCAGTCAGCGACGAGCTTCTGGCAGATCTGAAGATCGGTAAGCAGGGACAGCATGCGTCCAATCTGGGCGGTATCCTGGCGAGAGAGATCGGGGATTCCATCGGTGCACCGTCTTATATCGTAGATCCTGTCGTAGTTGACGAGCTGGAGCCCATCTCCAGATATTCCGGTGTTCCGGAACTTCCCAGGACCAGTGTATTCCATGCGCTGAACCAGAAGGCGGTAGCGAAGCGGTTTGCGAAGGAGAGCGGTAAGGATTACAGTGCACTGAATCTGGTGGTTGTACATATGGGCGGCGGTGTTTCCGTGGGAGCACACAGACAGGGCAAGGTAGTGGATGTGTTTAATGCACTGGACGGTGACGGCGCTTTTTCACCGGAGAGAGCGGGAGCAGTGCCCAGCGGCGCGCTGATCAAGATGTGCTTCTCCGGAGAGTATACCGAGAAGGAAGTCTATAAGAAGATCGTGGGCGGCGGTGGTTTCAATGCTTATTGCGGCACCAACGACATGCGCGACGTAGATAAGATGGTGGACGACGGCGATGCGAAGGCGGAGGAAGTGCGCGCGGCATTCATCAGGCAGGTAGCGAAGGACATCGGTTCCATGGCATGTGTTCTGGAAGGCAAGGTAGATCAGATCGTTGTGACCGGCGGTATCGCTTACGACGAGGCAGTTGTAGACGGGCTTAAGGAACAGGCGGGCTGGATTGCGCCGATGACCGTATATCCGGGCGAAGACGAACTGCTTGCTCTGGTGCAGGGCGGACTGCGCGTGCTGAACGGCGAAGAGGAAGCCATGACATATTAATAGATCATAATTATGCAACAAATATTGTAATGTGATCTGCAGGAGTACCGTAGGATGATTGCCGGGCAATGATCTTACGGTACTTTTTTAACTTCACCACTCTAAATTAATCACGCTTCTTTCCGATATATATATCAAAGATTACGTGATAACCTTCTATTCCTGTGCCCGGAAGAGATACTTTGCGCGATGAGCCGGATATGATCTTAGCGCGTGTACTGCGCGTGAGTTTGATCAGGAAGATAAGGGCTGACGTTATCAATAAGACGATTCTATACAATATACTACATCACATGGAGGTGATCGGCAATGGCAATCGAACCATTAAGCAGTGCTATGACATATCAGGCACAGGCAGCTGTCAAACCACAGACAGCGCAACCGGTGAACACGGAAGTTCCTGAGGACGGACAGACAGTGAATGTTGATGCGACGACGGCATCCATTACCAAGATACAGCCGGAGGAAGAGAAGGCCGGCAGTGAAGGTAACGGGAGCCAGCAGCAACAGGAGAAGGAGGAACTGTACACTCCGGAGACGCCGGAACATCTGAAGAAGATGATCGCAGAGATGAACAGGAAGATCAGCAACAGCAATGAGGAGGCTGTATTCGGCGTTCATGAGAAGACCAACAGAATCATGATCAAGATACTGGATAAGGATACGAAGGAAATTATCAAAGAGTTTCCGCCGGAGAAGACGCTTGATATGATCGCCAGCATCTGGGAGATGGCAGGTATCCTTGTAGATGAGAAACGTTAGTACATCGAGGAGGGATTCCTATCGAATCTGACAGTTCGTGGGAATCCGAGTAAATATTTGACGGTGTATCAGACAACATTTTAGGAGGGAACAGACATGGCTATTAGGATTACGGGTATGTATTCCGGTTTGGATACGGAGAGTATCATCAGTGAGCTTGCATCTGCGCAGAGTGTGAAGAAGAACAAACTCGTGAAAGCACAGACCAAGCTGAGTTGGAAGCAGGATGCATGGAAGGCCCTGAATACTAAGATTTTCAGTTTTTATACCAACGTATTGGGTAATATGCGTTTTGAAGGCTCTTATATGAAGAAGTCGACCAAGGTATCCAATACGAATGCGGTAAGCATAGTGACGTCGGCGGATGCGCCCAACAGCGTTCAGACGATGCGGATCGATAAGCTGGCAAAACAGGGCTATCTTACCAGTGGCGAGGTCGCGCGAGAGGATGGCGGTAAATGTACGGCGAATACCACGCTTGCGGAGATGGGCTTCAAAGGTGATGCGAACGGTGAAGGTAAGTTCCGTGTGAAAGTAGGCAATAAGACGACGGATATTACGGTCAACAAGGATATGAAGATCTCTGAGGTTGTGAAGCAGTTTGAAGCGGCCGGCCTGACAGCAAGCTTTGATGCGAAGAACCAGAGATTCTTTTTGAGCTCCAAGACTTCAGGTAATGATGCGGACTTTACGATTACCGGCAATGATGCGGGCGGCAGAGAAATGCTTAAGACATTAGGCCTGGTTGGTCCGTATGATCCGAACAGTAAGGAGTATCAGGAATATTTAAAGTGGTCAAATTACAAGAATCAGGGGCGCGATGAAGCGGAAGCAGATGAGGTTGCCAAGCGTGTGGCGGAGAAGAAAGCCAGCACGGATGCACTTTTGGCAGCAAATGAGGAGCTGAAGAAGCGTCTCGAGGCATTACGGCAGAGCAACCAGGAGAATGATCAGTATCCGGAAGATGTGTCGGCGGCAGAGCTGTATGACCAGTTGTACGGACCGGAACATGAGGTACAGAAGAAGGATGAGAATGGTGATCCGGTAGTTGATGAAGACGGCAAACCGGTGATGATCAAAGTCAGAGACGGCGGACTGAATAAGGAAGTAGAGGATGCGGCGAAGGCATTACAGGATGCGCAGAAGGCACTGAATGATCTTAAGGAGTCAGGTACGGCGACTGAACAGCAGATTACCGAGGCAGAGCAGAAGGTGGTGCAGGCAAGTTCGGATTTAGCCACAAAGCAGTCTTCTTTTGATAAGAAGAGAGGGCAGTACAGTTATATGGCTGCTGTGGAAAGTGTGCAGGAAGCCATTGATAAGAACGATACGACTATCGCGGATAACCGTACTTACTATGAAGTAGATGCTAACGGAGAGGCAGTTCTTGATGCCAACAAGAATCTGGTCGCTACCCAGAAGATGAAGGATGAAGTAACTGACTATTTCACCGATAAGATAGCGGCGGCCGATGCGTATCTGGCTGATGCAGCTGCTTATGAAGCTATGTCGCCTGCAGATAAGGAAGCAATGGCAGGGAAGATGGCGACTAAGATTGAGGGACAGGATGCCGAGATCTACTTAAATAACGTGAAGTATACCAACAGTACGAATACGTTCGAGATTAACGGCCTGACCATTACTGCACAGCAGGAGACTACTGAGGACATTACCCTGACGACGACGGAAGATACCGACGGCATCTACAACATGATCAAGAACTTCTTCACGGAGTACAACAAGCTGATCAATGAGATGGATGCGCTGTACAACGCGGACTCCTCGAAGGGTTATGAACCGCTTCTTTCCGAGGAGAAGTCCGGCCTGGCGGATTCCGAGATCGAGGAGTGGGAGAAGAAGATCAAGGATTCCCTGTTGCGTAGAGACGGTACACTGCGTGATGTGACGGATGCGATGAAGACAGTGATGATGCAGGGCGCGACGGTTAATGGCAAGAAGATGTATCTGTCTGACTTCGGGATCAATACACTGGGATTCTTCAATGCAGCGGATAATGAGAAGGGCGCTTACCATATCAATGGCGATAAGGACGATGCTACTGTTGCGAATGAAGATGATGATCTGCGCGCTATGATCGCGTCTGATCCGGAGACGGTTCAGAAGTTCTTTGCCGGCCTGTCCAAGAATCTTTATGATAAGCTGACAGACAAGATGAAGAGCGTCAAGGACACGAGCAGTGCATTTACTGTCTATAATGACAAGACAATGCAGAAGGAATACGATGACTATAAAGATAGGATCAAGAAAGAGGAGACGAAACTGAATAACCTGATCGATAACTGGTATAAGAAGTTTTCAGCGATGGAAACCGCTATGGCGAAGCTGCAGTCCAAGAACAATGCTGTATCAGGAATGTTTGGTGGTTGATGATCTTAAGTGGGGCAGTGCACATAGTGCATTGCCCTCTTTTTGGCTTTATTTGTTTTGTAAGCAATCGTGCCCTGTCGCTTGACAGGTTTCACGGGCAACTGTATTATAAAATGGAAGACTTTTTATAATACACCAAGGAGTGTATAAGTACGATCAAGGAGGAACAAACTTATGCCAATGCAGAATCCCTATGAACAGTATCAGAGAAATAAAGTATTGACAGCAACACCGGCGGAAGTGACTTTGATGCTTTATGAGGGTGCGATCAAGTTCTGTAATATCGCTATTATGGCAATTGAGAATAAAGATATGGAGAAGGCGCATGCCAATATCATGAAGACGCAGCGTATCATAGAGGAGTTCCGTAATACGCTGGACCGCAGATATGAAGTGGCAGAGGATTTTGACAGAATCTATGTCTATGTGCTTCGCCGGTTGTTTGAAGCCAATATCAAGAAGGACAAGGAGATCCTGGTAGAAGTAAACGGACATTTGCGTAGTCTTCGGGATACCTGGAAAGAAGTTATGAAGAAATGCAACAAGGCATAGAGGGGTATGGCTATGAATCAGAGTGGTGTACAGATATTATTGCAGAGTTTGGAGAAGAAGGCGCAGCTGCTTGACAGAATGATCCAGCAGAACAGTGTGCAGGAAGGGATCCTGAAAGAGGAAGAGCTGGATATGGATGCCTTTGATGAGGCGATCAACGAGCAGGGCGTTTATCTGGAAGAGCTGGATCGGCTGGATCAGGGATTTGAGGCGGTCTATGACAGAGTAAGGGAAGATCTGATGCAGGATAAGAGCCGCTATCGTACAGAGATAACGCGCATGAAGGAACTGATTCAGCAGATCACAGATAAGATTGTAACATTGAACGCGGGCAATATGCGCAATAAAGTTTTGGCGGAGAACCAGTTTAGTAAGAAGAGAGTCTCCATCGGTTCGGGAGCTTCCAAGAATAAGGTGGCCAGGAATTATTATAACAATATGAATAACCTGAATTATGTGTCGCCGCAGTTTTATGATAATAAGAAGTGATAGTTGTTCTATTTGCAGAATGTAACTTGTAATGTAACGACTGTTATAGTAAACTTATTTTGTATAGATTGTCCTTTATATGGACAACATATAAAAGATACGTAATATTTGTAGTATCGGTATCTTTTCAAGCATATTATAATATGGTACCGGTAAATAGAAGGATGGTGGGAAGTATATGGCTAAGTGGAAGATTTATCCCATTACCTATAGGGGCGCTAATAAGCGAAGATGGATAAAAGAGCAGTTGGTTTTAAGGTACAGAAATGAGAAGCCTGTGAGCACGTTTCTTGATTTAAGAGATCTTTACCAAAGCAAAAGAGCTTATGAGCGGGATTTAGAACAATGCAAAAGTAAGCCGCAATATGACAAGATTGTCGAGTTAAAGAACATTGAATATTAAGAGTAAGCCCATGTCAGCATGGGCTTATTCCAACGGCATAAAAACTATGTATTTAGTTTGGAATGCGTAAGGATGAGGATAGAGATGGGATTAATTTGTAGACCGATTCTAATATATAACGAATGTGTACCGGCTATTGCCGGCAGAAGAACGTGGCAGTACCAGGTTTTTGGATATCATGATGGCATGGATGTTGAGAATCCAATTTGTATGGAAAGTACCAAGTCATGACGGAAGGGTTGATATAATAGATAATTTTAATGAGCGAAAAAAGTAGGAAAAGAAAGTGAAAAATTTTGCATTCATCTCTAAACATTATGAATGACTGCCCGATATATATAACAAGTAAAGTAAAGCAAATTTACTTTCATGAATGTAATGAACCCAATGGCTGCGTACGAGCCTGCGGATTCATTACAGGTAAGCAAATAAGTGGCAGGGAAGCCACATAAAATTCAAGGAGGAATATACTATGGTAGTACAGCACAACATTACAGCAATGAACTCAAACAGAATGCTTGGTCTT
>CANRZW010000004.1 GCA_947644545.1 uncultured Lachnospiraceae bacterium
GACTGTTCCTGACGAAGCTGACCGGACCGGGAAGAGTGATCCTGCAGACGCAGAATTTTAACGAGTTCGCGGGCAGGATCATACGGATGGTGCCGTCGAGGTAGGGATATATGGACAGGAACGTGATAGGAAAACGATGGGAAAGAAGGGGTCTTGCGTGGGCGGGGCTCCTTCTTTTGTGAAGTCAGAAGATGTTTTAAAAATATAACGCTTAAAAATAAAATGTTATATTTTTAAAACATTTTTCTTGACATAGTGTATAATAATAGTAGGATAAATAGTATAAAGGTTTGGAGGGATGGCGATGAATGGATTATTAGGTGGCCGGATTAGGACATTGAGAAGTGCAAAGCATTTTACGCAGGAGCAGATCGCCGATCGGATCGGGATCAGCAGACAGAAGTATGCCCGTATTGAGAATGGAACCAATACAATCACGCTGGAGCTTCTTGCTCAGATCGCAGATATTTTAGAGGTAACTGTAGCGGATATAACGAAAGTTTTGGATGAGGAGCCTGCTGTTGCGTACAGGGCAGGGGCTGAGAATGGATCGGCAAAGAAAATATTTGACATGCTTGATTTGTTTTATGCCAATAAACATTTGTATGCGAAGCTGCAGCAAAATGATTCGATTTAATATAGGGTTATAGAGGAGACTGCCATGCGGGAGAACAGAAAGAAGGAAATTAGAATAAAAGCAGATGCCTTTCGGGAGAAATGTAAAGTCAGTCGTTATGGGATAATTGATTTATTCAAGGAATGTGAGCGTCTGGGCTATAAGCTTTTGCGATATCCGCTTGGGGAGGAGGCGGATCTTGGTTTTTCGTTGCAAAGAGATAATGATATTGTTATTTTTACGAACACATGCAGTCGCTTATCCAGAGAGATCTTTACGCTGGCGCATGAAATCGGACATGTGATCCTGCATATGGAGAGTAAGTTTTCCTTTGTAGACGATGCTGTTACTATTTCCGGAAGAGACACGAGTGAGAAAGAACAGGAGGCGAATTATTTTGCGGCGTGTTTGCTGATGCCTGCCGATGATGTGGATAAGTTTCTTGATCTGGAGTTGGAAGACTTTGAGCGAAACAGATTAACAGCGATGGATATAGCACGGATTATGTCGGAATTTAATGTAAGTTTTGACATGGCTTTAAATCGTTTGGAAAATCTTGGTAAGATCGATAACAATGAAAAAATATGGCTTGATAATGAGAGAAATGAGAAGCGTGTCGGTAATCTGCTTCGAAGCGTTGGGGGCAATGCACGCCTGAATGCTGCCAGCATGGATATTGATATACCGTATGAGTATATTGATTATGTGATTTACAACTATAACCATAATGCAATTCCGTATGAAACGCTTGAGAAGGTGCTTGGATGTTACCAGCTTACGGTTGAGGATATAAGGGACAGGCTTGTTGAGCAGATTGAGAGAGATGATGATCTTGATGATTTGATAGGAGGGCTGGACGATTGAAAGCCTCTTTGGATACGAATGCCATAATACATTTTTACCGTGCAGAATTGCAGAATATATTATTCGATTTTTTTGATGAAGGTGTTTTTATTTACGAGCAGATACGAAGGATTGAGTTAAGAAACCATGCAGAGGATTTATTGCCAATGATCGATGAAGATATCATCTCGGGCAAAATTGAAGTCTATACAAAGGAAAAACTAAAAAGTCTGGCGGTGTTTAATATATTTGAAAGAAATGTTAAAGAGAATAGGTTATTGTATGGATCTGGTGATCTGGGAGAAGTCTATGCAATATCATTGGCACAGACAATTGGAGCTTTTTCTTTGATCACGGATGATATCAAACAGGGTGGGCCATATATGTCATTGCTGCAATTTGAAGATGATATTATGCCATTTACATTTGCGGATGTTTTCATTTTGAGATATTTGACAGGAGCTTCGGATGAATATCAGACAGTAGAGGATTTCAATGCTGTTAATACGGCGTCGGATTTGAATTGGAGCTTTAAAGGACAGATCAGTAAATTCATCAGACGTTTTTGGAAGGAGCCATATAAAGAAGCAGACAGGCAGTGGATGCAGAGGCTGGTGGAAGATCAGGAGATTAAGGTTAAGAGCAAATTTGGCGCATTAAGCAGAGTGCTGGGATGATTTGTTGTATTATAAGATGATATGTAAAAAATTATGGTTCAAATCGAGAAGCCGGGTAGATAGTATGGTATACTTTATATAGCAATGTTCTGCATTATGATGACAAGAACAGAATTTTGGTTACTTTAAGTATAGAGGATCAGTCTGAATAATATATCAGATGAAATAATAAAAAGAGATTTTGAAGAAATCGGAGGAATCAGCTATGTATAGAAATGATCGAGAGGTAGAATTACCATTAATGCGAGTGCTGACAGGCATAAGAAATTTTGGATATACTTTTCAGGCGGCAATTTTTGATATTATGGATAATTCGATTGTTGCAGGGGCCAAACGTATATCAGTATTTATTGAAGCAGAAGAAGTTGCCACGAAGAATATGAAAAAGATTATTATTGTTGATGACGGATGTGGCATGAATTTGGATGAGATGTATAATGCTCTGTTTTTGGGGTCTCCAACAAGTAATTATGATGATAACTCTTTATCGAAATACGGATTTGGATTGAAAAGTGCGGGCCTGTCATTAGCAAATACAGTTGCAGTTATTTCACGGAAAAACAGAAATGAAAACTGGAAGAAATCGGTGATTAGCTGGAATGAGTTTGAACAGATGAATCAGTATGTTGTTGATGAAGATGTGGAAATTGGTGAGGAAGAGAAGTATTTAGAGAATTTAGGTGAGGGAACGATTGTAATTCTGGAAGATTTGTTGAATATAAATCGGATTAATGCGGATAAAGCCCATGTGATATTAAAGAAGGGCGCTGGAATAACATTTCACCGATTTATTGAAGAAGACAAATTGGTTATTTCCATTAATAAAGATGAAGTCGAAGCGGCAGATCCCTTATTTTGTGAACTGTCTGGAAATGAGTTCTCAAAATATAACGGAAGAGAGCCGGTAAGTTTTTGGAAAAAGGATTGTATTATTCCGATTAATGCAGAGAAAAAGGCGAAGGCAGTGGTCAAGGCCATTTTGTTGCCTTGTCCGCCGGTATATGAGAAAGAAGGAAAAAAGACAGAAATTAATAAGAAGTATGGATTGACGAAGCAAAATATCGGATTCTATATTTATAGAAATCGTCGTCTGATCAAGCAGGGTGTTACGTTGGGATTAATTACTCGCAGACAGGAGACTTATCCTGTAAGAATACGAATTGATTTGGATTCCAGGTGTGATTCGTTTATCAACTTGGATGTAAAGAAGACAGAACTCTACTTTACAGATGATTTTTTAGAAAAATTAAGTGAGAGAGTGATGCCATTTATTAACAGGGCCGTAGAGTTGTGGCCAGAGGTTCAGAAAAAAGGCGGAGAAGAAAATAAGACTGTCTCTGATCTTTTGCATGATCGAAGTAATAAACTGCTTGAAAAAATCAGTCCGGTTGATTGTGATCCGCAAACGCTTGAAATAAAACAGGTACAGAAAGAGATTGAGACTAAAATTGAGCAGTTTAAAAAGGAATATCCCACGGAGAAGAATATTATTGATGAAATACGTAAAAGAAACGGTAAAAGAGTAATTGCGGTGGATGACCTTGAAAATGGTATGCTTTGGAAACCGTCAATTGGAGATGACGATTCCAATAAAGTGATTGTCCTTCTTTCTCGGGCACATCCGTTTTACACCAAAATTTATCAGAAATTGGTTCCAGGCAGTGATGCAGTAGTAGTTTTAGATGCTTTGTTTCTGAATATGGCAATGGCTGAAATGGGTATTTCTTCTCTGGATGTTTCCAAGTTGGCTAAAATTTTTAAGCGGTTAAGACAGTCTGTTTCTTATCAGCTTTCTAATTTTATTGATTTGAAGATAGAATCAGATGAGGAGACTGGAGTAGATGAAGCAGATTGAACAGATAACCATTTCCAGCCCTGATGTTGGACGGTGTAATTCATTTATCTATTGTTTGTATATTACAGATCCGGAAGGTGTAGTTTATATTGGAGAAACCGGAGCCAGAAATGGTATTTTAGGACGATTAAGTAATCATATGACGAAAGGTGAAGGAACATTTATCAGAAAATGTTATGAGAGGAAAAATATTAATTTGGATGAAATAAATGGAAATATACATATGATTGCATTTAATTTGAAAGAGTATCCTGATTTGTGTGGTGATGTGAATCGCCCGAATCGCAGAGCCTTAGAATATTTTGTCCAAAATAAACTGGAGGAATACAGTGTAGCCGAATCAACGATTATTCCTTATGATGTAGTGTCGTGGGTCAGGATCGCACAGAGGTTTGCTTTAAATGAGAATTACATAAGAATTGCGGAAGAAGTAGCAGATACTTTTTATGCAAAGATGCCGTTTACAAAAAATTTATTTAGTGGGAAGGTATGCTTGTAAAGATTTTGAATGTGGGGTAGACATACGTTGGGAACCAGATTAAGTGATTTACCATTAAAAATAAGCTACAGAAGTAAAGGTCCGGATAATATTATAGATCAACTTCTGATTCCGGGCCTGAAGTGTTCTAAAGTATATAAAAGGAGTGTGGGCTATTTTTCATCAGGAGTGTTTGAAATTATAGGAAATGGTTTGAAAGAACTGTCGGAAAGGAATGGGGAGATAAGGCTAATCTGTAATCCGGAGCTGAGTAACGAGGATATAGAGGGGATCAGATTGGGGTACCATCTGAAAGAGAGTATCATACGACACAGAGTAGAGATAGATTTGGAGGAGTCGATCAAACAAATTGATGACCAGAATTTGAAACTTCTTATAAACCTGATTGGAAATGGAAGAATGAATGTACTGGTGGTTGATTTGGAAGATGAATGTGGGATTTATCATGATAAAATTGGTCTTCTGATCGATGATGATAATAATAAGGTCCTGTTCGTTGGGTCACCAAACGAGTCGATTGGAGGATACCGAAATAATTATGAGAAAATTCGTGTATCCATGAGTTGGAAAGACGGAGATTATGAGCGAATTCAGGATGATGAGCAGGAATTCGATGATATATGGAACGGACTAAACGATTATATTACACGTATTGATTATACGGAACTGGTATTGGCTCGGTTGGAAAATGAAAAGAAGCGCAGAGGCCTGGAGGAAGCTCCAAAAGGAGGGATTGAGCTTCGTGAATACCAAAAGGCAGCCATAAGCGCATGGGAGAATAATAATTATCATGGATTTTATGTTATGGCCACAGGAACAGGAAAGACATGGACGGCTATATATTCTGCCCTGAAAGTGATGGAACAGGAAAGCATACTGCTGGTGATTTGTGCACCGTATAAGCATCTTGTCAGACAGTGGTATGAGGATGTACATAGTGTTTTACCGTCCAGCAGAACGATTATGGTTACGGGAGAAAATCATAATTGGGAGGATGAATTTTTAGATGCCATTTATAACTCAAGATATAATAGTGGTGGAAGTATTGTTGTAATATCGACGATCGTATCTTTCAATATGCCCAAATTTAAACGCATTGTCGATAAGTCAAGATTGAAAAAGATGCTGATTGTCGATGAGGCGCATCGTTTTAAAAACAGAAACAGTACACTGCAGGAAGTTTATTCCTATATGCTTGGTTTGAGCGCTACGCCATCAAGCAGAAAAAATGATGAATTTGGAAAGGAATTGATGGACTTCTTTGGCGGACAAGTATATAATCTGCCGATTGAATATGCAATTCGGAAACGTTATTTGGTTCCTTATAATTATCATCCGATCTTTGTAAATGCGACGATACAGGAAGAAAAAGAGTTTGATCGATATTCAAGACTAATGGCTTCCTGCTTTAGAAATGGAAAATGCCTTGATGTGGATAGTCTTGCCAGGCATAAGCGGTCGCGTTTGAGAGTTATTTCCATGGCGAATGAAAAAATAACAAAATTGAAATGGATCTTGAGTCAAATTCAGGAACAAGAACATTTTATAGTATATTGTGGAGATGGCAGACTTTTTCATAATGATTCAGGTGAAGAGACCAGACATATTCAGTATGTCAAAGAAATTCTTCATGAAACAGGATACAAAGCCAGTCAGTTTACAGCACAGGAAGATATGAGAACGAGAATGCAGTTAGTAGATGCATTTAATAAGGGAACAATTGATGCCATGGTAGCAATCCGTTGTCTGGATGAGGGGATTAATATTCCATCCATTAAGGGTGCGCTGATTCTGTCTAGCAATGATGATTATCGGGAGTTTGTCCAAAGGCGGGGGAGAATTTTAAGAACTTATACAGATGAAATGAGCGGGGAAAGGAAGCAGATTGCAAATATTTATGATGTGATTGTACTTCCGAGTGAGCATATGAGTAATTTTGCCTTGATTGAATTGAGAAGATTTTATGAATATCTCCGGCTTGCAGACAACAGTACAGATCATATGGATTCTCTGGAAGAACTATGCGCCAGATATGGGATTGATCAGGAAGCATTAATGGAACTGGATGAAAACGAGGAGGATTTAGATGAATAGACTGTCAGTTGAGGAAATGGTGTCCAGAATAATCGATATTGAGAAGAATGCTTCCAGGAAAAAGCTTTTTTCCGAGACAGGAGGGGGATTTAAAGCTTCAGCTGCCAAAATAAATTCGGATGCGATTGATAATATACTTAAGCTGCTGGAGGAGGATCAGGATGAAAATCAGGGCTATTGAATATCAGAATTTCCGGAATTTTGAAAAGCGTGGAAAAATCTTTTTTGACACAGATGGAAAAATTACGATTGTATATGGAACAAATGGAGACGGTAAGACAACGTTACATCAACTGTTCCAGTGGATTCTTTATGGAAGAGTAAACTTTAACAGGACAACCAGCGGAAATAAGCTTTACAATTTGGATGCAGGTGAAAAGTTAAACATCGGATGTTTTTTTAAAACCTACGGAAAAATTGAATTTGAGCATAATGGTGAAGAATATACGGTATGCCGGGAATGGTGTTATTATAAGCAAAACAACGGCAATATAGCCAGAAAGACAGAAAATGACGATTTTTCCGTCCTGAAATGTGATGAGAAAAAAGACTGGCGGCAACTGGAAAATCCGAATCTCATCATTGATGAAGTACTTCCGGTTGGATTGTCATCTTACTTCTTTTTTGATGGCGAAACCATGATTGCTGATTTGAAGATGACAGGCAGTGAGTCAGCAAGATCATTGAAGAAAGCGCTCTTTTCAATTTTGGAGTTGGAATTATACGAATATGCATTGAGAGATTTGGGGACGACAACACAGTCACAGACAGTGATTGGCATATTACATAACAAAATGTTGAGCGCTCGTGCGAAATCTACGACTGAGAAGAAAAGTAGAGAAATCCTTAAAGACATAAAAATTTTAAAGAGAAAAATCGAGGAGATCGAAAGTGGAGTAGCAGAGAAAAAGAGAAGGATGAAGGAGAACAGTGAGCGAATTACGGAATTGTCAGAAATTATTGGTTCTGGTAAATCAAATAGGAAATTAGAAAATCTGCGTAGAGAGTTGAAAAAGTCGATTGAGGTACATGAGACGACGATTAAAGAAGAGCAAAAACATTTTGGAGATGAAGCTGCGAATAATTTTGCTTATTTACTGGTGGCCAAAGTAGCGAATGAGGCTGGGGAAAGACTGTATTTGGAAGTACAGGAAGAGGAAAAGAATGTGATTCCGGGACTGACGAAGGAATTACTCGTAAATTTATTGAAAGAAGAGACATGTCTTTGCGGAAATCCTTTGTGTGATAAAGAACATCTTTCTTTGGAAAGATGGAAATCCTTTTTTCCACCGGCATCTTATAAGGCCACTTACGACAAGTTTGAAAGCAGTATGAGAAAATATTCCGGAAGGTATTCCAACGACAGGTTATTGGAATATTTTAAAAGAATTGTCAAATTGAAAGCAACCATTAGAGACATTAATGTACAGATTCAGGAGTATGATCAGGAAATAAAAAATAATGGGGACGTGGACTTATACATTGATGAAAGAAATCGTTTAGAGAAGGAGAACACAAGATTATCAGCAGAAATAGAGCAGGATCAAAGAAATCAGGGAGATTTTGAGAGTCGATTGCGTGTAAGGGAAAAAAGATCAGAATCCATCAGTGATGCAAATGATGAAGTGGAGATGTATAAAAAGCAATGTGAATACATGCTTAAAGTGGTCGAAGCGATCAAAGATGAACTGAAAAAAGAGACTGAGGAGTATACGCACAGACTTGAAGCAGAAATCAGGATATTGGTGGAGACGATGTTGACCAGCGAACGGGAAGTAGTGCTTAATGATGATTTCCAGCTAAAGGTGAGAGACAGTCATGGAGATGAATCGAAATCGGAAGGGCAGTTTGCTGTAATATCTTTCGCATATATAGGCGGAATCTTGAAAGTGCTTAGCAGTTTTGATAAATTCAGGGAAAAAGAATATCCGCTTATACTGGATGGACCTTTTTCTAAACTGGATTCTCAACAGAAAGCAAATATTCTCACTACGATTCCGGAATATGTACCGCAGGTTATTATTTTTTCAAAGGATTCTTTGTTTGGGGATATTGAGGAAGAAAAGATTGGAAAAGTGTGGACAATTCAAAGTAATGCGGAGAAAAATAATGCGGTTATAAGGGAGGGGTACTGGTGGTAATAACGACGGATGTATCGTGCAGAGGTGAATCATGGTATCAGATCGACCACAGGCTGAAAGATGCTTTCTTTAAATCCATGTGGGAAGCATTTAAGTTAAGTATGGCGATTGGCATATTGTATGACCGGGCAAAGAAAGACATCAGTGATAATGATGATAAGGTTACTATTTCCCGAAATATGTTTATTCAGCACGCAGAAGAGATCTCTTATTTTTTTAAGACAGCCATTATAACTTCAAATCTGGTTGATTTTTCAGAAAAGGATAGATTATATCTTGCTTTTTCTGAGGACGTTACGGAGGAAGAGCTGGAAAGTGATGAGCGGGATGTACTCATTCAGGGAGTTTCAGAAGATGCACTTTCTTTTGACAAAGCCGCTTTTTTGAAAGGTTTTGCGAATTATGGGGCAGACAGACTTGCCGCATGTATTTCAAGTAATGATAATGAAACTATGGAAAATCTGATGGATTTTCTGAATGATTCCTATAATGGAGAGACGGAGGAGCTATTGCAAATGCGGGAGATTAACGAAGACTTTGATGTGGAATTTGACGATGAAGTGATAGAATCGTAAATTCATAAAGCGGCTGTTTCTATTGACAAAAAACGTCTACGTAAGTATACTACTTAAGTAGACGTTTTTGCGGAGGTTGTTATGAATTTTTGCTATAGATTTCCGGTTGTCAGAGGGATTCAGGCCGGAAAAATTTATTATATTGCCATGGTACCCCTTAAAATGCTGGGGCATCTTTTTGCAAGTGACGAAGAATATGTTTTGCCGGAGTACAGGGCACAGAGAAGATTAAATGAGGCAAGAATTCCCGAAATAAAGAAGTATATTCTGGAAAATATAGAATCTTATGTTTTTTCAGCTCTTGCTGCTTCCATAGATGGAGAATTTAATTTTATTGAGCAGGATAATAACGGGACGGGAATATTAGAGGTTTCATTGGATGCCAGGTTTCTGATCAACGATGGACAACACAGAAAAGCGGCAATTATGGCGGCTCTTGAAGAAAACTCATCATTGGAAAATGAAACAATTTCGGTAGTATTTTATGAAGATCAGGGTTTGGCAAGAAGCCAGCAGATGTTTACGGACTTAAATAAGCACGCGCTGAAAACTTCAAATTCTCTTGCCGAATTGTATGATTCAAGAGACCGGCTTGCTGTTGCTACCAGGAAGGTGATTGCGGAAATTGCTTTTTTGGATACTTATGTAGATAAGGAAAAGGATAATCTTGGAAAATATTCCGCCTCTTTATTTACATTAAATATTTTTTATACGGCAAATAAGAAAATTCTGCGTCGTAAAGAATGTGATGAGAATTTTGAAAGGTTTCTTCAGGAATTTTGGAGTTTAGTAGTAGAGTATATGATTCCGTGGAAAGAAATGGAATCAAAAGAATTAAGCAAAAAAGAGCTGCGGGAGCAGTATGTCGCTTCTCAGGCAGTTGTAATTCAGGCGTTTGGGAGAGTAGGGGGATTTCTGTTTGAGCATCGTGAGTATGCATTGGAAACATATTTGCCTGGAATCACCCATATTAATTGGAAAAGAAGTGCAGAAGAATGGAAGCGGAGAGTGATCAGGAGCAATGGCCGCATGATTAATAATGCAGAGGCAATAATTCTGGCTGGAAATGTGATTAAGGAATCTATGGGATTGCCGCTCACAGAAGATGAACAGAGAGCAGAGCAAACCCATTTACAACATTGATGCAGACAGAATGACTGAGAGAAAGACAGGGACAGATTGATGAGCGAAAAGAATTCTACGATGACGACCAAAAAAAGCGTAACAGTTACGCGGGATAAAATAGAAGGGTTGATGGAAACGGTTCGAAATTTATATTTGGCGGATGAAATCCCATGGGTTATTGGGTATTCTGGTGGAAAAGACAGCACGGCCACCTTGCAGTTGGTCTGGCTGGCACTCAGTAAATTAGAGAAAAAGGATTTAAAAAAGCCTGTTCATATTATTAATACAGATACTTTGGTGGAGTCCCCAATCATTGAAAAGTGGGTCGAGAAGTCTTTGAAAATTATGGATCAGACGGCTGTAAGACTGGAATTGCCTTTTGTGACACACAGACTTACACCTGCGATGGATCAGACATTTTGGGTGAATTTTCTTGGAAGAGGTTATCCTTTTCCCCGGAAAAAATTTCGCTGGTGTACGGATAGACTGAAAATTCAACCAGTTAATCATTTTATAAAAACAGCGATTGCCGAGCACGGTGAGATTATTATGGTTCTTGGCACCAGAAAAGCGGAAAGTGCAAGGAGAGCAAGGACGATGGCATATTACGAGAAAAAGCGTGTGAGGGAATTGCTCAGTCCTAATCCTACTCTGGCAAATGAATATGTATTTTCGCCATTAGAAGAGTGGAGCGATGATGATGTGTGGGTATTTCTTATGCAATATAAGAATCCATGGGGATATTCCAATCAGGAGTTGCTTACTTTATATCGGGGAGCTACTGCGGATAATGAGTGTCCTCTTATGGTAGAAAAAAATCTTCCCAGTTGTGGAAAGAGCAGGTTTGGATGCTGGGTATGCACTATGGTTGAGAGAGATAAGTCAATGGAGGCAATGATAGCAAATGATGAGGAAAAAGCATGGCTAGCTCCCTTAATGGAATTCCGCAGTCTGTTTGGTGATGAAGAGCATGACCGTGAACGAAGAAGCTTTAAGAAAATGCAGGGGCATTTACAGGGTTCATATGGAAAATTACATCATGGCCCATATAAGAAAAAGGTAAGGGAAGAGTGGCTGGAAAAGTTACTGAAAATTCAGTTGGAGATTAGAAATAATGGACCGGAGGAATTTGCGGATCTGGAACTGATTTCTTTACCTGAGCTGAGAAATATTCGAAGAATTTGGGTACTTGAGAAACATGAGTTTGATGATTGTCTGCCTGGTATCTACGAGTCAGTGACCGGAGAGAAATTTGATGATCCGGATTGGATTGACGTGGATGCGTACGGGCAGGAGGAATGGTTGCTGTTAGAGCAAACCTGTAAAGATCTGTTTGGAGAGGAAGAATTGTCCTTTGAGATGATGTACAGTTTGCTTGCTATTGAAAATGGAGCAAACAGTGTTAATCAGCGGAAAGGAATACTTGATTCTTTGGAAAAATGTATTAAACATAATTTCTATGCTGATGAATCGGATGCAACGGAGTACTATACGAGGCGGCTGGAAAGAAAGAAAAACTTTGGTGGTAAATATGACGAAAAATTCTTTGCACATATTCAGGAAGAAGGCGGAGAATTCGATGATGTTGCGGAAGAGGCAGTGAGGGTATGATTATTAAGGAATTGGTATTACATAATTTTGGCATCTATGCGTCTACAAATAAATTTGAGTTTCATGCCAAAAAGCCGGTAGTTCTAATCGGCGGCATGAATGGCCGAGGAAAAACAACGATTTTGGAAGCTGTTCTTCTGGCGCTGTACGGATCAAATTCCTTTGCGTATATGGAAAGCCATTATAAGTCATACGGTCAATATTTGAAATCTTATGTAAATAGAGCCGACGGCACACTCAGGACATCAATTGACTTAGAGTTTTTGATGGAGGCTGAGAATAACGAGATCTACCGTATTCACAGGGAATGGGATGGCAGTAAAAAGAGACTGTCGGAAACAATCCATGTATATAAGGATAAAGAATATAATCAATTTTTAACAGATAACTGGTCGATGTTTATTGAAAATATTCTACCCAGCGGCCTGTCGGCCTTCTTCTTTTTTGATGGTGAAAAAATAGCGGAACTGGCTGCCGAAAATACCAGTAAACAAATGAAAGAATCAATCAAAACACTGTTGGGTATTTCCGTGTTGGATTTGCTGGAAAATGATCTTGGGAGAATTATCAACAGAACGCTACGCGATAAACCAAAGGCGGTTGAAACCAAAGAAATTGAGGAGCTGCGTCAGACAAGAGATGCTGCAAAAGATAGCTTGAAGCAGATTGATGAAAAAATAGAAGGATTGGGAAATGAAAGAGAATCTGTAAGGCAAAAACTCGAAAAATTAAAGCAGGAATATGAAAAAAAAGGCGGGGATATCATAACACAGAGGCAGGAGCTGTTTCAGAAGAGATCTTCAATAGCCGCCAGAATTGAGAATGGAAAAGAGCAATTAATAAACGATGCTGCTTCGGAATTACCTTTGCTGCTTGTAAAGAATTTCCTGGTTAATATAAGAGAAAATGCTGAGATTGCACAAGACGAAAAAATGATGGATGCTGCATTAAAAAAGATGGGGCGTCTTTTTATAGATTTTGACCGGCAAAGTGATAACAGCAAAGGTGCCAGGGAGTTTATAGATTATGTCAGGGCGCAGGCTGAGAAAAAAGCATCAACGCCATCGTATAATTTATCTGATTCAGCGATTTTTAAGTTGCAGATGCTTTTGGATGAGCAATTGCTGCAAACTAAATTGACAACAGAGGGACGGCAGAGAGAGCTTGTTAAACTGCAGGAGGAAGCGGAACAACTGGATAATTATTTATCAGTAGATATAGATGAAAAGACGATTGCCAGAATCTATAAAAATATGAAGGAGTTAGAGCAGCGCATTATACAATTAGATGTAGAGATTGATCAATTGAAAGAAGAACGGCGTGTATGCAATGGCATGGTTATGTCGGCGTCGTCAGCATTTAATAAAAGAGTGGAAGAGTATTTGAAACATGTGGAGCTCAGTGATGACAGTGACCGGATTATTAAGTATTCCCATATAGCCACTACAATTATAGATGCTTACAGGATCAGACTGCAAAGCAGAAAAATCAGTGTTGTCGCAAAGACTATGACAGAGTGCTATCATAAGTTGGCAAATAAGAAGGAGTTGATCGATCATATCGAGATGGATCCGGTTACCCTGGATTTAAAGTATATAGATCAATCGGGCGGTGAAATAGAGAAGTCTTCGTTGTCTGCGGGAGAAAAGCAATTAATGGTTATTTCTCTGCTGTGGTCCTTGGCACTGTGTTCAAAAAAGAAATTACCGGTGATCATAGACACGCCGCTTTCAAGACTGGATTCGGCACATAGAGTATCGTTGATTGAGACTTATTTTCCACAGGCAAGTGAACAGACGATTATATTATCAACAGATTCAGAAATTGACCGGAATTATTATGGTATTATGAAGGAAAATATTGGAGATGAGTATACACTTTTGTATGATGATGAAACAAAAGCGACAACTGTAATAGAAGGATATTTTATGGAGGAGGCAAAATGATTGTAAAGCAAATCAGGTTATCGAATCAGTCAAAAGATAAATTGTCGCGCTTAAAGGGTCGCACTGGAATAAAGAACTGGAATGTTTTGTGCAGATGGGCTTTTTGCTTTTCATTAAGTGAAAGTACAATTCCTACAGACAGACCGATTAATTCGGATAGTAATGTAGAAATGTCATGGTATACTTTTGCAGGAGAATACAGTGAGTTGTATGATGCGATTATGATTGAATGGTGCAGGGAAAAAGAAATAGAGACAAATGAAGAAAATCTGGCAAAATATTTTAAGTTACATCTCGAAAGAGGTATTTCGTATTTGACAGGTACTAATTTTATTAAGAGCCTGGATGATTTGTTAAAACTGGCTACAGGGGAATAATATGGGAATCTATTTGGATTATAATGCGTCTGCGCCGATTGACAGGCGGGTATTGGAGCGGATGATAGAAGTGTATCAAAATGTATATGGTAATGCAGACAGCAGAACACATCATTTTGGAGATCAGGCAAGAAAGATCGTTGAGAATGCCAGAGAACAGGTTGCATCGCTGCTAGCGATTAACAAAGACGAAGTCATATTTACGAGTGGCGCTACAGAAAGCGATAATATTGCGATTCGAGGATTAAAATCATATGGAATAAGTGCGAATAAGAAGCATATTATTACTACATCGATTGAGCATAAAGCAGTATTAGAGTCTGCTAAAGCCATGCAGAAACAGGGATTTGAAGTGGATTTTATTGATCCTGACGAAACGGGAAGAATACTGATTCAAGATGTTCTTAATAAAGTGAGAGAGGATACCTTACTTGTCAGCATAATGCATGTCAATAATGAAACGGGGATAATTCAACCTGTAAAAGAAATCGGGGAGATATTAACTGATCGGGATATCCTGTTTCATATAGATGCTACACAGAGCTTTGGTAAGCTGGTGGACGAACTAAAAGAGACAAGATATAATATGCTTTCAATGAGTGCCCATAAATTAGGCGGACCGCAGGGTGTGGGAGCGCTTATTTTAAGAAAAGAGAAGTACAAATTTCCTCCGGTTAGAGCCGTAATGTATGGAGGACAACAGGAGTATGGAATCAGGCCTGGAACTGTACCTGTCGCTTTGGCAGCGGGATTGGGGAAAGCATGTGAACTGGCGCAAGCAGAATATATAGATAACAGTAAGAAATGCCGCATGATTAAGAACAGGCTGATTGAATTGTTGAAACAATCAGGATTGCAATACAAAATGAACGGAGAGCAGGAGTATTGTGTGTCAAATACGATGAATCTTTGTATTTGCGGTGTTTCATCTGAAGCGTTGATGCTTGCTACAAAAGATTATTGCGGGATTTCAAATGGATCTGCATGTAATTCAAATTCATATAAACCCAGTTACGTACTTACAGCGATGGGAGTCCCTGCGGATCAGGTTGAAAATTCAATACGGATCAGTTGGGGGCCGGAAATTTCCGTAGAAGAAATAGAACAGTCTTTTGGAAGGATGTTGGAGATTGCCAGAGGGCTGGTCTGGTGAAAAGCAAAAGCAGAGAGTGATTGGAGAGAAGGTAAAAATATTGCGACAATGATTCTTGAGAATATGATGTAATCTTTTCATACAAATTTGATAAGTTTTAGGTTACAAAAGGGAACATATACTTGTCGCTGGTAGAGAATAGATCAATATATAGTTTATGATAGAAAGACAAGTGTGGATTGTTAAATAATTTATGTATACAGTTCAATTTTTAAGGTGTAGAAGAGGAGTGGACAATGTTTGAAGATAAAGAAAAGTTTGGGGTAAGGCTTGTCATTCTCCGTTATGTCCCCTAAAATATATATGAGAAGAATAACTGTCTGACAGCATATAACTTATGGCTTTACAGGCAGGAGGGGATGAAAGGAGAAAGGTATGAGGGATGTAGTAAAGAACACTAAATTAACGGAGAACTGCAGTAAGGAAGTAATCAGGGCCTTTGTGGAGGAAGTGACTGCCAAACTGACCGTGGATGAGAAGATCGGAATCATGTCCGGGCAGGAGACAGAGCAGAAGCTTCTGGACGATCTGTTTGTGCTGGAGCACTACAATGTGAGGCCTTATCCGACGATGGCTGTGGAGCGGCTGGGACTGCCTAATGTACGGTTCGTAGATGGGCCGCGCGGCGTGGTTGCTGGATCCGCCACCTGTTTTCCGGTATCGATGGCAAGAGGCGCCACCTTTGACCGGGAGTTGGAAGAGGAGATCGGCAAGGCGATCGGTGCGGAAGTAAGAGCCGTGGGCGGCAATTATTTCGGCGGGGTATGTATCAATCTTCCCAGAAATCCGAGATGGGGGCGTGCACAGGAGTGCTACGGTGAGGACCAGTATCATCTGGGAGAGATGGGCGCTGCGCTGACAAGAGGCGTGCAGAGTCAGAACGTTATGGCCTGCATTAAGCATTTTGCTTTGAACAGCATTGAGAATGCGCGCTTTAAGGCAGATGTGCAGATTTCCAGGAGGGCGTTGCATGAGGTATTCCTTCCGCATTTCAAGCGCTGCATCGAGGAAGGGGCAGCATCGGTGATGGGTGCATACAATAAGGTGCTTGGCGAACAGGCGTCGGAAAGTAGCTATCTTCTGCGGGACATCCTGCGGGATAAATGGGGCTTTGACGGCTTCACGTTATCAGACTTCCTGTGGGCTGTTCATGACGGCGTGAAGGGTGTCAAAGGCGGCATGAACATAGAGATGCCCTGCTTCTGCCACTATATAGAAGATCTGCCGAAAGCGCTCGAAGATGGCCGGTTGGAGATGGCGGATCTGGATGAGGCAGTAGGTTACATCTTAAGGACGATCCTCTATTATGAGACGAGAAAAGATCCACAGGCCTATGGAGAAGATGTTCTGGCCTGTGATAAGCATATAGCGGTGGCTAAGAGGGCGGCAGAGGAGTCCATGGTACTTCTGAAAAATGAAGGAAAGGTGCTTCCTCTTGATAAGAAAACAACGGACAAGATCGTGGTGCTCGGCGTGCTTGGCGACATCGAGAACATTGGCGATCATGGATCCAGTAAGGTGCATCCTTATTATACGATAACGCCTTTTAAGGGTCTGATGAAAAAAATGCCCAGGGCACAGATTGTCTATCACGATGGTAAAGACATTGAGCAGGCGAGGAAGCTTGCCGCGGATGCGGATGCAGTCGTGATTGTGGCGGGGTATATACACAGCGATGAGGGAGAGTTCCTGGCGGACAGAAGCGATATCGAGATTATGGGCGGCGACCGTGTTTCCATGCGCCTGCACCAGCGGGATATCGATCTGATCGAAGGGGTAAAGGGACTTTGCAAGAACACGATTGTATCCATCGTGGGCAGCAGTGCGATCCTGATCGACGAGTGGGAGAAGGATGTTCCGGCGGTCATTTTCTCTTTCTACAGCGGCATGGAGGGCGGCAACGCTCTGGCGGATATTCTGTTCGGAGACGTATGTCCCAGCGGTAAGCTGCCTTATACCGTGGCATACAGTGAAGAGGATTATCCATATTTTGATCCGGACTGTGATGAGATCGAATATGAGTATTATCAGGGTTACTGCAAGATGGAGAAGGAGGGCAGGAAGGTGCTCTATCCTTTCGGCTATGGACTATCCTATACGGAATTTGCATTTGACAGGCCCAGGGCAGAGGTATTTGCCGATACGGCTAAGTTCAGCGTGACGCTTAAGAATACGGGTACGGTCAAAGGTGCAGAGGTCGTACAGCTCTATGTGGGATGTGAGGGAAGCAAGGTAGACAGACCGGTAAAAGTTCTGAAAGATTTTGCACGTGTAGAACTGGCACCCGGTGAGGAGACAGTCGTTTCCTTAAGCGTTTCCAAAGATGCCATGGCATATTTCGATGAGGAAAAAGATACATTCGTGACAGAGGATATCAAGTATATTGCCTATATCGGTAATTGCAGTGCCGATGCAGCGCTGCAGAAGGTGGAATTTACCTTCTGATGTGCCGATGCCGGGAGAGACGTTGGTGTAAGATCAGGTATCTGTAAGAGGATTTTCAGAAGGAGTAAACAGGAAGCTGCCGCCGCGGGTTTAAAGGCCTGCCTGGTGGCAGTTTTCGTTATGATCGGCGGTCGATATCAGCTAGTGTTAAAGCGGCCAGAGCAGATATCCACCCATACAAAATAATGTATTATAATACATATAGACATTCTGCAAGACATATGTTAAGATACATTCAGGCAGTGAAGTTTTATACATTTAAGGATCTTGCAGGCATGGCAGGCAAGAGTCATGAGAGGTAAGAGTGAAAGCACGAATAAAAGGCATATGGCATGAATTATTGTTCCACATTTCAAGAGAGCAGAGCTTTCTGCTGCTTCTGTACATGGCGTTTACGGCTTATCTTAAAAATATAGGATCCGGTACAACAGAAAGATTGGGTACAACAGCGGAATCTGGTATGGCAGAAAGATTGGGTACAACAGCAAGCCCCGGCATGGCGGATTTGATTTCGCTGGGAGATATCCTGAGAGATATACCGGAACAGGAACTGAGGCTGGCAGCGAATGATTTTGAAGAGAGTATTGCATGGAAGGTGATCCTTGAGGACGGGGCGTGCAGAGCACTGACGTGGGAATCCATGAGGATTATGGAAGAATGCATCGTGAACTGTGATGCTCTGGAAACGATGATTATCGGTCTGGAAGAGTTGGTGTGTGAGCTGGACAGCCTGCAGTTTACACCGGAAAGCGTCAACAGGCTGCTTGCGGCATTGCCTGTAAACCAGGAGACGAAATCTGTGGCAGAGCTGTACTGTGGACTTGCAGGCACCGGACTGATGATCTATGACCGGCTTTCCGAGGCAGGGTTCAACATCCGAATGGTATGTGAGGAACAGAGAAAGTTATATTGCGATATTTCCAGGGTCCGTATGTATTGTCATGGTATTGAGAAGCCGTGTGTTATCAGGCGCGATATTTTGTCGGCTGATGCGGCCGGTGAGCCGGCGGAAGAACAGCAGGAAGAATTTGACCTGGTGGCAGCCGATCTTCCGAAGGGAAACAATCGGAATACGCGTGTGGATGATCAGGAGAATTTATATACGGAATGGCTGTCGATCTGCAGAATTTTGGATCGGGTCGGCGCCGGAGGCAAAGCAATGATACTTGTCACCAAAGGCGCTCTGGTAAGACAGCGGGAGAAGGAACTTCGGGAAATCCTGACGGAAAAGGACTGGCTGGAAGCAGTCATAACGCTGCCGGTTAAGATGTATGTTTCAACACATCTTGGCTTTGAACTTCTGGTGTTCAATAAGCGGAAGCCGCCGCAGTACAGGGACAAAGTTTTCATGGCTGATATCAAGGAACAGATCCATAACGGGGCCGCTCTCAATATTATATCGCAGGAAATGATCGACCGGGTACAGAAGGCATATGAAGGGCTGGAGGAACATCGATTGTTTTCCACGGTTGTATCGCCTCAAAAGATCAAAGAAAAGGATTTCTCTTGGAATCCGTTCCTCTATTTGCAGGGTATGGAGACGGGAGAGGGCAGGAGGACGATACGGCTGGGAGAAATTGCGGAGATCATGCGGGGAGCCCAGATCACAAAAGAAGAAGAAAGAGTATACGCAGAGCAGTCGACGCATTACTGGCTGAACATCAGGGATATTGACAATGGAAATATCTTTTTCAGGGAAAACTCCAGAATTCGAGCGAAGACGCCGGAGTGGGAGCGCAAATTCGGGATTCGGGAGGATGATATTGTCTTGACCTCCAAAGGGTCTGTCTTAAAGATCAGTATGGTTACGCCGGATATGCCGAAGGCTTTTCTGTGTGGAAATCTCACCAGGATCCGCGTGGACCGGGAAAAGTACAGTCCCCATGTGCTATATGAGTTTCTGAATTCCACGGAGGGAAGGACGGCTCTTGAGAGCATTCAGTCCGGAACGACGATCAAGGTAATTAACAACACGAACCTGAGCGGATTACAGATTCCCTATTATGAGAATGCAAGGGAACTGCAGGAACAGTTGAAACAGGCTTATGAGGAGTATCGGATTAAAGAGCGGGACATACGAAAGCAATTCGAGACGAAGAGAAAGCGGCTGCTTGACAGTCTGCAATGATACGGGAGGGATGAATGTGAAAGGGATTTTTATCAGCCACAGCACGAAGAACAGGCAGCTTGTGGAGCAGTTTGTTGAATTTCTCAAGCTGGGTGTGGGTATTGATAACGGCAGGATCTTCTGTACGTCGATAAATGGAACCTTGCCTACAGGCACGAATTTTGTTGAAGTCATCAGCCGGGAGGTGCAGGAGCGGGAGATGGTGATCGCCCTGATCACGCCGGAATACCTGGAAAGCCGGTTTTGCATGATGGAGCTGGGCGCTGCCTGGATTGAGGCGCAGTACCTGTGTCCGATCCTGGCGGGCGGAGTGGATTATAGTGATTTGAAGGATACGCCTTTGGCAGGGGTACAGATGAGGAAGATTGACAGTGAGGATGATCTGTGTGCTGTTTATGACGAAATGGTCAGACAGGAATTTGTGTCTGTGAATATCGCACAGTTTAATAAGAAAAGAGCGGAATTCCTGAAAGAGTTATCGGCTGTGGAACCGGAACAGGGCTGTGAGGCTGTTGATCAGGAAGAGAGCGGACTGTACCGGCCGGATTCCGAGGGGTATTATTATGTGACTGTGGAAAAGGAGCGGCCTGTGCCGGCGCCTTATAAATGTTATAAGATCAAAGGTCGTTTGTTCCTGGGCGCGGAAGAAAAGGACGACACGTTGAGCCACTGGATTTTTTACCAAAAGGACGTATTTGTTTCCCTGAAAGCAGGCGATCGCGTCTGCCTGAAAGTCGCAAAAACGCAGAGAAGGTTTTTCCCGGATATTGGATTGGCGAGAAATATTTATCCTGAAAATATGCATGTAATGGTGTGAGAAAAACGTTTATCAGGAACAGGGAAGGGGATTTCCTATGGAGTATTTACGCTGTGTCGTGGAGCGAATTACATATCAGAATGCCGATAACGGATACACGGTTCTCAAGTGTGCCGCGAAGAACGCCCAGGATCTGGTGACGGTGGTAGGCGTCATGCCGGATACCCATGTCGGTTCGGTGCTTGCACTGGAGGGCTTCTGGAAGGTGGACGCCAAGTACGGCCGTCAGTTTTCCGTGGAGAAGTTTGAAGAAACCCTTCCGGCTACGGTTTACGGTATTGAGAAATATCTTGGTTCCGGTCTGATCAAAGGGGTGGGGCCAAAGTTTGCCCGTCGCATCGTGGAGAAATTCGGTAAAGATACGTTGGATGTGATCGAGGAAAATCCGGACGCGCTGATTGAGGTGGAAGGCATCGGCAGGGTGCGTGTGGAAAGGATCAAGAAGAGCTGGGAAGAGCAAAAGGAGATCAAGAATATCATGCTTTTCCTGCAGGGGCATGAGGTCAGTACCAGCCATGCCACGAAGATTTTCAAGACCTATGGCAGTGACAGCATCAGCATCGTGCAGGAGAATCCTTACCGGCTGGCCGATGATATCTGGGGCATCGGCTTCAAGACGGCGGATACGATAGCGGAGAAGATGGGAATTGAGAAGGACCGCTTTATCCGCCTGCGGAGCGGCATTCTCTATACGTTGAACAAGCTTTCCGAGAACGGACACTGTTATGCGGTAAGAGAGCAGCTGATCCGGACTGCGGAGCAGCTTTTGGAGGTGGAGGGGGCGGAGCTGGAGATTACCCTAGACGAAATGCTGCGTACGGAAGATGTGATCCGGGAGGAGGAGGCCATCTATCTGCCGCCTTTTTTCTTCTCCGAGACGGGTTGCGCGAAGCGGCTTCTCAAGCTGCTTGCGGCCAGGCGTCGTGTGCAGATAGCTGTGGATGCCATGGCATCTTTTGGGGAGAACCAGAACATCACCTACGACGAAGTCCAACTGGAGGCAATCCGTGTCGCCTTATCCTCAAAGGTCATGATACTAACCGGAGGCCCCGGCACGGGCAAGACAACCACGACCATGGGGATCATCGCCGCCTATCGTGCCGCCGGCTGTCAGATTCTTCTTGCGGCGCCTACGGGACGGGCGGCGAAACGCATGTCTGAGGCCACCGGCATGGAGGCCAAGACCATTCACAGGCTGTTGGAGTACAAGCCGCCGGAGGGCTACCAGCGCAGGGAAGAAAACCCTCTGGAAGGAGACGTGCTCATTCTGGACGAGTGTTCCATGATCGACATTATGCTGATGTACAATCTGTTAAAAGCGTTGCCGGAGCATATGACGCTGATCATGGTGGGCGATACCGACCAGCTGCCATCGGTGGGCGCAGGAAACGTGCTTAAAGACATCATCGCTTCCGATCGCATCCCGGTGGTGCGATTGAGCAGGATCTTCCGGCAGGCGCAGGGCAGCCGTATCATCATGAATGCCCACCGGATTAATAAGGGGGAGCAGATCGATATGCGGGGCGGCCGGGATTCGGATTTCTTCTTCGCCGCGAAGGATACCAATGAAGAGGTGGTGGATCTTCTGGTGAAATATTGCACGGAGAATCTGCCGCGTTATTATCATGTGGATGCCTTGCAGGATATTCAGGTATTGACGCCGATTCAGAGAGGCATCTGTGGGGCGGTCAATCTAAATCAGGTATTGCAGGAAGCCATGAATCCGAGTCCTGTTTTCCTGCGCAGGGGCGGCACGCAGTACCGTCTCCATGATAAAGTCATGCAGATCCGTAACGACTATGACAAGGAAGTTTTTAATGGTGACATAGGTGTCATAAATCATGTGGATATGGAGGAACGGGAATTGACCGTCAACTTTGACGGCCGGGAGGTGGTGTATGATGTGAGCGAGTTGGAGGAATTGGCCCTTGCGTATGCTGTCACCATTCACAAATCTCAGGGGTCCGAGTATCCGATCGTGGTCATGCCTTTTACGATGAGCCACTATGTTATGCTGCAGAGAAATCTGCTCTACACCGGTGTGACCAGGGCGAAGAAGATTCTGGTGTTGATCGGGGAGAAAAAGGCGGTCTGGTATGCCATCAGGAATGAGACGACCGCGGACAGGAATACGAAACTTGCGGAGCGTCTGCGGGAGGACAGCATGGAATCCAGGATCGTTGCACGTATGGTGCAGTCCGGGCAGACAGAACTGCAGTTTGACTGAGGCAGTCCGGACGGGCGAACGGCCCTCACAGCCAGGCATGGCATGGCGGCCTGCCGGCTGGCGGGATGGTATTATGTGACTTGTGAAGAAAGGCGGGAATATGGAGTATGACAACCATCTATTATCTGGAAGACGATGAAAATATCGCACAGCTGGTCAGGGAATATTTAAGCGGGCACGGCTTCCATGTCTCGGTCTATCCCACGATCGCCGGGGCGAAGGAGGCTTTCCTGCGTAAGCGTCCCACGCTGACACTGGTAGATTGGAATATGCCGGACGGAAACGGCAGGGCTTTCTGCCGGTGGGTCCGCGATCAATGGCAGGAATTGCCCGTTATCTTCATCACCGTCCGCGGGGACGCCGACGATATCGTCTCCGGATTTCAGAACGGCGCGGACGATTATGTGGTAAAGCCCTTTGAGCTGGCGGTGCTGTACTCCCGCATCCAGGCGTTGCTGCGCAGGACGCGGCACAATGCAGGGCAATCTCTTTCCTGCGGCGATATCTCCTTGGACCGGGAACGGAGACAGGTCTACTGGAAGACGGAAGAAGTGCATCTTGGCCCATTGGAGTATGACCTGCTGCTGACGTTATTGCAGAATCAGGGAAAGACCGTCACCAGACAGTCCTTACTGGAAAAGTTATGGGACAGCAACGGCAATTTCGTTAATGACAATACGCTTACCGTCACAATGAAGCGCCTGCGGGATAAGCTGCACCAGCCGCGCAGTCTGAAGACGGTCAGGAGCGTAGGTTATCGTATGGAAGAAGAGCGCTCTTAGGAATCCTGCGCATACACTCAATAAGGGGGAATCACTGTGACTCATAGAAAAAATCCGGCGATCCTGGCAATACTGATTCTGTCAGTCAGCCTGCTCTCGGCATCCGTTACTGCCGCATGGCTGACAAAGTACTATGACCATGCGTACACGCAGGCGCTTGGATTCGTCTGCCAGTCCGTTATAGAGAGTGTGGATGATGCAGCCGCCTTTAATGTCGAGCAGACGGTCTTGTCTGCCCTGAAACAATTCCAATATGATCCCGGGATGCCGGAGAAACAGAACCTGCTCGCCTCTTACGGGTATCGGCAGTCTGCTTTTATGCAGTCCGTTAAAGACAGTGGCAGGCTTCTGATCCTGCTCGTTACTGCAACAGGCGGTATCCTGTTCTTCATTGCCGCATGCCTCTGGCACAGAAGGGAAACCGCACGGATCAACGGTCTGACCGATTATCTGGAAAGGGTAAACACCAGCAGGGACGGGTCGCTCCTGCAGGTCGGCGAAGGCGCTTTGGCCAGACTGCAGGACGAGATCTATAAGACGGTCACCGCCCTGCAGCAGTCGAAGGATACAGCGCTCGCGGCCAAGCATAATTTCGCCGAAAATCTCTATAATATTGCGCATCAGCTCAAGACGCCGATCACGTCCATCTCGCTGTCCGTGCAGATGCTCTGTCATGAAATGTCGTCAGAGCACCTTGTCCGGATCACGGGGCAGCTCGGACGCCTGACCCGTCTGGAAGAAGCCCTCCTTCTGCTTTCCCGCATCGACACCGGTACGCTGACGCTGGAGAGAACGGAAGTTGATGTCTTTACGCTTCTTATGCTGGCGGCCGAGAATCTGCAGCAGCTCTTCCTGGAGAAAAATATCACGGTCGAGATATCGGAAGCAGAGGAGATGAGTATTTCGGCGGATATGGACTGGACCATGGAAGCGGTCATGAACCTTCTGAAAAACTGCCTGGAACATACTCCGCCCGGCGGCAGTGTCTACTGCGCTTACGAGCAGAATCCCCTCTATACGCTGATCCGAATACAGGACACCGGTTCCGGATTTGTCAAAGAAGATCTGCCTCACATCTTCGAGCGCTTCTACCGTGGAAAGGATGCGGCAGGCGGCGGTGTCGGCATCGGGCTTGCTCTCTCCAAAGCGATTATCGAGAGACAAAACGGCATTCTCTCTGCACGTAATCTGCCGGCAGGCGGGGCCTGCTTTGAAATCCGCTTCTATCGCTGAACATTTATGGTATTTTCGATGCTGTCACGGAGTTGTCACTTTACCTGTCTATAATAGGAAGGTAAGAAGAGCCGGGAAGCTTGCGGTTCTGTTCACGCCTTTTCGCGTAACCCGTTTAGAATGGCGTAAAATACAAGGAATTGACAGGAGGAATCAGTATTGGAAATCTTAAAATGTGAAGGCGTAAGGAAAACCTACGGCAGCGGCGCCAGCCAGACGGCAGCGCTTAAAGGGTTAGACCTGACCGTAGAAAAAGGAGAATTTCTGGCGATCGTCGGGGCTTCCGGCTCCGGGAAGTCCACACTGCTGCATATTCTTGGCAGCGTGGATAAGCCGACGGCCGGCAAAGTGACGGTCGAGGGCACTGACCTGGCAAGCCTGAATGCGAAGCAGGCGGCCATTTTCCGGCGCAGGAAAGTGGGATTGGTGTACCAGTTCTATAATCTGATCCCGACCCTCACCGTTAGAAAGAATATTCTCATGCCCCTTCTTTTGGATAAAAAGAAGCCCGACCAGGAATTTTTTGACCAGATCGTACAATCTCTGGGCATTCAGGAAAAACTGGATTTGCTGCCAAATCAGCTTTCCGGAGGGCAGCAGCAGCGGGCGGCCATTGCCCGGTCGCTGATTTACCGTCCGGCGATCCTTCTGGCGGATGAGCCTACCGGCAATCTGGATCAGAAGAATTCCAGAGAAATCATCGACATGCTGAAACTGTCCAACCGCAGCCTAAAGCAGACGATCCTGCTGATCACCCATGACGAGAAGATTGCCCTGGAGGCGGACCGGATCGTTACCATAGAAGACGGCCGTGTGCTTGCCGACGAGAAAAGGAGGTGAGCGGTATGTGGAAAGAGTATTCATCCGGCTATCTGAAAAACAATAAAGCTTCCACGGTCTCGGTTATGACCGCGGCCTTGATCTCCGCTTTGCTCCTGTCCCTATTGTGCGGCATCTTCTATAATCTGTGGGCCTATGAGGTCGAACGGATCAAGATAGAGGAAGGGGACTGGCAGGGGCGTATCACAGGCGAGATCAGGGAAAAGGAGATAAGCCGTATCTGTAACTATGCCAATGTGGAAAAGGCAGTCGTCAACGAAGCGCTGTCAGAAGAACAGGTGACGGTGGTCGATCTGTACTTTATTATTAAGAGGAAGATTTTCGAAGATCTGCCCCGGATTGCAGATCTGGTCCGTAATGAGGCCCGAGACGCAGACTTATCGGAGGAAACGGGGATACCGGAAGCATTACAGGAGAAAAGGGTTATCGTCACTTACCATTATGCCCTTCTGAATCTGTATCTGATCCGCGGCGCCGGGGACAGTGCACTGCGCTGGGTATTTCCGTTTATGGCAGCAGTCACGGCGGCGGCCTGTTTGTCACTTGTTCTGGTGATTCATAATGCCTTTGCGGTATCCATGAATGCCAGAATCCATCAGTTCGGCATTTTATCGAGTATCGGCGCCACACCGGGACAGATCCGCACCTGTCTTTTGCAGGAGGCCTTTGTGTTGTGTGCAGGGCCGGTTTTGGCAGGCAGCCTGCTGGGTATACTAATCAGTATGGGCATGGTGGAAGCGGTGAACCTTCTGCTGGCCGATGTGGAGGGCCGCCTTGCGCTGCCTTTTCGGTATCATCCCCTGATCCTAGGGCTGTCGCTTCTGACGGCGGCTGTTACGCTGCTTATCTCTGCCTGGATTCCGGCGCGGAAGCTGAGCAGGTTGACACCCTTAGAGGCCATCAGGAATACCGGGGAGCTGCAGTTAAGGCGGAAGAAGAATTCCCGGATATTGTCCTGGCTGTTCGGAATAGAGGGAGAACTTGCCGGCAATGCGCTGAAAGCACAGCGAAAGGCCATGCGCACGGCCACTTTGTCGTTGGTCTTTTCCTTTCTGGCCTTTTCTTTCATGATGTGTTTCATTACGATCACGGTGGTCAGTCAGAGAGAGACCTACTTTGCCAGATATCAGGATGCCTGGGATGTGATGGTGACCGTGAAGGATACGGATATTGACGCTTTTGACAAGTTGAAGGCGTTGCGGGCCCTGCCCGGCGCTTCTGACTGTGCAGCCTACCAGAAAGCAGCAGCCAGAAGAATCGTTACGGCAGAAGAGATCAGTGAGGAAATGCTGGCGGCTGGCGGGTTTGAGAATCCTCCGACGGAATATGTCCTGGCGGTGTCTGGCGGCTGGCTGGTGAATGCGCCTGTTGTCATTCTGGATGATGCCAGTTTTCTGGCGTACTGTGCGCAGATCGGGGCCGAGCCGCGGCTGGACGGCGCCGTGATCCTGAATACCACGAAGGATGCCAGGGATCCTGATTTCCGGAAGCGGAGAACCCTTCCTTATTTATCGGAAAGCGGTGCGGTGACGACATTGCTGCAGGAGGAGTCTGCGTCATCGGCAATGACGGATGAAGATCCGGCGGGTTCTGGCGGGACTGGCGATGCGCCAAGATCCAACGCAGTCACTCTCCCGGTGACCGCTTATACACAGACTCCGCCCATCCTGCGGGAGGAGTATGGTACGTTGGACTTCCACGAGCTGGTACATTTCGTGCCGCAATCCGTCTGGAAAGGGATAGAAGGGCAGATTGGCGGTGCACGACAGGATCTGCATGTGAGGATTTTGACGCAGGAAGGAACGACGCCTGCAGAACTGGCAAAGATGGAAGCAGAGATCTTCCGGCTGCTGGAAGGAACTTCCGACCTCCAGAAAGCAAGTAAAGAGCGGCTGGAAGTGGAGAACCGTCTCCGTGAACAGCAGAATAATGACCGGATGTTTGTCGGCATGAAGGCGGTCTTAAGCGTCTTCTGTATACTGTTGGCGACCATCGGCATCGGCAATGTGTTTTCCAACACCCTGGGCTTCGTGCGCCAGAGAAGACGGGAATTTGCCCGGTATCTGTCTATCGGTCTGACGCCCGAGGGTATGCGGAAGATCTTTTGCATAGAAGCCCTCATCATTGCGGGGCGTCCGGTGCTTGTGGCATTGCCCGTCACCATGGCCGGCGTCATCCTTTTCATTAAGGCGAGCTATCTGGAGCCGATGCTCTTTGTGCGGGAGGTGCCGTTTGTGCCGATTCTGCTCTTTATTCTGGCGATCTTTTGCTTTGTGGCGCTGGCGTACTGGCTCGGTGCGAGACGGGTGCTTGGCAGCAGCCTGGCGGATGCCCTGCGGGATGATACGGTTCTATAAAAATGTTAAGCCCCGAAATCTCAATTCCCTCTAAAGTCTTAGCGGAATTATCCGATAAAATTAGTGAAGAGATTTATAGCAACAGGAAGGGAGGCGTCTCCTATGCGTATAGAAGCTTATACACAGGTACAACAGTTATACAACACGAAGAAGCCCGCTAAGGTACAGGGTAAGACACAGGTATCTGCAGCTGACAAGATACAGATTTCCAGTATCGGTAAAGATATTCAGACCGCTAAGAATGCTGTAGCGGCAGCTCCGGATGTCAGGGAGGACGTGGTGGCGCCGATCAGGGCGGCTGTCGCGAACGGAACTTATCAGGTGAGCGCAGAGAGTTTTGCAGAGAAACTGCTGCAGAAATACGAAGAGATCGAAGGTCTGTAGGCACAATGAAGGAGAGGATTTAACGTGGCAAGTTTAATGGAAGTCTTGATTGATGTTTTAGAACAGGAAAATCAGGAGTACGAGAAACTGTTAAGCCTGTCCATGCAGAAGACTTCCGTCATTGTGTCGGAGGATCTGGCAGAGTTGACGAGGATCACGGATGAGGAGCAAATCATCGTAAGCAGGATCAATCATCTGGACCATAAGAGAGATGAAGCTGTTAATGATATTGCGGATGTACTTAACAAGGATGTTGACAAACTCAAAATTGTAGATTTGATCAAAATGTTGGCGGCAAGACCGGAAGAGCAGGAGAAGCTTGCGATTGTGTTCGATAAGCTGAAGGAGAGTGTACGCGGTGTGAAGAGAGTGAATGAGCAGAACCGCGAGCTGATCCGGAATGCGTTGGAACTGGTGCAGTTTAATATGAATGTGCTGCAGGCGATGAATAAGGCTCCGGAATCTGCGAATTACAACAGGGGTGCCTACAATACAGGCGATATGATCGGAACAAGTCATATGACTTTTGATGCGAAACAATAATTGTTAAGGACGGTAGGATTATGTCATTAATGGGAAGCCTTTGGACGGGCGTATCAGGATTACAAACTTCAAATAACGCGCTGAATACTACGGCGCATAACATGTCGAATTTAGACACCACAGGGTATACCAGGCAGCAGGTGGCGCAGGGAACCAGAACTTATGTGACGCTTTCCAAGGGTACGCCTAACTGGAAACAGTACGGTCTTGGTGTCAGCTATTCCCTAACAAGACAGGAAAGAGATTATTTTTTGGACTTTAACTATCGTCGTGAGGCGGGACGGAGTGCTTTTTACGATGTGGCGACGAACACGATGGAAGAAGTAGAATATATTTTGGGTGAATCCAATGAGGGGCATGAATTTTCGGAGTCCCTTTCTAATTTTTGGACAGCGATACAGGAGCTGAGCAAGGATCCGACCAGTTCTGTGAACCAGAATCTGTTTGTGACCCGTGCACATGAGTTTACAACAAGAGCGTCGGCTGTCTACACCAGTCTGTGTCAGTATCAGGACAATCTGAACAAGGCTGTTGTCAAGGAAGTTAACAATATCAACAAATATGCGCAGGAGATCGAACAGCTTAACCGCAAGATCGTGTCGATCGAGGCCGGAGGCGTGGAACATGCCAACGATCTGCGTGACCGCAGGAATCTGCTGCTGGATCAGTTGGCGCAGCTGGGTAATGTGAATTACCGGGAAGATTCCACAGGCTATGTGAGCGTCAGATTCGAGGATGTGGATCTTGTAAAAGGCAGCCTGGTCAATAAGATGGAGTTGTATACGGATCCTCAGACAGGATTCTATACGCCATACTGGAAGATGCTGGCAGACCGTTCTTATGACGAGAAGGGGAATCTGGTCGTGACGGAAGAAGGCATCAAGGGGGCAAGGGTGTTCGATCTGACCAGGAAGATCTCTTCCGATCTGAATACTGACATCGGTTCTCTGAAAGGGATGCTCTTAGCCAGAGGGGATCATCGGGCGACTTATAAAGAGATCAAGGATTATCCGCCGGATGCGGATCCGAACGATCCCAGCCAGAAAGAGGAAGGCTGGTACAACAGGAATATTGCAGATTCGATTGTCATGAATATACAGGCGGAGTTCGATCAGCTGATCAATGCAGTAGTGACGAAGATCAACGATATCCTGAAGGAAGCTGCGGAATCGGCAGGCGCCGCGGATGTCTCGGACTATTTGAGGGATGAGAACGGAGAGCCTTATCAGTTATTTGTGAAGTCGATCGAAGGGGAAGAATGGACGGTTTCCAATATCACGGTGAACAGCGTCCTGCGTCAGAATCCTTCTCTGTTATCTTTCCGGCTGTCAGAGCACTCCGAGGATAATGCGACGATCGAGGCGTTGAAGAAGGCTTTTGAGGAGAAGATTTATACCCTGAATCCTAATGTTGAGACGCCGGTAGGGTTTATAGATTATTATAAGAATCTGGTGTCGCAGGTGGCAAACGGCGGATCCGTATTCAGGGCGATACAGGAAAATCAGACGGTGATGACAGACGCGATCTATTATGCGCGGGAGCAGGTCGTAGGCGTCTCCTCTGATGAAGAATTGAGTAATATGATCAAGTTTCAGAATGCGTACAATGCATCCAGCCGTTATATCAACGTGATCAGCGAGATGTTGGAACATATTCTGACGACATTGGGAAGGTAAGATAGCATTCAGGAATTTGTGACTGTCGGTTATGCCGGTATGATAATACGGGATATGGATGGTTAGATAAGAGGTGAGCTTATGGCATCTACATTTTTTGGATTGGAAATTGCCGCATCCGGATTGCGGGCAGCGAATGCAGCGCTCAATACGACGGCTAACAATATAAGCAATACGAATACATTGGGATACAGTCGTCAGGAAGTGAAGCAGGAAGCGATGAATCCGCTGCGTGTGTTTGCTACCTATGGCTGTGCGGGAGCCGGAGTTAATACGCTGGCGATCGAACGGATCAGGGATCAGTTTTACGATCAGAAATTCCGTGAGAATGAGACGAAACTGGGACAGTTTGATGCGAAAGCCTATTACTGTAAGATGATCGAGGAATATCTGACGGATGACGGTAAGACCGGATTCAAATCGATCTTTGATCAGTTTGGCCTGGGGCTGCAGGAGATTACCAAGAATGCCAGCAGTGACGCTACCAAGAGAAGTTTTATCTCGGCAGCCAAGAGCATGGCAGATTACTTTAATAATATGTATGGCGATCTGCAGAACCTGCAGGCGGATGTCAATGATGAGATCAAGATCCGCGTGGACCATATCAATTCTATCGCGCAGGATCTGGCGATGGTGAATAAACAGATCAATCTGATCGAGATCAGCGGAACGGTGGCTAACGAACTGCGGGATAAGAGAGATGTTCTGCTGGATGAACTCTCGGCTATCGTGGATGTGACCGTGACAGAGGATCCGATCTATGATCAGACAGGCAATGAGACGGGCGCTTACAGATGTATCGTGCGGATCGCCGGCGGGCAGCTTCTGGTGGACCAGAACGAATATAATCAATTAGAGTGTGTTGCGAGACCTCCGGAAGAAAAGGTCAACCAGACAGATATAGACGGTCTGTATGATATTCGCTGGACGCACGGCCCGGATTTCGGTATGAATAACGCTTCTATGGGCGGCGCCCTGAAAGGCCTGATCGAGATGCGTGACGGCAATAACGGGGAATATTTCAGAGGAACGACCAAGGAGATCATTTACAATGGCAGTACCAGCAAGGTTACAATCGAGACGACGGACGCCTATCTGAGCAGTATGTCGAAATGTAATCTGTCTGATACCGGCGGCGTCATCAATATCGGAGACCAGTTATATTATTATACGGATTGGACTTACGAGGGAGACGGCGTATATACTTTTACGATCGACAATGTTGCAAGCGATCAGCCAATCTCGGCAGCCAAGAATAACAGGACCGCTACCATAGGAACTGATGTGAATTATCAGGGTGTTCCCTATTATATGCAGCAGATGAACGAGTGGGTTCGCGAGTTTACCAAGAAGGTGAACGATATCTTCACGGAAGGTATCGATGCATCCGGCGCCGATGCAGGCATTCTGTTCACGGCAGGCTACCCGAAGAAGGAAGGGCAGTATACGGAAGCGGAGCTGAATGATTCTGCGAAGAACGGTAAGGGATATTATTATATGACGGCAGGCAATCTGTCGATTCTGGATGCGCTTATGAAAGATGCTTCTCTCCTGGGAACGCGGGGCAAGACCTTGAATGACGCGGGAGAAGAGCAGGTTGACGGTGTGGAGCAGTGTGAGCAGGTCAAGAAAGTGATCTCCATGTTGAGCGATAAGAATCAATTCAGTTTCCGTGGCAGAGATGCCGGTGGTTTCCTGGAGTGTGTATTATCGGATGCGGCGCTGAATGCAAGCAATGCCAATATCTTTTACGCGACTTACCTGAGTCTGGAGACTAACATTGACAACCAGAGAACATCTATTTCCGGTGTTGATGAGGATGAAGAGGCGGTAAGCCTGGTGAAATACCAGAATTCTTATACGCTGGCATCCAAGATGATCTCCGTTTTGACAGAGATTTATGACAGACTGATTCTGCAGACTGGTGTCTAGGATATTATCAGGGTGTTAAGGGATAATTTCTGTTCACAATTCACGGTCGTGGGGCATATAAACCGTGAACAGTAACAAATTCGGAAGAAAGAGGATGATAAGCCATGAGAATGACGAATAAGATCATGCGGAACAATTCGCTTTATAATATCAATCAGAATAAGATCCTGGAAGATAAGCTGACGAACCAGATGACAAATCAGAGTAAGATCGTGCGGCCTTCCGATGATCCGGTGGTGGCGATCAGAGCGTTGCGTTTAAGAAGCAATGTGACCAGTGTGACCCAGTATCATGACAAGAATGCGGCGGATGCGGATCAGTGGCTGACTGTTACGGCCGATGCGCTCAATACCATCGATGCGGTTCTGAAGGATCTGTACAGCCAGGCAACGGGAGCGGCCAATAAGTATCTGACTTCTGAGGATCTGAGCATTATTCTGGAGCAGATGAAGTCGTTGACCAAGGAATTTTATGCCAGTGGTAATGTTGACTATGCAGGCCGTTATGTATTCTCCGGTTTCCGGACAGATACGGCGATCACTTTCTCGGCAGAGGATATCGCACAGATGGAGAAACATCCGGTATCTTTTGAGATCAAGGAGAAGGTTGGATTTGAAAATATCAGTACGATCAGTTATACGGATCTGAGTGTACTGGCGGATGGCAAGAATTCTCTGGGAGCCGTCAATGGCGGGTTGGGGCCGAATGCTGACGAGAGTTATGCACAGTATATCACCAATAATACGTTATACCGTTTCCGCTTGTCTTATGATGCGATAGACGCTACAGAGGCGGGGGGAGATATACCCCTGAAGGTGACGGATATGGACGGTAATCCGATCCAGCTGATGAAGGAGGACCCGACGGTAGTTCCGCCCACGAATCCGCCGACAATGGTGCCGATCACGCAGACTTTTACGGAATATGACAATGCGGAAGATGCCTATAGAGATATAGCCAACGGTAAGTGCGAAGGAATCGCATTTATCCCTTCTACCGGCGAGCTGGTATTCAGTGAGCAGATCTACAAGGATAATTTCAAAGAAGGCGATAATTTCCAGATCACTTATGAGAAATCCAAATGGGAAGAGGGCGACATTAATCCTGTTCATTACTTCCCCTGCGTGGAGACCAAGGATGACGGTACGACCGTCAATTACAATACGATCAAAGAGGATCAGGATATTTATTATGACGTTGGATTCAATCAGAAGATCCAGGTCAATACGGTGACGGACGAAGTCTTTACACACAATGTCCAGAGAGATATGGATGATTTCTATCAGCAGAGTTTAAAGCAGTTGAAGGAAATCGAGACCAAGATCAGTGATATTGAGAAGAAGATGGAGAACGAGCCGGAAGACAGCCCTGCATATGCGGATCTGTCTGCACAGTTAGAGGCGGCCAAGAAGGCAGATACTTATATTCGTGAGAACATTCAGAAGAAGTTTGAGAATCAGATCACGAAGTATCAGAAATACCGCGATGACAATGATCTGGCGATCACCAACAATGCTACCAGAGGAAGCCGTCTGGATCTGATTACGGAAAGACTTTGCAACCAGAAGGCAACCTTTAAGGAACTGCAGACGGATAACGAGGGTATCGATATCACGCAGGTAGCGGTAGAATTATCCAGTGCAGAGCTGACTTATCAGGCGGCTTTGATGGCGACAGGTAAGATCATGCAGACTAACCTGATGAATTATATTTAAGTTGTATTCAGGGTATATTGCAGTTTGGGGAAGGAAAAGGAGCTGCTGCCGGTTTCAGAGAGGACGGTTTTAGAATATGCAGATTAAAACAAAAGTTTTTGGCGAAATAACTGTAGATGATGACAAGATGATATATTTTCCGAAGGGTATCATCGGATTTCCGGAGTTGAAAGATTTTGCATTGATTCATGACGAGGAGAAGGGCGCTAATTCCATTCACTGGCTGCAGTCCGTTCAGGAACCCGCATTTGCCATGCCGGTCATAGATCCGCTGGTAGTGTGTCCTGACTATAATCCGGAGGCAGATGATGAGCTTCTCAATAATCTGGGAGAGCTCAAAGCAGATGATATGCTTGTACTTGTGACCGTGACGATTCCCAAAGACCTGACGAAGATGTCTGTGAACCTGAAAGGGCCGATCGTGATCAATGCGGCGGAGCGGAAAGCCATACAGGTTATTGCGGAGGGTGATACCTATCAGGTGAAATATCCGGTCTACGATATATTAAACAAGAAGAAAGCAGGTGAATAGATGTTAGCTTTATCCAGAAAGAAGAATGAGGCGTTGGTGATCAACAATAATGTGGAGATCACGGTGCTTGAGATCAAAGGGGAACAGGTAAAGCTGGGCATCAGCGCACCTCGTGAAGTGCCTGTATACCGTAAGGAAGTCTATGAACAGATACAGGATGCGAATCAGGAATCTGTCAATGTGGATGGAATCGAGGCATTAAGAAATCTTTTGGGTTAAATAGGGTATCATATAACTGCCGGGCGAAGAGAGGGGTCTTCGCCCGGTTTTGTAATGACCACAGTTATTCATAGCGCTTGACATGATGATGAATATATTATAAACTAGTTTATAATATAAACTATATTAGGAGGGTATGCGCTATGGATAGAGAAGTAAACGCTGCATTAGAGGATATACATATCATAAAGGAGACTCTGCGTGATGCCAAGGTACGTTACCGGGGGATATATTTCCTTTGTTTTCTTATGGCTGTCTTCAACAGTGTTAAGGATATCTGGACGTTGCTGCAGCTGCGCTTTATGCCGGGGATGTTGTTTGGCAGTTTTGTGATACGTTATATCTGGCCGCTTCTGCTCGTTGGCAGTTTCCTTTATCTGTACCAACAAGAGAAGAAATATTCTAACAAATATTATCTGAGTATGATCGGGATCTGGGGATTTATGGCAGGGGTGATCCCGGCAGTCACAGCGCTTGTCGATGTGATCAGTCTTTTTATTTCGAGTGGCCATGTGCAGGACGCTGCATTGGTGCGGGGCAGTGATTTTATGGAGAGTATTTCCAATCTTCTTCTGTTTTCGATCCTGCTGGTGATATGCGCTTATATTCTGCTAAACAGGATTTTCATGGTGCTGGCGATCCTGAATCTGTTCTGCTTTATGGTGTTGGAGCGATGTTTTCCTTCTGCGGGTATTCCGTTTTCGATCGGAGGGCAGGAGCAGACGAGACTGGTGTACAGCTCGGTATACGCTATTGCGGTTACCTGTCTGGGTTATCTGGCGCTGGGAATTTACTTACAAAGAAGGCAGACGAAATCGGATGAATATTAGCGCGGAAGAGAGTCGGATTGATCGGATATGACGAAACAGATAAAACGGAAAGAAAGGCGTAACGGATATCCATGAATATAGAGAATATACCAGAGGTGTTTTGCGTAGCGCTGCGCCTTAAGATTATTACGGCGCTGGTCAGTTCTGCGAGAACCTTTAAAGAACTGAGGGAAATCACGCATGCGACACAGGGGAACTTGAGCGTACAGCTGACTAAGCTGGAAGAATGGGGGTACCTTATCTCCGAAAAAGTGATTGAGAAGAAGAAAACCAGGTCAACTTATATGATAACGGATTTCGGACTGAGGCAGTTTGAAGCATATGTGGAGTTGCTGCAGTCGGTGTTGCAGAAATGAGGCTCGTATGTGATATTAACCTCAAAATAATATGTTTCTTCAAAATATGAAAGGTAAAGTTATCCTCGAAATTTTTTGACTATATTGTTATAATAATATTATCAAAAGGGATAGGTAGGTTTTTGCGGGAAAGAAAAACGCATTTCGTTATAATTTTGACCGAAAGGGGTTAAACAAAGGAGTAAGGGATAAATGGCAGGTGAGGATTTCTATGAGGCGTCAATACGACACTGGATTGACGGATGTATCCTGGAAGAGAATGAAGAATATGATAATGCAGTCTGTTTGCAGGGATTTGCTGCAGAATGTGCGTTGAAAAGAATCATGGAGAGATTATGTGTATCCAGTGTCATCCGAAAGTACAGCCATTCCGGAGATATGCTTTTTCAGGATATTGTGATGATCCTGGCGGGTGATATCGGGTTGACGATGATGATCGATCCGGGATGTGTTTTAAGGTTGTCACAAATAGCATTACCAGAGATTCTGTTTCAGGACCATCCGGAAAGAAGATATTTTAAAGATGGTACCTATACGAAGATAGATGTGGAGGCTTGTCGGAATGCGGTGGGTTGCCTGATCAGGGAGATGGCATTTCTGCGATTGGATGGATATATATAAGGAGAGAAATTGGAAAATGATAACATTTGATGATGCTCTGGACACAGCAATGGCATGTGTACGTAAGTGGAATCAGAATGCGGCAGTGGCAGAGGTTACATTGATCAGAGATGTATACGGTAAAGTGACATTACTGATTAATAATACAATATCTATGGATGATTCTGGTAAGAATTCTCTAATCTCCATTTTAAATAGTGATATGGGAGCATACTTCAGTGGAAGAGTTTATTGGAAGAAACTGTCCAATAGCCAGAAAAAAATGGAAGAACGGGAAAAGGTCATTATTGATCTTATAGAATGCGAGAGGATATTCTGGAAAGAGGATGGGAATATTCCGTACTATTTGTCTGAACGGGCGATCGCGAAGAAGGCGTGGATTTATCGATGGAAAAAAGCAGAAGCGGTGTGGCCTTATGAAGAAGCGATAAATGGGACTAAGGTGATCACTTTCTATTCTTTTAAAGGTGGTATGGGTAGAACAACGGCATTGGCTGGAATTGCATTGTCGCTGGTGAGACAGGGCAAAAATGTAATGATGGTAGATACAGACATTGAAGCGCCTGGTCTGGCAACTTTGTTTCTGGATGAAGAAGCGATAACCAAGGGTGTATTGGACTATTTGATAGAGCACGAGATTAATCCCGGCATACACTTAGCAGATTTTGTTTGTGATATAGCGGAACCTTCTTTATTGGAGGAAGATGAAGGTCGTCTGTTTTTGATGGCAGCCGGAAAGGTGGATGAGAATTATCTTCAAAAACTGGCACGCATCGACTACCAGGATAATAGGGATGGCTATTTGAGAGATGCAATGAAGGAATTGTTGCTTGCTATAAGGAACAATTATGATGTAGATTACATTCTGGTAGATGCGCGGGCCGGGTTTCATGATATGGGAGGCATAGCAGTTACACAGATTCCTCATGGAGTGGTGTTGTTTGGAAATGACAGCAGGCAATCTTGGGATGGGATAACTCAGGTTTTGCGGACGATTGCGGAAGGGCATGAGGAAGATTTTCCGGTAATGATCGTGAATACAATGTGTCCCAAACCGACAGCAAATGATTTTGCCTCCTCCAGACAACGATTTATCAGTAAAGCACATACAGTCTGTGTGGAAAACTATTATGATGAAAGCAGTAAAATACCTGGCATAGAAGCGGAAGGCGAAGTTCATTTTCCCGAGCTTATTCCATTTCATGATGAGCTTTTGCGGGGGATAGAATTATATTCGGATGAGAGTCCGGAGAAAAGGCAGCGTGTGAGCGCTTATAAAAGTATACTGATCGGGGAAAGTTACAGGAAGATCGCAGAGCGGATTGACAAGTGGTTTGGAGTGGAATAGGGATGGAGATTGAGACGAAGTATAAAATATTAGAAGGAATTTCACATTGTGTACCAGAAAACGGTTCAGGAGAAGATGAAGAAAATCTTTTGCAAAATTTTCTGCCATTGCGCAGTTATGGCAAGCTGGCCGATCCTAAAAATTTTCTGATCACAGGAGGCCGCGGTTCGGGAAAGACAGAATTGTTTCGGATTTTGACTTCCTGTGGTGGTTTGCACTATGTGATTAGTGAGAAGGACAAAAAACGATATACCGGTTTTCGGGAACAGGAATTTTTGACAGGATATATTGCAACAGGTCCTGAGGCGAAAGTATTTCCCGTTTCCAATTCCTGTGATGATCTTCTGAGGATTGAAAGACCGGATAATCTGACTGCTTTTTGGGGTGGATTAGTTTGTGCAGTAATTCTAAAAAGACTGCAAGATCATCAGGAGATCATAGAACTGGCGAACCGTTATTTTGATGTAAAGACCAGAACAATTTTAGAGGAAAACAGCAGCGAGGTTTCAAGTTGGTGGAAGATATTGGATTCCAGAAAGGAAAAATGGGAGAGTTTTCTGGATCAGGCAGACACAGTATTGGAGAAGAAGGATATACATCTATGCCTGGTATATGATGAATTGGATCGTATTTGCGGCAATTATGAGAAGCTGTTTTCTTATATCCGGAGCTTATTGGATTTCTGGTACCGTCATAATAATCGGTTTACCCATATTAAAGCAAAAATTTTTCTGCGCAGTGATCTGTATAATGCGAAGGCACTACAGTTTGTGGATGCTTCTAAAATGGGAGCATATCGACTAGAGTTAAATTGGGATACCAATTCTCTTTATAGGCTGTTGATCAAGAGAATGGCAAATACTGGGATAAGAGAGATAGAGCTGTATCTGAAAGAAGTACCAGGATTGCTGCAAACAAAGATACAGGGGGCGCTTGGTTATTTGCCGGATAATTCCGAAGATGCCTTTCGTTTGCTTATCAATAAAATGATTGGGCAATATATGGGAAAGGATGCCAAAAGAGGAATCAGTTACACATGGGTGCCCAATCATATTCAGGATGCAAATGGAGAGACAGCTCCACGGGCTTTCTTAAAATGTTTTGCTTTTGCAGCAGAAGAGATGCTGAATCATAAAAGCGATGTGGCAGCTTTGGAAGATGAAAGAATTTTGTTGCCTACGAGGCTGCAGGGGGCAGTGGCAAAGGTTTCGGCAGACAGAGTACAGGAATTGACACAGGAAGAATATCAGTGGCTGCAGAATCTGATCGGACGTCTGCGGGGCAAAACATTGTTGATGGGAGTGGACGAATTTTTAGATTATCTGGAGCCGGAGAACTGGCCGATAGAAGAACAAAATAAGCTGCCGGGAAAGACGGGCATGGAAATTCTTGAAGTATTGGTTACATTGGGGATTGTAATGAGGACCATGGATGAAAGGATCAATATTCCGGAAATTTATTTACATGGGTTTGAGTTAAAGCGTAAGGGTGGCATAAAACGTCCGAAGTAGGAGTAATGTATTATAGTAAACGAAATTTCTAATGTCGTTAACTATAAATATCATCGAAATGATAATTTTGACAGTGTGCTTGCTGAGTATGATACTGTACTCTGCAAGCCTTTTTATAGAATTCTTTATCATGTTTCGTAAATGCGTATAGCAGACAACTCTGCAACCTGAAGTTGACAAAGTGCATCGCGGGAAAGATAGAAAGTTACAACCGGCAGTGTTAATCTTTGTTCACTGAGGGTAGTATTTACCCAGCAAACCTGAGACAGAATTGAAGGGATTGCAAATCAACTTCCGCAGAGCCGGAGAAAGGGTGTAAAGATAAAGATGAAGTTAGGAGAAAAATTAGTCAAACTGAGAAAAGAAAAGGGGCTTTCGCAGGAGGCGCTGGCCGAGCAGATCGGCACGACGAGGCAGGCCGTAAGCAAGTGGGAGAACGACCAGGGATTCCCGGAAACGGAGAAGCTGTTGCAGCTTTCCAACGTATTTGAAGTGTCGGTAGACTTCCTTTTGAAAGATGAAAAGACAGACGTGGGAAGCAATGAGAAAGGCTATTATGTCAGCCGGGAATTTGCCAGAGGGTATCTTGCAAATACGAAGAAGACCGTTCTTTATTTGGGACTGTGCTTCCTGTTCTGGGCCCTGGCAGGGGTACCTTGGGTGCTTTTTGCGGAGAACGGAGCGTGGCGCATGGCGGGGATGGCTGTGTGCGGGATCCTGGGGATTCTGGCGCTGGTATTTGGCATGTTTGCGGAAGAGGAGCAGTATAAGATTCTAAGGCAGGAGCCGCTGCTGTTCGACTACGATATTCAAAAAGAGTTGACGGCGGAGTACAAATCTGTCGGAAAGAAGTGCAGGATGATCGCGATTCCAAGTATTTCCCTGTTTATCATCGGCATGATCGCCATCGCCTTGAGCATGAACGGCACCATCCCCTGGACGGGATATCATGCACTTGTTTTTCTTGTATTTTCGGTCAGTCTCTTCGGGTATGTGTACTCGCTCGGCGTGATGGAAGCCTACGAACTGCTTGTCAGAAATGAGGCGCATACAGGCAGCCTGTGGTTCAGGGTGAGGAAGAAAATAAGTAGGAGGCTGTGATTTTTCTTTTCGGTTGAATTTACTTTCTAAATCTGCTACAATATACGTTGGTCTTTTATAATTTAGAAACTATAGAGAAATGATCACATGCCGAAACAATTTTGCAGCAACAGGTCTTTACAGGAGATGCCGGCAGGTGACTTCAGCAGCCAAAGGAAGGTAAGTTGTGTATCGGGTTGAAGGGCGAAGCGCATCCGACACACGGAAACGAGGCGGTCATGAGTGTAATTCAGAAAGTATTTGGAACGCATAGTGAGAGGGAGATCAAACGCATAAGCGGTCTGGTGGATAAGATCGAGAGCCTGCGGTCAGGCATGATGGAGTTGTCGGACGAGCAGCTGCGTGATAGGACGAAAGAGTATAAGAAGAGACTGGAACAGGGAGAGACGCTGGACGATTTGCTGCCGGAGGCTTATGCCACGGTGCGGGAAGCAGCCCGCAGGATCCTGAAGACGGAGCACTACAGGGTACAGCTTATTGGCGGTATCGTACTTCATCAGGGGCGCATTGCCGAGATGAGGACCGGTGAAGGTAAGACGCAGACCTGTCTTTTGCCGGCGTATCTGAATGCACTGGAGGGTAAGGGCGTACATGTCGTTACCGTCAACGATTATCTGGCGAAGCGTGATGCGGAGTGGATGGGACAGGTGCATGAGTTCCTGGGCCTGAAAGTGGGCGTTGTCTTAAATGACATGAAGTCCGACGAACGTCGGGAGGCCTACAACTGTGATATCACGTATGTGACGAACAACGAGCTAGGATTCGACTATCTGCGTGACAATATGGTGATCTACAAAGAACAGCTGGTGCTCAGAGACCTGCACTATGCCATTATCGACGAGGTGGACTCGGTACTGATCGATGAAGCCCGTACACCGTTGATTATTTCCGGTCAGAGCGGTAAGTCCACGAAACTTTATGAGGCCTGTGATATTCTGGCCAGACAGCTGACCCGCGGCGAAGATATGGAAGAGATGACCAAGATGGATGCCATCATGGGTGTGGAGCGCGAGGAGACCGGTGACTTTATCGTCAACGAGAAGGATAAAGTGGTGAATCTGACGGCACAGGGTGTGGCCAGGGTGGAGCGGTTCTTCCAGATCGAGAATCTGGCCGATCCGGAGAATCTGGAGATCCAGCATAATATCATTCTTGCGTTGCGGGCCCACAATCTGATGTTCCGGGACCAGGATTATGTGGTGAAGGATGACCAGGTACTGATCGTAGATGGCTTTACGGGCCGTATCATGCCTGGCAGACGTTATTCCGACGGACTGCATCAGGCGATCGAGGCCAAGGAGCATGTGAAGGTGAAGCGGGAGAGTAAGACACTTGCTACCATCACGTTCCAGAACTTTTTCAATAAATTCGAGAAAAAAGCCGGTATGACCGGTACGGCGTTGACGGAGGAGAAGGAATTCCGTGATATTTACGGCATGGACGTGGTATCGATCCCAACGAACAGGCCGGTTGCGCGTATCGATCATCAGGATAGTGTATACAAGACAAGAAAAGAGAAGCTGCGTGCCATCGTCACGGCGGTGGAGGAGGCTCACGCCAAGGGACAGCCGGTGCTGGTGGGTACCATTAATATCGATGCTTCGGAGGAACTCAGCGGTCTGCTGAAACGGCGCGGCATCGAACATAAGGTGTTGAACGCCAAATTCCATGAGATGGAGGCGGAGATCGTAGCGGATGCCGGTATTCATGGGGCAGTGACCATCGCCACCAATATGGCGGGCCGTGGTACGGATATCAAGCTCGATGAGGAAGCAAAGGAGGCAGGCGGTTTGATGATCGTCGGCACGGAGCGGCATGAATCCAGGCGTATTGACAATCAGCTGCGTGGACGAAGCGGTCGTCAGGGGGATCCGGGTGAATCCAGATTCTATATTTCGCTGGAGGATGACCTGATGCGTCTGTTCGGTTCGGACCGGATGATTGCCATGTTTAATGCACTCGGCATTCCGGAAGGACAGGAGATCGAGCATAAGGCGCTGACGAAGGCTATCGAGTCGGCACAGAAGAAGATCGAGAACAATAACTTTGGAATCAGAAAGAACCTGTTAGAGTATGATCAGGTCATGAACGAGCAGAGAGAGATCATCTATGAGGAGAGAAGGCGCGTCTTAAACGGCGAGAGTATGCGGGACGTTATCTACAAGATGATCACGGATATCACGGAAAACTGTGTGGATATCTGCATCGGCGACGACACGGATTTTGAAGAGTGGGATTTCAATGAGCTGAATACACTGCTTCTGCCGACAATTCCTCTGAAACCGTTGAATGCGGAGCGGGTATTAAAGCCGAAGAAGAACAGTTTGAAGCAGCAGTTGAAGGAAGAGGCAGTCAAGCTCTATGAGGCGAAGGAGGCAGAGTTCCCGGAGCCGGAAGCGATCAGAGAGATCGAGCGCGTGATCCTTCTTAAAGTGATCGACAGAAAGTGGATGGATCATATTGACGATATGGATCAGCTGCGGCAGGGTGCAGGCCTGCAGGCATATGCCCAGAAGGATCCGCTTGTGGAATACAAGATGAACGGTTATGAGATGTTCGATGATATGACGCAGAATATCAGGGAAGAGACCGTCAGACTCCTGCTCCATGTACGCATCGAGCAGAAGGTGGAGAGAGAGCAGGTAGCCAAGGTGACCGGTACGAACAAGGACGATACGATCCAGAAAGGGCCGGTAAAACGTATGGAGGCCAAGGTATATCCCAATGATCCCTGTCCATGCGGATCCGGGAAGAAGTACAAACAGTGCTGCGGAAGAAAATAGGAAGAGCGCGGTATGCGGCTTGCTTTTTTCCGGAGTAAATAATAGAATAAATAAAAAAGGTGGTGACGTTAAGTGGTAGAATTGGATAACATGAAATCCGAACTCCTGGCTTATGAAAGTCCCTTAGCGGAAGTGAGGGATTCACTTTGACTTAGCAAATAAGTCGAAGCGGATTGAGGAGTTGGAAATGGAAATGCAGGCGCCTGATTTCTGGAATGACCCGGAGAAGTCAAACCAGAAGATGAGGGAGGCCAAGAATTTGAAGGATATTGTCGGTACGATGGACGGTCTGTCCAGTCAGTATGAGGATATCCTGGCCCTGATCGAGATGGGATATGAGGATAATGATCCCGCGATCATACCGGATATAGAACAGGAATTGAAGGAGTTCAAGGAAACCTTTGAGAATATCCGGATCAACACGCTTTTGTCCGGGGAGTATGACAAGAACAATGCCATATTGAAGTTGAACGCGGGCGCGGGCGGCACGGAGAGCTGCGATTGGTGCAGTATGCTCTACCGTATGTACACGAGATGGGCGGAACGCAAAGGGTTTGCCCTGGAGGTGATCGATTATCTGGACGGTGACGAGGCCGGCATCAAATCAGTGACTTTCCAGATCAACGGCGAGAATGCTTACGGCTATCTGAAATCAGAGAAAGGCGTGCACAGACTGGTGCGCATATCGCCTTTTAATGCGCAGGGGAAACGGCAGACCTCTTTCGTATCATTGGATGTAATGCCGGACATAGAAGATGATGTAGACGTGGAAGTCAAGGATGAGGATATCCGAATCGACACCTATCGAAGCAGTGGTGCGGGCGGACAGCATATCAACAAGACGTCCTCGGCGATCCGTATCACCCATTTTCCAACAGGGATTGTGGTGACCTGCCAGAACGAGCGCAGCCAGTTCCAGAATAAGGATAAGGCGATGCAGATGCTGAAAGCGAAGCTGTATATGCTCAAACAGGAAGAGAATGCCGAGAAGCTGTCCGACATCCGGGGAGATGTGAAGGAGATCGGCTGGGGCAACCAGATCCGTTCCTATGTCATGCAGCCCTACACGATGGTCAAGGATCACAGGACCAATGAGGAGTCGGGGAATGTGGATGCGGTCATGGATGGAGCAATCGATCCGTTTATCAATGCGTATCTGCGGTGGATCAATTCGTAAGAAATGTATTAAATTTATAAGATTTATAAGAGCTATAAGATTTATAAGAAAAGCGACTGACTATTGGAAGGCCAGCCGCTTTTTATGATCTTATGATCTTATTGCCTTATTGTGTGTGATTGGTTTTCTTAACAATATCCATATAAAACTCTGCCAGCGTCGCATTCATGTAAGGAGACACCCAGAGAAGCGCGATTCCACAGGACAGCAGACCAAGCAGCAGAAGCGGCACGAAGCTGAGAAAGATATAGAACAGCCTGAGCTTATTGCCGGACATCAGCTTTCGGCTCATGGAGAGCAGTTCCCTGGCAGTATACTGAGGGAAGTCATGCAGCAGAAAAAAGGCCGGTGCGTAAAGCAGGTTCAGTGCGAGGGAAACCACGCCGGATAAGATCATGCACAGTCCGTATTGTGTGATCGTAGAAGCGTTCGGAAAAAGGGGCATCCTGTACAGGACAACATACTCGGGCAGGCTGCCGATGAAAGTGATCAGCGTGATCCAGGCCTGGATTGTGAGAGCCTTGTCAGAGTACATGCGGAAGCCGTAGAATACGTCATTGACAACCGCTATATGTCCGGTCACGATCTTCAGATAGAAATATGCCATCCCGGAGGAAAGCAGTCCGGTAAAAACGGATACTGCAAAGAGCAGCGCATAATGGATCAGGATTCCGAGAATCGTATTGGTATTACCGGCAACGGAAGTGATGGAAACGGTGGCGAAGCCCGTGAGAAACGTCACGAGCAGACAGGCGCCGACCGCACTGCCGTAACGGCCGAACATATGCTCTCTGGCAGCGGCCTTTAATGCTGCAGAAGACTGATGCAAATTCATAAATACCCTCCTAACTGCTTTTAGAATCCGGCGTCAAAATTTCTTCCCCGGTATTTACCTGCGGCATCGGAGGATTTCATTTCTTTCTGATACGGATTTTCTTCGTTGTAATATTTGATCTGTGTAGCGGTAGTTCCGCCGGAAACATAGGTGCGGCCGCATTCCGGGCAGACCGACGTCTTTAAGGATACGTTGCAGGACAGAACCTTGCCGTTGTTTTCGGCGGCGTCCTTGTAGGCGTTGCTCACATGCTCCTGTTCGTGGCTTCGCACCCGCGATGCAGCGGCATTCGGATTGATGTGAGACGCGGCTTTAAAGGAGACGTCCTCATCGGAACCGTCCTGATACTTACGGTCCCTGCAGGTCTGACACTCGGCTGGAGAGGACTGCTTGCCGGCTTTCTTCTCCGTGGACTGGCCGGGGTTGCGGATGACGGTACGATCCGCTTCGGCAGGATAAGAACCTGTATAGGGACGCTCATAGCCGGCTGTCATAGTATTGGTTGAACCGATCATAATATTTTCCTTCTTTCCTGAAATGTGATAAATCAGACAGTATGCCGCTTCGTGGAAAACGGAAACTGTTTATAAATGTAAAATCATAATAATACAATGGCATACGGATACCGATCAGTTACGGAACAGAGATACTGCCGTCCTCCAGTATCATCTTAAGCATTTCTTCATAGGACAGGCCGTACTGTGTCTCGAAGATCTCATTGACCTGATTCATGATCTGCGGATTGGTGTAAAGCATATAGAAACTTGTTCCGCACAGCGCGCAGTTGGCGATCAGGCCGATTGTGGCACAGATGATGCCTGCCTTTGCCCTGCCATTCATCTTCGTGTCACGTCCTCTGGACAGCAGTGCCAGTACGATGGCGATACTGCCGAAAATAAAAGGCGGATAGATTGTCATGGAGATAAAAGTGGCCAGGGCAAGAATCCCCGTGATCATCGCCGCCAAGGCCAGCCGATCTCCCGAAACACCCGCCGGATACCGGCCGGCATTCGGCGTTTGGTAGGGATTGCTATTGCTATAGGGATTATTATTGTATGGATTGTTATCGTACATGGAACACCTTTCTGTGTTATTTACAGTCTGTCAGTAACAGGCTGATCAACATATTCTGAACTGTTATAGTATAACATAATTTAAGCTGAAAAACTACCAGAATTTAGGTGGCGGGAATCGAGGAGTTCATGTATAATAGGACATGAAGTTGTTCTAAGACTGCAAAGGACGCAGTCCAAGTACAACTTCATGTTTGGGAGAATGCAAAAAGCGTGCATTCTCCGTGGTCTGCGTGGACAAAATATATTGTAAGGAAGAAAGGCACAAGAGCAAGGATGGACATTATTTTAAAACTCAAGGAAGAACTGAAGGTAGAGAAATGGCAGGTGGAAGCTGCCGTAAAGCTGATCGATGAAGGAAACACCATTCCTTTTATCTCCAGATACCGTAAGGAGGCGACGGGCTCCCTCAATGATGAGGTGTTGCGTGACCTGCATGAGCGGCTGACTTATCTGCGGAATCTGGAGGAGAAGAAGGAACAGGTTTTAAAGAGTATAGAGGAACAGGGCAAGCTGACCGAGGAACTGCAGGCGAAGATCGTTGCAGCGGAGACGATGGTGGTAGTGGAGGATCTTTACAGGCCTTACCGTCCGAAGCGTAAGACAAGGGCCAGCGTGGCGAAGGAGAAGGGGCTTGACGGTCTGGCACAGTTTATTCTGGCGCAGGAGATGACCGCGCCCATCGAGGAAGAAGCGGCGAAATATGTTCATGAGGATGAGGATGCGGCCAGGACGGTGGCCACTGTGGCGGATGCCATCCAGGGTGCGAAGGATATCATAGCCGAGATGATCTCGGATGAGGCAGATTACCGTATCTATATCCGCAATATCACGACGGAAGAAGGCAAGCTGACAAGCGTTGCCAAGGATGAGAAGGCAGAGAGCGTATATGAGATGTACTACCAGTACGAGGAGCCTGTGAAAAAGGTTGCCGGCCACAGAACGCTTGCCCTAAACCGCGGGGAGAACGAGAAGTTCCTGGTAGTGAAGGTGGAAGCGCCGGTGGAGCGTATCTTACAGTATCTGCGCACGAAGGTGATCACGAAGGACAATGCGGTTACAGCCCCGATCCTGGAGGCTGTGATCGAGGACAGTTACAGTAGGCTGATCGCGCCTGCCATCGAGCGGGAAATCCGCAATGACCTGACGGAAAAGGCGGAGGACGGCGCCATCTCCGTATTCGGCAAGAACCTGGAGCAGCTCCTGCTGCAGCCGCCGATCGCAGGCAAGGTGGTTCTCGGCTGGGATCCGGCTTTCCGTACCGGCTGTAAGCTGGCGGTAGTGGATGAGACGGGCAAGGTGCTGGATACCAAGGTAATCTATCCCACCGCGCCGCAGAATAAGGTGGCGGAGGCCAAGGCAGAACTGAAAAGGCTGATCAGGAAATACAATGTATCCCTGATTTCTGTGGGTAACGGCACGGCTTCCAGAGAATCGGAGCAGGTGATCGTGGAATTGTTAAAAGAGCTGGATACGCCGGTACAGTATGTGATCGTCAATGAGGCAGGGGCGTCGGTGTACTCGGCGAGCAAGCTGGCCACGGAGGAATTCCCCAACTTTGACGTGGGACAAAGAAGCGCCGCTTCCATCGCCAGGAGACTGCAGGATCCTCTGGCAGAGCTGGTGAAGATCGACCCGAAATCCATCGGTGTCGGACAGTATCAGCATGATATGAATCAGAAGAAATTGAGCGAAGCGCTTCACGGCGTGGTGGAAGACAGTGTGAATAAGGTGGGTGTGGATTTGAATACCGCATCCGCGTCTCTCCTGGAATATGTTTCCGGCGTGAGCAAGGTGATTGCCAGAAATATCGTCGATTACCGGGAGACGAACGGCAGATTTTCCAACCGGGCACAGTTACTTAAGGTGGCCAAGCTGGGACCGAAGGCTTATGAGCAGTGTGCCGGCTTTATGCGTATTGCGGACGGTGACAATCCGTTAGATGCCACCAGTGTACATCCGGAGTCTTACGAGGCGGCGAAGAAGCTGCTGGACAAGATGGGGCTGACGATGGAAGACGTGAAGGAAGCCCAGAAGAAGGCGGCGGCTAATAAAGCGGCAGGTAAGAAGGCGGCGGCAGCGGCGCCCGCAAAGGAGAAGAAGAAACAGCAGCCGAAGGTGGTCATCCGCAACACCAATACTGCCATGGGCAAAGCGCTGGCGGCAGCTATGGGCGGCATGACGCTGGATGCTGACGACAGGGACGGCAGCAGAGGCAGCGACGGTAATGCCGGAAAGAATGCCGGCAGGGGCGGTGATAAGCCGGAGATGACGGTCAGCAGCCTGGAGAAGAAGATCAAGGACAAAAAGAAGATGGCTGAGGAACTGGGCATCGGTGAGATTACGCTGACGGATATACTGAAAGAGCTGGAGAAACCGGCCAGAGATCCCCGTGATGATATGCCTGCCCCGATTCTGCGCAGCGATGTGCTGGATATGAAGGACTTAAAGCCGGGTATGATCTTAAAGGGCACCGTGCGCAACGTGATCGATTTCGGTGTGTTCGTGGATATCGGTGTGCATCAGGACGGGCTTGTGCATATTTCGCAGATTACAAATCGTTATATCAAACATCCGCTGGAGGCGGTCAGCGTGGGTGATGTGGTGGATGTGCAGGTGCTTACGGTGGATGTGGCCAAGAAGCGGATCGGGCTGACGATGAAGATCAAGCAGGAAGCCTGAGAAAGACATAAGGATGACGGTATTCGTGACCGGGAAGTACCGGAAACATTCGTATAGATACGGAGCGGATATAGAGGGAACGAGAGCGGAAGTCAGGCTTATTTTGCCTGACTTCCTGTGTATGTTACGGGAACATGGTTATATTGAATGCGCAGCTCGTATTCCGCGTCCGGATCAGAGAGAGCGTAGCGGAAGGCTAAGAGTACGTAGTTGCTCATCCTGCTAAGGAGCGGTGAGTCAGTCTCGAGATCTACGATATTGATCGTTACCAGATCGCCCTCTTCACTGACGGTGATCCGAGGCTCGTAGGCATAGGTTTGGGACAGGCCGTTGTAGTAGATATATTGGCAGTCGTCCGCCTCGATTACATACCATTTGCCGTCCTCACAAGTATCCAGTGCATTGCGCACTTTGCCGGATACTTCTGCCCGTGTGACACGGTTTAAGTCCACAATAGCCGGTTCGGCCATAGCCGGAAATTCCCTGTCTTTTGGATAGCCGCTTAAGGAATCGTCACTTAGGGAATCGTCATCCAGGTTGTCCGCATCAGGATCAAAGTCATCATCATCCAGAGCATCAAGTTCATCCAGACGATCTAAATCATCAAGCATGTCAAGCGCATCCAGGTCTTCAGGATCGTCCGCCCAGCCGTCAATGTCGTTATAGTCTTCAAAGTCTTCCCCGGAAAGAAAAGAGCCCTGAATGCCGCTTGCGACCAACAGGTAGAGATCTGCATCGTCCTGCGTGATCTGTCCGTTTCCGACCATTGTCCGGAACTGCGGTTTCATATTCCGGACAAGATTCTGCATATCTATGTTCCGGAATGTGCCGAAGGTAGTGTAGCGGTCTTTGTAGACAAAAACCAGTTTATAGAAGCCGTTTGTAACATTGGAAAGCGGTTTGTCTGATTCGTCTGCGCCATCCACGTAGATGTAGTAGATGTGGTCTTCGTATTCTATGCGGTAATCGGGCAGGGACTTCGCAGCGTCTGTCTCGTGGGGCGTATCGGCAGCGGACCGGCTGCCCGGCGCGGCGTAAGCGCCCAGAACGCCGGCGCCGCCAATCACAATTCCGGTAAGGAATATGGAGATAAATTGTACTATTTTGGAAAGTTTCTTATAGTTCATGATCGCATCCAACCGTCCTTTCAATAATTCTTTGCTTTCATGTAAGGTGACAGAGGCCAGGGTATCCTTGTAGGAGCCGCCGGCGCCGGCGGCATTTAACAGTGTATCACCGTAAGACTTGCGGGCAGTTTCAGATAAGGCCTTTATAACTCTCTCATCACAGGAGAGTTCACACAGCCGATTGATCTCATTCTTCATCAGATAGACACAGGGATTGAACCAGTGGAGGCAGAGAATAAACTGTACCAGCCATTTATAGAGCATATCCCGACGCCTGTAGTGAGTCAGTTCATGCAATACGGTATAATACAAATCACGTTCGGCCAGATTCGCGTCCGGCAGGATAATGCGGGGCCGGAATAAGCCGATCAGCAGAGGGGAAGACACAAGGTTGTTGGCGCATAAATCCAGGGATCCCTTTATATGATGCGCCTCCAGGATATGTCCGAAACATTCTAACAGTTCCAGATCTTCTATCGGACGGCATCCGGCATCAACGTATTTTCGGAAACTCTGGTAGATGGTGACCTTGCGCATCACAAGGAGCAGCGCTATGACCAGCCAGAGGACGAAGGGAAAGGTTCCTGTTAAGCCATGAGCCGCATCTGTTTGGCCGCCGTCTGCTTCTGCTTCTGTCAGGTTATCGATCGAGATCTGTTCGTGATCACGAGGCAAAGGCGCGAACATCGTGGCGCCGGGAAGATTCCCCTCCGCAGACCGGAAAAGGATCCCCATCAGACTTGTCTCCGGCGCTATGGGTAAGAGCAGCCGCAAGATCACGACCAACCAGATATAGTACTGCCAGCTCTTGCTCAGCCGTTCCCGGTACAGAGGGCGAAACAACAGCAAAAGCAGGATCAGTGTCGTTCCGGATAAGGATAATGATATTATCAGTTTCATGACTTCGTTCATGTTTACCTCCATTCCCAAGGTTCCTTTGCTGTTATTGGTCAGGTGTTATGTCGCGGGTGACAGTCTGCCAGTGCCTTTTCAGGTCGTCGTAGTCTGAGGCAGTCAGCAGATCCTTCTGGATCAAAGTGGCGACAAGGTCTTTGGCATTTCCCTCATAAATCTTGTCGAGAAAGGTTTCGGTCTGGGAAGACTGGTATTCATCGGCGGAAACGATCGCCGTGTATCGATTGCGGTGGCCGATCTTGTTGGTTTTCAACAGACCTTTGTCGATCAGGCGGGAGAGCAGGGTAATGACGGTATTTTTGGTCCAGTTCATTCCCTTGGCCGACAGTGCGGATACGATCTCGGCATAGAGCGCCGAACCGTTATTCCCCCAGATCGCCTTCATTAATTCCAGTTCGTAGTCTGATATTTGCTGCATGGGATCCTCCTTATTGTTGATAGACAGTATACTTTACATAGAATGGCAAACTGCGCAGTAACAGAGTCTATGTAAGCGTACAATTTGTAATCTAATATTAAGATAACATGATGTACACTATAAGTCAATGGTGAATTGGGAACAGGCAAGTTAATAAAGATATTATTTATTTCAGGGAAGCTGCATGGTATAATAGCCATAGCAAAAGACAGGATTGGAGAAAATAAGGAGATTTCGGATGGAAGCAAGAATGGCGACGGTACGCAGGGTAACAAAGGAGACGGAGATCAGTCTGACGCTGAATCTGGATGGAAGCGGTAACTGCAGTATCGATACGGGAATAGGGTTTTTGGATCACATGTTAAGCGGGTTTGCCCGTCACGGGCTGTTTGATCTGGATCTGGTATGTAAGGGAGATCTGGAAGTGGACGCCCATCATTCGGTGGAAGACTGTGGAATTGTTCTGGGAGAGGCGATCAGACAGGCGGTAGGTGAGAAGAAGGCGATCAAACGGTATGGGAGCTCGATCCTGCCGATGGACGAAGCGTTGTTGCTATGCGCTGTGGACTTATCCGGGAGACCCTATCTTTCCTTTGATGTTAAGTACACGGTACCGCTTCTGGGAACTTTGCAGACGGAGATGATCCATGACTTTTTCTATGCGGTTTCCTATGCGGGTGCGATGAATCTGCATATGAGACAGCTGGCGGGAGAAAATAATCATCACATTGCCGAGGGCAGCTTTAAGGCATTGGGCAAGGCGCTCGATATGGCAACCATGTATGAAGAGCGGCTGCAGGGAGCCGTGTGGTCAACGAAAGGCGTTTTATAAAGACGGAATCATAAGAAGAGTGAAGGATTTGACAGTCAATGTGTCGTCCTTCACTCTTTATTTTGTTTCAGATAATCGATATAGTGGAGCAGATCCTTGCGGTTATCGGGATCGAATTTCTGGATATCATATAGAACATCGTACATCGTGACATCATTCAGGTAAGCATTTCTCAGATCCGAACTGCCGGGAAAGTGGTAATCCGTGCCGAGAAGGTAATCGGTGCTGACCTTGTAAAAACTGGATAGTTTCACGACCACCCAGATAGGAATGCTGCGGTTACCGTTCTCGTAGTTGGAATAGCTTTGCTGCGAAACACCCAGATAGTCAGCAATATCCGACTGAGTCAGGTCCATGTCTTCCCGCAATTCGCGTAAGATTTCGCGCAGCTCCTTCATACAGATTTTCTCCCCACACCTGTGATTTATTGTTAATCCTATTATTGCACAACAAAAGATTGTGAAGAGAAAAGTATTCAAAATGAAATAAAATAGAAAATATTACAACAAAATGAATTAAAGAAATACTACCAAAAAACAAAAGATGTGTAAGCTTAAACAATGTTAACTGTCGTATTCCAGAAATTTGATGAAGTGCAGCAGCTTTTTGCGGCTTTCCTCGTCAAACCCCTGAATATTGCACATGACATCATGCATGGTAATCTCATCCAGATAAGTACTGTTCAGGTTTGTATTGCCCAGATAACTGCTGTCTGAATTCAGAAGATAATCGGTGCTGACCTGATACAGTCTGGCCAGCGCGACGACCGTGCTTGTCGGTATTTCCCGCACCCCGTTTTCATAATTGGAATAGGTCTGCTGGGAGATACCAAGATAAGCCGCTACTTCACGTTGTGTCAGGTCGTGATCTTCCCGCAGATCGCGGATCAGTTGTCGCAGTTCCTTCATAGATACCCTCCGATCTATCATATGAAATACCCGGGCAGAACCTGGATATTTCATCAACATGAAGCAGGCGTGTTGTTTATAATTGTTGTTGCAATTATTATTGCACAACAAAAACAGGTAATGCGGAAAGTAAACAAAATGTGATATTACAGAGAAATATACAATCTATTGTTGTGAGGTGAGGCAGAATTTATACGTGCTTTGATTCGATTTGTATAAAAAGGGAATATTCGCAAAATGACGAAAGAGGACAAAAAGAAAATAAAGAAGGAATTAGACGGGGGAGTAGATATCCCCCATTCCCTTATGCCGTTAACTGATTTCCAGCATGACCCTGCACTGCTTTTTGCAGCATGCAATTCCATATTTCAGAATCCGGGTCATCCCTTCATCCCGCAGCTGTTCTTCATATTTCATGCTGCGGATCTGTTCCAGAGCCTGGTGGCATTCCCTTTCCAAGTCACTGCTGTCGGAATACTTGACTTCGATAATAATGCCTATTCTCTCATGGTCGATTTCTATGGTGATATCGCTGTATCCATTCCCTGCTTCCCGGTTGGAAAAGATTCCCCAGGATTCTTTGAACCCAAGCAGACCTAAAAGAATTCCATGATAAAAATTTTCCTTCATTTGTTTTTTAATGAAAGTATCTCTGATGCTGATAGTTTTCCTCAGATATTCTCCCAGCAGTTTTTCCACGCTTTTGGCATCTCCACATTGTAATGACCTGCAGAATAAATTTAGCGTTTCGCCGTCTTTCTGCACATTCTCTTTAAAATATTCCATAATCTGCCGGGTGAATATGGTCCTTATTTCCATATTCGGTATAGCCAGCCGGAAAATATCGCCGTGAGGCTTTCCGCGTTGTGTGAGGTAACCGGTGGTAAACAAAACGCTCCAAATATGCTCTATGGATTGATCCATATCGTGATATGTCAATTCCTGATGAATTTCTTTTTCAATTTCTTCGCCGGCGACAAGGCGCTCGATTTCCCGCTTTACAGTGATGTTGTCCGATTTTTCTATAAAATGTTTTACGGCATCGTTCCCGCTGGTATTTGCCCAGTAGTTTTGCGGCATGGCCTCTTTGTCCGTCCGGAGTGCGTCACAGTAGTTGATAACATCCCAGGGACAGTATACATCTATATTTCCGAATCGGTATCCGTCATACCATTCTTTCATGACGGGATAATATGCGGAAAGCCGGTAATAGTCCAGAAGCTGCTGTACATCATTGTCCGTAAATCCGAAATATTCGTCAAATCTTACATCCGAGACGGACAAAACCTTCAGGTTATTTAGTCCGGTAAAAATACTTTCTTTAGATATGCGCATACACCCGGTCAGTACAGCCATGTATAAACTTTTATTTGTTTTTAATGCCGCTTCAAACAGATTGCGGAGCAAAAGAACCATCTGTCCATAATACTGGTTGTCAAATGCCTTTGCCAACGGCACATCGTATTCGTCTATCAGTACAATAACCCGCTGTTCAAAATGCCTTTCAAGAAGCATGGTAAGGGTTCTCAGGCTTTCCACCAAAACGGAGTCGGACATCTGGAAAATCTGCGTATTTTGAGAATCAATCGTAATAAGCTGACGATACATTTGTTTCTCTTCGCTGGATAACCGTTCGCTTTCCAGTAAATAACGGAACCGCAATGCTTCTTTTCCCACAACGGAACACATCATGGAACGGGCGGTTTTGAAGCTGTTGCCGCTTACCCCTTTCAGAGATATGGAGATGACCGGAAAGTTTCCCATATATTTATCGCATAGCTCCCTTTGAGATGCTATTTTCAGTCCATGGAAAATCTCCTGATTTTCCCCTGCTTCAAAAAAGCATTTCAGCATGCTCATATTCAGGGATTTGCCGAATCTCCGGGGCCTTGTAAAAAGATTGACCTCGCCCCAATTATTGAGCAGTTCTTCGATCAGCCCTGTTTTATCAATATAATAAAAGTTTTCTTCCTGGATTTTTTTGAATTCTTCTATTCCTATGGGAAGTTTTTTCCTGATTTCCATGCCGGTGACACACCCCTTCTGCCCATGATACGCTGCTATTTGTTTCTTTTATAGTTAACGACATTAGAAATTTCGCTTTCGGCCTTGTAGGGGCTTCCGAATATGGCTCCTGCAAGAGTGGGGAACAGAAATTTGTTATGTCGGTTACTATAGTATACATAAAAGGAAACGAGAGCACAAGATGATTCATTTATTAGGCTGTTTGGCTGTACAAAGACGGTTTAGAGAAAAGAGTGTTTGGTCAAATAAAAATAAGAGCTGCCAGGCAAAAACAGGTATTAACTGACAGCTCCTTTTTGCATTCGTGCTTGTAGGACGGTACAGAGTGATTATGATGTGGAACAAAATTCTGTGCTTATTTCAGAATCGTCGGCTTGATAAAGGTAAGCTCGTCCGGTGCATCGGGATGGTTGGTACGAAACAGCAGCTGCAGGGCCATCCGCTTGCCCAGAAGTCCGGTGGGGACATTGGCGGTGGTAATGCGGCCGGAGACGTTAGTGTACTCGTCGGTGTTGTCGAAACCGGTCAGTTCCACGGGATGAGGCAGCTTCTGCTTGTTTTCATCCAGATACTGCTGTACAAAATGAGCCACATAGTCGCTGACGCACACGAAGGCGGTGGGCCAGCTGGTGAGACTGTCCAGATAAGCATTGATCTCCTTTTCATAGGAAAACACGCCCATGCTGTCGATACAGCAGTATTCCGGGCGGATGGGCAGTTGATATCTGTCCATGCTCTCGCGGTAACCAAGATACCGCTCCTTATTGGTCTGGGCGTAGCTGATGTCACCGATAAAACCGATCTCCTGATGACCGTCCAGAATCATGGCTTCAGTGATTTCGGCTTCGGTACGGTAGCCTTCGATCAGAAGCAGATCGCCGTTCAGCTTCCGGTCCGTCAGGGTAGGGATAGTGTCAAGAAAAACCTTGGGCAGAGGAAGGTCGTTGACCATGCCCAGAATGACCGGGTCATATACGTTCACTACGGCGATGCCGGACAAGGCAGTGCCGAACAGAATGGACGGCAGTGCAAAATCCTTCGTATAAGTGGAGGGTACATAGACATACAACAAATTGATGTTGTATTCGGAAAGTTCCTGTGCCATGCGGTGTATGATGCCGGTCCAGAAGAAGGAGCTTTCCGGTCTTGATACTACCAGCGCCACGGTCCTCGCTTCCTGCGCGGCCGGCGCCTGAACGCCGGTCTGTGCCTGATAGGGCAGCTTCGTATAGCCCAGTTCCCTTGCTTTATTGAAGATTGTTTCCCGGAGAGAGTCGGATACGCCGGACTGATTATTAAATGCCTTGCTGACGGTGACTCTTGATATGTTGAGGGCGTCAGCGATATCTTTCATTGTGATTTTTTCCATAGAAACCTCTGTTGCGGTCTGCTGCCGCGCTTTTTTACTGTATCCTAGTATAGCACAATTTTTAGAAAAAAACAACAAATGTGTTTACAAATGTTAATAAAAATCAGATTTATTTGCAGAAAAGCACACAAATACAGGTGAAAATCGGCTGCTACAAGGAAAAAGCGTCCTATTGTCTGGTTAAAAATGTACATTTACAGTGTAAATATGACGAAAACTTCGTGTAAACTTAATTTTTGTAAACTTGAATGTTCGACAAAAGGACGTTAAAGTGACAGGAAAATGACAAGGTGCACAATAAAAATGCAAATATGAAAAAAATAGTAACAAACTTGCATGTTTATGTTGACATTGTAGTTAATAAGTGTTAATTTAATGTTAACAAAAATAAATAAAATATAAACAAAGGAGGTAAAAGGAATGGAAATGAAAAAAACGCTTGCCGGAGGAAAGACACCGTCTGTGAAACCCCGGAAAAAGCGCTGGTCCAAGGACGACACGGAATTATTCCTGCTGTCACTGCCAACATTGCTATGGTTTTTGATCTTTTCGTATCTGCCGATGTTCGGCATCATCATAGCATTCAAGGTATATAAGCTGTCGCCCGGCGGACACGGTTTCATTTACAACCTGTTACACAGTGAATGGGCCGGAATCGGTAACTTTAAGTATTTCTTCACATCCAACTCGTTTTCGATGCTGCTGCGGAACACGATCCTGTACAACATTGCGTTCATTATCATCAGCGCCAGTGTTGCGGTAGGAGGCGCGTTGATGTTGAGCAACATGCGTAACAAACGTGGATCGAAGGTATACCAGACGATGATGTTTCTTCCTTATTTTATGTCATGGGTTGTGATCAGCTATTTCGTATACGCCCTGCTGACACCGGAGAGAGGTTACGTCAACGGCATCATCAGAGCGATGGGCGGCGAAGGGATCATGTGGTATCAGGAACCGAAGTACTGGCCGTTCATCATCATCTTCCTCAATACCTGGAAGGGTATGGGATACGGTATGGTGCTTTATCTGGCAAGTATTACCGGAATTGATCCTTCACTGTACGAGGCGGCCGTGATGGACGGCGCGACCAAAGCGCAGCAGGCAAGACATATTACACTGCCCGCAATCAAGCCGGTCTTCATCATGATGCTGATCTTAGACTGCGGTAAGATCTTCAACTCGGATTTCGGTCTGTTCTTTCAGGTAACAGGACAGCTGCCGGCATCGTTATATACGACGGCATCCACTTTTGACACGTTCATCTACATGTCGATCCAGTCATCCTCACCGATCGGACAGACGGCGGCGGCGTCATTCTTCCAGGCGATCTGCAGCTGTGGTACGATCCTGCTGGCCAACTGGGTGGTAAGTAAACTTGACAACGAGAACAGGATTATATAGAGGGAGGTGCACAAAGTGACAAGTAAAGAAAAAAGCGGACAGTCGCTGAACCAGATCAAAACTTCTACCAATATTGTTTTTAATGTGGTCTTTCTGATCCTGGCAGTGTTGTGTGTGATTCCGCTGTTGTTTGTATTTTCCATATCTATCACGGATGAGGAGGCGATCCGGGCCAACGGGTATCAGCTGATCCCGCAGGCGCTTTCGTCCTCGGCCTACAACTTTCTGTGGAATGAGCGCATGACGATCCTGCGCGCGGCATTTATGTCCGTGCTGGTGACGGTAGTCGGTACGATCATCTCGATTGCGCTCAATACGTCCATGGGGTATGTGGTTTCGAGAAGGAACTTCAAATTAAAGACGATCTATACGTGGCTGATCTTTATCCCGATGGTATTTAACGGCGGTATGCTGGCAAGCTACGTGGTGGTAAATAACATTCTGGGATTGAACAACAGCATCTGGGCGCTGATCCTGCCGCTGGCCTGCTCCGCGTTCAGTGTGACGATCTGCCGTACGTTCTTTCGGACGACGGTGCCGGATTCGATCATCGAATCCGCCAAGATCGACGGTGCGGGACAGTTCCGTATCTGGTCCCAGATCGTACTGCCGATCTCCAAGCCGGTTATGGCGACGATCGGTATGTTTGCAGCTTTCGGCTATTGGAACGACTGGTTTCAGGCATCCCTGTACATACAGGATACGAAGAAGCAGACGCTGCAGTCATTGTTGAACAATATGCAGAAGAATATTGAGTATATCGCCAACAATCCGTACGGCGGACTTTCCTTACAGCAGTATAAGTTGTCCATGCCGACAGAGAGTGTAAGAATGGCGATCGCGATCGTGATCATCGTGCCGATCGCATGTACCTATCCGTTTTTCCAGAAGTACTTTATTTCCGGTCTGACGATCGGGTCGGTGAAAGAATAAGGGAAGCCGGCCGGGAAGTTTGTTTATGCCGGATGCGCCTGGCGGTATGAGGGATCCGGCGTCCGGAGGGAAGAAGGAGTTAATACGGTAACAAATAATATGTTTCATATAACAAGGAGGAAGAACATGAAATTGAAGAAAGTTTTAGCGGCAGGAATTGCGGCGGCGATGACGGCGGGAATGCTTGTCGGATGCGGCAGCGGCGGCAATGAGAACACCTCAGGCGCTTCAACGAGCGGGGAGGGGCAAAATGGAGCCGAAGCAGGTACGGAGTCTGCAGCAGCATCAAGCGGCGAGATTGTGAACCTGAAATGGGTGACTATCGGAAACGGTATGCCCACCAACTATGACACATGGGTGGCCAAGGTAAATGAATACGTGGGCGAGAAGATCGGTGTGAACATCGAGATGGAAGTCATTCCCTGGGGAGACTGGGACAAGAGACGTAACATCATCGTCAGCACTAACGAACCTTACGACATTATCTTCGGAAACGGCAACAACTATATCGCGGACATCAATCTGGGCGCTTACTATGATATCACGGATATGGTAGCCGAAAATATGCCGGGACTGATGGAGCTGATGCCGGAGAAATACTGGGACGGCGTGAAGGTGCAGGACAGAATCTACGGTATTCCTACTTATAAGGACAGCTCGATCTCCAACTATGCGGTCTGGGATAAGGAGATCGTGGATGAGTACGGTCTGGATCTTGCTTCCCTGACGGAGATTGAATCTCTGACAGAGACCTTTGAGACACTCAAAGCGGACAAAAACGATTATCCGGTTTATGTGAAGAACGACGGCGTGTACTACATCTTTGACGTTTATGATCAGATCGGCGCCGGTACACAGATTCTGGGCGTGCGTTACGACGATGCGGATGCGAGAGTATGCTTTACGCTGGAGGAGCCGGATATCTACTCGGCACTGGAGACATTGCATGACTGGTATCAGAAGGGCATTATCAATCCGGATGCATCCACCCTGTCGGAAGCCCGCGTTTATAATATGTGGCGCGTGGCGCAGGGCTGGGAGTCTGCAGGCATTACGGCCTGGGGACCGCAGATGGGCAAGGACGTGGTAGTACAGAAGATCGGTGATACGATTCTTTCCAACGAGACGGTTAGAGGATCCCTGAACATGGTATCCATCAATACCAAATATCCGGAGAAATGTCTGCAGTTCCTGGATATGGTGAATACGGACACGAAGCTGCGCGATATGTTCTTCTACGGTGAGGAAGGCGTGAACTTCGAGTACAATGCGGACGGCAAGGCGCACAAGATCAACAACGAGTGGGCGATGGCGGGTTATACCCAGGGCAGCTTCTTTACGGTAACCCAGGAAGACACGGACGAGTATAACCAGTGGGAGGAAGTTAAGGCGCTGAACGAAGCGGCGGTATCCTCTGTGATGATGGGCTTTACCTTCGATAACACCGCAGTGGCAGATAAGCTGGCAAACTGCCGTGAGATCTGGCTTCGTTACCGTAGTGAGGTAATGACCGGTGTGCAGGATCCGGCAACGGTGATACCGCAGATCAAAGAGGAATTGATGAAAGCGGGCTGGCAGGATGTCATGGATGAAGCGCAGAGACAGGTAGATGAATTTGTAGGAAAGTAACAGGAAAAGAGCGCCTGTGACAGCTATGGCTGACAGGGAAGGCGTAAGCAAGGGATTGTTCCGGCGGGTCAGCGCAGTTTCTGCGCTGACCGTAACCGGAAACGGCGCCGGGAAAGATCCGGTCTGTAATAGAAAGAGGGTGTTGTATCGTGACAAAAATAGTGGGCAGTGACCTGCCGAATATGCCGTGGCAGGAGCCGGGAGAGGCGCAGAAGCTTCCGGTGTGGCGTTACAGGGATAATCCGATCATAGAGAGATTCGCGACGAAAAACTCCAACAGCATTTTTAACAGTGCGGTGGTTCCCTATGGAGACGGGTTCGCGGGCGTATTCCGCTGCGACAGCAAATCGATCAGTATGGATATTTTTGCCGGATTCAGCAAGGACGGCATTCATTGGGAAATCTCCGATGAACCTGTTTCCTTCCAGGGAGCGGATCCGGAGATTGCGAAGCGGGACTTCCGTTATGATCCGCGGGTGTGCTTTATCGAGGACCGTTATTATGTGACATGGTGCAACGGATACCGGGGATATCCTACCATTGGGGTAGGGTATACATTTGATTTTCAGACTTTTTATCAGCTGGAAAATGCTTTCCTGCCGTTTAACCGCAACGGCGTGCTTTTCCCGAGAAAGATCGGAGGAAAGTATTACATGCTGAGCAGACCCAGCGACAACGGGCATACGCCTTTTGGAGATATCTTCTTAAGCGAGAGCCCGGATTTGAAATACTGGGGGTGCCATCGTCTGGTGATGGAGACGATCAAGGGGGATTATTCCGCCTGGCAGTCTACCAAGATCGGTGCGGGAAGCGTGCCGATTGAGACGGAGGATGGCTGGCTTCTGATCTACCACGGAGTGATCAATACGTGCAACGGTTTCGTGTATCGGATGGGCTGTGCGCTGCTGGATTTAGAGCAGCCGTGGAAAGTAAAGAAGCGGACAAGAAATTATATCCTGGGGCCTCATGAGCTGTATGAATGTGTGGGTGACGTGCCGAACGTAGTATTCCCCTGTGCGGCGCTGAACGATGCGGCTACGGGGCGGATTGCCATCTACTACGGCTGTGCGGACACGGTAACGGGACTTGCGTTCACGACTGTGGACCGTCTGATGGAGGCGATGGAGCCGGTAGAACTATTTTGACCATTTTGACAGAAAGAGGACGATGTGAATATGATCAGCATGACAGACAACAGGCCGTATATCAATGTGATCTTCGGCAACTTCTACAGTCCGGCCTATGATGACGAGGCCTTTATCGATGAGACGATGGAGCTGATCAAAGGCCTTGGTTTCAACAGTGTGATGTTCGATACCAAAGCCTGGGAGGATTTTAAGGAGCGCTGTGAGACCGGGGCGCTCAGCCAGTATGTGAAGATGCAGGAGTATATGGGGGCATCCGCCCATGCCCATGGGCTTGCCTATAACTTTCTGCTGCTGTATATGAACGGGGATAATCTGTATCCGCATATCCGTTTCAGCCCGCCGATCTTTGGAGAAGAGACGGTATATGCGGACGGCAGGCCCGGCAAGTGGTATAAATACTGGTCCGAGAAGGCGAGAAGATCCATGCAGGAACATGTGGAGCGCATTATGGCCCGCTACGGCGACGGTTGTGAGCGTTGTCTTGTGATACGGGAGGGGAAGACACAGGAAGTCATTCCCGTGTGCAGCATGTGGGATCCGATCGTGTCGGGCAGCTTCGACGAAGAGGGAATCCGCAGGTATGTCGATTTCTTGCGGGAGCTTTACGGGGGCGAGATCGGGAAGCTGAACCGGGCCTATGGGATCACGGCGGACAGCTTCGAGGAATTGCGGCCGGAAGCGTATTGGTTCTCGCTGCGGTACGGGGAAGACTGTGGGGATCCGAGTTTACGAAGCGAATCTCGACAAGTTAATTCCGAAGGAATTTACTTGAAGGAAGAGGATGTGCAGAAGAGGACGCCGCGGTTTATCGTATTCCGGGATAATGCGCTCTGGAAGGCGCGGGAGCTTACGCTTTACTTTGCCGCGATGCGCGAAGCGCTGCGGGAGAAGAATCCACAGCTGTTTCTTTGTCCGGATATGACCCAGTGGGGATATTTCCTGAATATCTACGGACGGCAGCAGGCAGACGGGGACAACGAGTTCAGCGATCTGTGGGATACGGCTCTGCGGGGGATCGACCTGTATGCGCTGGCCCCTTATGTGGATTCCTGTCATTTTATTACGGTTCCGGTGACGCCGGACGGCTCTCCGGATGCCTATGTGGTCTCCTGTCAGCACAGCATGATGCGGGTCATGAATGAGGGCAGGCCGATGATCGGGGGGATCTACTGGGGACGGTACATTTACCAGGATATCTATGCCTTTCTGACACCGGCAGAGATAATCGGCACCATGACGGCCTGCGGCATGGACGGTTATACCTGCTATGGCATGAACGGCTTGGATGACGGCGGCGTACTGAACAGGATGGAACCGGATTTCCTCGAATCCCTGACAGCGGGCAACCGTTGGTGCGCGGAGGTGATTCCGCAGAGAAAAGGGAGGCGCAGGAAAGAGATCGCGCTGTTGTTTCCGTCTGAGATGGCTCTTGTAGAACCCTTTGAGGTGGGAAATAACAAGATCAGGCGCCTGGATCTGCTGGGATGGTACAGACTCTGCTGTGACCTGGGATATCAGGTGGATGTGATCAGCAGCCATGAGATCGAGAAAGGGATTCTCTCTGAGTACAGGGTATTGATCGTGCCGGCCAACGACTGTTACGGCATGTTGGAGAAGAGAAAGAGTGAGGAACGGATCACAGATTGGGTTAAAGAAGGCGGTATTCTGCTGCACGGCCCAAATGACACACTTGTCAGATTCTGTTTCGGCATTGCCGGAGAACGCTGTGAGAAAATGCCCTATCGTTATGGCAAAACGATTATCCCACAGGGGGAGAGTTTTTGTAGATATCACGATGGAATAATGATTTCGGATTACGTGGACGGGAGTTGTTGCGTGGCACAATACACGGGAGAGAAATTGACATATATGTCAGAAGGACAGTCAGAAAGCCCGGTATCGGGGCAGGCAGAGGAAAGAAGGGAGTCTTATCGGGGAGCGGTTTTCTCCTTTGGCGTGGAAATCGGGGCTTCCTATGCAGCCAAGAACATTCCTCATGTGCCTTACGAGCAGGGAAACAAGGAAATGTATCCCATCATCCAGTCGAAGACCACACTGGTGAAGGATATTCTGGAACGATATGTAACGCCTTCGGGCGGCATCCGTGAGCGGGGAATCGAGACGGGGGTGTTCGATAACGGTATGGTGATCGTCAATCACCGTTCCACTGCCTGGGTACTTCCGGAGAAATACGAGACGGAATACTATCAGATGCCCGTAGCGCGTACGGCGGACGGCAGGGGAATCCTGCCGGGACACAGCGCGGTATGGGTCGGCAAGCAGTTCTGCAATATAGAGTAAGCTAGATTAAGAAGAGGTTCTGCCGGAGAGGCAGACAAGGAGGCAGCTATGTATTTTTTAGACAAGAGGGTCAACGTCATTTGTGAAGAGTTAAAGAAGTTAAAGGTAAAGCAGAGATTTACGATCGATGAATGGAACTACAAGGAAGGTAATTATATACATCCGGAGGATGCGGAGAAAGACCTGACACCATGGGAGAGTTTTGACTGCCGGAATATGCACTGGTATGGCAAGGATCGTCACTACTGGTTCAAGGCTGTATACCGGGTGCCGCAGGAGCTTGACGGCAAGCGGATGTGGATGCATGTGCGTACCCAGATCGACGAGTGGGATGACGCGAAGAACCCGCAGTTTCTGCTTTTCGTGAATGGTGAGGCAGTGCAGGGCATCGACATGAATCACCGGGATGTATTCCTGCGTCCTGAGGCGCAGGCAGGGGAAGAGCTTACGCTTGAGCTGCAGGCTTACACAGGCATCTTGCACACGGAATTTAACCTGATCGTGGAGATGCAGGAGATCGACTATGATATTGAGAAGCTGTATTACGATCTGTGGGTGCCGCTTGCCGCCTTTTCCAGAATGGAGGAGGACGATAAGAATCGAAGGGATATCGAGACGATCCTGAACGAGACGGTGAATTTCCTGGATCTGCGCACACCCTACTCAGAGGAGTTCTACAGGACGCTGAAAGAGGCATCGGACTATATCGACCGGACCTTGTACACGGATATGGGCGGTTATAAGGATGTGATCGCCACCTGTATCGGCCACACGCACATTGACGTGGCGTGGTGGTGGACCGTGGAGCAGACGAGGGAAAAGGTGGGCCGCAGCTTTGCCACGGTGCTCAAACTGATGGAAGAGTATCCGAACTATAAGTTCATGTCCAGTCAGCCGCAGCTGTATGCCTTTCTGAAGGAGCGCTATCCGGAGCTTTATGCGAAGGCGAAGGAGCGCATCGAGGAGAAACGCTGGGAGCCGGAAGGCGGCATGTGGCTGGAAGCCGACTGTAACCTGACTTCCGGAGAATCGCTGGTAAGACAGTTTATGCACGGGAAACGGTTCTTCAAGGAAGAGTTCGGCGTGGATAACCGGATTCTGTGGCTGCCGGATGTGTTCGGGTATTCGGGGGCGCTGCCGCAGATCATGAAGAAGTGCGGTATCGATTATTTCATGACCACGAAGCTGGCCTGGAATCAGTTCAACAAGATTCCTTATGACACCATGCGCTGGCGCGGTATCGACGGTTCGGAAGTATTGACGCATCTGATCACGACCCTGGGCGTGAGCCAGCCGATCAAGGACTTCTTCACCACCTACAACGGGATGCTGCACCCGGATGCCATTATGGGCGGCTGGATGCGTTACCAGAATAAGGATATCAACAACGACATTCTCATTTCCTATGGCTATGGCGACGGCGGCGGCGGTCCCACCAGAGAGATGCTGGAGACTTCCCTGCGTATGGAAAAAGGGGTGAAGGGTATTCCCACCGTGCGGCAGGAGTTCGCACGCACTTATTTCGAGGAGCTTGAGGAACGGGTTAAGGATAACAGGCGGCTTCCGGTCTGGGAAGGAGAGTTCTACTTCGAGTACCACAGGGGCACATTGACTTCCATGGCGCGTAATAAGCGTTCCAACCGCAAATCAGAGCTGGGTCTGATGGATCTGGAACTGTTGAGCGTTCTGAGCAGGGAGAAGCAGGCATACCCGGCAGAAGAGCTGGATGCCATGTGGAAGCTGGTGCTGTTGAATCAGTTCCATGACATTCTGCCGGGCTCTTCGATCCATGAAGTGTATGAGGTGACGAAGGAAGAGTACGGACGTCTGGCGGCGCAGCTGCAGGATATGAGCGGGCAGCGCAGACGGGTCATTGCCGGAGAAGGCGAGGCAGTCACGGTATTTAATACAACAGGCAGAGTGCGGGACGACGTGGTATGCCTGGGCGATATCGAGGCGGAGGCGCTGACGGATGAAAGCGGCGCAGTCTATCCGGTACAGAAGACGGGGCAGGGCAGCATGGTCTATGTAACGAATCTGCCGTCCAAGGGTTATAAGTCGTTCCGAATTGCCGGAAAGAGTGAAACGGCGGAAGAGACGGCGGCAGTCAAGCCGTTTGCGCTGCAAGGGCTGTATGAGCTGGAAACGCCTTTCTACCGGGTGAAGCTGGATGAGCAGGGTATGTTCACGAGCATTTACGACAAGGAGAACGAGCGGGAAGTGGTGCAGGAGGGACAGCGCGCCAATCTGCTGCGGATGTATGAGGATAAGCCGATCTATTTCGACAACTGGGATATCGATATTTACTATACGGAGAAGTTCTGGGATGTGGACGGCGTAGAGAAGATGGAATGGACGGAGGTCGGACCGGTGCGTGCGGTACTGGAGATCACGAGAAAAGCGTCTAATTCCACGATCAGACAGCAGGTTATCTTCTATGCGCTGTGCCGCAGGATCGAGTTTGTGACGAAGGTAGACTGGAAAGAACACCAGACGCTCCTTAAGGTGCATTTCCCGGTAGCGGTGCATACGGACGAGGCGACGTTCGACGTGCAGTTCGGTAACCTGACGAGAAAGACGCATCGCAATACCAGCTGGGATGTGGCGCGTTTCGAGAGCTGCGGGCAGAAGTGGATGGATCTGTCGGAAGGTCATTACGGCGTATCGCTGTTAAATGACTGCAAGTACGGACATTCCGTGCAGGATTCCAATATGGCGCTGACGCTGATCAAGTCCGGGATCGAGCCGAATCCGACGGCGGACCAGGAGGAGCATGAGTTCACCTATGCGATCTATCCTCATGCGGAAGGATGGCGCGCGGCCGGTACGGTGGATGAAGCCTATAAGCTGAATCAGCCGCTCTCCGCACTGGCTGGCACGGCGGAAGAGGAAGCGTATTCGTTTGCCTTTGTGGATCAGGGCAATGTGGTGTTGGAGACGGTGAAGATGGCAGAGAACGGCGACGGCATCGTGCTGCGTATGTATGAGTCGGAGAATGCGCTGACGAAGGTGAAATTGACGGTGAATACGGCGTTTGAGAAGGCTTATGTCTGCAACCTGCTGGAGGAGATCGAGTCGGAAGCAGCGGTGTGCGGCAATGTGGTTGAGGTCGTGGTGAAGCCCTATGAGGTTGTGACGGTACTGGTGAAATAAAAAAGGGAGAAAAAGAGCATGAGAAAGAAATGGTACGGAAAGAAAGTGACTGCCGTGCTGCTTGCCGGCGCGATGGCAGCCGGGCTGACAGCCTGCGGCGGGACGGAGAGCGCACAGACACCATCGGAAGAGGTGATCGTTCCGGAGACGGAAGAAGAGGCGCCGGCTGATGCGGATGACGCGGCCGGCGAAGAGGGTACGGCAGACGGTGCACAGAGTGCGTCGCAGTACTTGGTTACGGAGGAGAACGGGAACAGGGAGCTGACCATGAACAGACAGCCGGAGTCTTCCTACTGGTTTCCGGAGCAGCTGCTTGCGTGGAATGCCGAAGAAGACGAGGACCTGCGTTTTAATGTGAGCACGGTGCCGCTGGCGAAGCGGGTGGACATTGCGGATCTTAAGCCGGTAAACGATACCCAGAATAAGGATACGCGGAGCATGGCGATATCCATTATGAACGGCAGTACCAGCGGGAATTCTCCTCACGGACTGAACAAGGCGGAGGCGAATGCCTTTTCCTACTGGCAGTATGTGGATCTGCTGGTGTACTGGGGCGGTTCTTCGGGGGAAGGACTGATCGTGGCGCCTTCCGCGGATGTGGTGGATGCGGGACATAAGAACGGTGTGCCGGTGATCGGTACGGTTTTCATGCCCCAGGCGGCCCATGGCGGTAAGATGCAGTGGTTGGAAGACCTTTTACAGAAAGAAGAGGACGGCAGCTATCCGGTAGTCGATAAGTTGATCGAGGTGGCGCATACTTACGGGTTTGACGGCTGGTTCATCAACCAGGAGACGGAAGGAACGGATGAGGAGCCTTTGACGGCGGATCATGCGGTGCGGATGCAGGAGTTCCTCGCCTATTACAAGGCACAGGCGCCGGAGCTGGAGTTGATCTATTATGATTCCATGACGGCGGAAGGAAAGATGGACTGGCAGAACGCCCTGACGGAGAAGAATACCATGTTCCTGCAGACGGAGGACGGACAGCCGGTGGCGGACGATATGTTCCTGAACTTCTGGTGGACATCGGAGAAGCTGGCGCCGGAAGAGCTGCTGAAAGCGTCGGCCGAGCTGGCACAGGAGAAGGGGATCGATCCATACAGCCTGTATGCGGGCGTGGATCTGCAGAGTAACGGGTACAATACGCCCATTGACTGGAGCCTTTTTGAGAATCCGGCGGGCGGCACCTACACGTCCCTGGGGCTTTACTGCCCGAGCTGGGCTTATTTCTCCACGGAGATGATCCAGGACTTCTGGAAACAGGAGAATAAGCTGTGGGTGAATGCCAAGGGGGATCCGTCGGAGACGATAACGCCTGCGGATGATACGCAGTGGAGAGGCGTGTCCTCCTATGTGGTGGAGCGCACGGCCATTACGAGTCTTCCTTTTGTCACGAATTTCTCTACCGGTAACGGATACGGATTCTATAAAAACGGGGAGCTGATCAGCCAGCTGGATTGGAATAACCGGAGTATATCCGATATTCTGCCCACTTACCGTTATATCATCGAGAACGGCGAGGGCAATGAGCTGACGGCGGATCTGGATGTGGGCGATGCCTGGTACGGCGGCACCAGCCTGATCCTGCGGGGCTCCGTGAAAGCCGGCGCAGAGTCGGTGATCCGGCTGTACAGTGCGGGACTTCCTGTGACGGAGCAGATGGAGTTTACCACTACGGTCAAGGCAAGAGGCGGTGAGATCGCGGTGGATGCGGTGTTAACGACGGATGACGGCAGCGAGATAATCCTGGAAGGCGATCAGAAAGCGCAGGAAGAGTGGACGAAGATCACGTATGATGTGTCGGCGGCGGCCGGCAAGACGATCCGGGAGATTTCCTATCGACTGCGGTCGGATGCGGATGTGAACGGATTGCAGCTTCGCTTCGGTAACATCACGATGGCGGAGGCGGCGCAGGAAGAGAGCGCATCCGTGAGCAATGTACAGGTGTTAGACAGTGAATTTGACGAGGACGGCATGTATGCCGGCGTGCGTCTGGCATGGGATGCGGACATGGATACGGACTACTATGAGGTATACCGGATCAATCAGGATCAGACGAAATCGCTTCTCGGTGTGTCCAATACCACAAGCTTCTATGTGAATACATTACCGCGCACGGATGAGACGAATCAGTCCGTCTTTGAGGTGGTGCCGGTGAATGCGCTGCTTGCAGAAGGCGGCGGCGCGGAAGTGACAATGGAATGGCCGGATAACAGCCTGCCGAAAGCGGCTTTTGCGGCGGATGTGACCCTGGCAGCGCCAGGCGAGACGGTGACTTTCACAAGCCTTTGCTCCCAGAATACGGAAAAGGTGACCTGGACGATCACGGGATCGGATACGGAGAGCGCGGAGGGCGATCAGGTAGCCGTGACTTATTCCGCTGCGGGTGTCTATGATGTATCCATAACGGCGGAAAATGCGTCGGGAACCGCGGAGACAACACAGGAAGGTTATATCGTCGTGACAGACAAAGCGGCGGACGGGCTTGTACTTCTTTCACAGGGAGCAGGCACGGAGGCGGACACTTATGTCAATGAGAATGAGGCGCCGGAGTTTGCCGTGGACGGTGACGTGACGAAGAAATGGTGTGCGACGGGAAGCGCGCCGCATGAGATTACGTTGGATCTGGGTTCCGTCAAGATGGTCAGCGCGGTGGATGTGTACCACGCGGAGGCCGGCGGTGAAGGCGCGGATATGAATACGAAGTCCTACGCGATCTATGTGAGTGAGGACGGTGCGGCTTTCGAGGAAGTGCGCAGCGTGACGAGGAATACGGCGGGCACGACCCATGATGCGTTTACGCCGGTGGCGGCTCGGTATGTGAAACTGGTGATCAATAAACCGACACAGGGCAGCGACAGTGCGGCGCGTATCTATGAAGTGGAAGTTTACGGTCTGGAAGAGCCGGTGCAGGAATCAGGAACTTGATCGGTAAAGAGGTTTTGGTAAGGAGCGGGAAACGGAATGGCTGACAAAGAGAAGAAGGTTACGATAGGATTAGACCTTGGCGGCACGGCTGTCAAAATCGGGATCGTAGATGAGGCGTATGAACTGCTTGCACAGACTTCCATACCGACCGGGGCAGAAAGGCCTTATGAGCAGGTCATTGCAGACATGGGGATGGCCGCGGCGGCTCTTCTGCAGGAAAACGGCTGGCGGATGGAGGATTGCCTGGGCGTCGGAGCCGGGTGTCCGGGGACGATTGACAGTAAGAACGGGGTCGTATTGTATTCCAACAATATCCGCTGGGACAATGTCCCGGCGGCAGCCGGACTGCAGCGTTATCTTCCGGTTCCGGTCTGTCTGGACAATGACGCCAACTGTGCGGCGTTAGGAGAGGTGACGAAAGGAGCGGCCAGAGGATACCGCAATGTGGTATTCCTGACGCTGGGCACCGGCGTGGGCGGCGGCATTGTCATAGACGGCCGGATCTTTACGGGAGGACATCCGGGCGGCGCAGAGCTGGGGCATATCAGAAACGGCTCCGAACACAGGAGATGTACCTGCGGGCGTTATGACTGTCTGGAAACTTATGCGTCGGCTACGGCGCTGATCAGTGATACGAAGAAGCTGGCGGCACAGTATCCGGAATCCGTGATCTGGGAGCTGTGCGGGGGCGAGGCGGAGCGGATTGATGCCAGAATGCCGTTTGATGCGGCACAGGCAGGGGATGTCTGCGGCAGGATGTTGGTGGAACGCTATATCCGGCATCTGGCGGACGGCATTACGGATCTGGCCAATATCTTCCGGCCTGACAGGATTGTCATCGGCGGTGGTGTCTGTGCGCAGGGAAGGAATCTGACGGATCCGCTGAATAAGTACTTGCAGGAGAACTGCTTCGCCGCATCCACGGCTTATGTGCCACAGGTTATTACCGCGCAGAACGGAAATTCTGCGGGGATCATCGGGGCAGCCAGTCTGGTGCGGCAGGGCATGAGATAATGCGGCATGAGAGAAAGCGGCACAAATTCTGTTGAATGGAGGAAAAAATGGCAGTTTTGAAATTAAAACCCGCCTGTAAGGACTATCTCTGGGGCGGAACACGGTTGATCAATGAGTTTTATAAGGAATTTGCGGGTGAGAGGCTGGCGGAGACATGGGAGCTGTCCTGTCATCCGGACGGCCCCAGCATCGTGGAGAACGGGCCGTATGCGGGAAGCACGTTAAACGAGTATATCCTGATGGAAGGCAGGAAGGTGACGGGGACGAAGAGCTGTCGGTATGAGCAGTTTCCGATCCTGATCAAATTCATCGATGCCAGGGAGGAGCTCTCGATCCAGGTACATCCGGGAGACAGCTTTGCCCTGGAAAATGAAGGACAGTACGGCAAGACGGAAATGTGGTACATCGTGGACTGTGAGGAAAGCGCCAGTCTGTATTACGGTTTTTCACGGGAAGTGAGCGCGCAGGAGTTTGCGCAGCGGATCGAGAATAAAACGCTTCTGGAAGTGCTTAATAAGGTGGAGGTGCAGAAAGGTGACGTGCTTTTTATCGAGCCGGGCACCATTCACGCCATCGGCGCAGGCTGTCTGATTGCGGAGATCCAGCAGAACTCGAATGTGACTTACCGGGTTTATGATTATGGAAGAAAAGGGCCGGACGGCCGGGAACGGGATCTGCATATCGAGAAGGCGCTGCAGGTGACCAACCGGATTCCGATTCTTAAGCGGAAATCTTTCGAGCCGCATATCGTATCCTGCGATTATTTTACGGTGGATAAGATTGTGCTGGACGGGCAATTCATGAAGAGGATCTTCGGAGAGACGAACCGGACATCCTTTGCCAGTCTGTTGGTACTGTGCGGCGAAGGGACAGTCCGCGCAGGAGAGGAACGGGTGGATTTCCGTAAGGGCGACAGCGTGCTGATTACGGCGGATACGGGAGAGTATGAGTTGGAAGGGAATTTTGAGGCGCTGCTGACGACGGTATAAAAATATTTATGGGTTGACGAAGCCTGTTCTGGGATGCAAAATGATAGAGTGGATTCCTGCAAGGAAGTGAGAAGGCAAGGATCTGCACTATCATTTTTTGCTGGAATGGAGGATTAACATGAATACGGCGACAGAATTACGGAATAAACTGCGGAGTATTGACCATAAGGGATATCCCGCTTACAAAGACTTGAAAGGGCAGTATCATTTCGGGGATTACGTGCTCTCCATCGATCATGTGCAGGGCGACCCCTTTGCTTCTCCGTCCAGGCTGTCGGTGCGGGTGGAGAAGGCGAAAGCCGGTTTCCCGGCAGAATACTACGATACGAAAGCCAGGCGGATCACCTTGCAGGATCATTTGACGAGGTTGTTTGGCAGGCAGGTGGCGGGCGGCAGTTTTCAGGCTAAGGGGTCCGGGAAGAGCGGTCTTATGTCGGTATCGAGATGCGGGCAGCAGGTGTTGGAGCGTACGGCCATGCGGGTAAAGGACGGCGATCTGCTGTTGCGGTTCGAGGCAGGGTTCCCGGCCAACGGGCGCACGATCAACGCCAGAGAACTGGAAAAGATGCTATTCGACATTCTGCCCGACTGTGTGCGTAAGAGTCTCTATTATGGAAAGATCGATCAGGAAAAGCTGCGGCAGGCCATCTGTCTGTGCGAGGACCAGCAGTATATCAGGCAGTGTCTGGTGGAACGGAAGCTATGCGCCTTTATTGCAGACGGTTCCATACTGCCCCGGGAGAGCGGCGTGTCGGAGCGTCCCATGCAGAACGGGGTGGCGTTCCGGTCACCGGAGTCGCTGCGGATCACCTTAAATCTGCCCAACAGGGGGGCAGTGAGCGGTATGGGTATTCCGCAGGGTATTACGCTGTTTGTAGGCGGCGGCTATCATGGTAAGTCTACGATCCTGCAGGCATTGCAGAACGGGGTCTATGATCATATCGCGGGGGACGGCCGGGAGCTTGTTATCACGGACGCCTCGGCATTCAAGCTGCGGGCGGAGGACGGCCGGAGCGTTGCGGGCGTGGATATCTCTCCTTTTATCAAGAATCTGCCGAATAAGAAGGATACCGTGCATTTTTCCACGGAAGATGCCAGCGGCAGCACGTCTCAGGCTGCCAATCTGATGGAGGCCTTAGAGAGCGGCAGCGGCCTGATTCTGATCGATGAGGATACGTCTGCCACCAATTTTATGGTGCGAGATGATCTGATGGCGCAGGTGATCACGCCGGGTGAGGAACCGATCACGCCTTTCATCAGCCGGGTGCGGGGGATGTATGAAGATCTGGGCGTTTCTTCCGTGATTGTGGCGGGCAGCTCGGGGGCGTTCTTCCACAAGGCGGATACCATTATTCAGATGAAGGAATATGTGCCCATCGATATCACGCAGAAGGCAAAGGCGGCAGCGGCAGCCTATGAGAACAGGCAGGCGGACAAGGGCGCGCAGGAATTTCCTGGCTTTAACCGGAAGCGCTGTCCGGGGCCGGATATGGCGCTGCGCAGGGAAGACCGGATCAAGATGAAGGCCATGGGAACCAGTGAGATAGCGATCTGTAAGGAGAATGTGGAGCTGCGTTACCTGGAACAGCTGAAAGATCAGGAGCAGAGCATGGCGCTGGCGTACCTTTTGAAATATGCCGAACTGAAGATGATGGACGGCAGGAAAGATCTGCGGCAGATCGGGGATCTTCTGGAAGAACAGCTGGACAGGAGCGGACTGGAAAGCCTGTTTGAGAGAGGGGACGTCTCTTCCCAGCTGGCAAGGCCGCGAAAGCAGGAGATCATGGCGTGTATCAACCGGTACCGGAAATTAAAGATATAGTAAGTAAGGGATATAAGCTAAGAATATAGTAAGGTAAGGATATAGTAAGGTAAAGCGGAAGGATGAGTTGGTTTTATGGCAGGAGGAAGCGGTGACCGCAGAGACATACAGCCGGGAAGCACGGCGCGCGGCAGGACTTATGACATGGCATATATCGGTATTTTTGCGGTGGTGATCGCGGTCTGTTCCTGGATCTCGATCCCGGCGGCGGTTCCCTTTACCCTGCAGACTTTCGCGGTATTCCTCGCTGTGATCCTGCTGGGAGGAAAAAGGGGTACCTTGTCGGTGCTCGTCTATATCCTGATCGGAGCGATAGGGATTCCGGTATTTTCCGGGTTCCGGGGCGGCATCGGCGTGCTTTTGCATAATACGGGCGGATATATCGCCGGTTTCCTTCTGTCAGCGCTGATTATGTGGGCGGCGGAAGAGCTGCTTGGCAGAAAGCTCTGGGTGCAGGCAATATCCATGATCCTGGGACTGGCAGCCTGCTATGCGGTGGGGACGGTATGGTTTATGTTCGTCTATATCAGAAGTACCGGCGCGGTGGGTGTGATGACGGTGCTCGGATGGTGTGTGATTCCGTTTATCATCCCGGATGCGGTCAAGATCATGCTGGCGCTGATGCTTGGCAATGTGCTGCGAAAGCCGCTGGCGGGAATTATCTCCTGAGGATTTTACATCAAAAAAAAGTCGTTTCACAACATTTTCCAAAGATAGGGGAGAGAGAAAGCGTAATCTCGTGGTATACTGTCATCAAGCATGGTAACATTGGAATGAAGAGGGATCCGGATCCGGGATGTCGGGAAATGACGGAAGGTTGTGTGAGAGTCGGGATGGGAGCGCTTGTATGCAGATCGTAATATGCGACGACGACAGGAAGATACAGGAAATTCTGCGAAATAAAATAGAGAAGATCTGCCGGGAGGCAGGTTTGGAACATCAGATCTTGTGCTGTTCTTCGGGGGAGGAAGTCCTGTCGGCGAAGGAAGCGCCGGATCTTCTTTTTCTGGATATTCAGATGCCGGACAGGAACGGTATGGACGTGGCGCAGGAGCTGCGGCGGAGGAAGTGGAGAACGATCCTTATCTTTGTGACGGCGCTGGCAGAATATGTCTATGATGCTTTTGACGTGGGCGCTTTTCATTATCTTGTGAAGCCTTTCGAGGATGCGAAGCTTTCCCGGGTATTCCGGACGGCGGTGGAGGAATATGAGAGGCGGTGCCAGCCGGAGACAGGGCAGGAGGAGGCAGAGCCGCCGAAGATGCTGTTAATCAGGCAGGGAGCAGTCTCCTTAGCGGTGCCGGTGGACAGCATTATCTATGCGGAAGTGTTTAACCGGAAGGTTACGCTGCACACATTGGATGGCGATAAGGAATATTACGGGAAACTGACAGAACTGTCAGAACAGGTCGGAGAGGGATTCTACAGAACACACCGGGCTTATCTGGTGAATCTGGCCTATGTGGAGAAATATGATGCGACGACGATCTGGCTGGAACAGGGTACGGCATTGGTGTCGAAGAAGCAGTTTGCCGGATTTGTGAAACAGTACATGCGCTATATCAGCAGGAGAGGGGCGGCGGGATGGATCCGTTAGAACCATATTATGTAATTGTCAGTCATGGCTACCGGATGATTCTCACGGTGTTCAATGCATACTGCTATGTGCTGTGGGTGAAGCCGGCTATGGCGGTACAGAGGAGACTGTGGTGGATCGGGGCGGTTTACGTGACGGTCATGTCGATCTTAAGATGGATGCCCTGGTATATTCCGAATATTCTGGCATACGGCCTGGGGGCGTTGGCGGCTTTCTTTGTCATGTGTCTGTTAGACAGAACGGATTTCGGGCAGAAGGTATTTCTGGCGGTTACTTTTTTCTGTATGCGCTGGCAGATGGGGAATATTGTGGGCGATGCATTGAGCTGGTTTTACAGGGTATGGACGTCCTGGCTTATAAGTCTGAAGGGGCATACCTATCTGGATTCCTTCTATAAAGCAACGGCAGAGAGCCATACATTCTGGTTTGGCGTCTATGCGGTGGACTGTATTATGGGTTTTCTGCTGAATGCAATGCTGTTGTATGGTGCGATCCGGCTTATGCGGCGGGCTTATGGAAGCGGACAGGAACGCCTGAACCGGAAGGAACTCTTATTTCTGCTGGTTCCTTCGGTGATGGGGGTCTTTGCCTATGGAGTGGAAGAGTTTTACAGGGCTGCCTATGAAGCGGAGACAGACAAAAGCATCTATGACCTGAAAGGGCAGTCGCTGTTGATGATCCTGTACTGCCTGGCCTGTTATCTTACGATCCTGGTCGTGGTCTATGTTTTTCGTAAGTGGAAGCAGGAGCAGCAGGCGGACAAAGAGCGCCGGGTCTTTCATGCGCAGATGAAGGATGTGCAGAGACATGTGGAAGAGGTGGAAAGGCTCTATTCGGATCAGCGCAGATTCCGTCATGATATAGACAATCATCTGATGACGCTGGAGGAGATGTATGGCAGAGGAGAGTACGAGGCGGCAGGCCGATATGCGGAGAGTATGCGGGCGAAGATGCAGGAGATTTCGCCGGATATGGGAAGCGGTCATCCTGTCACGGACGCGGTGTTGGCCGTCCGGAAACGGGAGATGGAAGAATGGGGCATTTCTTTTACCTGTGATTTCCACTATCCGCGTAAAGGAGGGCTGAATGCCTTCGACCTCAGCATCATCCTGAACAATGCCCTGTCCAATGCCGTTGAAGCGTCCAGACAGGAGGAACGCCGGGAGATTACACTGCGTTCCTGCCTTGTGAAAAATATGTTTATCGTCGAAACGGCAAATGTATTTAGCGGCAGTCTGCATGTGGACAGGCTAAGCGGCCTGCCGCTTACCACCAAAACGGAGGAGGGGCATGGCTATGGGCTGTCAAGTATCCGTCATGTGGCGAAGAACTATTACGGAGATGCGGAGATCGGCGTGGAGGAGCGGCAGGGCATCAGACACTGCGTACTGCGGGTAATGCTGCAGATGCGATAGCGTTCCGTTCACATCATCATAAGGTTACCTCACAACATTGCTCTTTAGGGAGGCGGAAGGTGTGCCGAAGTAAGAGATAAGAAGTTGTCATATAGAAGGAAATAAGGAGGATACGGCTATGAGAGTAAGCGGAGTGGGCAGCGGTTCAGATATGCAGACTAAAAGTACAGGAATGTCTCCTGGTATGGGAGAACCGATGGATGAGGTCAGCAAGGGGCTGCAGAGACAGATCGAGAATCTGCAGAAACAGATGAAGGAGCTGTCGGCAAATCAGGAGATGACGCCGGATATGAAGATGAAGAAGCGGCAGGAGCTGCAGAAGCAGATCAGCGAACTGCAGATACAGCTCAGGCAGCATCAGATGGAGGTCAAGAGGGAGGAAGCCAGGAAGAAAGAAGAAAAGGCTTCTCAGGATGATGTTCTGAACCCGACTAAGGGCATGGAGCAGAAGCAGGGCCAGAGCGCCGGGCTTTCGGCCGGCAGTATGGAGGCGATGCTGTCTGCGGACGCATCGATGAAACAGGCAGGAGTACACGGCAGCACGGCGAAACATGCACAGAATCGGGCCGGTATTCTGGAAGCGGAGATCAAACGGGATAAGGGAGGACCGGGAGATGCCACGGCGGCGAAGGAAGAAGCGTTAGCCGAGGCGAAGGAGCTTGAGACGACGGCGACGGCGTCCCAGATGGATTCTCTCGGCAAGGCTGTTAAGGCCGCTTCGGAGGCGGAGAAAGCGGAGAAGGAAGAGAGCGAACGCAGGGAGGAAGACGAGAAGAACGGTGAAGTGGGACGACAGGGTGCGGTCGATGCAGTGGACGGCACGGATGCAGGAGTGTCCGGTTCCGGTTCCGTGCAGAAGGCTGACGGTGAGACGGATCGGTCTGACGCTGCCCAGGCGCCGGCAGATCAGGAGCAGAGAAGGATGTTATATCATCCGGTGGATGTGAGGATCTGAGTCTCGTATCATATACTGTGCAGGATGGCATCAGGTTGTAAGATAAGACAGGCAAAATACCCTCTGGCCTTTGATAACAGGCGCCGGAGAGTGTTTTGCCTGTCTTGGCGTTTTGGGGATTTCTATTTTACCTTTGGAAGATTTTGTAGTAGGATAGATAAGGAAGCGGGAAAATAAAGAGTGAGGAAACGGATGATGCAGCAGGAAATGCAAAAAAAGGGCATTCTCAGCAACGCAGTACTGAAAAATATCGCATATATAACAATGTTCATCGATCATTTCTTTGCGGTAGTATATGATCCGCTGGTGCAGCGGCTGCAGATGGCAGGGTATGAGACCGGGAATGTGCAGCAGACTTATTTGGCGGGCAGGGCAGTGGGCAGGGTATCTTTCATTCTGTTTGCTTATCTGGCGGTGGAAGGAATACAGCATACGCGAAGCACCAAAGCGTATCTGCTTCGGCTTGGCGTGTTTGCGCTTGTGTCTGAGATACCCTTTGACCTGGCCTTTTCGGGAACTTGTTTTAACTGGGACAGTCAGAATGTATTCTTTACATTGTTCCTGGGGGTGCTTGTCCTGACGGTCAAGAACGGGGCATCCGCCGCGGCGGTTTTGGCGGGCTGCCTTGCGGCATATGTCTTCCGGACGGACTACCGGTTTATGGGCGTACTGCTGCTCTTTGCATTTTATCACACCAGGGAAAAGCGCCTGTCCGTGCAGATGCTGGCGGCAGGCTGTGTGATGCTGTTTGGCACATGGGGCACAAACTGCCTTCGATATGCGGACAGTTACTCGATGACCTATTTGCTGCGTTTTTCCATGCGGGAGATGTACGGTCTCTTTGCATTTATTCCGATCGCCCTGTATAATGGACAAAAGGGCCGTCAGCTGCCGAAGGCGGTCTGCTATGGTTTCTATCCGGTGCATTTGCTGCTGCTGTATTTCGCGGCAGTGCTGCTCTTAGGCGGCGCTTATTAGAGACTGTCCGGGACCGGCGGCAGAAACCGATGACAATAGTTGGGGGAGACCGCCCGGAAGCGGATCCTGGAAAACAGAGGCGGGAAACAATGTCAGGAAACGAAGATTCTATGAAAAAGTATGTAAAAACGGTTTGTCTTCGCCTTGCCGCAGATGTCAGAGAGTACGGTGTGGCGGTGGCGGCAGTGCTGTTGTATGCGGTGGCAGTCAATCTGATTTTCCATGCGTTCTGTCCGCTTGTTATCTTCAGCGGATTTCCCTGCCCGGGATGCGGTGTCAGCAGGGCGACGCTCTGCTTTATGACCGGCAGGTGGCAGACGGCCTGGCAGTTGAATCCGGTCATATTTCCGATCATGTTGTTTGCGGCGTATTTTTGTCTGTGTCGTTATCTGCTTGGCAGAACGGTAAAGGGAGCCAGGATATTGATTGCGGTTATCTTTGTGCTTCTGCTCGCGGTATATTGTGTGCGGATGTACCTTTACTTTCCGGACAGAGTTCCCTATGTGTATACGGAAGAGAATATTTTGGCACGTTTTTTTCCGTTTTATGAACAAATATTACACGAGAGCGGGATTCTGTGGTAGAATGATAGAATAGTAACAGCAGACAGGAATAAAGTATGAAGAATCGCTGTGCAGTCTTCGGACAGACGGGACAAGAGCAGCGCGGAAATGAGGAGAATTATGGAAGACAATAAAGGATATCCAAACGAGACGGAAGAAGAAACGGTAAGTCAGGAGGAAAACGTGGAGGACTCTCATGAGGAGGAGCAGGCCGCGGCGTCTGTGGGTTCCGGCATAGAGCCGGAGGAGCCTGCACAGGATGTGCAGTTCATGGAACAGCCGGATGAGGACGGCGGCTTCCGGAACGCTGCCCCTGCACCGTATCAGGACGGCGCATATCAGAGTGACCAGCCATATCAGAGCGGCGCATATCAGAGTGACCAGCCTTACCAGAACGGCGCATATCAGAGTGACCAGTCCTATCAAAACGGCGCTTACCAGAATCCCGGTTATCAGAGCGGCGCGTATTACAACGGCGCCTATTCCGGCACGAATAACGGCGGCAGCTACCAGCAGTACAATCAGTATAACGGCGCACAGCCTTATCAGAACACCTATCAGAATACGTACCAGAATGCTTATCAGAATACGTATCAGAACAACGGCCAGATGGAACTGGAAGAACCCGTCAAGATCAGTGAGTGGGTTCTGGCTATGGTGCTGATGATGATTCCCTGTGTGAATATCGTCATGATGTTCGTGTGGGCGTTCAGCAGCACGGAGAAGAAGAGCAAGTCCAACTTCTTTAAGGCATACCTGATCTTCTTTGGTATCTCCATGGGCGTGATGCTGTTTGCCTGGATCGCGATCGTGTTCTTTGCGATGCTGGCGTATTAGGGAATGCTCCCGCGAGCCCTCTAATGCGTTGTACGCACCCAGCGTCCGGATGCGCCGCAGGGCAGAACCAGGGAATTAGAGCTTACGGGCAGGCCGATCTCGCCGGCCTCCACACGGCCCCCGAACTGTGGAGTGATAACGGATTGCAGCATGTAGGACAATACGGCAGGCTGCAGTCCGGTGGTGTAAGAATTTATAAGGAAAAAGCAGGCATCTTTCGACAGGATCTGCGCGGTCAGGCTCAGGAAGGGGAAGATGCTTTCTTCTATTTTCCAGATCTCACCCCTGGGCCCGCGGCCGTAGGAGGGGGGATCCATGATGATGGCGTCGTAAGTATTGCCGCGGCGGATCTCCCGTTCTACGAATTTAACGCAGTCATCCACCAGCCAGCGGATCGGCGCATCCGACAGACCGGAAGCGGCGGCATTTTCTTTTGCCCAGTTGACCATGCCTTTGGAGGCGTCTACGTGGGTCACGGCAGCACCGGCTTTGGCGGCAGCCAGGGTGGCGCCTCCGGTGTAGGCGAAGAGGTTCAGAACTTTCACCGGCTGTCCGGATTTTATACGGTCTGTTATTATAGAAGAGAACCAGTCCCAGTTGACTGCCTGCTCCGGAAAAAGTCCGGTGTGCTTAAAACTGAAAGGCTTCAGGTGAAAAGTAAGCGCTCCGTACCGGATGCTCCATTCCTGGGGCAGGTGGAAGAACTCCCATTCGCCGCCGCCTTTGGAACTTCTGTGATAGTGGCCGTTCTTCTGTTTCCAGCGCCGGTCCGTGCGCGGCGTGTCCCATAGGACCTGCGGATCCGGTCGTACCAGGATATAATCCCCCCAGCGCTCCAGCTTCTCGCCGCCCGAGGTGTCTATGACTTCATAATCGTTCCATGCATCAGCTATCCACATAGTCGTTACCCTCTGCCTGCGTTTATGCACACCGCTGCTGCGGATAAAGCGGTATGTGATCGCAGTTTCCTTCTTTTTAATCTGTATTTATTATGCATAAAAAAAGAATTTTCGCAAATAGTAAAAAGAGGCGTATTGTGCTTATTGTGCAAATAAAAAACACTGCATGACAAATGTAAGTCCGCAAAACACGTCAAACTATATATAATATATACAAAATCGGACTGGACGCAATGCACACATCTGACAATCTGACAAATATATCCAGAAAAGCTATTGACTTTGGTTGTGCAGGTTGCTATAATCGTAACATCAAAAGAATTTAACTATTTGGATTGTTACTGCAATCGAGCGGGCAAAACCAGATCATATGAATTGACCGGCAGGTTGGTTTATATTGTTTGGTTTTTTATTTTGTTATCAAAAGATTCAGCGGATAGAGGAATGAAAAGTGCGTATCGAGAAGGTAATCAATAATAATATTATCCAGGCGCGGGATAATAACGGTGTGGAACTGGTCGTTATGGGAAGGGGCATCGGATTCGGCAAGGGACCGGGCAGTGAGATAGACAGCGCAGCGATCGAGAAGACGTTCCGGCTTGACAATATGGATGACAAGGAGCAGTTTAAGAAGCTGCTGGCATCTTTACCGCTGGAGCATATCAGACTGGCTAACGATATCATTTCCTATGCCAGAGAGAGCTTGAAGATCAGATTGAATCAGAATGTTTATCTGACGCTGACGGATCATATCAGTTTCGTGATCGACAGATACCGGGCGGGGATGAATTTCAGTAATATACTGGCCGATGAGGTCAGGCTGTTTTACCCGGTGGAGTATTCGGTCGGAAGATATGCACTCGAGAAGATCGAGGAGAGGACCGGCTGCAGGCTCGTGGAAGATGAGGCGGCGTCTATTGCGCTTCATATCGTGAACGGGGAGACGAATCTTGTTATGGGTGCGGCTTTCCAGATGATCAAGATGATGCGGGAGATGATGGAGATCATCGAGCGGCATATTACCATTCCGGAAGGCAGGAATTATCCGAAGGAGCGTCTGATTTCCGACTTGAAGCAGCTTGCCAACAGGCTTGTTTCGGAAGAGCCCATGAGCGGGCACGAGGATGAAGTGCTGTACAATTTTGTGCGGGACAATTACAGAGAAGAATATCAGATTATCAACGGCATCAATGATTACATAGAGGGTGCATACCGGTGCAGCATGACAGAGGAAGAGAAGATCTATCTGGCGCTGAACATCAAGCGTATGAGAGACCTCTATGCAGGATAGAAAGTGAGGGGCGAGAAATGAAACTTTTTCAGAATTTATTTGGTAAAGGCAGCGGCATTGAGATTCAGGCGCCGGTATCAGGGAAGCTGGTGGCGATCAGTGAGGTGAACGATCCTACCTTCGGCGAAGAGATCCTGGGCAAGGGGGTGGCGGTGATTCCCTCCGATAACCGGATCTGCGCACCTGCAGACGGTACGGTCAGCACCGTATTTCCCACGGGTCATGCAGCAGCCATCACCGCGGATTCAGGTGCGGAGATCCTGATCCATATCGGATTGGACACCGTGAAGCTGAACGGCAAACATTTTACGATCCATGCGAAGGAAGGCGATAAGGTGAAGAAGGGTGACCTGTTGCTGGAAGCGGATATCGAACAGATCAGGGCGGAAGGCTATGACACGATCACGCCGATGGTGATCTGCAATACGGAAGAATTCTCGAAGTTCGAGATGGCAGCATCCGGTGACGTGTCACAGGGCGATGTGGTTCTGACGATCGAGAAGTAGTATGCTGTTACGGCAGCACAGTTGTTGTATGATATTGAATGGATCCGCCAGGATTCATGAGATATAGATGCTAAAGGCATTGGTTCTATGGCTAGGGTAGAACTGAGAATAATTTTATGAGGGGGTAAAAGAGTATGATGAAGTATTTACAGAAACTGGGTAAAGCTTTGATGCTTCCCGTAGCATGTCTGCCTATCTGTGGTATTCTGATGGGAATCGGATATGCATTGTGTCCTTCCACCATGCAGGGCGGTGAGGTTGTCGGTTTTATACAGAAGCTTGGATTCTTTCTGGTGAAAGCCGGCGGTGCGCTGGTTGACAATATGGCGCTCCTGTTTGTTATCGGTGTCGGTGTGGGAATGTCTGACGACCATGACGGTACGGCTGGTCTGGCTGCATTTGCATCCTGGCTGATGATCACCAATCTGCTTTCGACGGGCGCAGTAACGACGATGATGCCTTCGATCGCAGAGAGTGCAACCAAGACGCTGGCATTCGATAAGATTGGCAATCCGTTTATCGGTATTCTGGCCGGTATCATCGGTGCAACATGCTATAACAAGTTTAAATCAACGAAATTGCCGGATTGGCTGTCCTTCTTCAGCGGCAAACGCTGTGTGGCGATCATTTCCGGTGTAACATCCATTATCGTGTCGGCAGTCCTGCTGTTCGTATGGCCGGTAGTATTCGGCGCACTGATCGCTTTAGGTCAGGCAATCGTAGGAATGGGCCCGGTTGGCGCAGGTATCTATGCGTTCCTGAACAGACTGCTGATCCCGACAGGTCTGCACCATGCATTGAACAACGTATTCTGGTTTGATACGATCGGTCTCGGCGATCTGACCCACTTCTGGGCAGGTGAGACCAGCGCAGACGTTACATGGAGTCTCGGTATGTATATGTCCGGATTCTTCCCTTGTATGATGTTCGGTATTCCTGGCGCTGCTCTGGCTATGATCCACACAGCGAAGGATAACAAGAAGAAAGTAGCAAGTGGTCTTGTTGCATCCGCAGCTGTCTGTGCATTTGTCTGCGGTGTTACAGAGCCTTTTGAGTTTGGTTTCATGTTCCTTGCTCCGTTGCTGTATCTGATCTATGCGATCCTTTACGGTATCTTTACGGTAGTTGTTGCACTGCTTGGCTTCCGCGCAGGTTTCAGCTTCTCGGCAGGCGCTACGGACCTTGTGTTCTCGGCATTCCTGCCCGCAGCAGACAAGACATGGCTGATCCTTCCTCTTGGTATTGCGGCATTCCTGATCTTCTATCTTGTGTTCCGCTTTGCAATCGTTAAGTTTGACTTAAAGACACCGGGTAGAGAAGACGACGATCTGGAAGAAGAGAAGAAGGCAGTTCTGGCTAACAATGACTTTACAGAAGTGGCAGCTATCATTCTGGAAGGTCTTGGCGGTAAGGAGAACGTTGCGTCTCTTGATAACTGTATTACAAGACTCCGCATGGAGATCAAGGACAACACGAAGGTTAATGAGAAGAAGATCAAATCAGCAGGTGTTGCAGGCGTTATGAGACCGGGCAAGACTTCCGTGCAGGTTATCGTAGGTACGAAGGTGCAGTTCGTAGCTGATGAAATGAAGAAGATGTTATAGGTATTATATCATTTTTCATAATACCGAAACCCCTAGCAGAACGGAGGCCTTCGGGTCTCCGTTTTTATGAAAAGAGATATATTGCTTGACAATTTGGAAATGAATGGCGAAAATGATAAATAAATAGTCATGAAACAGAATGATTTCAGTAGAAATGGAGGAAACCATGAGAATTATCAGAGTAAAAGATTATGAGGATATGAGCAGAAAGGCAGCGGCGATTATAGCATCGCAGGTAATCATGAAACCGGACTGTGTACTTGGTCTGGCGACCGGGTCATCCCCGATCGGCACTTATGATAACCTGGTGGCGGGTTATGAGAAGGGCGATCTTGATTTCTCCGGGATAACCACCGTGAATCTGGACGAGTACAAGGGACTGCCCCGGGATAACGACCAGAGTTATTATTATTTCATGAACCATCACTTTTTCAGCAGAGTCAACGTGAAGCCTGAGCGTACTTTTCTGCCGGACGGCACGGAGACCGACAGTGATAAGGCCTGCCGCGACTACAATGAGATCATTGACAGTGTAGGCGGTATTGATCTGCAGCTTCTGGGGCTTGGTCATAATGGTCATATCGGATTTAACGAGCCGGGGGATGTATTTGAGGCGCAGACGCATTGTGTGGATCTGACAGAGACAACGATCAAAGCCAACCAGAGATTTTTTGCATCGATAGATGATGTGCCGCGTCAGGCTTACACGATGGGTATTAAGACCATTATGCAGGCGAAGAAGGTTCTTGTAGTAGTGAGCGGTAAGGATAAGGCAGCGGCTCTCAAGGCAACTTGCTTTGGACCGATCACACCTCAGGTACAGGGTTCCATCCTGCAGCTGCATAATGACGTGACAATCGTAGCGGATGAAGCAGCTTTGTCGGATATCTGAGATTTGAAATACCCGCTTCCTATGGAACGTTTGTGTTAAAGAAGATTTGGGGTATCGGTATTATACATGCCAGGAAGTGGCATAAATAATACAGAAAGGAGGATCATCTCATGATCATTAAAAATGCCAGTGTATATACGGAAGATGGAATCTTTCTGGAGAAGGATATATATATAGAAGAAAACCGATTCGTGGACTGTGCAGAGAAGGTCAGTGACAAGACAGAGATAGATGCCGAAGGCTGTGTGGCGATCCCGGGGCTGACGGACATTCATTTCCATGGCTGTATGGGCCAGGATTTCTGTGACGGGACGAGAGCAGCCATCGATACGATGGCTGCCTATGAGGCATCGGTGGGGGTGACGAATATCGTACCCGCCACCATGACGCTCTCGGAGGAGATGCTGCAGGGGATCTGCAGCACGGCAAGAGCCTATGCCGAAGAAGGAGAGAAGGAGGACCGGGCGCATTTCCACGGGATCAACATGGAAGGACCCTTCCTGTCGCTTGCGAAGAAGGGGGCCCAGAACGGCGAATATATTCACAAACCGGATATTGCCATGTTCGACAGGCTGAATGAGGCATCCGGTAACCGGGTGAAGCTTCTGGCGATCGCGCCGGAGGAAGAGGGCGCCATGGAACTGATCGAGAAGCGTCATGATCGGACGGTGATGTCCGTCGCCCATACCTGCACGGATTATGACACGGCTGTCAGGGCCTTTGAGAAGGGCGCCAGCCATATGACGCACCTGTATAATGCCATGCACCCTTACACGCACAGGGCGCCCGGCCCCATCGGGGCGGCTGCGGATACCCGGAAGGTTGAGGTGGAACTGATCTGCGACGGCGTGCATATTCATCCTTCGGCAGTCAGGACGACTTTCAAGATCTTCGGGGATGACCGCATTATCCTGATCAGTGACAGTATGCGTGCTACGGGACTGGAAGACGGTGATTACACGTTGGGCGGCCAGGACGTGAAGGTGACGGGTAATCTGGCCACCCTCCATGACGGCACGATTGCCGGTTCCGTGACTAACCTGTTAGACTGTATGCGCACTGCGGTGCTGAAGATGGGCATCCCGCTTGCTTCCGCCGTGAAGTGTGCGGCGGTCAATTCCGCGAAATCCGTGGGGATCTACGATGAGTACGGCAGCATTGCGCCCGGCAAGGTGGCGGATGTGGTACTGCTTAAGAAAGACGGGCTGACGCTGCAGAAGGTGATTCTGGCAGGCAGGGCTTTGTCGTAATAAAGAAACACAGAATGAGCATAAATGAGTCCCCATGTTGTCAAAGTACAATTTATGGGGACTCATATTATATATTGGTTATATATTTGGTTATATATTTCTTAAATTTTTTGAAAAAACACTTGCATCTTAGAAAATCATCATGTATACTAGTCAGTGCTGTGGCATGATAGCTGTGAAGCGTGAGGTTGCTGCCTGCAGGGCAGGTTTTCCGTGGAGCGAATGTCAAGTTAGGAAACTGACGACAAGTCACTGTACAGACAACAGATGTCCGGCAATGCCGGAAACAACGTGATTAGTGTTCCTGTGTGGTTTTACGAAGCAGGACACACACGGGAGAGTGTACAGTCACCGCTTGTCGTACTTAGAACAAAAAGTGCGAAAAGGAGGCGACTTTTTTTATGGCAAGTCAAGTAATGAGAATTACACTTAAAGCCTATGATCATCAGTTAGTTGATGCATCTGCAAAGAAAATCATCGAGACGGTGAAGAAGAACGGATCTCAGGTGAGCGGCCCTGTACCGCTTCCGACCAAGAAGGAAGTAGTGACCATCTTAAGAGCGGTTCACAAGTATAAGGATTCCAGAGAGCAGTTCGAGCAGAGGACTCATAAGAGACTCATCGATATCATCACACCCACACCCAAGACGGTGGATGCGCTGCAGAGATTAGAGATGCCTGCAGGTGTTTATATCGACATCAAGATGAAGAACAAATAAGACCCCTACTAGTATGACCAGAAGTAAATCCCTGCGGGATTAACTTCGGAAAATTTTGCTTCGCATAAATTTTCCTGAGACCGGAAGGCGATTGACATTGGTCCGCTGTAGAATAACAGGAGGTAAAGGAAATGAAGAAAGCTATCTTGGCAACAAAAGTCGGAATGACTCAAATCTTCAACGAAGACGGAACATTAACACCCGTTACCGTGCTTCAGGCAGGCCCTTGTGCAGTGACGCAGGTTAAGACCGTAGAGAACGACGGTTACAGCGCTGTGCAGGTTGGGTTTGTAGACAAGAAAGACAGGATCGTTAACAAAGACAAGAGTGGTAAGAAAGAAGTTATCCACAGACACGGCGTTAACAAGGCGCTGAAAGGCCACTTCGAGAAGGCGGGCGTTTCCAGCAAGAGATATGTAAGAGAGCTGAAGCTGGAGAACGCAGAGGAATACACGCTTGGAAGCGAGATCAAGGCAGATATCTTTGCAAACGGTGACAGAGTTGACGTGACCGCGATCTCCAAAGGTAAGGGATTCCAGGGTGCGATCAAGAGACACGGTCAGCACAGAGGACCCATGACTCACGGTTCCAAATTCCATCGCCATCAGGGTTCCAACGGTGCATGTTCTTCCCCGAGTAAAGTATTCAAGGGTAAGGGGATGCCGGGACATATGGGCTGTGTAAGAGTGACGGTTCAGAATCTTACGGTAGTGAGAGTTGATGCGGATAAGAACCTTATCCTTGTCAAAGGCGCTGTACCGGGCCCGAGAAAAGCCTTAGTAACCGTTAAAGAGACAACTAAGGTGAATGCGAAATAGTGACCTGAGTCACAGATGAAAGGAGGACCATTCAGATGGCAAACGTATCTGTTTATAATATGGAAGGCAAAGAAGTCGGTAAGATGGATTTGAATGATGCGGTGTTCGGTGTTGAGATCAATGAACATCTGGTACACCTGGCAGTCGTTCAGACGCTTGCTAACAAACGTCAGGGAACACAGAAGGCTAAGACCCGCTCCGAAGTTTCCGGCGGCGGCAGAAAACCCTGGAGACAGAAGGGGACCGGTCATGCAAGACAGGGATCTACAAGAGCTCCTCAGTGGAAAGGCGGCGGTGTTGTATTCGCTCCCGTTCCGAGAGACTATTCTTTCAAGATGAATAAGAAAGAGAAACAGGCGGCTCTGAAATCTGTTCTTACGAGCAGAGTACAGGATAATAAATTGATCGTGTTGGATGAGCTGAAACTGGACGAGATCAAGACGAAGAAGTTTAAAGAGGTTATGGATAACCTTAAGGTAACGAAGGCTATGGTAGTGATCGGTGAGCAGGATGCGAATGTGATTTGTTCTGCAAAGAATCTGCCGACGATCTCCACAGTAGTGGCAAAGGACGTTAACGTATACGATATCCTGAAGGGTGACACGCTGGTGATCACGAAGGATGCCGTGGCAAAGATTGAGGAGGTGTATGCATAATGGCAGCGATTCAGTATTATGATGTAATCCTCAAACCGGTTATCACAGAGAAGAGTATGGCTGGCATGAGCGAGAAGAAATATACTTTCCTGGTTCATCCGGAAGCGAATAAGACACAGATCAAGGAAGCTGTTGAGAAGATGTTCGAGGGAACGAAGGTTGCGAAGGTCAACACCATGAATCTGGACGGCAAGACGAAGAGACGTGGCATGGTTTACGGCAAAACCGCCAAGACCAAGAAGGCTATTGTGCAGCTGACACAGGACAGCAAGGATATCGAGATCTTTACAGGTCTTTGATAAAGCGGTTTTATAGATAATGTATGCGGGCCGGACAGACACGGTCTCGCGCAAAAATCTGATAAGAAAAGGAGAAAAGATCATGGGAATTAAGACATATAACCCATATACACCTTCCAGACGTAATATGACTGGCTCTGACTTTTCCGAGATTACGAAGAGCACACCCGAGAAAGCGCTCTGCACTTCCTTAAAGAAGAATGCAGGCCGTAACAACCAGGGTAAGATCACAGTCAGACATCATGGCGGCGGAAGCAGAAGATTATACAGAAACATCGACTTTAAGAGAACGAAGGACGGCATCCCGGCTAAGGTGATCGGTATCGAATACGATCCCAACAGAACAGCCAATATCGCACTCATCTGCTATGAGGACGGCGAGAAGGCATATATCATCGCTCCGGAAGGCCTGACAGACGGCATGAAGGTTATGAACGGTCCTGAGGCGGAGATCAGAGTAGGTAACTGCTTACCGTTATCTGAGATCCCTGTAGGTACTCTGGTTCACAATATCGAGTTATATCCCGGCAAGGGCGGACAGATGGTTCGTTCCGCTGGTAACAGTGCACAGCTCATGGCGAAGGAAGGCAAGTATGCAACTCTGAGATTACCTTCCGGCGAGATGAGAATGGTTCCGATCGTATGCCGTGCGACCGTTGGTACAGTCGGCAATGTAGATCACAACCTGATCAAGATCGGTAAGGCAGGACGTAAGCGCCATATGGGTATCCGTCCTACAGTCCGCGGTTCCGTTATGAACCCCAATGACCATCCGCATGGTGGTGGTGAAGGACGTGCACCGATCGGTCGTCCCGGTCCGAGCACACCCTGGGGCAAACCTGCACTCGGCTTGAAGACACGTAAGAAGAAGAAAGCGTCCAACAAGCTGATCGTGAGAAGAAGAGACGGTAGAAGTATCAAATAGTAAACAGGAGGAAAGATCATGGCTAGATCACTGAAAAAAGGACCATTTGCAGATGCGAGCTTACTGAAGAAAGTAGACGCACTTAATGCGTCGGGACAGAAGCAGGTTGTTAAGACCTGGTCCCGCCGTTCTACTATTTTTCCTTCCTTCGTAGGACATACATTCGCAGTTCATGACGGAAGAAAGCACGTACCGGTATATGTTACAGAGGATATGGTTGGACACAAGCTCGGTGAGTTCGTGGCGACCAGAACTTATAGAGGACATGATAAGGACGAGAGAAAGTCCAAAGTTCGCTAATTTGAAAGGAGGTTTTCATCTATGGCTAAAGGACATAGATCCCAGATAAAAAGAGAAAGAAATGCGAACAAAGATACAAGACCTTCAGCTAAGCTGTCTTATGCAAGAGTGTCTGTACAGAAGGCGTGTTTCGTATTGGATGCCATCAGGGGCAAGGATGTGACAACAGCCCTTGCGATCCTGGAGTACAATCCAAGATATGCATCGAGTATCATTAAGAAGCTGCTTCAGTCCGCGATCGCGAATGCGGAGAACAACAACGGCATGAATGTGGAGAATCTTTACATCGCAGAGTGTTATGCGAATAAGGGACCGACCATGAAGAGAATACAACCGAGAGCACAGGGCAGGGCATACAGGATCGAGAAGAGAATGAGCCACATCACAGTTGTGCTTGATGAAAGATAGGATCATATAGGAAGGAGAACAACATGGGACAGAAAGTTAATCCACACGGCTTAAGAGTCGGTGTTATTAAAGATTGGGATTCCAAATGGTATGCTGATGCTGAGTTTTCCGATTTTCTTGTAGAAGACTACAACATCAGAACATTCTTAAAGAAAAAATTATACAGCGCCGGTATTTCCAAGATCGAGATCGAGAGAGCGTCTGACAGGGTGAAGGTTATCATCTACACCGCAAAGCCGGGCGTTGTGATCGGTAAGGGCGGCGCAGAGATCGAAGTGACCAAGAAGGAACTTTCCAGGCTGACAGACAAGAAAGTTCTCGTAGATATCAAGGAGATCAAGAGACCTGACAGAGATGCGCAACTTGTTGCAGAGAATATCGCGCAGCAGCTGGAGAACCGTATATCTTTCAGACGTGCCATGAAGTCCTGCATGGGCAGAACCATGAAGGCAGGCGCTATGGGTATCAAGGCAGCCGTAGCCGGACGTCTGGGCGGTGCGGATATCGCACGTACAGAGTTCTACAGCGAGGGAACCATCCCGCTTCAGACTCTGAGAGCAGATATTGACTATGGATTTGCAGAGGCAGACACCACTTACGGTAAGCTGGGTGTCAAAGTATGGATTTACAAAGGCGAGGTACTTCCTACAAAATCTAACGCGGAAGGGAGCGATAAATAATGTTAATGCCTAAAAGAGTAAAACGTCGTAAACAGTTCCGTGGATCTATGAGCGGTAAAGCTTCCCGCGGTAATACGATCACTTATGGTGAATACGGTATTGTGGCAATGGAGCCGTGCTGGATCAAGTCGAACCAGATCGAGGCAGCCCGTATCGCCATGACACGTTATATCAAGCGTGGTGGTAAAGTTTGGATTAAGATTTTCCCTGACAAACCTGTAACAGCAAAACCGGCAGAAACACGTATGGGTTCCGGTAAGGGTACCCTGGAATACTGGGTAGCGGTTGTTAAGCCCGGACGCGTAATGTTTGAAATCGCAGGAGTATCTGAAGAGGTGGCGAAAGAGGCGTTACGTCTGGCAACACATAAGCTTCCATGCAAATGTAAAATTGTTTCTAAAGCAGACTTGGAAGGCGGTGTATCTAATGAAAACTAATAAGTTTGTAGAAGATTTGAATAAGAAGTCAGATGTAGAATTAGCGCAGGCGCTGGTTGATGCTAAGAAAGAACTTTTCAACCTGAGATTCCAGAATGCGACGAATCAGCTGGACAATACGGCAAGGATCAAGGACGTAAGAAGAAATATTGCCAGGATCCAGACAGTGATCACGCAGAAGGCAAAGGCTGCAAATTAGGAAGGAGAATCGATCGTGGAGAGAAATTTACGGAAAACCCGTACTGGTAAAGTGACCAGCAACAAGATGGACAAGACGATTGTTGTAGCAATTGAAAACCATGTTAAGCATCCGCTCTACAATAAGATTGTAAAGAAGACATATAAGCTGAAGGCACATGATGAGAACAACGAGTGCAATATCGGCGATACCGTTAAAGTAATGGAGACCAGACCGTTATCCAAGGATAAGAGATGGAGACTTGTAGAGATTGTTGAGAGAGCAAAATAATAACGAAATGATTTGGCAGATCAATGATCTTGTGACAAATATGGAAAGAAGGAGAAATTAGCATGATTCAACAGGAAAGCAGACTTAAGGTCGCTGACAACACCGGTGCGAAAGAGATCCTGTGCATCAGAGTTGTGGGCGGTTCTACAAGAAGATATGCGCGTATTGGTGATGTGATCGTTGCTACGGTCAAAGATGCAACACCAGGCGGCGTTGTAAAAAAAGGCGATGTTGTGAAAGCCGTAGTTGTCCGCAGTGTCAAGGGCGCTCGCCGCAAGGACGGTTCTTATATCAGATTTGACGAAAATGCTGCTGTTATCATCAAGGATGACAAGACTCCGAGAGGAACCCGTATCTTTGGGCCAGTAGCGAGAGAGCTTCGTGATAAACAGTTTATGAAAATTGTTTCACTGGCTCCGGAAGTATTATAGGAGGTGCCGGTATGTCAACATTTAAGATTAAGAAGGGTGATACCGTGAAGGTAATCGCCGGTAAAGATAAAGACAAAGAAGGCAAGGTAGTTTCCGTTGACAGGAAGAACGGAAAGGTTCTGGTAGAAGGCGTTAACATGATCACAAAGCATGAGAAACCCTCTGCTGCAAACCAGAACGGCGGTATCGTGCAGAAGGAAGCTCCCATTGACGCTTCCAACGTAATGTATGTTCACAAGGGCAAGGTTACAAGGATCGGCTTTAAGTTTGAGAACGACAAGAAAGTACGTTTCGCCAAGTCCACAGGTGACATCATTGACTGATTCTAAGAAAGGAGGTCTAAAACGTTGAGTAGTAGACTGAAGGAGATGTATAAAAACGAGATCGTAGATGCTATGGTCAAAAAGTTTGGATATAAAAATGTTATGGAAGTTCCGAAGCTTGAGAAGATCGTGGTCAACATGGGCGTTGGCGAAGCGAAGGAGAATGCCAAGGTTTTGGAGATGGCAGTTGGTGATATGGAAACGATCACCGGACAGAAAGCGGTTGTTACCAAGGCTAAGAAGTCCGTTGCTAACTTCAAGATCAGAGAAGGACAGTCCATCGGCTGCAAGACGACACTGCGCGGCGACAAGATGTATGAATTCCTTGATCGTCTTGTGAATCTTGCGCTTCCCCGTGTACGTGACTTCAGAGGCGTTAACCCGAATTCCTTTGACGGAAGAGGCAATTACGCACTCGGTATCAAGGAGCAGATCATTTTCCCGGAGATCGAGTATGACAAGATCGATAAGGTAAGAGGTATGGACGTTATCTTTGTTACCACCGCTAAGACAGACGAAGAAGCCCGTGAGTTGTTGAGATTGTTTAATATGCCATTTGCTAAATAAAAGGAGGTAAATTCATGGCTAAGACAGCAATGAAGATCAAACAGCAGCGCAAACCGAAATTCTCCACCAGAGAATACAATCGTTGCAAAATTTGTGGTCGTCCACATGCTTATTTAAGAAAATACGGAATTTGCAGAATTTGCTTCCGTGAGTTAGCATATAAGGGCCAGATTCCTGGCGTGAAAAAAGCAAGTTGGTAGACAACGCGGATCATTGATATAAGGAGGAAAAATCATGACAATGAGCGATCCTATTGCAGATATGCTTACAAGAATCCGTAACGCAAATACTGCAAAACATGATACAGTAGATGTACCCTCATCCAAGATGAAACTGGCGATTGCGCAGATTCTTCTGGACGAAGGATATATAAGGAAGTTTGATGTGATCGACAACGGCAGCTTTAAGACAATTCATATCACACTGAAATACGGCGAGGACAAGAACGATAAGATCATCTCCGGTATCAAGAGAATCTCCAAGCCTGGACTTCGTGTGTATGCCGGCAAAGAGGAGCTTCCCAGAGTACTTGGCGGCCTTGGCGTGGCGATCATCTCTACGAATCAGGGTGTTGTAACAGATAAGAAGGCAAGAGAGCTGCAGGTAGGCGGAGAAGTACTGGCTTTCGTCTGGTAACAAGACGAAAAGAATTTCTAAGGCGTCTGAAAAACGCCGCCCAAGAAAATCTATGTTTCGTCTGCGAGATTTGCTTCGCAAACTCGGCTGACAGGAGTTTCCAGGGCATCAGAAAATGCCGCATTGAAATGGATATTGCATTGCAAGAGTAAATGATTTCACAATAAAAACAGGAGGTACGGGCATGTCACGTATAGGAAGAATGCCAATCGCGATTCCCGCAGGTGTGACTGTGGAGGTTGCAGAAAATAATAAAGTGACTGTAAAAGGTCCCAAAGGAACACTTGAGAGAGTGCTTCCGGCAGAGATGGAGATTAAGGTAGAAGGCGATCAGGTAGTAGTATCCAGACCGAATGATTTGAAGAAGATGAGATCCTTCCATGGTCTGACCAGAACGCTGATCAATAATATGGTAGTCGGCGTTACGGCAGGTTATGAGAAGAAGCTGGAAGTAAACGGTGTTGGTTACAGAGCATCGAAGTCCGGTAAGACTTTGACGCTGAACCTTGGGTACTCTCATCCGGTTGAGATGACTGACCCCGAGGGGATCGAGACTGTCATGGAAGGACAGAACGTGATCATCGTCAAAGGTATTGATAAAGAAAAAGTTGGTCAATTTGCGGCTGAAATCAGAGACAAGAGAAGACCGGAGCCTTACAAGGGTAAAGGTATCAAATATGCTGATGAGACAATTAGGCGTAAAGTTGGTAAGACTGGTAAGAAATAATCGAAAGGAGCATGGGTAAAAATGGTTAAGAAAGAATCAAGACAAAAAGTTCGTGTAAAAAAACACAACAGAGTGCGTAACCGTTTCAGCGGCACGCCCGAGAGACCTCGTCTTGCTGTGTTTAGAAGCAACAATCATATGTATGCTCAGATTATTGACGATACAGTTGGAAATACTTTAGTTGCAGCTTCTACTCTTGAGAAGGATGTGAAGTCTGAGCTTGAGAAGACCAATAACGTTGATGCAGCAGCATATTTGGGAACGGTAATCGCTAAGAGAGCAATTGAAAAAGGCATTAAGACGGTTGTCTTTGACAGAGGCGGCTTTATATACCAGGGTAAGATTGCAGCATTAGCTGATGCGGCCAGAGAAGCTGGCTTAGAATTCTAGGAAGGGGGAAGAAGATCACATGAGACGTACAATCATTGATATAAGTCAGTTGGAACTGACTGAAAAAGTAGTAACGATCAAACGTGTTACGAAGGTTGTTAAAGGCGGTCGTAATATGCGCTTTACGGCACTGGTAGTTGTCGGTGACGGTAACGGATATGTTGGGGCAGGCTTAGGTAAGGCAACTGAAATCCCTGAAGCAATTCGTAAAGGTAAGGAAGATGCGATCAAGAATCTGGTTCCGGTTGCACTGGATGAGAAGAACAGTATCACACATGATTTTATTGGAAAATTCGGCTCCGCTTCCGTTCTTTTGAAGAGGGCTCCGGAAGGTACCGGTATCATCGCAGGCGGTCCTGCTCGTATTGTATGTGAGCTTGCAGGCATCAAGAATATCCGTACGAAATCTTTGGGTTCCAATAATAAGCAGAACGTTGTACTTGCTACAATCGCAGGTTTAAGCCAGTTAAAGACTCCTGAAGAAGTAGCTAAGAACCGCGGCAAAGCTGTGGAAGAAGTCCGCGCTTAGGCTGCCGGAAGTTTTTTGGAAGATTTAGGAGGAAGAAAAGATGGCAGAAAATAAGGAAACAGGTAAGAAATTAAAGATTACTTTGGTGAAATCTACCATTGGCCAGGTTCCCAAGAGCAGAGCGACCATTGCAGCTATGGGGCTTCGCAAGATCAATCAGTCAGTTGAGCTGCCTGATAATGCGTCAACCAGAGGCCAGATCCAGAGAGTAAGACATATGGTTAAAGTAGAGGAAGTATAGATAAAGGAGGTGTCACAATGGAATTATCAAATTTAAGACCCGCGGAAGGGTCAGTGCATAGTGATAATTTTAGAAGAGGCCGTGGACATGGTTCGGGTAACGGAAAGACAGCCGGCAAGGGACACAAAGGTCAGAAGGCTCGTTCCGGCGCACCGAGACCGGGCTTTGAAGGTGGACAGATGCCATTATACAGACGTCTTCCCAAGAGAGGATTTAAATGCAGAAATTCTAAAGAGATTGTTGCGATCAATTTAAGTGCACTGGAAGTATTTGACAATGGCGCGACTGTTGATGTCGATGCATTGATCGAAAAGGGAATCGTAAAACATCCTCGTGATGGTGTTAAGATTCTTGGAAACGGAGAACTTACCAAGAAGCTCGATGTGAAGGTAGGTGCCTTCAGTGCATCCGCTAAGGAGAAAATCGAGGCGCTTGGTGGAACAGCAGAGGTGATTTAATGTTAACAACCTTAAAGAATGCGTTTAAGATCAAGGAGATCAGGAAGAAACTTTTGTTTACGTTTTTGATGTTAGTTGTGATCCGTTTAGGATCACAGCTCCCGGTTCCGGGTATCAATACGAACTTCTTTGCGAATTGGTTTGAACAGCAGACACAGACAGGTGATGCTTTCGGTTTCCTGAATGCTTTTACGGGTGGATCATTCCTACGAATGTCTATTCTTGCATTGAATATAACACCGTATATTACTTCTTCCATTATTATGCAGCTGATGACGATTGCGATTCCGAAGTTAGAGGAAATGCAGCGTGACGGCGCTGACGGAAGGAAGAAGATTGCATCCATTACAAGATATGTTACGGTAGCGCTTGCATTGATCGAGGCCAGTGCCATGGCTATTGGTTTCGGCCGTCAGGGACTTCTGCAGACTTACAATGTGTTTAATGTCATTACAGTCATTGCAGCACTGACTGCAGGAAGTGCATTCCTGATGTGGATCGGTGAGCGAATCACGGAAAATGGTGTCGGCAACGGTATTTCCATCGTCCTGACGATCAACATCCTTTCGAGTGTTCCGCAGGATATCACGCAGCTTTTTCAACAGTTTGTTATCGGCAGGTCAATCGCCAAGGGCGTGGTGGCAGCAATCATCATCATTGCGGTTATATTGCTGATGGTAGTGCTCGTTATCATTCTGAATGATGGCGTGCGCAGAATTCCGGTACAGTATGCCAAGAAGGTACAGGGCAGAAAGATGGTTGGCGGACAGACGACCAACCTTCCGCTGAAGGTTAATACGGCGGGTGTGATTCCGGTCATCTTTGCATCGTCGTTACTGCAGATTCCGAGTATTGTCAGCTCACTCTTTAATATTGACGGTTCGGGCGTGTGGGGCCATATTGTGATGGGAATGAACTCCAATTACTGGTGCAACCCGGAACGGCCGGTTTATTCTATCGGTTTGATTGTATATATTGTGCTTGTTATTGTTTTCGCATATTTCTATACGTCCATCACTTTTAATCCGATAGAGATTGCGGAGAACATGAAGAAACAGGGTGGTTTTATCCCGGGAATCAGACCTGGTAAACCTACCAGCGAATATCTAACGAGAGTGCTCAACCACATTGTCTTCATTGGTGCAGTAGGACTTACGATCGTATGTGTTGTGCCGTATTTCTTTAATGGTATTTTTGGTGCAAGCGTATCTTTCAGTGGAACAAGCCTGATCATTATTGTCAGTGTTGTTCTTGAGACGATCAAACAGATTGAATCTCAGATGCTGGTTCGTAATTATAAAGGATTCTTAAACGACTAATGAATATGGGAATGGAAGGGACGGCAGGATGACTGAGACGTCCCTTTCTCGCTCAATAGTCCGACAAACTGAACGGGTTCGGTTTGAATTTGTACAGAAGCGTTACTAGGCTGTTGATCGCAGAGCAGAATTTCAGATTTTGCCCGCGTCCTCAGCGTGAAGCGCTTCGGAATGGAGAAAATTATGAAGATCATAATGTTAGGGGCTCCCGGTGCAGGCAAGGGAACGCAGGCCAAACTGATCGCGGATAAGTATGGTATCCCTCATATTTCCACGGGAGATATTTTCAGAGCCAATATTAAAAACGGAACGGCGCTCGGCATGGAAGCTAAGAGTTATATGGATCAGGGACTGCTGGTGCCGGACGAGTTGACGGTAAAGATCCTGCTTGACAGAGTCGCACAGGAAGACTGTAAGAAGGGATATGTCCTGGACGGATTTCCGAGAACGATTCCGCAGGCAGAGGTGCTGGATCAAGAGCTGGTGAAACTGCATGATCAGATCGACCACGCCATTGATGTGGATGTCCCGGACGAGAATATCATCAGAAGAATGGGTGGACGAAGGGCATGTGTTTCCTGCGGCGCCACGTATCATATCGAATATATCAAACCGCATAAAGAAGGGATTTGTGATGAATGTGGTCAGGAACTGGTGCTCAGAGACGATGATAAACCGGAAACGGTAGGAAAGCGCCTGGATGTCTATCATGAGCAGACACAGCCTTTGATCGATTTTTACGATCGTAAGGGGATCCTGAAGACGGTGGACGGCACACAGGATATGCAGGATGTCTTTGACGCTATTGTAGCGATATTGGAACAGTGAGGCTTCGGGGAAAATGGCGGTAACGATTAAATCTCCAAGGGAAATAGCGTGTATGCGGGAAGCCGGCAGATTATTGGCAGAAGTGCATGAAGAGCTTGCAGGGATCATCAGGCCGGGTATCTCTACAAAGGATATTGACAGAGAGTGTGAGAAGTTGATACGGGAGAGAGGCTGTACGCCTAACTTCCTGCATTACCAGGGATATCCGGCATCGGTGTGTGTTTCTGTCAATGAGGAAGTCGTGCACGGGATCCCCAGGGATTCCCATATCATTAAGGAAGGCGACATCGTCAGCCTGGACACCGGATTGATCTATAAGGGCTATCATTCCGATGCGGCGAGAACCCACGCTGTGGGGCAGATCAGCGCAGACGTGCAGAGGCTGATGGATGTGACGAAGCAGAGCTTCTTTGAAGGCATTAAAATGGCCAGGGCAGGGAATCGGCTGTTTGATATCTCCAATGCGATTGACGCCTATGTCAGTTCCTTCGGCTATGGGATCGTAAGGGCGTTAGTAGGGCATGGAATTGGAACAAAGCTGCACGAGGATCCACAGATTCCGAACTTTGCACAGAGGAGAAGGGGTATCAAGCTGCGGCCCGGCATGACGTTGGCAGTCGAGCCGATGATCAATATGGGGACAGCAGAGGTAGAGTGGCTAAGCGATGACTGGACGGTTATTTCCAGGGATCATTCTTATTCGGCACATTACGAGAATACGATACTGATCACGGATGGTGAGCCGGAGATCCTGACGCTTACCTCCGCACGAAGCTGAGATTTCATGGAGCGAAAGCAGGGAGGTTAGAATGACGGGAATGCTTGCCGTATCCAGGGCCGGACATGACAGACGAAGACTGTATGTCATAATCCGGGAAGAGGATGAATATGTATATTTAGCCGATGGCAGAAACAGAACTGTTAAGGAACCAAAGAAGAAGAATAAAAAGCATATTCAGGTAATAAAGAAAGTACGGATGGAGCAGCCGGCAGGCGGTTACTCGGATCTGGAAATAAAGAAAACAATTAAAATGTATCAGGAGGAAGCAAATGTCGAAGGCTGATGTAATTGAAATCGAAGGAACAGTAATTGAAAAGTTACCCAATACCATGTTTCAGGTTAAATTAGAGAACGGACATGTGGTATTGGCACATATAAGCGGTAAGCTGCGCCAGAATTTTATCCGCATTCTGCCGGGTGACCGTGTAACTTTGGAATTATCACCTTATGACCTTTCCAAGGGCAGGATTATCTGGCGTGATAAATAAAAGTCATGGCATAATTCTTTCCAAATAGCCTTGCCAAATATAGGGTTTGGTGATATAATGTAAAACGGTCTTTTTTGAAAGGAGGGTTTGAGATGAAAGTCAGATCATCAGTAAAACCGATTTGCGAAAAATGCAAGATCATTAAAAGAAAAGGAAAGATCAGAGTGATCTGTGAGAATCCGAAGCACAAACAGGTACAAGGTTAATCCCGAATATTCAGAGGTCTGAACGGGGTTCTTTATCGAAAGAAATTTTATTATGAGCGGCTGCAGCGCCATGGTCTGTCCTGATCATGAGGGAGAATGGCGCTGATTATAATATAGATGGAAGAGCCTATCGGAGATTACTTTTTGATACCAACAACTGTGTTTGGATAGATCGGAGCGCCTGATCCGATTGGGTAGAACCTACCCCAATCAATTAGTATCATGCATACTGTTACAGTGTGCATAGAATACAGCTGTTTCTTCTCGAATAGCTGTGTTCACGAATCGCTTTGTTGACAGGATCCGCCCTGGCATACATGCAGTGTCCATTCCTGTGTGGCAGGCTGGGAAGCAGACAGATCGTTGACAGACAGATTCGATTGCAAGATTATGGGTACGACTGCGGAGAAACTGCAGAAGAACTCGAAGAAAATGGAGGAAACGTAAATGGCTCGTATTGCAGGTGTTGACTTACCCAGAGAGAAACGTGTGGAGATTGGTTTGACTTATATCTACGGAATCGGTAGAGTGAGTGCAAACAAGATCCTGGAGGCTGCTAATGTGAATCCGGATACCCGTGTCAGAGAGTTGACTGACGACGAGGTTAAGAGACTTGCAGAAGTGATCGACAGAGATTACATGGTGGAAGGTGACCTGAGAAGAGAGATCGCCCTGAATATCAAGCGTCTTCAGGAAATTGGATGCTATAGAGGCATTCGTCACAGAAAGGGACTTCCGGTTCGCGGACAGAAGACCAAAACAAATGCGAGAACAAGAAAAGGTCCTAAGAGAACAGTGGCAAACAAGAAGAAATAAGATGATTTCATAAGCAGAGATCATGAAATCAAGTGGTTTAACATTTCATTTAGAAAGAGAGAAAGTAGGTTAGTTTATTATGGCTAAAAAAGTTACCAAAAAAGTGACAAAAAAGCGTGTAAAGAAAAACGTTGAACGTGGACAGGCACATATCCAGTCTTCTTTTAACAATACGATCGTTACCCTGACAGATACAGAGGGTAATGCGTTGAGTTGGGCAAGCGCTGGTGGGCTTGGCTTTAGAGGTTCAAGGAAATCTACTCCCTATGCAGCACAGATGGCTGCTGAGACAGCGGCAAAAGCTGCTTTGATCCATGGTTTGAAGACAGTAGATGTTATGGTGAAAGGTCCTGGTTCAGGCCGTGAGGCTGCGATCCGTGCACTGCAGGCATGTGGTCTGGAAGTGACAAGCATCCGCGACGTAACGCCTGTACCGCACAACGGATGCCGTCCGCCCAAGCGTCGTCGTGTCTAAAAGACGAAAGAGTTATGAGAAGAGTTTGGAAGAAGGCGCAAAGTAATAGCGCTGTAAACAAAATTATATTGAGAGGAGCCGAAGAAAATGGCAGTAAACAGAGTTCCTGTATTGAAAAGATGCAGATCCCTTGATTTAGATCCTGTTTTTTTAGGATATGATAAGAAATCCAACAGAACATCAGCAAGAGCTGGCAAGAAGATCAGTGAGTATGGTCTCCAGCTGAGAGAGAAACAGAAAGCAAAGTTTATCTATGGCGTACTTGAGAAGCCTTTCAGAAACTACTACAAGAAAGCCGAAAGAATGAAGGGAATGACCGGTGAGAACCTTATGGTCATGCTTGAGAGCAGGCTGGACAGCGTAGTATTCAGAATGGGATTTGCGAGAACAAGAAGAGAAGCAAGACAGATTGTGGGCCATAAGCATTTCCTGGTAAATGGCAAGCCGGTGCAGATTCCGTCTTATCTGATCAAAGCGGGTGATGTGATCGAGGTAAGAGAGAAGGCCAGATCCTTACAGAGATACAAGGATATCCTTGAGGTAACAGGTGGAAGACTGGTTCCGGAGTGGATCGAAGTGGACCAGGAAGCATTAAAAGGAACCGTAAAATACCTTCCGACAAGAGAAATGATCGACGTTCCGGTTAATGAGATGCTTATTGTCGAGTTGTACTCCAAGTAATAAGACGAAAACAATGGTTTTCCAACATGTTCGCAAAGGAGGGTATTTGCGTGTTTGATTTTGAGAGACCGAATATTGAGGTTGCAGAGATCTCAGAAGATAAGAAGTATGGTAAGTTCGTAGTCGAGCCCTTAGAAAGGGGTTACGGAATTACGCTGGGTAATTCTCTTAGAAGAATTATGCTTTCTTCTTTACCGGGTGCTGCAGTCAGCCAGGTGAAAATCGAAGGTGTTTTACATGAATTTAGTTCTATTCCCGGTGTGAAGGAAGATGTTACTGAGATTATCATGAACATCAAGAGCCTTGCAATAAAGAATAGCAGCGATACCAATGAACCGAAAACCGCATACATTGAGTATGAGGGCGAAGGAATTGTCAGAGCATCGGATATCCAGGTCGATCAGGACGTTGAAATACTGAATCCGGATTTAGTGATAGCGACATTAAGCGGTAAAGATACCAAGTTATATATGGAGCTGACGATCACTAAGGGAAGAGGATATGTAAGTTCCGATCGAAACAAAACAGAAGATCTGCCGATCGGTGTGATCGCAGTCGATTCTATCTATACACCTGTAGAGAGAGTCAATGTGACGGTGGAGAACACACGTGTTGGACAGATCACGGACTACGATAAACTGACGCTGGATGTCTATACAAACGGGACATTAGAGCCTGATGAGGCGGTCAGCCTTGCCGCGAAGGTACTGAGTGAACATTTAAGTCTTTTCATCGATCTGTCTGAGAATGCCAAGACCGCTGAGGTTATGATAGAGAAAGAGGACGATGAGAAAGAAAAAGTTTTGGAAATGAGCATTGACGAATTAGAACTGTCGGTTCGTTCTTATAACTGCTTAAAGAGAGCCGGTATCAATACGGTAGAGGAACTGACAAATAAAACTTCGGAGGACATGATGAAGGTTCGTAATCTCGGCCGTAAATCCCTCGAGGAAGTTTTGGCAAAGTTGAAGGAGTTGGGCTTACAGTTAAATCCCAGTGAGGAAGTATAGAAGCCGGACCCGATACATGATAAGAAGGCATGGAGGATAAGGCCGAAGAGCGCCGATATGCCGCTCATAAATGGAAATAGCAACTGCATTCGGTAAGTAAGTCCAAAGTGCGTGGCCGGATGTACCATGATGTGGGAGAGAATTCTGCGAAGAAGACTCCCCGATGAGAAAGGAGCCTGTTATGGCAAAATACAGAAAACTTGGCAGAACATCTGACCAGAGAAAAGCATTACTGAGAAATCAGGTTACAGCGCTTCTGTATAACGGAAAGATCGTTACGACAGAAGCGAGAGCAAAGGAAGTGCGCAAAGTAGCAGAAGGCCTTATCGCTCTGGCTGTAAAGGAAAAAGACAATTTTGAGAATGTCAAGGTAACCGCTAAGGTGCCGCGCAAGGATAAAGACGGCAAGAGAGTGAAAGAAGTCGTAGACGGCAAGAAGGTTACCGTATTTGATACAGTGGAGAAGGAGATCAGGAAAGACCTTCCGTCCAGACTGCATGCCAGAAGGCAGATGCTCAAAGTTCTTTATCCGGTAACAGAAGTGCCCAGCACACCGGCCGGAAGGAAGAAAGGCACCAAGGAAGTTGATCTTGTTGCCAAGCTTTTTGATGAATATGGCGCTAAGTATGCAAGCCGTAACGGTGGTTATACAAGAATCATCAAGATCGGGCCCCGTAAAGGCGATGCGGCTATGGAAGTCGTGCTTGAGTTGGTGTAAAATAGTTGAATAGAGAAGTGGACCCTGCTTGATCTGCAGGGTTTATTTCGTCGTACAGGTAAATTATCCCTATAAAATTTTTATAAATTAGGGATGGATTTTCTTCATAAATATGCTACAATGGATATAGTATTTTGACTAAAAAGGGGCATGGAGGAACATGAAGATGAAATTAAAGCAAAAAATCTTATTGATTGCACTTTTGCCGCTGCTGGTACTCGGAGTGGCGATTACGGTGGTTAGCAATAAGAAGATCAATGATGCAATGACAGTGACAATTTCTGATGGTCTGCGTGGCACGGCGACTGCAGTGCGCAGTACATTCAGGAAGATGAACAGTGAACCGTATGGCCTGAATGAGAATAATGAGCTGGTGAAGGGTGATTTTAACATCTCACAGCAGGTTGATATGGCAGATGACATCAAGGAAGCAGCAAACATTGACGTATCCATCTATTATGGGGATACCAGATATATGACCTCGGCTAAGGATGCCAGCGGACAGCGTGTTTTCGGAACATTGGAAGACAGGGAAGTATTGGATACGGTGTTAGGACAGGGTAAGGAGTACTTTACCGATAACGTGTTGGTGTCCGGTCTTTCGTATTTCGGATATTACATACCGCTCTTTGATTTTGAGACGAACGAGACCGTGGGTATGGTTTTTGCCGGTATGAAGAAAGAGATCGTTGATTCACAGATCAGACAGATCACGATGATCATCGTAATTCTGGCAGCCGTACTTATGGTTCTGTGTACGGTTCTTACCATTCTTATTGTAGGTAAGATGTCGAAGAGGCTGAATATCGGCGTGAGCGCTCTGGAAGAAGTTGCACAGGGTAAACTGAACTTCAAGTTTGATGACGAATCTTTAAGGCAGACGGATGAGGTCGGCGAGATCTGTAGAGCGATCAAGAAACTGGAAGAGAATCTTTCGGATATTATCAAGAATGTTATCGAAGGAAGTAAGTCTCTGTTAGAGGCATCTGACAATATGCGTAACAGAACAAGCATTACAAGCGAACATGTTGAGCAGATGGAGAAAGCGGTCAATGAGGTGGCGATCGGCGCCGGATCTCAGGCGGAGGAGACGCAGAGTGCGACCGAGAATATCATCCTGATGGGTAATATGATCGAGGAGATGTCCGGTGAACTGGATAACCTGAACCGTAAGGCACAGCAGATGAAGGAAGGCGGTCAGACTGTTATTGAGGCAATCCGTGAGCTGCAGGAGAGTAATGCGAAGACAAGTGAGTCTATCGATATCATTTATGAGCAGACCAATGTTACGAATGAGTCTGCACAGAAGATTAAGGAAGCTACGGCGCTTATTACGAATATTGCGGAAGAAACCAATCTGCTTTCACTGAATGCATCGATCGAGGCAGCGCGTGCCGGTGAGCAGGGCAGAGGCTTTGCAGTCGTTGCGGCGCAGATTCAGAAGCTTGCCGAGCAGTCTAATGAGTCTGCAAGACAGATTGAGAGAATTATCTTATCGTTGATTGAGGATTCTGATAAATCGGTTGTTACCATGAATGAAGTGAAAGAGATGATGGAGCGGCAGAGTCAGAATGTTACCAATACGAATGAACAGGTTGCACAGCTGATTGAGAACGTAGAGCAGTCGATCGGCGTGATTGATGAAGTATCCAGCAGAACGGTGAAGGTGAATGAAGCGAGAAGCAGCGTCGTGGATACGGTGCAGAATCTGTCAGCTATCGCAGAGGAGAATGCGGCAAGTACAGAGGAGACGTCCGCTTCTGTTACTGAGATAAGCGGTATCATTAATGAGATTGCAGATGAGGCTTATGAGCTGAAGAATATCTCGAACCAGATGGATGAGACGATGTCCATGTTCGTGTTATAAGAGAAATATAGTATCAATATTTAAAAGAGTACACATGGCAGCATGTGTACTCTTTTTGACATTAGTCCAATACAATTTGAAAATGCTGGTAGTCTTTCGAGGAATTCCAGTTTCCGCCCCAGGTAAAACCGTGTGAGATAAAAAGTTTATAACATAGATCGTTTTCATCGATCTTGTAAGGAAAATCCAGTGTGCGGTCTGCATAGATCTCGCTGCCCTGGGGGGAGATATAAGTTTCACCGCTTCCATCCTTATTAAATACTACATACGGGTTATAGAAGGGGTTGATATCGACAGCGCAGCCATATGCATGTTTGGACAGCTTATCAGTCCCGTCCACAACCCTGTAATTGAAGCATGAAGTGTTGTTATCCAGCATGGATTGTGTATCATCGCCGTTATATTCGTCGATCAGGCGGATGCGTTCTATGCGGTAATCATTTTTGTACAGCTCGTAGAAGATCTCCACAATGTCCGGAGCAATGTCCTTATGGCAGATTAGCTCACCGTCCTGTGTTTCTCCATTGAAATCAATATAAAGAAGGCCTACATAGTTCAAATCTTCATAAGGAACGGTACATCCGTCTTTTGGGTAGGAGATACCGGTGATTCTTTGCTTCACCGTATCGCTCAGGGGTTCGTAGTAAAAGCCATCCTGGTAAGTAGTACGTTCGGAATTTGCGGTCATATCAGTCACTTCCTCCTCTGACACAAGGGAATCCGCCGAAACAGTATCCGGGGAATCCGGTTCAGATTCTTCTTGCTTATTATATGCGGGCGACTCGTCAGAGGTTTCGGAATCAGCTATGACTTGAGTGTCGTTTGTGCTTTCCGTATTGTCCACAATTTCCGGTGAAGCAGGCTCAGGTTCCATACCGGAGTCACCATAGGCAAGTTCCGGATTGTTCCTGGCATAATCCTGTAATGTCTCGGAACCGGTCAGATATTGTGCCAGGAAAGCACATATCATAATGAAAACAAGAAGAACGCCGAAAGGTCTGACGGCTTTTTGCAGCAGTTGCTTTTTGTTCAAATTGCCAAACGTTGAAGGTGTTTTTTTCATGGTTCGGGAATCTCCTTTTCCTAAGATCAAGATGCGATGATCTTCTTATTGTTAACTTTAAAATACACTGTAAAGTATAACATAAATGAAACTCTTGTGCTTTTAAATATTTTTTAGTATGATGAAACATGAAGCTGTGAATATGGTTCAAAATAGCATGGCATAAAACAAAACGTGGATATGCAGAATAGAAAGAACTTATACAGAATACACAGAACTATGCAGGATATACAGGACATGCCGAATAGGACAGAGTATGTTCTGAACAAGTGGACAGGGAGACAGATAGCAGATGGGAATCATAAGGACAGAGAGTTTGGTGTTTGAATATATCAGACGTGACGAAGAGGGAAACGTAGAAGGGATTACCCGTGCGGTGGATGAGGTGGATCTGGATGTCAGGCAGGGAGACTTTGTTGCGATCCTTGGGCATAACGGTTCCGGCAAATCTACGCTTGCCAAGCATTTGAATGCGATTCTGTATCCCACGGAGGGCACTGTGTGGGTCGATGGCATGGATACGACGGACGATAAGGAATTATGGAATATCCGGCAGGAGGCCGGCATGGTCTTCCAGAATCCGGACAATCAGATTATCGGCCAGGTCGTGGAGGAGGATGTCGGGTTTGGCCCGGAGAATATGGGGATACCGACGGAAGAGATCTGGGAACGGGTGGAGGAGAGTCTGAAAGCGGTGGGAATGTACAAGTACCGCAAATTCTCTCCCAATAAGTTATCGGGCGGCCAGAAGCAGAGAGTTTCGATCGCTGGGGTGATCGCGATGCATCCGAAGTGTATCATACTCGATGAGCCGACGGCGATGCTGGATCCCAATGGACGCAAGGAAGTGGTGCGCGCCGTGCGGGCATTGAACGATGTGGAAGGAATAACCGTGCTGCTGATCACGCACTATATGGAAGAGATCATTTATGCCGATAAAGTTTTCGTGATGGATAAGGGTAAGGTGGCGATGCAGGGAACGCCGCGGGAGATCTTTTCACAGGTAGATAAGCTGAGGCAGCTGCGCTTGGATGTGCCGCAGGTAACTTTGCTGGCATATGAGCTGAAAAAGAACGGTATCAATCTTCCGGAAGGCATTCTGACGGTGGAGGAACTGACAGAGGAGTTAAAGCGTATCTATCAGCAGAGATAAAGAAACACAGTTACCTTAAAGGAACTGATCATGAAAGGATATAGCGATGTCGATCATACTGGATCATGTTAATTATGTATATGGCGGAGACACCTCGTTGGCGGTGCACGCGCTGCAGGATATCAATCTGGTGATTCCCGACGGGCAGTTTATCGGCCTGATCGGACATACCGGATCCGGCAAATCTACGCTGGTGCAGCATCTGAATGGGCTGTTGAAACCGACGGATGGCAGCATTTATTTCAATGGCGAGGACATTCATGCGCAGGACTATGATAAGAAGAAGCTTCGCAGTAAGGTGGGACTGGTATTTCAGTATCCGGAACATCAGTTGTTCGAGATTGATGTGTTCTCGGATGTCTGCTTCGGGCCGAGGAATTTGGGGTTATCCAAGCAGGAAACGGAGCTGCGGGCTTATGCGGCGTTGAAACAGGTCGGCTTGGAAGACGATTATTTCTACCAATCTCCGTTTGATCTGTCGGGCGGGCAGAAGAGAAGGGTGGCAATCGCAGGAGTGTTAGCCATGAAACCGGATATCCTTGTGCTGGATGAGCCGACAGCCGGTCTGGATCCCAAGGGCAGGGATGAGATTCTGGATCAGATCGCGAAATTGAAAGAAGAAACAGGGATAACGGTCATTCTGGTGTCTCACAGTATGGAAGATGTGGCGAAATACGTGGAGCGGATCATTGTTATGAACCAGGGCTCTGTTATGTATGACGATGTGCCGAGAGAAGTTTTTCAACATTACAGAGAGTTGGAGGAGGTAGGGCTGGCAGCGCCCCAGGTAACCTATATTATGAAAGCGCTTCATGAGAGCGGGATACCGGTCCGGACGGATGCCACAACGATCGCAGAAGCAAGCCAGGAGATATTGCGCGCCATGAACGGCAGGACGGCAGAGCATGGAAAGCAGGTTTGAACGGGCAATATCCGACGTCGCTAACACGCTAACGTGTTGCCGATAAGAGAATACGATACTGAAAGGAAATAAGAAACGATTATGTTACGAGATATTACATTGGGCCAGTATTATCAGACAGAGTCTGTCATTCATAAATTGGACCCGCGTGTGAAACTGATAGCGACTGTGTGCTTTATCATCTCTCTGTTTGTGGTGAAGAGCTGGATCGGATATGTGGTGGCGGCAGTCTTTCTGGCTGCAGCGATCAAGCTGTCGCATGTCCCGTTCAAATTCATGGTTAAGGGCATGAAGGCGATCGTATTTATTTTGCTGATCACCGTGGTATTCAATCTGTTTCTGACTCCGGGTGAGGTTTTGGTATCAGTCTGGAAACTGAGGATCACAAAAGAGGGATTGCAGCTGGCGGTGACAATGGCTGTGCGTTTGTCATTCCTGATTGTGGGTTCTTCGATCATGACCTTGACGACAACGCCGAACAGCCTGACGGATGCGATGGAGAAGCTGATGAAGCCGTTGAAGATATTTAAAGTACCGGTGCATGAAGTGGCCATGATGATGTCAATCGCGCTGCGTTTTATTCCGATCCTGTTGGAAGAGACGGATAAGATCATGAAGGCACAGATCGCAAGAGGCGCCGATTTCGAGTGCGGCAATCTGATCAAAAAGGCGAAGGCGATGGTTCCCTTACTGGTGCCGTTGTTTATCTCCGCATTCCGCAGGGCGAACGACCTGGCGATGGCAATGGAAGCAAGATGTTACCGGGGCGGGGAACACAGAACGAAGATGAAGCCGCTTCGATACGCAGGCCGCGACCGGATAGCCTACGCTGTGTTGGCGGGGTATTTCGCGGTGTGTATCGGGATCAGGATCTGGTTATAGCGAGAAGCGGTTCCGGTGCAGGAACCAGGCTGTTTGATAGGATGAAAGAGGTTCGGTGTAAGCATATGAAGAGAGTCATGTTAACGGTAGCCTATGACGGAACAAGGTATCATGGGTGGCAGATTCAGAATAATGGGGAGACGATAGAAGGCATCTTGAACAGATGCCTTTCTGAACTTCTGGGCGAAACGATAGAGGTGATCGGGGCAAGCCGCACGGATTCCGGCGTTCATGCGATGGGGAATGTTGCTGTTTTCGATACGGAAAGTCCGATTCCGGCCGATAAAATATCGTATGCCTTAAATCGCAGGCTTCCGGAGGACATTACAATACAGAGATCGCAGCAGGTGGATCCGGCGTTCCATCCTCGTCATACGGTGAGCCATAAGACTTATGAGTATCGCATTTATTGTGCTCCTTTTCCCATGCCGGTCAGAAGGCTTTATTCCCACTTTACCTATGTGCCTATGGATCTTTCACTGATGCAGAGCGCGGCTAAGTATCTGGTCGGAACGCATGACTTTAAGAGTTTCTGCAGTACGCAGGCGCAGGTGGAGTCGACGATACGCCAGGTGGAATCCCTGGACGTGTTCCGGGAGGGCAGGGAGCTCGTGATTCGTGTGACGGGGAGAGGATTCCTCTACAATATGGTCAGGATCATAGCCGGAACGTTGATGGAAGTGGGCAGAGGCTATATCGCGCCGGAAGAAGTGGTGAGGATATTAGAGGCGAAGGATCGTCAGGCGGCGGGGCCGACGGCCCCGGCCTGTGGACTTACTCTGGTACAGATTGTATATGAGCAGTAGGTCGTGCAAAGATGATGATATCGCTTTACGATACAGCCCGGTAGAAAGGAGACGCTGCTAGGAGCAGTGAGAATCCATCAGAAATTGCTGTACCTCCGCATAGAGAGGAATAGAGGGCGCTGCGCTGGGACGGGAGACCGTGATCGCGGAGGCAGCGGAAGCCTCTCTGAGAGCCGTCTCCACGGAGGTATTTCTGCAGACTGCCGCAAGGAAATAACCACAGAAGGTATCACCCGCAGCGGTAGTGTCTACGGCGGTAACCTTGAAGATGGGATGACTGAGCCGCGTCTCCTTCTGCGAATAGAGTACGCCGTTGTGCCCCAAAGTCATAATGACCGTGGCATGCGGATATTCCACCGCCAGGCGGTCAAGAATGGTTTCGTAGGGAGCATCGGGCTGCATTCCGACAAGCTGGGCTGCTTCCAGTTCGTTTACGATGAAATAATCTACCAGATCGAGCGGAACGGCCGTAAGGTCCTCAGGCATGGGGGACGGATTGAACGCAACCAGCATCCCTTTTTCATGAGATTTGGTGATGATGGTTGCGATCAGGTTCGTTTCGTTCTGGAGGAGCGTCACGTCTCCCGGCATTCCTTGGGCCAGAACCGTATCGATATATGTATCGGTGAGCATCTGGTTCGTGCCGCCGTATACGATAATACGATTCTGGCCTTCGGCGTTGACTTCAATAACGGTATGGCCGCTTGGTGCGTCCAGTGTGCGTACCTGGGAAGTATCGACGCCGGCTTCCTGCAGGATATCCGTGAGGAAGGTTCCGCCGCTTCCGATCATGCCGGCATGGAGAACCTGCGCGCCGGCTCTTGCTGCCGCAATGGACTGATTCAGGCCCTTGCCGCCGGCCGCTACGTGATAATCTCTTGCATGGATGGTCTGTCCGGGTCTTACGAATTCGCGGACGTTATAGACGTTGTCGATATTGAGAGAGCCAAAATTAATGATTTTCATAAGTGAGTTCCTTTCTGGTCGTTTATGGAGCCGTCCTATGGCTGTCAGGAAGAGACGTTGTACCTGGCATACGTTTTTGGAGGGCCGCAAGAGAGTACTCGATATCTTCCAGGGCTTCTTTCTCCGTAAAGCAGCCGACAGCGACCATGTCCTGATCGCGGATCGTATTCCAGACAAAGTTCAATCCGACAAAGGGCGATAAGCGGCCTGCGGCCATGGACTTTATTGTCAGAACCGGTTTCCTGGCATTATGAATCAGCCTTGCCGTCTCCTCCACATCCCGCTGCATTAAGAATCCCTGACAGTTATAGATCTGAATATAAGTCTGAACATCATAGTCATTTTCGTCGCAGTACTCTACAATCTCGGGCATATGCGCCGACGCGCCGGGTACCATGCCCGCTTCACGGATCATGTAGAGATAATCCTCGATTCTGTCGATTTTGTGGGTATTCTTATTGAGGAGCTGCTCGAAGACAGAGTGAAGCGGCATACAGATGCTGGTTCCTCTGGCGGCGGATTCACGGATGATCCGCCCGGCTTCTCTGCGGCTCTCGGGCGTATCGTCAACCGGGAAGACAGGCTCATCGATGATGATCATCTTAGTGCGGCATGTCTTCTCGGCCTGCCTGATAGCGTCAGTCAGATGCCTGTCATAGTCAAACAGGCCCAGGATACAGTTGATATCATAGGATAAAAAGGTTTCCAGTATTTTAACGGTGAGATCCGTCGCATAATGCCGGTCCTTGATCAGTTGATCCTGTGAGAACGTGCGGTGGCTGAATCCTGAGATCCAGTTGCAGCCGATGATCAATCTGGAGACCTCTATCTCTTCAATGGTTGTCTTGGGAAAAATCGGTTGCATGGAATGATCCTGTCCTTTCTGTAACCTGCGGCATTTCAGCCGCAGGCAAAGAGTCTGTAGAAATCTTAGAAGGTAATGACACCTTTAACGTAACCGTCTTCTTTATCTACCGAGCGGCAGAAGATATCATAGCAGTCACGATAATCCGCAACGTGCGTAACGAGTTCGCCCGGTGTATAGACGCCCTTCGCGAGCAGTTCCCCGGTCCGGCGGATGATATCAGGATAGTAACGATTGCTCATGGGAGAGCAGTTGTACACATAGATGCCTGACATATGCCAGAGAGTACCGTCAAATTCCATCGGCTGGCGGTGCCAGGAGCCGATCACGAGCTTGCCGCCGAGATTCGGACCGTCGGGACGGCTGGTCAGTTCGTTTGCCAGGGCGAAACCGCTCTTGGATGCGGAGAATTCGATTACGATATCGGCGCCGCCGGCATCCTGAATCTCTCTGATCTTTGTTTTACCGGCAGCGGTATCCGGATTATAAAGCTCCGAACAGTAGTTGCGTGCGATATCCAGCCGGTCTTCACGGACATCAAAGGCGGTAACGCTGCCGGCCTGCGTGCCTCTCGTGAGACCCTGCAGCGTCAGGTTGCCCATATAGCCTGCGCCGACCAGCACAACATTGTCACCGGCATCGATCCTGATGTTATTCAGGAGATTAACGACGCAGTTGGTCGGTTCTGCGACCCATTTCGCATAATCCGTAACGTCGTCCGGGATCCGGGCTACATTGGCAGCCGGAACATTATAATATTCCGCGAACATACCACGGTCATTGCCGCAGCAGAAAACCTTGTCACCGGGTTTGAAATTGTGAACGTCCTTACCGACCTCTTTCACAATACCGCAGCCCTCATGTCCGAACATGAACGGCAGCGGACCTGTTGTGGACTGATTTCTGAAAAGGTAAGAGTCCCAGCAGCATACACCCGTTGCTTTATTTTCGATGAGCACTTCATCGGCTTTCAACGGTTCCAATTCGTATTCACGAATCTCGATCTTTCTTTCCTCCACGACCCATAAAGCGTTTGCTTTCATTTCGCGATCCTCCTTTTGATCTTTTTGTCATAACCTGCAGTCTATCCGGTTATATAGATAAACGTTTTACTAATGTAAATGAAAATAAAAAATTCATTATACAAAAACTATAATCGGTTTGCACAAGTTTGTAAATTGTTACATGTCAACAAAAAAAGAAATCAAGATATATGAGAAATATACAAAAATGAACTTTGTGCTTGACAAATTATGTATCAAAACCTACAATAAACTCAAAACAGCCCAAGAAAAACGGTTGCGGCAATACAGATAGCGTGCAGTATGTGGTACATAAACGTTTTTCTGCACGGGATTGACGATTGATCAATGCAATGATCAATGTAAATGTGGGTGGGAGATTTTACTTTTGGGAAGAACAACAATAAAGGACGTTGCCAATCAGGTTGGTGTGTCTACGACGACAGTTTCCGTCGTGATGAACCAGAAGAAACATCATATTTCCAAGGAGACGCAGGAGGCTATTTTCAAAGCGGCCAAGAAGTTGAATTACAGGCCGAATCAGCTGGCTGTCAGTATGGTGACGAAGAAGTCCAATACGATAGCGCTGGTAGTGCCGGATATTTTGAATCCGTTCTTTGCGGAATTGGTAAACTGTATCGGTAATGAAGCCGCCAAGCATAACTATACCACGATCTTCTATTGTACGAATGATCAGCCCTTTGATGTGGAATGCGTGAAATCAGCCATAGACCGGAATGTGGAGGCTATTATCCTGGCGTTATCCAACAACGTTCAGAAGAGTAATATTGATGAATGCTACAGTCTTGCGGACGAAGCGCATGTGCCTATTGTACTGGTTGACCGTTATATTGACAGCTCCGACGTTGTCTGTGTGCGTGTCGATCATGAATTGGGAGGGTATCTGGCCACGAAGCATCTTCTTGAGTCAGGACACAGGCAGATTGCCTGTATTGCGGGGCCGATGAACAGTGACGTTTCCAAGCAGAGGTTATTCGGGTATATCCGTGCGCTGCAGGAGTATCATGTACTTTTCGATCCGACGCTTGTCGGCGAGGGGATGTTCCAGGTGGAGACGGGTTATAATCTGTTTGAAGGCCTGTATGAGAGGAACGTGTCCGCGATCTTTGCCAGCAGTGATACGATTGCTTACGGAATCTATAAGAAGGCATATGAGATGGGACTGTCGATACCGAAGGATATTTCGGTAGTAGGGTACGACAACAATACATACAATGATTTTCTGCCTGCGCCCTTGACTTCCGTCAGTCAGAACGTGAAGATGATCGGCGCGAACGTAGTCGATGTGGCTCTGAACTTTGGGGAAGTCTATAAGACGGATTCCCATCAGATCCTCTTAAAGCCGGAACTGGTGGTCAGAAAGAGCGTGATGCCCAATAAGCAGGCATGATTAGAACCAGAGAATCAGAAACAGGAAATGACAAATAAGAAATAACAAATACGAAATGACCAATAGGAAGTGTGTCAGGGCTGCTATAGGGATGGATGCAGGAATGAACGTTAGCAGAACGGGAGCATTGTCGCGGCAGGAAACGCATACGTACAGGAGCAGGATAAAGAAAAAAAGGATTTTCGCACCATGATAAAACGTTTAAGCAACGATAGATTATATAAATATGATTATTGCCATATTTTACCAAGTATATAGAGGTTATTATTTTTTACAATAGTAAAACGTTTATCTAACTATGTATAGCATATATATGTATAACATACATATGTAAAAAATACACGTTATACATTTCAGACGTATTTATTTATTCATTTCATGTTGTGATGCTGTTGTGTTTATTTAAGGCTGTGGTGCTGGGTCACAGGCACAAGGATAAGGATACGGAAAAAGCAGAAAAGGCAGAATATATTGTCCATGGACATAAGGAGGTTAAGATGAAGAGAACAGGAATACAAAACGGAGAATTGATCAAAATACTGGCGACGATCGGCCATACGCAGACGCTGGTGATCTCGGATGTGGGGCTTCCCGTTCCCAAAGGAGTACAATGCATCGATCTGGCGTTGATCGCCGGCATCCCTTCCTTCGTGGATGTACTGGATGCGGTTTGCAATGAATTTGTCTTTGAAGCCGGCATTTTGGCAGAAGAACTCAAGGAGGTGAATGTGGAAATGTATCGGTTCCTGGAAGAAAAGTTCAGTGATATCCCGTTATCATTTGTTCCGCATGAAACTTTGAAAGCGCTGAGTGAGGATTCCATGGTGATCATTCGGACCGGTGAAACGAGATCTTACTGTAATATTATTCTGCAGGCAGGTGTAAACTTCTAAGGTCTGTGCAAGAGATCTGCGGGACTGATGCTATGAGCCGTATGGGACTGCAGAGCAACCGGGATGACAGACGAAAAAGAGTAAATGAGGTGATCTGATGAATGACGGTGTTTTTGCGGGAACCAGGATCGGAAATATAGAATTGCCCAGGCTTCTTACCGGCTATCACAGCATTCGAGATCTGGGAAACAGGAAAAAATACGACGAGGCACAGACAAGGCGGGAACTGGCGGCTTTTCTTTCCGGCGGTATAAGCGGTGTCATAGGCGCTTTCAGTGCGGATCCCGAGAGGTTTGAGCAATTGAAGCGGGCGGAAGAGATCGCGGAACGTAATTTCATCATGCTTGACCTGATGAATCTGACTGCGGGAGGCAGACTGGAACAGCACAGGGCGGTTGAGGCAAAGATTGCTGCGGCAGCTTCTAAGGGCGTGAAGATCTGTATTCTCGATACGGCCACAACGGAAAAAATGGTCAACAAACATAAACATGCGATCGAGGGTGTGGAAGAATATCTGGCCATGATCCGCAGCGCCGGGATGTGTACAGGCCTGCAGGCGAATATGCCGGAGATTATCACCTATGGCAACGACAATGGGTATGATGTGGATGTTTATGTACAAAACTATAACTGTGCCGGTTATTTGATGCAGGTGGAGATCGAGCAGTGTATCCAGGTGATTCACGATTCCCGAAAACCGGTCATCGCGCTTGATCCGGCAGCGGGTGGTAAGGTGACTCCCTATGTAGGATTGACATTTGCCTGGAACTGCATTCGCGGGCAGGATCTTATCGCCTTTGAATCCCTGTATGGGTTTACGGCAGAGGAGATCATGGAGATCTCAAGCGCGGCGCTGGAACATAGGCTTCCCTGGTGTATCGGCAGAGATACGCCATCGAAAAATAAAGATATTTTCAAAAAATAAGTTTTTTCACACAGAAAGGAGACAGAGAAATGCAGATAGCGTACACGGGTTGGACATGGCTGGTCAATCATGAGGATAACTATCAGTGGGAGTTTGAACAATCATTGAAGGCATCCGCGGATCTTGGTTATGAAGCGGTCGAGAACTTCGCTTTTATTACCAGATATTTTGACAATGATGCGGATAAGGTCAGGGCGCTCCTGGAGAAATACGGACTTAAGCTGGTCAATATGTATCTTCATTTTACAGAGGATCCGGAGGCGGATTGGGAGAATGCGGTAGCTTATGTGGATTTCATGAAGCGGCTTGGCGGGGTTCCCTATATGAACATGCAGGCCGTCATGTGGACGGACGAGCCTTACGACCGTCCTATGGATAAGAAGGCGATTGAAGGTTTCGCAGCGCTTTCCAACAGGGTTGGTAAGCTGTGTAAGGAGAACGGGGTAACGGCATGTTTTCATCCGCACTTCTCGACAGCGGTCTATAAGGAGGAGGAGATTGACTATTATGATTCACTGGTCGATCACGATCTGGTTAAGCTGTGCCTGGACACTGCTCATACTTTCGTGGCAGGCATGGATGTGGAGAAAGCCTTTGACAAATATGGAGACAGGATCGGCTACGTTCATTTGAAGGACGTAGATCCGGATGCGGAGAAGTACCCTTACGCCATTGACAGATTCCGTGCCCTGGGTCTGGGCGTCGTTGACTTTGGCGGAGCGTTGAAATCTCTTAAGAAGCATGACTTCGACGGGGTGCTTTGCGTGGAGCTGGATAATCCGCCTGTATGCAATTACAGGTCGGCTCAGATATCCAGAGAGTACATCCACAATGTACTCGGGTATTAAGTTAAGATCTCAAGCTTTTCATGTTGATCAGGATTGATGTGGGAAGTGAAAGATAGTGCGCACTTGTTATAGCAGAAAGAACTGGAAATGACAGCTGACGTTTTCAGGCAAAGAAGGAGAAGACCTGCGCGGCAGTCTGGCGCAAGTCCGGACAGAAAGGGGGAATGCCAGGCAACTTGGAAGTGGAACTGATTTCTGTCAAAACATCAATGTAAAGAATATAAAACGGAGGTATTTCATTATGAAAAAACGAACATTAAGTATCATACTGAGCCTTGGCATGGTAATGGGTATGCTGCAGGGATGCGGAAAGGACGCGGCAACGGAGAATGCGCCGGCAGCGGAACAGACACAGGAGGCGGAACCGGCAGAGGAAACCGAGTCGGCAGAGGAGCCGGAAGCCGGGCAGGAAGACGCAGGGCAGGGAGAAGAAGCTGTGGCTGGAGGAACTTTCCTGGATGAGATCGAGCCGGATGCCACTTTAACATATTGGGAGATGCAGTGGGCCAGCGGTGAATACCAGAATCATGTGCAGGCTATGGTCGATCAGTTCAATGCAGAGAATGAGTACGGCATTACGGTTAATCTGGAGATGATCCCCTGGGACGGTTATTATGAGACCTTCCTGACGGCAGTTACCAGTGGCACGGCGCCGGATGTGTATACCGGTGCGAGTACGGCGCCCACGCAGTATGCACAGATGGGCGAGAGCCTTGACCTGGATCCGATCATTGATGCCTGGAAGGCAGAGAATAACCCGATCTTAGACGATATCGCAGAACAGTACTGGGGATTCTTTAAATATGACGGTGTGACTTATGGTCTTCCTTACGGTGTTGATCCGAAGCAGATCACTTACAGAAAGGATTTCTTCGAGGAAGCAGGTATTGACAAGCTGCCGACAAGCTACGACGAGTTCCTGGAAGTATGTGCAAAGCTGAAAGAGAAATTCCCGGATAAGATTCCGTGTCTGTTGACAGCCGGAGGAAATGAGCCTTCTTCTAATCATATGGCGGAAGTGCTTAACGGGTTAAATGCGGCAGGTATGTTTGATACAAATAAAAATGCGACCGTGGTCAGCGATGCGCAGAGAGAGAACTATGAATTTGTTAAAACGATGATGGATGAGGGGTATATGTCCGAAGGTTCCGGCGGTTATGGTGATGCCGATGTGGAGAAGATCTGGTTGTCCGGCGGGGCATGTATTCTCTTTGGCCGTTCCGGAAATATCATGTTAAATACGGATATCGAGGATAATGTAGCGGTATTGCCGCCTTTCGCCGGTCCGAGTGCAACAGAAGGAAAGTACTGCGCCAATGTAAACGGTGTGGCTGGCTTTAAGCAGACAGAGTATCCGAATGCATCACGCTATTTCCTGAAATGGTGGATGGAGAATAATATCCAGATCCTGGCAGGCACAGGTAACGGTAATCTGCCGCTTCGTGAGAGCTACTACACGCATGAAGCTTATAAAGAGCATGCCTGGTATCAGGAAACATTAGATAACTGCATTAAGACCGGTATCACGCAGGCATATCCGCTGGAGTCCATGTTCCCGGAATTTGCAACGCTGGAGGGCGAGAAGGTATTAGCGGTTGCACTTGCGGAAGTAATCGAAGGGACGGATGTGGAGACCGCATTACAGGATTGTAACGATGCGATCCAGACTGTATTCGACGATGCGAGAGAAGCGGCTGAATAGACAGTTATGGCTTTGACCGTCCCGCCAGAAAGGCGGGACGGATGATTTAAACAGGAAGGTTGAATAAATGTCCGCTGGAGCGGATAAGGGGTGTATGAATGAAAAAGAAAAAGAACAAGATTGAAAATAATCGTCTCGGATATCTGATGACAATTCCAGCCACTCTGCTGATCCTGTTGGTGGATATCTATCCGCTGTTTAACGGCATTTCGCTCAGCCTGCAGAAGTATAATTTGCAGCATCCGGACAAGCGAAGATTTATCGGTCTGGATAATTATGTGGATCTGTTTCAGGATGCGGAGTTTCTCGGAGTTCTGGGCTATACATTCTTCTATACGATAGTTACGGTAGTGGCTTCCTACCTGTTTGGACTGATCCTGGCGCTCATTATGAATCGGAAGATGCCGGGCAAGGGTATCTACCGTACGCTGGCGCTTTTACCGTGGGCGGTGGCTCCCTCGGTGGCAAATGTATGCTGGCGTCTGCTTTTTAATGACCGCGTGGGTATCATCAATATCTTCCTGATGAAGATCGGGGCGATTGACAGTCCGATCCTGTTTCTGGCCAAGGGCGATGTGGCCAGGTACACGGTTATCTTTACGGATTTCTGGAGAGATTTTCCGTTCATGATGATTGTTCTTCTGGCTTCGATGAGTTCGATTCCCAGAGATCTGTATGAATCGGCGTATATGGACGGAGCGGGCTTCTGGAGTTCCTTCCGCTATATCACGATGCCGATGATCAAGGGCGTCAGCGCGATCAGCACGATCCTTATGTTTATCTGGGTCTTCAACCGTTTCGACAACATCTATTTGTTGACCGGAGGCGGCCCTAATAAAGCGACTTACACGCTGCCGATCATGTCATATTACACATCCTTTATGCGTGGAAATATGGGTAAGGCAACGGCGATGGCGGTTGTGATGCTGATGGTTATGACGGTGGTAGCGCTCATATATCTAAGGGTGATGAAAAGCGAGGAGAACGAATGAAAAGTAAAAATACGCAGAAAAAAATAATAAATGTAGTGATCTATATTATATTTGCGGTTTTGTTGTTTTTACTGCTGCTGCCACTGATCTCCATGTTTGGAACAGCCATAAAAACACATGACGCCGCGCTGATGACCACATCTCTGTTTCCGGAGAAATTGTCGGATTTCAGTCTGGAGAACTTCGGGTATGTAATGATCAAGATGAAGTTTGGCAAGAATCTTTTAAACAGTGCAATCGTTAGTATTGTTGTAACCCTGGCATGTATTTTCTGTGCGGCGCCGGCAGGATATGCCATTTCCAGATTCAAGGGTCCTTATTTCAAGTTTTATTCCATCCTGCTGCTCTTGTTGCAGATGTTTCCGATCATGCTGATGCTGATGCCGCAGTATCTGATCTTTACCAAACTGCATATCACCAACAGCCTGCTTTCGATCATCATCAGTTATACGACGGGGAATCTGGCATTCTCGATCTGGCTGTTAAAGGGATTCTATGATTCCATTCCGCTGGAATTGGAGCAGGCGGCCATGGTGGATGGCTGTACGAAGTTCCGCGCATTCCTGACGGTCGTATTTCCGCTGACGCTGCCGGGTATCGCAACGGTGTCCGTCTTTACGATGCTGAATGCCTGGAATGAATATACGGTAGCCAGCGTATTCCTGAAGAAGGATGCGATCATGACCATGACGCTGGGACTGCAGAAGTTCGTGCAGCAGAACGGAGCCGACTGGCCGTCCTTGATGGCTGCGGCATGTATTGCCACCGTACCGGCTATTGTGTTCGTTATTTTCTCCCAGAAGTATTTGATCGAGGGAATGACGGCGGGAGCCGTGAAGGGATAAAAGAGGCAGGCGGTACGTTGTCTCCGGGACAATAATATGCTACAATAGGAAGCAAAAGGAAGAGAAGGTACAGGAAGGGGGAGAGCCAAATGGTGAAAGAGATCGGACATGTGTCTTTTAAGGTAAAAGACATGAAGGCGGCGCAGGACTTTTATGTAAAAGGAATGGGTTTTCATAAGTGTTTCGAGATCAAGAGACGGCCGGACGGGGAGGTGCCAACGGCCGAAGAGGTTGTGCAGGACAGCGGTTCCTATGACAGGGACAAGGTGTGGATCGTCTATATTCAGGCAGCCGAGCGACAGTTTATCGAGCTGTTCACGCTGGACGAAGGAGACGGGGAGACACGGGGCGAAGAGAACTGTGTGGGATATCTGCATCTGGCTCTGATCGTGGAGGATATTCATGCATTTCGGGAGGAGATCGTATCTCGTGGGGTGGAGATTGATATAGAGCCGAAGATGGGAATGGACGGCACATGGCAGATGTGGGTTCATGACCCGGACGGCAATAAGATCGAATGTATGCAGTATACGGACAAGAGCGCGCAGCTGCGCTACAGCATTTAAAGTGGTTTGACATGTGGGGGATCCCCTTTCTGTTTCCATGATGAAACGGGAAGGGGATTACGGGCGTTTTGGAGGACACAGAGGAGAAGAAGAGAATGGATAGCAATCAGATAACAAGGGATTATTTCGACAGCCTTCTGTTGGAGACGAGATATATGGAGGCAGTGGTTCCTTCTATTACTATGGAGCTGTATGGGGAACGGTTTTCGTCTCCGATTATGACGGCGGCGCTGTCCCATCTGAAGACGTTGTATCAGATGGAAGAGGAGCCGATGGTCGGGTATGCCAGGTGCGCCGCCAGGACCAACAGCGTTCACTGGATCGGGATGATGGAGGAAGAAGAAGTTGGCCAGGTGATTGCGACAGGCGCCAGGACGATACGGGTCGTGAAGCCCTTTGCCGATGAGGATAAGATCATGAGACAGCTGTGCCACGCGGAAGAGAAGGGCGCTTTGGCGGTAGGCATGGATATCGACCATATTTTCGACCGGCATGGAAACCCGGATGTGGTCATGGGCGAGCAGATGGAGCCAAAGTCGATGCAGCAGATGAAAGCCTATGTACAGGCAACGCATCTTCCTTTTGTCGTGAAGGGGGTATTGAGTGTTCACGATGCGGTCAGGTGTGCGGAGGCAGGGGCAAGAGGCATCGTAGTCTCCCATCATGGCGGAAGGCTCCAGGATGCGGTGCCGCCATTGATGGCATTACCCGAGATCAGAAGGGAACTGGGGGCAGATATGCCGATCTTTGTGGACTGCGGTGTCTGTTCCGGCATGGACGCCTATAAGGCGCTGGCGCTGGGGGCTACCGCAGTCAGCGTAGGCAGACACCTGATCTCTTATTTGAAGGAAGGAACGGACCGGGCCGCAGAGCGGATAGAGGAGATGAGCCGTGAGTTAAAAGGGATTATGGCAAGTACAGGCGTCAGGGATGTGAACAGTTTTGACGCGGCAGTTCTTCATCATGGAGGAATGTAAATCTGCCAGATATCAGCTTGTCTTGTCTGGATTTATTTGGTATAATCGTGTTGGTATCCGGTAAATACCGGATAGGAACAGTGTTAAGAATACTATATAAAGGAGAGAGACAATGAAAGGAAATATTGTTGTTGGTCAGTCTGGCGGCCCTACAGCCGTAATCAATTCTTCCGTAGCAGGTGTATATGCTGCAGCCAAGAAGCTGGGTGTGAAGAAGATCTATGGTATGGTTCACGGCATTGAGGGATTTCTGGAAGATAAGATGATCGATCTGGGTGAGTACCTGAATGATGAGACCGGTATCGAATTGTTAAAGAGAACTCCGTCCGCATTCCTGGGCTCCTGCCGTTTTAAGATGCCCAAGATCGAGGGACATGAAGATGTATATGAGAAGGTATTCGAGATCATGGAGAAGCATGACATCGAGTGTCTGTTCTATGCAGGTGGTAATGATTCCATGGATACGGTTAAGATGCTGTCTGATTATGCGGCAGCACACAATAAGCCGCAGAGATTCATGGGCGTTCCGAAGACCATCGATAACGATCTGCCGGTGACGGATCACTGCCCGGGTTATGGTTCCGCTGCGAAGTATATCGCAACTTCCGTGAAAGAGATCATTCGTGACAATGAGTCTTTCGGTGCGAAGAAACCTACCGTGTGTATCGTGGAGATCATGGGACGTAACGCAGGATGGCTGACTGCAGCAGCAGCTCTGGCGAAGGGTGATGACTGCCAGGGATGTGATGCGATCTACCTTCCGGAGAGAGTATTTGATATCGATCAGTTTGTTGCCGACGTGAAAGAGCTGGCAGCTAAGAAGTCTTCCGTTGTAATCGCAGTGTCCGAGGGCGTTAAGGTTGCAGACGGCAGATATGTGTGCGAGATCGGCAGAGAAGTTGCAGTAGATGCATTTGGACACAAGCAGATGTCCGGTACAGCGGTTATGCTGGCAGATAAGATTGCTGCAGAGACAGGTCTTAAGACCCGTGCCATTGAGTTCTCTACATTGCAGAGAGCGGCTACCCATCTGGCATCCCTGACGGATATCAACGAGGCATTCCAGGTAGGCCATGACGCGGTTGTGGCAGCAGAGGAAGGCAAGACAGGCATGATGATCACACTGGACAGAAACGGTGATGATCCTTACCAGTGCGGCACAAGCGCATATGATATCCATGCAATCGCTAACGTAGAGAGAAACGTTCCCGATGAGTGGATCACAGCAGACGGCAAAGGCCTGACAGAAGGTTATGAGAAGTATGCAAGACCGCTGATCATGGGTGAACTGCAGCCTCTGTTCGTGAATGGTCTGCCGAGACATCTGGTACGCAAATAGTCGGCGGGCGACGAAGAAAAAGAGATAGAGAATCAGGAACCGGAATTACTGGGATGACACAGTGGTTCCGGTTTTTTTCATCGGCGTAAACGGGATTTGTTATGACTGGTGGTGGAGCAGCCGGCAGGTATAAAAAGATTTTATCGGGACATTTTATTAGATAAATGCATACAAAAATGCAACACTTGTATAAAAAGTGTTGCATTACTGACTTACATAATATATATCGGACTCATGCCACAATAGTTTAGAGTATATTTTAAAATTGTGCCAAAAACTTTTTCTATGGTAAAATTCTGCTTTATTTCGGATATTGCGAGTTCGTGGAACGAATCCGGCAAACGAGCCTGCCCGTTTGCTCAAAGCTGTACGCTTAAGTATACCATATCCTTGTCCTCCTGTTCGATGCACAGATATTGTTTGGTAACACGGTAAGAGGAATGGTTGTACAGTTCCATCAGAAGGGCCGGCTGTACGCCTTGTTTCCAGGCGTGGTATCCGAAGGTCTTGCGAAGGGAGTGGCAGCTGATGTGCTCTTCAAGGCCTGCATATTCGGCAGCTTCTTTAATGATGCGGAAAGCCTGGGAGCGGGAGAGGTGGTCTTCCGATTTCCTGCCGTTTGGGAACAGATATTGCTGTTTCGTTGCATACATTTCTTTTTCACGCAGAACATACAGTACGTCTGCTACGCAGTGATTGACTGCTACGCTGCGTTCCTTGCCGGTCTTCTGTTCTTTGATACTGATATGATCCTTGAAACAATTTCCTTTTTCATTAAAAACATCCCGCCACTGTAAACTTAACAGATCGCTGATCCTGAATGCGGTATTCAGTCCCAGGATGATCATCGCATAATTGCGGCAGACGGGTTTTATCGACAGGTAATACTCTTTGAATTTTTTCAGCTTTTCTTCGCTTTTAATAGGGTATGTTGTACTCATGATGATTCTCCTCTCTGTTGGGTGATGTCCTCAGGTCTCCATTACTATACAATACCTGATTGCAATGCAACACTTTTTATACAACTGTTGCATCGGAAGAAGGATCCGGCAGAGATAAGCTTTTGCAGGATGGGGTCCGCAGGCCGGTGCGGAATAAGAGGATCGTGGGAGTATACGGGAGGTATGATATGTTAAGATTGACAGTGAGTACGGAAGAATACCTGATGATCGGTGATGACATCAAGATTGTTTTTCTGGGTGGCAGCAAGAATCATACCCGTGTGATGCTGGATATTCCGAGGGATATCAACGTGGTTCGCAGCAAAGTGATCGAAGCAGGCGTGGAAGGTGCGGAGGATCCGGAAAAGCTCTCCCACTATTATGCGGAACCGGAACTTGCGGAGAAATACAGAAAGAAAAAGAACGGCAGCAGGAAGCCTGCCGGTAATCAGGTGAAGGCTGTATAGAAAGCACAGCTCGTCAAATAATCCGGATAATAGCTCGGAACTATCCTGGGGGTTTCGAGTTTATTATAAAAAGGATCTGTACGGCAAGGACAGGAATTGTACAGATCAAAAAATAAAATATGGAAAAGAACGGCCGCAAAGGGAATTGCGGCTGGTAAACACAAGGAGGTAAATTATGGTAGTACAACACAACATTACGGCAATGAACTCTAACAGAATGCTTGGTCTTACGACAAGCGCACAGGCTAAGTCCACAGAGAAGTTATCTTCCGGTTACAAGATCAACCGCGCGGCAGACGATGCGGCAGGCTTATCCATATCCGAGAAGATGAGAAGACAGATCAGAGGACTGACACAGGCATCCGCTAACGCTCAGGACGGTATCTCCTGCGTACAGACAGCAGAAGGCGCGCTGAATGAAGTACAGGATATGCTGCAGAGAATGAACGAGCTGGCAGTAAAGGGAGAGAACGGCACCCTGACATCTGTAGACCGCAGCTATATCCAGGCTGAGGTGAAGCAGCTGATGAGCGAGATCGACCGTGTGCAGAGCACGACCACATTCAATGAGCAGAAGCTGTTGGATGGCTCCTTCTCCAACAAGGGTCTTCAGGTTGGTGCGGAATCCGGTCAGCATATTGCTGTCAGCATCAAGAACATGAATACCAATGAGTTGATCGGTAATGCGATCGTGAAGGGAACGAAGTTCGGTACGAACCATGTGGAAAAAGACGGAACGGATTTGGCTCTTAAGTATAAGGAGAGCATAGTAGACAAGGCAGATAATGAGTTAAAGGCTGATATGCTGGCGAAGTTCTACACATTTAACAAAGCAAATGCGGTAGATACATCGATCAAGAATGGCACAAGTGCGAATCTTAACACGACTACTGTGGCCAACAATACCTTAAAGGATGAGCCTACCGCGGCAGACTTCGCGGCATTGAATGCATTTGCCAAGAGCGCGATCCAGGATGTATCCAAACAGCGTTCCGATCTTGGTGCGATCCAGAACAGACTTGAGCATACGATCAGCAACCTGGATAACATTGTGGAGAACACCACTTCTGCAGAGTCTCAGATCCGTGATACGGATATCGCAACGGAGATGGTAAGATATGCGAACAACAATATCTTACAGCAGGCAGGTACATCCATGCTGTCCCAGGCGAACCAGAGCAACCAGCTGGCATTGTCCTTGCTTGGCTGATAAGTTTTAGACAGTTATCTTTTTTTCAAAAGAGTGGTTTACAAAACCACTCTTTTGTTGTATGATGATTTCGGAAAACGATTTCTGGAAAACCTTTTCCATAGAATGCACATTGTTTTCAGAATGGATGAAGCATGGTATCGATCAAAGATGTGGCGAAACATGCGGGCGTAGCGATCTCCACGGTATCCAAGGTGCTGAATGACTACCCGAATGTCAGCGAAGAGACGAAGAAAAAAGTGAATCAGGCAGTGAAAGAACTGAATTTCGTGCCAAACTCGGTGGCGGCGGCGCTGTCATCGAAGCAGTCCGGGAGAGTGGCGATCCTTCTGAACTTAAGCAGCGCGTCACGGGCTGTGGATGAGATTAACATGCAGTACATGTCGGGTACGATCGGGCGGGCAGTGGAATTGAATTTGGACGTCATCACCATCTTTTATTCCATGCTGCAGAATAAGAACCTTGAAGAGGTGATACGCTATTTACAGGTACAGAGTATTACGGGACTGATTATATTCGGGATGTCAAAGGAAGATAAGGTACTGCATAAACTGATAGCGGCGCAGGTCTTTAAGATCGTGCTGGTGGATGCGCCGATCGTGAATGAGATGACATCCTCTGTCTGGATCGACCAGGCACAGGCGCAGTATGACGTGGCGAAGAAGACGGTGTTGGAGAATAAGAGAAAGAGTATTCTCTACCTGGCGGGGAAGAAGAACGGCTATGTGACGGAGGAGCGGCTTAAGGGCATCAGACACTTGGCAGAGGAGCTGGAGCTGCCGCTGCTGGTGCGAAACGGTGAGTTTTCCGAGCTGCAGGCAAGAAACCTCACTTTCCGATATGCGAAGAAGAAAGACGTGGTGGTCTGTGCTTCCGATCTGATGGCGATCGGGGCGATGAAGGCGCTGATCGAGATGGATATCTTCCGGCCGGTGTGCGGGTTTGACGGTATTATGCTGATGGGCTATGCGGGTAAGCAGATGAACACCGTGCGGCAGAATTTCAAGAGGATTGCATCGGAGGCCGTGACGGAGTTAAAGCGGCTGATCGACGGCGGCACAGGGACACAGATCGTGCTGGACTATGAGCTGGTTCGTATGAAGTATCTGGATATCATATGTTGAGAATATCCGCAGCACAGCACGGTAATCTGACAATTGAAAGCACTATCATTTATCATAAAGAATACAAATACAGGAATAACATTAACAACACAAGCAAACAGGAGGTAGGATCATGGCACAGGCAAGCAACCTGACAAGAGACGTTTTGGTCTTGAATCTGGAAAAGGAACTGGAGGCACAGACAAAAGAGAGCTGTGGCAAGAGTGTGGCGGAGTGCAGCAACACGGAGCTTTATTACAGCCTTTTGCAGCTGTCGAAGAAACTGATGGAGGTATCGGAGCGTATCGAAGGGCCGAAGAAAGTTTATTATATTTCTGCGGAATTTCTGATCGGTAAGTTACTGTCCAACAACCTGATTAATCTGGGAATCTATGATAAGTTAAATGAGATTCTGGCAAAAAGCGGCAAGGTTTTAAGTGAGATCGAGGAGGTTGAGCCGGAACCGTCACTGGGGAACGGCGGTCTGGGACGTCTGGCGGCATGTTTCCTGGATTCCATTGCTACGCTGGGACTTCCCGGAGAGGGGATTGGATTAAACTATCACTTCGGCCTTTTCAAGCAGGTGTTTAAGGACAGACTGCAGACGGCAGAGCCTAATGACTGGATCGAAGAGCAGTCCTGGCTGACAAAGACGAATACATCTTTCGAGGTGGCATTCGGGGATAAGAAGGTGACTTCCAGGCTGTATGATATTGATGTGGTTGGATATGACAATGGTGTCAATAAGTTGAGACTGTTCGACATTGAGAGCGTGGACGAGAGTATTGTAAAGGATGGCATTGATTTTGACAAGGAAGACATCGAGAAGAACCTGACATTGTTCTTATATCCCGATGATTCCGATGAGGCCGGCAATCTGCTGCGTATTTATCAGCAGTATTTTATGGTGAGCAATGCGGCGCAGCTTATCTTGAAAGAGATGAAAGAGAAGCAGTATGATCTGCGCAGGCTGTATGATCATGCGGTAATCCAGATTAACGATACCCATCCGACGATGGTGATCCCGGAGCTGATCCGCATTCTCGTAAACGACAAGGCGCTTACCATGGATGAGGCGATCGATGTGGTCAGCAAGACCTGTGCCTACACGAATCATACGATTCTGGCGGAGGCGCTGGAGAAATGGCCGCTCAAGTACCTGGAGAAGGTAGTGCCGCAGCTGGTGCCGATCATCAAGGAGCTGGATAAGCGGGTGGCAAAGAAGTATAAGGATCCGAAGGTGCAGATCATTGATAAGGATGACAGAGTGCATATGGCGCATATCGATATCCATTACGGTTTCTCGGTAAACGGCGTGGCAGCGATCCACACGGAGATCCTGAAAAATACCGAGCTGAATGCCTTTTACAAGATCTATCCGGAAAAGTTCAACAATAAGACTAACGGCATCACGTTCAGAAGATGGCTGCTGTCCTGTAACCATGAGCTGGCGACGTTCTTGTCCGAGACCATCGGCGACGGCTACAAGAAGGATGCGGATAAGCTGGAACAACTGCTGGCCTTTCAGGATGACGAGGCGGTGTTAAACCGGATTGCAGAGATCAAAATGAACCGCAAGAAGGATCTGGCGGCGTATGTGAAGGAAGTGGAGGGCATTACGCTCAATCCGGATTCCATCTTCGATCTGCAGAGCAAGCGGATGCATGAGTATAAGCGGCAGCAGATGAACGCGCTTTATATCATTCACAAGTATCTGGAGATCAAGGCAGGGAAGAAGCCGGCAAGGCCAATGACCTTTATCTTCGGTGCGAAAGCGGCTCCGGCCTATATCATCGCGCAGGATATCATTCACCTGCTGCTGGTACTGCAGGAGATCGTTAACAACGATCCGGATGTAAGCCCGTACATGACGGTGCTGATGGTGGAGAACTACAACGTGGCGTATGCGGAGAAGATGATCCCGGCCTGCGATATTTCCGAGCAGATCTCCCTTGCTTCCAAGGAGGCGTCCGGTACGGGTAACATGAAGTATATGCTGAACGGCGCGGTAACGCTGGGCACGTCAGACGGTGCAAACGTGGAGATCCATGAGCTGGTGGGCGACGAGAATATCTATATCTTTGGTGAGAAGTCCGAGACGGTCATCAAGCATTATGAGAAGGCAGACTATGTATCCATGGATTACTACAAGAAGAGCCCTGTGATCAAGGAAGCTGTGGACTTCATCGTCGGCAAACAGGCGTTGAAAGCAGGCCATAAGAAGAATCTGGAGAGACTGTACAAGGAACTGTTGAACAAAGACTGGTTCATGACACTGCTCGATCTGGAAGACTATATTAAGGTGAAAGATCAGATGATGGAGGATTATGAGGACCAGGCGAAGTGGCGCAGGATGATGCTTGTCAACATCGCCAAGGCGGGATTCTTCTCTTCCGACAGAACAATCATGGAGTATAACAGGGATATCTGGAAGCTGAGATAAGAATATATTTATGATGAGATATGAATGGGGCAGGACATTATTGCAGGATGTTCTGCCCCATTCTGTCATAGCGTTAAACGTTCGTTTAGAGCTTCCTGTAATACGCGCGAAAGGCTTAAACCTGTTTCCCGCACTTTGTCATCCATCCATTTGGGGATGCTGACCGTACGCTTTACGGCGCGGCTATCTTTGGGATCGGCGCGAATAAAATTGACAAATTCTCCAGGTAATGTTTCGTAAGCCAGCAGGCCGCTTGCTGCGGGCAGGGGCTGCTGTTTGTCAGCAAGGTATTCAATCCAGTGTGTCAGGGCTGCCTGTGCCATATACATGGCATTTCCCAGATTCTTTCCTTCACTGGTGCAGCCGGGGAGATCAGGGTAGGTGATAGTATAAGAGCCGTCCTCATTGGGGTGAAAAATAGCCGGGTAGACATATTCTGCCATAACAGAAGCCTCCTTTATAATCGTAGTGGCAGGATGTTATTGCAGTCCTGCCGCTTTGAGAATTGATTTTGCGGTATTTTCGTTTATTTCGCGATGTCTGGGGACTTGGACCGGGCATCTGCCTTCCATTTCTAATATAGTGTGCCTGCCGTCGTCACGGTCGAGTGTATATCCGGCAGATTTCAATATTCGTATCAGGTCCCGTCGTTTCATTTGTATTCCTTCTCATACACTTAATATATTACGTAATTTACGTAATGTCAATGGAGTGGATTTATCTATTTAAAAGCTGTTAAGACTTTAATTGGTTATAAATCAAGTATAGCGCCTGCTTTCTGGGAAAAATATTACGAATAGAATAAGACAATGCCGATCTGGCATAAGTCCATGGTTTGGTAAGATGATGGACGTGCTGTATTTTGGCCAGACCCGTGCATGTCGCACTGACCTGGCCAAATCATTACTGCAGCGGATTAACCGGTGCAACTTATTTCTTTATCAGGACAAAAGCCTCATAAGGCTTCAATGTCATCTCCGGCTTGTCATACTCGTTCCCCATGTTGGCGATGAGGCAGGAAGCGCCGACAAACTCCTCCGGGATGGCAAAGGCAGTCTCATGGTCACAGAAATTGCACACGACCAAAAGCTTTTCCTTGTCCAGCGTTCTCGTATAGACGAACAGTTCCTCACTGTCTGCGTAAAGCAGTTCATATTTGCCGTATACCATAATGGGATTTTCTTTACGCAGGGCGATCAGTTTCTTATAGTAATGGAATACGGAATCGGGATCCGCTGTCTCAGCCTTGGCATTGATCTCCTTATAATTCGGGTTGACTGCGATCCAGGGAGTTCCGGAAGTAAATCCTGCCTGCGGCGAATCGTCCCACTGTACCGGTGTTCTGGCATTGTCTCTGCTCTTGTAGAGGATGCAGGGCCAGAAGACTTCATGGGACAGAGGGCCTTCGGCGCACCACTCCCGATAGGCGTTGATGCTTTCGATATCCCGGAAATCATCGGGAGACCGGAAGGGGTAGTTGGTCATACCCAGTTCTTCACCCTGATAGATATAAGGGGTGCCCTGCTGCATATGCAGACAGGTGGCCAGCATTTTGGCGGAAGCTTCCCGAAACTGCGGACGGTCGTCACCGAAGCGGGAGACCGCCCGGGGCTGGTCGTGATTGTCCCAGAAAAGGCTGTTCCAGGCTTCGCCGTACAATTCCGTCTGCCAGCGTGACATGGTCTTCTTTAAGGTGGTCAGGGGGAGCTTCTCATCGGTCCACTTGCCGTATTTGCCGTCACCCTCCACATGCTCAAACTGGAACACCATGTTCAACTCGTGAGTGTCTTCGCCGGCATACTGTTTTGCCAGCTGCGTCGTTACGCCGGCTGTCTCACCGACGGTCATAATGTCGTATTTGGACAGCACCTTCTCGTTCATTTCCTGCAGATAGTTGTGAACATTAGGACCATGAACGCAGTAAGGTCCGAAACTGCCGTATAATCCCTGGATCTCTCCGTCCGGCATCTCTTTTGTCTTCGAGATCATACTGATGACATCCATGCGGAAACCGTCGATCCCCTTGTCACACCACCAGGTCATCATATCGAATACTTCCTGCCGCACCTTGGGATTATCCCAGTTTAAGTCGGGCTGTTTCCTGGAAAAAAGATGCAGATAATACATGGCCGTCTCATCATCGTACTGCCATGCAGAGCCGCCGAAGCAGGCGCCCCAGTTGTTGGGCGGTGTCTGTGCATCCTTGCCGTCGCGCCAGATATAGTAGTCCCGATAGGCGTTATCCTTGGATTTACGGCTTTCTATAAACCATTTGTGTTCATCCGAGGTATGATTTACCACCAGATCCATCACGATGCGGATCCCTCTTTCATGGGCTGCCGCCAGCATTTCGTCGAAATCTTCCATCGTGCCAAATTCGTCCATGATCGCCTGATAATCGCTGATATCATAGCCGTTATCATCGTTGGGAGACTGATAGACCGGAGAGAGCCAGATCACGTCAATGCCCAGATATTTCAGATAATCCAGTCTGCTTGTGATACCTTTCAGGTCTCCGATGCCGTCCCCGTTGCTGTCCATAAAGCTGCGGGGGTAGATTTGATAAATGACTGCTTCTTTCCACCATGTTTTCTTCATAGTTTTCTCCATTTCTGCGCTGCTTTTTGCGCATAAACGAGTTTGTGACAAGCAACGCGCAGACACAAATCTCGCGATTGAAAATTTTAATTTTCAATCTTGCCTCTATTCCGAAGTGCCCAAGCACTGTCTTTGTTGGGATTTTTTACATTTCCAGTACGAGTACCTGATATCCGCGCATTGTGATCACGCCGTTTTCCACGACCAAAGTCGGGTAATTGTTGAGCAGCACTGCCTTTGGCATTGCCGGCAGCACGATTTCCCGTTCCATGTTCTGATAGTTTCCGATCACCAGCAGCGTTTTCTCACCCTTGCGGTAATAAGCCATCAGATTGTGGCTGTCTTCCCAAACCGGTTCGAGGGTGCCATACACGATCGTCTCGCTGTAGGCCGGATCTTTGCGCAATGCGATCAGTTTCTTATAGAAGCTGCGCACGGAATCCGGATCTTCCATCTGCGATGCGGCGTTGATGGAAGTGTAGTTGGGATTTACCTTAAGCCAGGGCGTTCCGGTTGTAAATCCGGCATTTGCGGCATCGGACCACTGCATGGGGGTTCTGGCATTGTCCCGGCTGTGTCCGGCTACGGCCTGCAGAGCTTCTTCGGGCTTAAGACCTGCGTTCAGGGCTACCTGGTATTCATCCAGCGTGGAGATATCGTCGACCTCTTCGATCGAGGTGAAGACGGTATTCTCCATGCCCAGTTCCTGTCCCTGATAGATAAAAGGAAGGCCGCGCAGCAGGAAATTCAGGGCTGCCAGCATCTTCTTGCTTTCATTACAGCAGTCTCCGGCCGGAATATAGCGGCTGACACCGCGGGGCTCGTCATGGTTCTCGATGATATTGGACAGAAAACCGATCGTGCCGATCCGCTTCTGCGCTTCAAAACATGCCCGCTTGTAGTCATCCGGCGTTACCGCGGAAGCATCATACCAGCCGTTGGGACTTTGGCCGCAGATGGCCTCGTTGAAGTCGAACATGCTGGAGAAATAGCCGTTCTCCCCGATGAAGTCCGGAATCTCTTCCGGCTTCTCGTTAAATACCTCGCCTACGGAAAAGGCGTCATATTTCTGAAAGGTGCGGTCGCGCATCTCGCCAAGAAATTCTCCGATCCCCTTAGCTTCCTGCAGCATGTTGTGGATGCCGGCAAGTCCGTCTTCCCGGTCCGGTTCATAGCTGCGGAAAGGAAATGCTTTCTTGATGTTCATGATCGCATCGATGCGGAAACCGCCCAGGCCTTTATCCAGCCACCAGTTGATGTTCTTATAGACTTCTTCGCGAAGTGTGGGGTTTTCCCAGTTGAGATCCGGCTGCTTCTTATGGAAAACATGCAGATACTGTTTGTTTGTCCCCGGCAGATCCTCCCAGGCGGGGCCGCCGAAGTAGGAACGCCAGTTGGTGGGGAGCTCGCCTTCTTTCTTGTCCCGCAGGTAGAAGAAGCTGCCGTATTTACCGTCGGGATCTTCACAGGCCTTACGGAACCACTCATGTTCATCGGAACAGTGGTTGACCACCAGATCCATCAGTATGTACATATGCCGTTTCTTGGCCTCGGCAATCAGCCGATCCATATCCTCCATGGTGCCAAAACGGGGATCGATATTGTAGTAATCGGAAATATCGTATCCCTGGTCTGCCAGCGGGGACTGATAGCAGGGAGAAAGCCAGATGATATCTACGCCCAGATCCTGCAGATAATCCAGTTTGCTGATGATGCCGGGAATGTCGCCGATGCCGTCTCCGTTAGAGTCGTAGAAGCTCTTCGGGTAAATCTGATATGCTATTTTGTTGTGCCACCATTTCTTTGTCATGACCTTACCTCCGTGTCTCAAATAGTATGAGAAATTATAGATTCATTTTATTGACGACAGGAAGATAAGTCTTACGGTTATTTGATTAAAAAGTGTAAAATTATGACTTTTTATTCTTTCGTCATACGAAGCTGCTTCCGGTATTGCAGCGGTGTGGTGCCGGTGCTTTTGCGAAACTCGCGCAGAAAGTTGCCGAGATTATTGTAACCGCATTCCAGACAGACATCGGTCACCGGCAGGTCGGTCTCTTCCAACAGCCGGCGGGTCTGCTTGATGCGGTATTCGTTTACATATTCCATGGGAGTACGGCCCAGCGCTTTCTTGAAGAAACGGCAGAAATACTGTTCGTTCAGATTGATCTGCCTGGCCAGATCGGAGATATAGATCTTCTCCCTGTAGTTGTCCTTGATGTAAGTCAGGGTGGTCTTGATATCTTCCACGCGCTTATCGTAATTCTTCTCCGTCGGTGTGAAAAGCTGATGCTCGGACAGGACGGCCAGAATAAGGAGCAGGGAGGCTTTCGTGTATAATTGACTGGTCAGGTCATCGGTAACGGCGGTCGTATCCTCCGAATCTGTATTCTGCGGCGCATCTTCCGACATGGTCTGCCGGAACGTGCGCAGAATATCCGTGAAGGCGCCCCGGATCGGGGAAAAGGCAGGATGCTCGGGCGTAAGACAGCGTGGAAAGAGCATTCGTCCCTTCTGGATGGGATGGATCAGCTGCATCTGCGCGGCATCGTAGGAGTCGAAGCTAAGGATATCCGGCGAGAAGACGACGGCGTCTTCATAACTGCCTACCGATTCCGTGATAATGCTGTGCAGTTCCCCCGGATTGATGAAGTACAGACATTCGGACGCGATGGGGAACTGTTCCATATTGATTTCCAGGCGGAAGGCGCCGCTTGAAAAGTAAAGGATCTCCACCTCATCGTGCCAGTGGTGCTTGACCAGAGACCCTTTTCTTGTGGAGCAGGTTCGATAGACCGCACAGGGAAAAGATTTGGTGCCGTGGGAGCGGATCTCTTTTAAGGTGGTGGGCTGGGATTGCTGCATGTGGACCTCCGTTCTGTCAGGGGAAATTGCTTCGCGAATCTGAGGGGGCGAAGCAGATTTACTTTTATTATAAGGTACACACAGAATATGTACAGAACAAAATAGAAAAAATAAAGGAAGCTGTGACGCAATCTGTCAACAATACTATTTATTGTATATTTTATAATAATATGGTAGAATTACCGGCATAAGTGTTGTATGCAGTACTATTTACAGTTAACGACATATTACAGTTAACGACATAACAGATTTCAGCCTCCTGTTCCGGTCAGAGCTGCCTAAGGAAGCGCTTGCTGAACGCGGAAGCGGAAGTTCCAATGTCGTAAACCACAGGCAAAGGATTGAATCGGTGTATATGTTGTATATGGAGAGAAATAAAAAGGATTTCAGGAAGACGGACAAGTGGGAATATGCGCTGTTAGGGGGCTGCATTGCCTTCTATCTGCTGTTTCCGTTAGTAGACGGGCCGGTATGGTGTGTGGATTCCGCAGGTTACGTATCCATGCATATCACCAGAGAACCGCTGTATCCCGTGTTTCTTGCTCTGTGCAGAGGGATCGCCGGTCTTTGTGGAATGGATGCCCTGATGATCGCGGCGCTCTTACAGAGTCTGCTGGCAGCAGCGGCGGCGTGGTCGGTGGGCTGGATTGTACGCAGGGTGAAGCAGGACAGCAGGATCCTGCAGATCCTGGCAGTTGTGTTTCAGTTTGCGGTGACGCTTCTGTGCCGGTTCGCGGCCAGGCGCGGGTCTGCCTATACGGACAGTATTTTGACCGAGGGGCTGGGCTTTTCGCTGTTTGTCCTTTTCTCGGTCAGTCTTTTTCTTCTGGTCTGGACAGGTAAAAGACGGTATCTTTGCCGGACTCTTCTGCTTTCCTTTCTCCTGGTAAGCCTGCGTAAACAGATGATGATCACGCTGATCGTGATGGGGATCGTCTTTCTGTGGCACGAATTGATCAGGAACCGGAGAAAATGGCGGTGCCTGTGTCTGATCGCCATGATTTTTGGCGTCTTATTTGCGAGTAAGCTATTTGATCGTTGTTATCAGTATTCCGTCAGAGGGGTATGGATGGAGCATAGCGGAAATTCGATGGGCATTCTGTGTACGCTTCTGTATTCTTCCGACGTGGAGAGAGACGAAGGGCTGTTTGAAGAGGAGATAACACGGCAGTTATACAGGGAGATCATGAGTCAGGCGGAGGAGCAACAGCTTCTGTACCGGTATGCCGAGCCGGGATGGTTGTCGGTCTCCTCTCACTATGCGGACAGCTATGATGCGATCGGATACGGCATCATCAATCCGGTGGTGGAGGGATATATTGCAGAGCAGTTCCGGTATGACGAAGCAGAGGCGGCCATGAAGTACGATGAGATCTGCGGCGCGATGAGCCATGCCCTGTTCAGGCAGCCGTGGATGCCGCTTTTGCAGGTGTATTGCTACAATCTCTGGAAGGGGCTGGTGAATTCCATCGCAAGGGCCGGGCGGCTGCTTGGTCTGTATGCGGTGACGGCTTATCTGGCTGTGGGGGCCGCGGTATGCTGGCTTTTGTGGCAGAGAGGGAAACTGACCAGGCCGGATGGACAGACGTCCGAGACATGCCGGGCGTTGGCAGAGCAGATTGATGCGACGCTTTATTTTACTTTGATTGTTATGGCCGGCATCGTTGTGAATGCGCTGGTAGTTGGTCTGATCATTTTTGCACAGCCGAGATATATGTTGTACGGGATGGGGCTTTTCTATACGGCGTGCAGTATGATCGTATACGATCTGGCAGCATGTCTGAGGCACCGGCACAGTGTGCATACGGGAGAACAGGAATAGACCAAAGGGGTAATGGAACAACAACGGGCATACAGTGTAAACAGGGAATCAAGTACAGGTAATGTGGGGAAAGGAAGGAATGTCATGGCGAATATTAGGAAGAGCGCAGCGGAGCTGATCGGGGGGACCCCTCTGATGGAGGTCACACACTATGAAAAGAATCACGGCATCACGGATGCCACATTGCTGGTGAAACTGGAATACCTGAATCCGGCAGGATCCGTGAAGGATCGGGTTGCGTTGCATATGATCGAGGAAGCGGAGGCGGACGGAAGGCTGCAGCCGGGAGCGACGATCATCGAGCCGACATCCGGCAATACGGGAATCGGCCTGGCGGCAGTGGCGGCGGCGAAAGGGTATCATGCGCTTCTGACACTGCCGGAGACCATGAGCGCGGAGCGGCAAAAGCTGCTTAAGGCGTATGGCGCCAGGCTGGTGTTGACGGATGGTGCGAGAGGGATGGAAGGCGCGATCGAGAAGGCGGCAGAGCTGCAGGCTTCCATGCCAGGCTCTGTCATATTGGGGCAGTTTGTCAATCCGGCGAATCCGGACGCACACAGGAAGACGACCGGCCCTGAGATCTGGGAGGATACCGACGGCAAAGTAGACATCTTCGTGGCCGGTGTGGGCACGGGAGGCACGATCACTGGGATCGGAGAATATCTGAAAGAAAAGAATCCGGACATCAGAGTCGTGGCGGTGGAACCGGCGGGCAGTCCGGTATTATCCGGCGGCGCAGCCGGGAAACATGCGCTTCAAGGGATCGGGGCAGGCTTTGTGCCGGAGGTGTTAAACACGGCGGTTTATGATGAGATCATCCCGGTTTCCGATGAGGATGCCTATGCGGCGGGCAGGGCGATCGCACAGGAGGAGGGTCTGCTGGTGGGGATCACGTCCGGCGCGGCGCTTCATGCGGCAACGCTTTTGGCAAAGCGGCCGGAGAATCAGGGCAGGATGATCGTGGCGCTTCTGCCGGATTCCGGGGACCGCTATCTGTCCACGCTGTTGTTTGCAGGAGAATAAGCGCTTTGGAGGAACGGTATTTGGGAGTTTATCGCGTGTCTTTGCTTGATAAATCCGGGTATTCATGCTAAAGTATGAAAGGATGAAATGGTTCAGGATAATAAATAGGAAAAGACGAGCGTATAAGGCGGACTATTTACGAAAGGACAAAACGAAAGAAATGGCGGGAATGATAGAAGTTCGTAACCTAAGTAAAACATTCGTGACCAAGGATGCCAACGTAGAGGCATTGCAGGACATCAATCTTTCTATCCAGACAGGGGATATCTACGGGATCATCGGTATGTCGGGGGCGGGTAAGAGCACACTGGTGCGCTGCCTGAATTTCCTGGAGCGGCCTACGGAGGGAACCGTGGAGATCGAAGGCCGGGATTTGAGCAAACTGTCGGAGTGGGAGCTGCGGGCTCAGCGGGCCCAGATCGCGATGATCTTCCAGCATTTTAATCTGCTGATGCAGAAGAACGTGATCGATAATATCTGTTTTCCGTTGTTGTATGCCGGCGGCAGAAAGAGCACCATGAGTAAGGAGGATGCCCGGAAGAGGGCCAGGGAGCTGTTGGAGATCGTAGGCCTTAAGGAGAAGGAGCGGGCATATCCGTCTCAGTTGTCCGGCGGCCAGAAGCAGCGCGTGGCGATCGCCAGGGCATTGGCGGCAAATCCCAAGATCCTGCTGTGTGATGAGGCGACCAGTGCGCTGGATCCGCAGACAACACAGTCCATTCTGCAGCTTTTGAAGCAGATCAACAGGGACTATGGCATTACGATTGTGATTATCACGCACGAGATGTCGGTGGTCAGGGAGATCTGTTCCCATGTGGCGATCATAGGAGACGGCCGTCTGGTGGAACAGGGCAGGGTGGCGGATATCTTCTCCCATCCGAAGACGAAGGAAGCCAAAGAACTGATTGTGAAGGGAAGAGGGGAGGAGCGGCGCACGCTGGAGAGTCATCAGAAAGATATGATGAAGGGCAAGTGCTGTATCCGGATTGTGTTCTCGGTCAATTCTTCTTTCGAGCCGGTCATCGCCAATATGGTGCTGCGGTTCGGGCAGCCTATCAATATCCTGCGGGCGGATACCAAGAATGTGGAGGGGATTGCCAGAGGAGAGATGATCCTTAGTCTGCCCGATGATTTGCAGATGCAGAGAGAGATGAAGGCCTACCTGACAGAGAGAGGGCTGGCGGTAGAGGAGGTGGATGGCTATGGAATGGACTAGCGAAATGACGATCATGATGGCAGACGGCGTGCGCGAAACTCTTTTTATGACATTGCTGTCGACTCTTTTCGGATATTTACTCGGCCTGCCGATGGGGGTAGCCCTGGCAGTGACTGATAAGAACGGTATCAGACCTAACGCCGTGGTCTACAAAATATTGGATGTGACCGCCAACGTGGTAAGGAGCGTGCCCTTCCTGATCCTGCTGATTCTGATTATGCCGCTGACGAAGCTGCTTGTGGGAAGAAGCTATGGAACGGCGGCGACGGTGGTACCGCTGACAGTGGCGGCGGCGCCGTTTATCGGGCGTATGATCGAATCCTCCCTGGGTGAAGTGGACCATGGGGTGATCGAGGCGGCGCAGAGCATGGGCGCCAGTACGATGACCATTATTATCAGAGTGCTGCTGGTGGAGGCCAGGACTTCCATCCTGGTGGGCGTGACGATCGCGCTTGGCACGATCCTGGGATATTCCGCGATGGCCGGAATTGTCGGCGGCGGCGGCCTGGGCGATATCGCCATGCGTTACGGATATTACCGGTATGAGAAGGAGATCATGTTCGTGGCGGTTATCCTGCTAGTGGTGCTGGTACAGATCTTCCAGACGATCGGCATGAAGATGTCGGTGAAGCTGGACAGGAGACATCGCTGAATGGCGAAGGCATGTGTGCTTTATGCGGAGGCAGTCCGGACTTGCGCGGCTGCAAAGCAGAGGAATGGATCTACAAGTTACGTACGGCGGTCAGGAATTAGTTGTATGTACTTATAGATAGAGCCAATATGGCAGAGAGGAGAGTAAGTATTATGAAGAAAAGATTTATCGCAACAATGGTAACGGCAGCGCTTGCACTCGGCGTGCTGACGGCATGCGGCGGGTCTGACGCTCAGGAGGCGGCTCCTGCAGAGAGCAGCGCGGATGCAGCAGAGACGGAAGACACTGCGGAAACCGACGCGGCGCAGGAGACGGAGCCGGCAGCAGAAGAAGAGGCTGCGCCAGAGGAGAGCGAAGGCGGTGAGGCAGAGGAGAATACGGAGGCGGCAGAAGCACAGGGAACGATCACCATTGCAGCATCCGCGACACCGCATGCCGAGATCCTGGAGGAGGCCAAGAGTCTGCTGGCAGCGAAGGGCTGGGAGCTTGAGGTGACTGTATTCAACGATTATGTGCAGCCGAACATGGTAGTGGAGAGCGGCGAATTTGACGCCAATTATTTCCAGCACATTCCTTATCTGGATTCCTTCAATGCAGAGCAGGGGACACACCTTGTGAATGCCGGCGGCATCCACTATGAGCCTTTCGGCATCTATCCCGGTACGAAGAGTGATCTTACGACGCTGGAGAAGGGTGATGTCGTGGCGGTTCCCAATGATACGACGAACGAGGCAAGAGCGCTTCTGCTGCTGCAGGATAACGGCATCATCACATTGAAAGACGGCGTAGGACTGGAAGCTACCGTAAGAGATATCGTAGAGAATCCGAACGAGATCGAGATCCAGGAACTGGAAGCGGCGCAGGTGCCCAGAGTGAAGGACGAAGTGGCGTTCGTGGTGCTGAACGGTAACTATGCACTGGAAGCAGGATTTTCCGTGGCTAAGGATGCGGTTGCCTACGAGCAGGCAGATTCCGAGGCGGCTAAGACTTATGTGAATGTGATCGCTGTCAAGGAAGGCAATGAGAACAACGAAGGGATCAAGGCACTGGTAGAGGTTCTGTTGTCCGATGAGATCTCAGAATATATTAACAGCACTTACGACGGCGGCGTGATTCCGTTCAAGTAAGAGGAAACAGGCTGTAAAACGGATGTTTATTGTAAAGTAAACAGGGACTGTCTTTCGGAGGGCATTGATGCTGCCGGGAGGCAGTCCTTCTGGCAAGGGGAAGAGGGCATAGAAGTGTCACTGCAATTCTATTTCGGAGCTTCCGGCTCCGGCAAGAGCAAAAGACTTCATGAGGATATCATACAGGCGTCGCAGCAAAACCCGGATACGGAGTATCTGCTGATCGTGCCTGATCAGTTCACGATGCAGACGCAGATGGATCTGGTAGTGGAACACCCCCGTAATATCATTATGAATATAGACGTATTGAGCTTCGGCAGGCTGACACACCGTATTCTGGAGGAAGTGGGATACGAGGATGTGCCGGTTCTGGACGATACCGGCAAGAGCCTGGTGCTGCGTAAGGTGGCGCAGCAGTGTCAGGGGCAGCTTAACGTGATGGGAGCGCATCTGCATAAGATCGGCTATCTCCATGAGGTTAAGTCCGCAATATCCGAGTTTATGCAGTATGGAATCGGCATACAGGAGATGAATGAACTGACGCAGTACGCCCGTTCCCGCGGCGCGCTGTATTATAAGCTGCAGGATCTTGGCATCCTGTATCAGGCGTTCCTGGACTATATTCATGAGAGATTCATCACCACGGAGGAGACGTTGGACCGGCTTAAGGCGGCGCTGCCCAAGTCCGGAATCATCAGAAACAGCGTGATCGCCTTTGACGGGTTCACCGGGTTTACACCGATTCAGAACCGTGTGATCCAGGAACTGATCCGGCTTTCCCGTCAGGTCATTGTAACGGTTACGATCGACGACAGGGAAGATCCGGGCCGGATGGACGGGGAACACAGGCTCTTTTACCTGAGCAAGAAGACGACGGCCGATCTGCGCAGGCTGGCAGCGCAGGTCGATGTTCCGGAGCAAGAGCCGGTATGGTGCACCGGCCGGATGGAGGGAAGGCTGCCAAGGTTTGCTCACAATGAGGAACTTGGACATCTGGAACATAACCTGTTCCGTTATCCGGTGCAGGCTTATGAGAAAGAGGTTCACAATCTGTATCTGTATGAGGCGTCTACGCCGAAGGAGGAGCTGCGGCAGACCTGTATCGCCATCCGCAAGCTGGTTTCCGGGACAGATGGGGATAAGGGCTTGTGCCCTGGCGGCCTGCATTACCGGGATATTGCAGTGGTCACCGGAGATATGGAGGCGTACGGTATCCTGGCAGAGGAGGAGTTTGCGAAATTCGGCATTCCGATCTATCTGGATCACACCAGAGGGATCCTGCGCAATCCTTTCGCGGAATATATCAGGAGCGCGCTGCAGATCGTACTGCAGGATTTCAGTTATGAGTCTGTATTTCATTATCTGCGGACCGGATTGACGGGGCTTGCGGCAAAGGATGTGGACAGACTGGAGAATTATGTCCGCAGGTTCGGCATTCGCGGGAAGAAGAGGTGGCAGGATATTTTCATCTATCAAGAGGACTGCAGAGAGGGCGAGGAGGAGGCGCAGCGGCAGCTTGCCTGTTGTAATGCCCTGCGGGAACAGATTCTGGCGCAGCTTGCGCCGCTGCTTGTGCCGCTGCGTACTGCGGGCGATATGGTGCGGGCACTCTATGAGTTCCTGGTGCGTAACGAACTGCAGCAGAAGCTGGCGGCTTACGAGCGCCGGTTTCAGGAGCAGGGCGATCTGGCCCGGGCGAAGGAATACGGACAGATCTATGCGCTGGTGGTCGATCTGTTGGACCAGATCTACGGCCTGCTTGCGGAGGAGGAGATGGAGCGCAGGGAATTTGCGGATATCCTGGACTCCGGGCTGGCGGAGATCAGCGTGGGCACGATCCCGCAGAACGTGGACAGGGTGTTGGTGGGAGATATCGAGCGGACCCGCCTAAAGCAGGTCAAGGCGCTCTTTTTCCTGGGAGTAAATGACGGGAACATTCCGAAGGGAGCCGGAAAGGGAGGAATCATTTCGGATATCGACAGAGAGTTCCTGCGGGAGTCGGAGTTGGAACTGGCGCCCTCGCCACGGCAGCAGATGTTTATCCAGAGGCTGTATCTGTACCTGAACATGACCAAACCCTCACAGAAGCTGTTTCTGTCCTATGCCAAGGTGGGCAATGACGGCAAGAGCCTGCGGCCCGCCTATCTGATCGATCTGGTGCGCAAATTGTATCCGCATCTTACGGTGGAGATACCGGAAAAGGAGCCGATGGAGGAGCAGATCGTGTGCAGTGCGGACGGCGTCGGTCTGATGGCGGATCTGCTGCGGGAATATGCCGGTGGCAGGATGACGGAGAATTCCAGACGCCAGACGTATACTTTCTATCACAGCTACCACAGCAGTCCGCAGTATCAGGATATGGTGGACCGCCTGATTGAGACGGCATTCTACCGTTACAGCGATACGCCCTTATCGCGGATGGTGACACGTGCGCTGTACGGCACTCTTTTGCAGAACAGCGTGAGCCGTCTGGAGCGTTATGCGGCCTGCGCCTACGGCCACTTTCTGCAGTACGGGCTGGCGCTTCGGGAACGGGAGGGCTACAGCTTCGAGGATGTGGATATGGGAAATGTCTTCCATGGCGTTCTGGAACTGTTTGCACAGAAACTGGAAGAGAAGGGCTATACCTGGTTCGACTTTCCGGAGGAGATGGCGCAGAAGCTGGTAGAAGATGCAATCGAAACCTATGCGGCGGTATACGGGGAGACGATCCTGTACAGCAGCGCCCGCAATCAGCATCTGCTGCGGCGGATGTCCAGGATCCTGCGCAGGACTGTCCTGACGCTGCAGACGCAGCTTAAGCGGGGCGCTTTTGTTCCCGAGAAATTTGAGATGTCCTTCTCCATGATCGAAGATCTGGATTCCCTGAATATTGCGCTGGACGAACAGGACAGGATGCGGCTTGGGGGACGTATTGACAGGGTGGACACCTGTGAGACGCAGGACAGGGTCTATGTGAAAGTGATCGATTATAAGTCCGGCAGCCGGAAATTCGACCTGGCGGCGCTCTACTATGGGCTGCAGCTGCAGCTCGTAGTCTACATGAATGCGGCCGTAGAGGTGGAGCAGAAGAAGCATCCGGGGAAAAAGATCGTGCCGGCGGCGATGCTGTATTACCATATTGCCGATCCGCTGGTAGAAGACGGGGAAGGCATGACGCCGGAACAGATCAACGCGAAACTGCTGCAGGAACTGAAAATGACCGGAATAGTCAGTGAAAATGACGAAGCTGTCAGATTGCTGGATCGGGAGTTTACGGATAAGTCCGATATTCTCCCGCTGGAGCGGAAAAAGGACGGTACGTTCTCTGCGTATTCCAGTGTCATAAAGGAGGAAGATATGCAGGTGGTTTCCAATTATGTAAACCAAAAGATCAGGGAGCTGGGACGCGGGATACTGGCGGGTACCATATCGGTCAATCCTTATGAACAGAACGGGAATACGGCCTGTACTTACTGTGCTTATAAGAGTGTGTGTGGATTCGACGGACGCATAGAGGGATATGAGCTGCGGAGGCTGCCAAAGCTTGGCAGGGAGGAAGCGCTCATGTGTATGCGGCAGGAGGAAGAAGGCTGCGGCGGAGAAGAAAGCTGAACGGTTGTAGGAAGTTTGAAAGGTGTGGGCATTTAGATGGGAATTTCATTTACGGAGAAACAGCGGCAGGTGATCGATGCGCGGGGGTGCAATCTGCTTGTTTCCGCTGCGGCGGGATCGGGTAAGACGGCGGTACTGGTGGAACGTATCGTGGGGATGGTGAGCGACAGGGAGCATCCGGTAGATATCGACAGGCTGCTGGTGGTGACTTTCACGAACGCGGCTGCGGCGGAGATGCGGGAACGGATCAGCCGGGCGCTGGGCGACAGACTGGCGGCAGATCCGGAGAATGAGCATCTGCAGAAACAGGTTACGCTGCTGCACAATGCCAGGATCACGACGATAGACAGTTTCTGCCTGTTCGTGCTGCGCAATCAGTTCCATACGATCGGCCTGGATCCCGGGTTTCGGATCGCTGAGGAGGGAGAAGGGAAGCTGCTCAGGCAGGAAGCGCTGGAGGAGGCGCTGGAAGCAGGATATGCTGCGGGAGAGGCAGGATTTGTGCACTGCATGGAATATTTCAGCTCCGGCAGCAGGGACACGGCGGTGGAGGAGATCGTTCTTAAGCTCTATGATTTTGCCATGAGTACACCTTTCCCGGAGCAGTGGCTGGAAGAGCGGAAAGCCGATTATCGTGTGACGGTGCGGAGAAGCGAAGGCGGTGAGGACGGCGCCGCGTCGGACGGGCGGACGGAAACGGCTGCCGGGGGGACAGGTGCGGGAGCGGCAGGGTTCGAGGAGATACCCTGGGTGCAGGAGTTACTGCGGCAGGTCAGACTGCTTCTGGCAGGTTGTGTGGAGAAGCTGGCGGAAGCCATCCTTATGTGTGAGACGCCGGGCGGCCCTTATATGTACGCAGAACTGCTGGAGCAGGAAAAGGAGATGACAGAGAGACTCCTGCAAAGATGCGGGGAGGACGGCTCCTGTGCGGCAGGAACTTATGATGCCCTCTATACAGCCTTCGAGACGGTTAAGTTCGGCCGGTTGTCCTCCAGGAAAGATGAGACGGTTCTGGCTGTCAAACGGGAGGCCGTGAAGGAGATCCGCACGGCGGTTAAGGAACAGCTGACCGATCTTAAGAAGAAATATTTTTTCCAGAGTAAGGAGAGCGTCCTGCGGCAGATGGAGAGCTGCGGGCAGGCGGTAGGAGCCTTGATTGATCTGACGATTGCCTTTAAGAGAACCTTTGATGCGAAGAAGCGGGATAAGAATCTGCTGGACTTCGATGATATCGAACATTTCGCCTTGTCGATTCTCGTAAGGCAGGAGGAAAAGGGCGCCTGTGTGCCGACGGAGACTGCGCTGGAATACCGCAGCTATTTTCATGAGATCCTGATCGATGAGTACCAGGACAGCAATCTGGTGCAGGAATATATTTTGTCCTGTATTTCCGGAGAAGAGGAGGGCAGGTATAACCGGTTTATGGTAGGGGACGTGAAGCAGAGCATCTACAAGTTCCGACTGGCCAGACCGGAGCTTTTCCTGGAAAAGTATGCGGCTTACGGGCAGCAGGAACAGCAGGCGGCAGGCAGCAGGATCATGGCGCGCAAAATCGACCTGCATCAGAACTTCAGGAGCCGCAGGGAAGTGCTGAATGCTGTCAATACGGTCTTTGAACAGATTATGGGGCGGGATGTGGGCGGTATCGTCTACGACGATCTGGCGGCATTGCATCCGGGCGCAGTCTATCCGGTGCCGGAAAGAACGGCGGGTCTGGCGGCGGATCTGAATGTGGCGGAAGAGCCGAATATGGCAGAAGATTTGAATGCGGCGGAAGAGCCGAGTGTGACGGAAGATCCGAATGCGGCGGAGCTGATGCTGTTTGCGGTGGAGGAGAAGGCGGATGATCTGACAGGGGAGGAGACCGCAACGGACGGCCAGTCGGGGAAAGGCGGCGAAAGACCGCTTACGGCAAGGGAGCAGGAAGCCTATGGTGTCGCGGGGAAGATCAGGGAGCTGATGCGGGAATTTCAGGTGACGGATCGGGAGAGCGGTGCGCTGCGGAACGTATCGTATAAGGATATTGTGATCCTGCTTCGCACTACGTCCGGCTGGGATGAGGTTTTCAAGCGGGTTCTGGAGGGAGAAGGCATACCGGTGCATATGACTTCACGGACGGGATACTTCGCGGCAAGTGAGGTACAGGAACTGCTGCATTTTCTGAGAGTGTTGGATAATCCGCTGCAGGATATTCCGCTTTACGGTGTGATGCACTCCTATCTGGGCGGATTCAGGGAGGAGGAGATCGCCCTGATCCGGGCAGCCTATCCGAAGAAAAAGTATCTGTTTGATGCCCTGAAGGCTTATGCGGAGGAGGTCCCTGCAGGAGAGAGCGGATCCGACGAGCCGGGAGGAGACAGGGCTAAGGCAAAGCGGGAAGGAGCGGAGGGGGAAGCGTGGCGAAGGCTGCAGCAGGAGTCAGGTCCGCTTTACAGGAAAACAGACGCGTTTCTGGAACTTCTGGAACATTACCGTGCGCTTGCAGTCTATCTCCCGGTGCAGGAATTGTTACAGACGATTCTGCGGGAGACGGAGTATCTGAATTATGTGGCCGTCAGGCCGGAGGGGAACAAACGCCGTGCCAATGTGGAGATGCTGTTGGTCAAGGCGGCGGATTACGAGAAGACCAGTTACTTTGGTTTATATCATTTCCTCCGTTATATGGAGCAGCTGGAGAAATATGAGGTGGATTACGGTGAGGCGGGTCTGCAGGACGAGAATGCTGATGTTGTGCGGATCATGAGTATCCATAAGAGCAAGGGGCTGGAGTTCCCGATCTGTTTCGTATCGGGTCTGGCGAAAGGATTCCAGACAAGAGACTTAAGCGCGCATCTGGTCCTGGATATCGATGCGGGAATCGGTGTAGACTATGTAGATACGGACAGACGTGTGAGAAGCAGGGATCTGCGCAGGAACGTGATCGCCGAGAAGATGCGGGCGGATAATCTGGCGGAGGAGATGCGGATCTTATATGTGGCGATGACGAGGGCAAAGGAGAAACTGATTCTTACCGGTACCGTGAAGGCGCCGGAAAAGACGGCAGCCTCTCTGATACCGCTGTGGAATAAGAAGGAAATGCTCTTTTCCTATGATGTGCTTCTCAGGCAGGGAAGCTTCCTGGATCTGCTGCTGGCTGCACTGGCAAGGAACCGGTGCATGGAAGAGTTCTATCGGGAGTGCGGGCTGGAGCAGGAGCAAAAAGGCCCCTGGTATGAGCGTGACATGAGCATCGGGATGAGACTGTATCGCTGGGAAGAGATCGTGGGTCAGAAACTGGAAGAGACGGTGCACAGGGAGGAGAGAAAGAGGAGCCTGCTGTTGGCAGATAGGTCCGGGGATGTGGATCCCATACTTATGACACGATTGTCAGATAGCTTTGTTTACAATTATCCGCATGAGAATCTGCGCAGCCTCTATACGAAGACGACGGTATCGGAATTAAAGATGGCGGGAATGCAGGAAGAGACGGATTTCTCCTTCAAGCTATACGGGGAGGAGACGGTGATTCCCTATCTGCCCGGTTTCCTGGAAAAAGACGAGGCTGTCAGCGGCTCCATGCGGGGCAGTGCCTTCCATAAGGTGATGGAACTGTTTGATTTTACTGAGTTGACTGATGCGGTCAAAAATGACAGGAAGAAGGCGGAAGCATTATTGCAGGAACAGATGGAGAAGATGCGGCAAAGCGGCAGGCTCTCGGCAGAGTATCATGCGGTTGTGTCGGTGCCGAAACTGGTGGCTTTTCTGACAAGTGACGTTGCCCTGCGGATGGGAGAGGCGGCACGCGCGGGGAGATTATACAAGGAACAGCCCTTTGTGCTGGGACTTCCGGCGAGCCGTTTAAGCAGCGACTTTCCGGAGACGGAGACGGTGCTTATCCAGGGAATTATCGATGTCTTTTTCGAGGAGAATGGCAGATATGTCCTGCTCGACTACAAGACGGACGCGGTGAAGACGGCGCAGGAGCTGGCGAAGCGCTATCATGTGCAGTTGGATTACTATGCGGAGGCGCTGGAGCAGTTCTCGCAGTACCGGGATACGGAGAAGATTCTGTATTCTTTTAAGCTGGGAGAAGAGATCCATCTGTGAGAACGGGGGTCAAGCGGTAATATTAATCAAATTTTATAGTGTGCAAACGATGAAAAAGGATTATACTGGTAGCAGTTCTTATGTTGTAGAAATTTTGCGTGCATGAAGGCGCGCGTATGAAGGGTTCAATCATGATGAAAAAGAAATGGAAGAGAAGGCGGCTGTCTTCCTCCCAGACTATTATGCTGGGGTTTATGGGAGTGATCGCCTTGGGAACGATATTGCTCATGCTGCCGTGGGCGAGAGCGGGCGCAGAAGGCGCGCCCTTTCTGGATGCGTTGTTTACAGCCACATCGGCTACGTGTGTGACGGGGCTGATCACCCAGGATACGGCTACCTACTGGTCAACGTTCGGCCAGACGGTTATCCTGTGCCTGATCCAGGTAGGAGGCCTGGGGGTGATTACGATAGCGGTCTTTATCACCAAGCTGTCCGGGCGAAAGATCGGGCTGATGCAGAGAAGCACCATGCAGGAAGCGATCGCCGCGCCTCAGATGGGCGGCATCATCAGAATGACGGGATTCATCCTGAAAATGGTCGTGTTGATCGAAGCGCTTGGCGCTCTGGCATTCCTGCCGGTTATGATTCCGGAATTCGGCATTGCCAGAGGCATCTGGTATGCGCTGTTCCATTCGATCTCGTCTTTTTGTAATGCGGGATTTGACCTGATGGGGATCAAGGAACAGTATTCCTCTCTGACATCATACACTGGAGGCATGGCCATAAACGTGATCGTGATGGTATTGATCGTGGTGGGCGGCATCGGTTTTCTGACATGGGACGACGTAAAGCGCAACCGCCTGCGCCTGCGGCGGTACCGGATGCAGAGCAAGGTGATTCTGGTCGTGACCTGTCTTTTGATCACGCTGCCGGCTGTTTATTTCTATTTTTATGAGTTCAGTACGCCTGCATGGGCGGGAATGACGACACAGGAGCGGGTTCTGGCATCCTTTTTCCAGTCGATCACGACCCGTACGGCGGGTTATAATACGGTGGATCTGACGCAGCTTACCCAGTCGGGGCAGATGATTATGATCCTGCTTATGCTGGTCGGCGGTGCGCCCGGTTCTACGGCCGGCGGTATGAAGGTGACTACGCTTGCAGTGCTTTTCGCAACGGCGATCGCGGTGTTTCGCCGCAGGCCTAACGCGCATATTTTCGGGAGAAGAATCCCGAATGATACGGCACACTATGCGGCGACGGTTCTCATCTTATACCTAAGCCTTTTTCTGGCCGGAGGAATCTTTATCGGCTGTGCAGAGCACATGTCGATCGTACCGGCGCTGTTCGAGGCGGCTTCGGCGATCGCCACGGTAGGAGTGACGCTTGGCATCACACCGGATCTGTGTGTGGCCTCCAAGGCAGTGCTGATCATCCTGATGTTTTTGGGACGCGTAGGCGGAATGACGATTGTGTATGCGGCGCTTTCTACGAAACATCCGTATGTATCGGAGTTCCCGCAGGAGAAGATCATGGTCGGGTAGGAAAGCGGCCGGAAGGAAGCCGGCGTGATGGTTTGTAATAAGAAGGAGCGTAAAACGGGCAGTGGACAGGAGGAAACTGCCGTAGAAAAGACGATGATGGAAAGTGGAAAGTCAGGGAGGATATTTAGATGAAATCAATTTTGTTAGTAGGGTTGGGACGTTTCGGCAGGCATATTGCGGAGAAACTGAATGCATTGAATCATCAGGTGATGGCGGTAGACAGGAGAGAGGGCCGGGTTGATGCGATCCTGCCGTTTGTGACGAATGCACAGATCGGCGACAGCACCAATCCGGATTTCCTGACATCATTGGGGATTCGGAACTTTGATTTCTGTATAGTGGCGATCGGAGATGATTTTCAGAGTTCTCTGGAGACAACGTCTTTACTCAAGGAGCTGGGGGCCAGGCTGGTGGTATCCAGAGCGGCCAGTGACGTACATGCGAAGTTCCTGTTAAGGAATGGGGCAGACGAGATCATCTACCCGGAGAAACAGCTGGCGAACTGGGTGGCGATCCGCTACAGCGCCGATCATATCTTTGATTATATAGAGCTGGATGACGAACACGCCATCTTTGAGGTGCAGGTTCCGAAGGAGTGGGTGGGCAAGACGGTCGGCGAGCTGGATGTCCGCAAGAAATACAGCCTTAATATCATGGGGTTAAAGGAGAACGGCAGGATGAATCTTACAGTCACGCCGGCGACAGGCATTACGGACCGTCAGACCCTGCTGGTGCTGGGGACGATGAAGCAGATCCAGAGAGTGTTTCATCTGTGAGGAAACGGCACACCATCCCTTGTCTTCCCAGATGAAAAGGGCATATTGCGCAAAAGATATCCTTGTGCAATATGCCCGTGTTAAGCCGGAATGCCACTTCTGATACCCTGTACGGGTTTGCAGGGCGGCTGCCTATAGAAAGACTTCTTTACAAGTTTAGCGGGGAACAAGTTCGTTCATCTTCAGGACTTCAATCACAGTCTCCATCTCATCCTGGAGTTTATGGATGCTGTTCGTAATATCCCGCTCAGCAATCTTAACATCAAGCTGGAAATCGTTCAGTTTCTTGATCGTGCGATCTTGCTTCACTTCCACCACATTAAGCCGGTTCTCAACTCTGTCAAGCCGCGTGTATATCGGCTGTAGTTTCTCGTCCAGCTTTTCGTCTAATTTCTGATCCAGTTTCTGATCGAGTTTTTCATCTAATTTCTGATCCATCATATCGGATATGGCCTGCAATAATTGTTCGTTGTTCATATAGTTACCTCCCTGTCTATGCTTTATCTGTTTGTGCGTCATAGTTTCTATAGGTTGGCCTGCCCGTCAATATATCATATGAGGGAGCCCTTGAGAAAAGATGACGTGCCACAGACGTGATATCAGAACTTCTGATTCCCGGATATGTATATGGATCATAATAACATGGGAGATCCCATTGTACAAGTATTTTGGAAGAAGAATATAAACGAAAAAACGATAAATCGAAGGAGGGACAAGTAGATAGATCATGGAACTACACTTTAATGAACGGCTTCCAATTATGCCCAAATGTGGGGAAAGCGATTGACACTGTATAGAAAGATCCATATAATATAATCAAAATGGACTTAATTTTCTGTATTATCTTGTATATTTTTACAAAAAAGTAACAGTTCACCAAAGTGTAGTTTGGCGAACTGAGTCTATAATAAAATATGTGCGATGGAAGACCCTGTATTTATTGTGAGCCGTAGAATTCAGAGTTCAAGAGAGATATGGACGGCGATTTGACTATTTATGATTCCGGATATTGCAGCTGAAGAATACAGTTGGATCTGATGGAAGTAACAGCTGGAGGACTGCTGAAAGACTTGGCGCTGCATGCACCCGAACCCTAATCGGAAGAGGGAAAAGATGGATCGATCCTGATAAATGAGGAGGATTTTAGCGAGGAGTTAAGGAGGACGGCTGCTATTCGGAAAGGATAAGGGCATGGGAATGGGTATAAAATGGAAGGCACAATCCGGAGAAATAAGTAAACGAGGTGGGAGAATTGGGGATGGGCAGCCTGAGAGGGAGAAGGTAGATAGCCTTACGGGCGTTTTGAAGAAGGATATTGCCGAAGCACGGATTGCTACTATGTTGAGCAAGAAGCAAGGCGGTGCATTTTTCCTGTGCGATGTAGACTTTTTGCAGAAGATAAATGATTGGTATGGGCATTTTGCAGGAGATGAGTGTTTAAAGCAGGTAGCACAGATTCTTACTTATATGACGGCTCAGGAAGATATTCTGTGTAGATGGGGCGGGGATGAATTCCTTGTTTATAAGCCAAATTGCAGAGATATGCAGCGTGCACAGGAAATCCGTGAACGGATTGAGAATCGCTTTCGTGCAGGCAGAAGGAAAGAAAAAGATAAAATTTCTTTTACAGTAACAGTTGTATGTGTCTTATGGCGTCCAGGAGATACGAATAGGAAGTTATGGGAGCGCATAGATGCAGAAATGGAGAAAAGTAAGATTGTATTATATACGAAAAATGAGCAGACAGATGACAGGAAAGATCCGTATGCTATGGATGTTAAGAGGGTCAGAAGGGATCTGTTAGAGCAAATCAGGATACCGGGTGCTTATTGTCAGAATTATGAAACTTTTAAAGGAATATACCGTTTTTTGGAGCGTGGGATGATCAGAAGCGGCCAAAAGGTGTGTATTATTCTGATCACTGTAGTTAATGGGCAGGGAGAAAGCGTTTTACCATATGAAAAAGATATATTAATGGAACGATTGAAAAAAGACATTCAATCTACGCTCCGGGTAGGCGATGTGTATACGAGATATTCCAGCAGCCAATATCTTGTTCTTGTCATTGATACGACAGAGGGCCAGGCAGAGATGATAGCTGATCGGATTAAGGGGAAGTTTCATGCGGGCAGTTTAGGGAATGATATCCTGATTCATCGCTGCTATGAACTTCAGCCGGCTAAGATTGGAGAGGTAGAAGAATGGGATGTTTCGGATGAGGAATCGTAGAGTTTATAAAGGGGAAGTAAGTAATGGGGGCAAAAAAGTTATCAGTAAAATTATTTGGTAGATTTTCGGCTAAATATGGAGATGAAGTTTTGACTTTTGGAAGACAGGGGGACTCGAAATTCGGTCAATTATTTCAAATACTGATGACTGAACCGGAACAAGGGGTTAGCAAAAGAAACATTGTGGAAGTTCTCTATAATTGGGATAAAGTGGGAAATCCCAATGCTAGTCTTAATAATACAATTTTTCGACTCCGGAAGTATTTTGAGGAGTCACCGCTTCCTTCCGGAGAGTATTTGTATTTACAGGCAGGAATCTTGCAGTTTAGCAGAAAGATTGAGATAGAGTCTGATGCCTGGGAATTTGAAAAGGCATCGCGAAAATTCAAGGAAGAATCAGATAAGTGGAAAAAAGCAGAGCTTTGTGAAAAGGCATGTGACCTTTATAGAGGAGAATTTTTGCCACACCTATCGAATGAGCAGTGGGTTATTGATAAAGGGCAGCACTATCAAAAGTTATATTTTGAAATGATGGAGTATTTGTTTAGCTTTCTGGTGGAAAGAGGCGATTACAGAAAACTAAAAAGACTGTCAGAACGTGTAATAGAGCTATATCCTAATGAAGGATGGGAAATATGGCAGGTGGACAGTCTGAATGCGTTAAATCAATACAAGGAGGCAAAGATATTATATCAGAAAATTGTAACATACATACAGAAAACAGGCAATTTTTTGTCGAAAGAGCAGAGGGAACATTTGCAGAAAACGGGAAGCAGGCTGCACTTTCCAGAAGGAACAGAGGAAGATATTAGAGAAGGATTGTTGGAGACAATACCATGCCCTGGTGCTTATTGTTGTACATTACAGGGGTTTTCGGACTGTTATCGTATGTTGAAGCGTGTTATGAAACGGGAAAAATTGTCTTTTGGATTGCTTTTATGTACAATTTTGGACAGTAACGGTAAGTCTGTGAACGATCAGGATTACTGTAAAAAGCAGGGAGAGAAGTTGCGTGAAGTTTTTCAAAAGTATTTGCGTCTTGGAGATATTTATACAAAATATTGTGAAAGTCAGTATCTATTGTTATGTGTAGGTGCAGATAAAGAAAATATTTCTGAAATCGGAGCACGTATCGATATGGATTTTCGGAAGCTTTGTGGAGGTCGTGGTGGAATTAGCTGCCGATTGTTGGAAGATGGAACTGGTGGATAAAGAATTATGAGAGAAAATGTGGAATAGTAATAAGTCATTTTGGAAAAGTGTGCACAAATAAAGGGTTATGAAAGAGTTTGCGAAATGCTTTCTTTGTTATACTACAATAGATAACAGTTTACCCAGAGATATTGTGTTTTTAGGGAAGGCAAGGTAGAGTTTGATGAAAAAGAAACAGGCAATGAAATTGATTGCATCGGCAGGCGCCGCTATTGGCGGCGCATATATGTTCCAGGATGGGAACATGGTATATGCGGCTGAAGTAGATCAGGGTGAAGATGGTGAACTGATTTTTCCTGCAGAAGAACAGGAGAGTACAGGGACAGTTGACAGTACGGAGCAAATAAGCAGTGATGTCACGATTGATAATGGGACAACAGTTGAAAGCACCGTGGTAACGGATAGTGCTGCATCGACAGAAAATTCTGTAGCGACAGAGAATACTTCGACAACAGAAGATGAAGCGACAACAGATAGCACTACAATGGCAGATAGTGCAGAAATAGTAGAAAGTACTACAACAACTGACAACGAGGAAGAAGTGAATTCCGGTTCTGAAAATGCATCTGCTGAGTCCAGTGAATCTATGATAGATTCTGAAGAAATCTCGCTTGGATCAGAGGAGTCAGTTTTTGGATCGGAAGAGTCAGCATCAGGGTCAGAAGAGTCAGCCTTTGGATCGGAAGAATCAGCATCGGGGTCAGAAGAGTCAGCCTTTGGATCGGAAGAATCAGCCTCAGGGTCGGAAGAGTCAGCATCGGGGTCAGAAGAGTCAACCTCTGAATCTGAGGGATCAGTTTCTGAGTCAGAGGAATCAGAATTTCCCTCTGAAAAGGAAGATGAGTCTGGAAGTTTTACTTCGGCGGAATTAGTGATATTGAGAAGAGCGCAGGCGAAACTGGCAGCTGGTATAAAATTGACAGAAGAAGAGCAGGCACTGATCGATCGGTCTACCAGTGAAAGCGCAGCCTGGTCGCAGACTTATAGTGAAAGAGCGTCAGAGTCTATGGCAGCAAGTGAATTTGCTTCCAATAGATTATCGGAAGAATTTGAAACATCAGCAAGTGAATCTTTGCAGCTGAGTGAGAGTCTTTCGGCATTTCAGTCGACAGCAAATAGTTTAGATATGGCTACTTCGGAATCAGTTTCCAATGCGAATAGTGAGTATGATAGTGCGTTGGATAAGCTTAATGGTAAGCAGGAGTGGCTGGATGAACTTACAAAATTAAAAGAAGATATTACAAAACAGCAGGAGCTAGTAGAGCAGGAACTTGATAAGAGTGATCATTATTGGTGGGGTGGTGAAAAAGACACAGTAGTAAACTCTTATTGGAAGGCAGCAGATAAATTAGCTGAACTTCTGATAAGGTTTAAGGCGTATACGGATGCTACGGTGAATCATTATCGGGATATTACGATTTACGAGTGGGTAAAGGATGGAACAACAAAAAATTATGTAAAAGTAGAATATACAGATGTAAATGGAAATAAATATACGAAATACTATGATTATGTCACTGGAGATAAAAATGGCAACCCTATAAATAGTAATAATAAGAATAAGATTGGCTCTATAATTGTCATAGAACTTCCGGTAGATAAGGATGGCAATCCAATTCTTGGTATAGAAGACGGTAATACAAAGGGTGGAGATGCTTACATATCAGATAAGGAGTATGAAGAGGGTAAGGATTCTTTCCATAATAACAGTGAAATCGCAGAATATTATGAAAAATCGCTGGCATTTAGTGAAGCGAAGAGTGAAAGTGAAAGAGAAAGAGAAATTGCTTTCTCTGAATCGCTGAGAATAAGCGATGAACTTAGTACAGTTGCTTCAACTAGCCAAAGTACATCAGAATCGACTCGGTTCTCCATGTCGGACAGTGCAAGTACGTTTTTTAGTGGGAGTGAGTCGCTATCAGAACTAAAAAGTTTGTCAGAGTCTACGTACCTCAGTGAGAGTGAATCATTAAGAAATCGATTGCAGAGTGAAAGTGCATCAACAAGCCTGAGTGATAGCGAAAGTGCATCAACAAGCCTGAGCGATAGTGAAAGCGCATCGACAAGTCTGAGTGATAGCGAAAGCGCATCGACAAGCCTTAGCGATAGCGAGAGTGCATCAACAAGCCTGAGCGATAGCGAGAGTGCATCGACGAGCCTTAGTGATAGTGAAAGTGCCTCAACCAGTTTGAGTGATAGTGAGAGCGCGTCGACAAGCCTTAGTGATAGCGAGAGTGGTTCAACAAGCCTGAGTGATAGCGAAAGCGCATCGACAAGCCTGAGTGATAGTGAAAGTGCTTCGACCAGCCTTAGTGATAGTGAGAGCGCGTCGACAAGCCTGAGTGATAGCGAAAGTGGTTCAACAAGCTTGAGCGATAGTGAGAGCGCATCGACCAGCTTGAGTGATAGCGAGAGTGCATCGACAAGCCTTAGCGATAGTGAAAGTGCCTCAACAAGCCTGAGCGATAGTGAGAGTGCTTCGACCAGCTTGAGCGATAGTGAGAGTGCTTCGACCAGCCTTAGTGATAGTGAGAGCGCGTCGACAAGCCTGAGCGATAGCGAGAGCGCATCGACGAGCCTGAGCGATAGCGAAAGCGCATCAACAAGCCTGAGCGATAGCGAAAGTGCATCAACAAGTCTGAGCGATAGCGAGAGTGCATCAACAAGCCTGAGTGATAGCGAGAGTGCATCAA
>CANRZW010000005.1 GCA_947644545.1 uncultured Lachnospiraceae bacterium
CGAATCAATCTGTCGGGCTTCTATAGTCCGACAGATTGGGAAACTTTTAATTAAATGAAATCTATGAAAATTCATTATCTGATTTGCACCATGTTCCTCTTTCTGAAGTGCTATACATATAGACTTATCAAAGGAGCAGCAGAAAGACTTTTTGAGTATTCTGTCGAGGAAGTATATTCAAACAAATGAATTGGGAAATCTTCTTTTTGTGACCAAATTCAATACACCTATATGTTTCGTAATATTAAACGAGGCTATCAAGAGGATCAATGCTTTCAGTGCATACATTTCGCCATACATTCGCTGCGAGATGTATAGAGACAGGTATTTTGCTGAATATGGTACAGAAGTATCTGGGTCATGCGACTTTACAGATGATGATGGATATCTATGTGCATATTTCGGAAGAGTTTAAACAAAAAGAAATGGAAAAATTGAACATTAGTGTTCCGGAAGAAAAAACATGAGTGTTCAGAATAATATGATCCCAATCTGTATCCTACAACCTTTTGCCCTGTACCCTATTTTTTCATCATAATATATGCAAAAACAGGAAATAATGTAAAAAAGTACCGCGCCGCATCCCAGGCGCAGTACTTTGCAAACCCTTGAAAACAGGCTGTTTTCGCCCGTATTACTCAATTGTCCGAATATCATATGGTGTCGTCTGGTACACGTAATAATTCAGCCAATTGGAATACAACAGCTGTCCGGTGGAGCGCCAGTTGACGATTGGCGGGTTCTCCGGATTGTCGTCCGGGAAGTAATTCGCCGGAATGGAAGGATTCATTCCTTTGTTCAGATCCCTGAAATATTCCAGCGCCAGCGTATCCGCATCATATTCCGGATGACAGGTGACGAAGAAATGGCGGCTGTCAGTGGTCTTGACGATCGTTACGCCCGCTTCGTCGGATATGGCCATCAATTCTAAGTCCGGAACGGAAGCTATCTTCTCAGCCGTGATGCCCATAGCGCGGGACTGGGGTGCATAGAAGACATCGTCGAAGCCGCGGAAAAGGGGTGAATTCTTCTTGATGATTTTGTGAGCATAGACTCCGGAAAGCTTATCTTTCAGATCGTGGCGGTCCAGCCCGTAGAGGTAATAAAGCCCAGCGAAGGCGCCCCAGCACAGATGAAGCGTACAGTGGACATGTTTCTTTCCCCAGGCCATAATGGTGCAAAGTTCGTCCCAGTAGGTGACATCTTCGAACTTCACATAATCCAGAGGTGCACCGGTGATGATCATGCCGTCGTATTTCCGGTTCTTAACCTGATCGAAGGTGGTATAGAAAGATTCCAGATGGTTGGAATCGGTATGCTGCGGCACGTAGCTGGCAGTCTGCAGGAACTCTACATTGACCTGAAGAGGCGTGTTGGACAGCTTACGCAGCAGCTGAGTCTCCGTCACGATCTTGGTGGGCATCAGATTCAGGATCAGAACGTCCAGCGGACGGATATCTTGATGCATGGCGCGGTATTCGGTCATGACGAAAATATTTTCTTTCTCCAGAGTGGTGGTTGCCGGTAAAGAGTCCGCTATTTTAATGGGCATAGTAGTATTCCTCGCATTTCTTTCAAATTTTTATCACGGTAGCATATTTTTATCACTATAGCATAAAAAAAGCTGTCACGCAATAATTGCACAATCGTTCAAAATAAGCTATAATTAAAATGTACTACGGTTTTTACCGAAAATACACGGAGGGGATCATGGAGACTGCATATCAGAAAGTGAAAGTACATAATGAACTGGAGTGGTGTCAGGTAAACGATCTTGCGACTAAGGAGAAGATTGAGAAGTTACTGCTCAAGCACAGGGTATCTTATTTTGTAAAGTGGGAGAAACCGAAGTTTTTTTCCAACGATAAGTTCGGCACCTGTATTTTTTGTGTGAACCAGCTGCAGAAGGAGACGGCTGATGAAGCCATTCAGGAACTGGCGGAGGAGATCAAGGGCAAGATCAGGTTTGTTAACCGCAGAGTGGACAAGACCTTTTATTGATTAGATTTTTTGTTGATAAGATCTTTTATTGATAAGATCTTTTATTGACAGCCGCCTTTTGGCCGGAGAGAGGGAAGTAGATATGAGCAGCTGTGATACCTGCAGTAATTATCAGTATGATGAAGATTATGAGTGTTATGTCTGCATGGTTGATTTGGATGAAGACGATATGAGCCGCTTCCTGCGGGGTGGTAATTTTGAGTGTTCTTTTTACCGGCTGGATAATGAGTATCTGGTGGTGCGGAAGCAGATGTAACGGTCTATGGCTTCTGACAGTCTTCTGATAGATTGGATAGAATAGAATAACGAATACCCTCAGAATGCGTTGTCTGGATCCTGCATTCTGAGGGTATCTTTTATTATCTCTTGAATCTGTTTAGTCTGCTGCATTCAGGATTTCTCCTGCATTTTCGCTGTTTTTAGTGTTTCTCGGCTCTTCTTGCTTTTGAATGCTTTTCGGCCTGTTCCTTTTTCAGATTCTTCTGAGCGGTGGACAGCATCAGCTTGATCCGGTTGAGCTGATTTACTTCGCTGGCGCCGGGATCGTAGTCTATGGCCACGATATTGGAGAGCGGGAAACGCCTGCGCAGTTCTTTGATCACGCCTTTTCCCACTACGTGGTTGGGCAGGCAGCCGAAGGGCTGAGTACAGACGATATTATTGACGCCGTCCTGGATCAGCTCTATCATCTCACCGGTCAGGAACCAGCCCTCGCCGGTCTGATTGCCGATATTGACGATCGGTCTGGCGTATTCCACCAGTTTATAGATGCTGACCGGTGGCTCAAAGTGCCGGCTCTTTAAAAAGGCGTCGGCAGCTGCGCTTCGCAGCTTCTCCAAAGCATAGATGCTGAACCGGGAAATCAGGGCAGTTTTGCCGGATGTTCCCAGATAATCCGCTTTGTAGATCTGATTATAGAAGCAGTAGAACATGAAATCCAGCAAATCCGGCACTACCGCCTCCGCACCTTCGGCTTCGAGAAGCTCCACCAGGTGATTGTTGGCAGCCGGAGCGAACTTCACGAGGATCTCGCCTACGATGCCGACTCTCGGTTTTAGCATTTTCTCGTGGATCGGTATGGCGTCAAACTCCCGTATGATCTGACGGCACATTTTCCGGAACGTAAAGTAATTCATATGTTTGCCGGACACGAAGGCGCAGCATTTCTGTATCCATTTCTGATGAAGCCGGTCTACGGATCCGGGTTCTTTCTCATAAGGGCGCATACGATAGACGCAGCGCATGAAGATATCGCCGAAGAGAGCGCTGTAAGCGGCCCGCAGAAGCAGCTCGGCGTTCAGGTGGAAACCGGGATTACTCTCGATGCCGGCCAGGTTTAAAGAAATCACAGGGATCTGCGGCATACCGGCTTTCTCCAAAGCGCGTCTGATAAAACCTACATAGTTGGTGGCGCGGCAGCCGCCGCCGGTCTGGGTCATGATGACTGCCACCTTATTCAAATCATATTTGCCCGAAAGCAGGGCGTCCATGATCTGTCCCACTACGATCAGGGACGGATAACACGCGTCATTATTTACATATTTCAGACCGATATCCACAGCGTGGCGGTTGGCGTTGTCCAGCACTTCGAAGTGATAGCCGCAGGCTCTGAAGCCTGCCTGCAGGATTTCGAAGTGGATCGGTGACATCTGCGGGCAGAGGATCGTATATTCCTTGCGCATTTCTTCGGTAAAAGGCACCTTGGTGATGGCGTTGGAACGAACGGTGCGCTCCTTGTGCTTCTGTTCTCTGACATTGATGGCGGAGAGCAGGGAACGGATCCGGATTCTGGCAGCGCCCAGATTGTTGACTTCATCGATCTTGAGGCAGGTATAGATCTTGTCGGAGCCGGACAGGATGTCGTTCACCTGGTCGGTGGTGACGGCGTCCAGGCCGCAGCCGAAGGAATTCAGCTGAATCAGGTCCAGATCGTCTCTTGTCTTGACATAGCTTGCGGCGGCGTATAGCCGGGAATGATACATCCACTGGTCGGATACGATCAGCGGCCGCTCGGGTTTCGCCAGATGGGAGATGGAATCCTCCGTCAGCACGGCAAGATCGTAGGAGTTAATGAGCTCCGGGATACCGTGATTGATCTCCGGATCGATATGATAAGGCCTGCCGGCGAGAACGATACCGCGCTTATGATTCTTTTCCATGAAACGCAGAACCTCTTCCCCCTTGTCGCGCATATCCTGGCGGGCACGGGCCAGCTCCTCCCAGGCCGCCTCGGCGGCATCCATCACCGCGGTGACAGGCAGTTCCTGAAACTCCCTGGTGAGAGCGGAAGTGACTGTCTGCAGAGACTGGAAGGACATGAAAGGGTTGCGCAGTACGACTTCCCCGCGGCCGATCTCATCCACGTTGTTCTTAATATTCTCCGAGTAGGAGGTGACGATCGGGCAGTTATAGTGGTTGTTGGCCTCATGGAACTCATCCCGTTCATAAAAAAGGGCGGGATAGAAGATGAAATCAACCTTCTGGCTGATCAGCCAGGCCACATGGCCGTGGGCCAGCTTCGCCGGATAGCATTCCGATTCGCTGGGAATGGACTCGATGCCCAGTTCATAGATCCGGCGGTTGGAGCTGGGGGAGAGAACCACCCGGTAGCCCAGCTTCGTAAAGAAGGTGAACCAGAACGGATAGTTCTCATACATATTCAGAACACGCGGAATCCCTACCGTACCGCGGGGCGCTTTATCGGGAGACAGCGCTTCATAGGAAAAAAGCCTTTTCAGCTTATAATCGTAAAGATTGGGCAGGTTGTTTTCGTTTTTGGTCTTGCCCAGACCGCGTTCGCAGCGGTTGCCGGAGATGTATTGGCGTCCACCTGTGAATTTATTAATGGTAAGACGACAGTTATTGGTACAGCCCTTACATTTGGCCATGCTTGTCTCGAATTGCAGGTTCATGATCTGCTCGATGTTGAGCATGGAAGTGTGTTCGCCTGTTTTGTAGCGCTGTCTGGCGATCAGGGCGGAACCGAAAGCGCCCATGATTCCGGCGATATCGGGTCTTATGGCCTCACAGCCTGCGATCTTCTCGAAGCTGCGCAGTACCGCGTCGTTGTAAAAGGTGCCGCCCTGGACAACGATATGGCGGCCCAATTCCGAGGCGTCGGACACCTTGATCACCTTGAACAGGGCATTCTTAATCACGGAATAGGCAAGACCGGCGGAGATATCGGAGACGGATGCTCCTTCTTTCTGCGCCTGCTTTACCTTGGAATTCATAAATACGGTACAGCGGGTGCCGAGGTCAATAGGATGCTCGGCAAAAAGAGCTGCCTTGGCGAACTCATCGACGCCGTAGTTTAAGGATTTGGCAAAGGTTTCGATAAAGGAACCGCAGCCGGAAGAGCAGGCCTCATTTAACTGTACGCTGTCCACGGTCTGGTTCTTGATCTTAATGCACTTCATGTCCTGTCCGCCGATATCCAGGATGCAGTCCACCTGTGGGTCAAAGAAAGCGGCGGCAAAGTAATGGGCCACCGTCTCCACCTCGCCGTCATCCAACAGAAAAGCGGCTTTCATCAGGGCCTCGCCGTAGCCGGTGGAGCAGGAGCGCACAATCTTTACACCCTCCGGCAGAAGGGCGTGGATCTCTTTCAGGGAACGAATGGCTGTTTTCAGGGGACTGCCGTCGTTACTGCTGTAAAAAGAGTAGAGCAGTGAGCCGTCTTCTCCCACCAGGGCAACTTTGGTTGTGGTGGAACCGGCATCGATTCCCAGGAAGCAGTTACCTTTGTAGGTAGACAAGTCGGAAGTAGCCACATGATGAGCCGAGTGTCTGCTACGGAAGGTCTCGTATTCTGCGGCGGAGGCAAACAGGGGCTCCATGCGTTCCACTTCAAATTCCATCCTGATATCGGAGGATAGTCTGCCCACCAGTTCTTCCATCGTATAAGATACCTCCTCCCTGGCGTTCAGGGCGGAACCGATGGCGGCAAACAGATGCGAGTTATCCAGATCGATGATATGTTCTTCGTCCAGTTTCAGCGTGCGGATAAAGGACTGTTTCAATTCCGACAGGAAATGCAGGGGACCGCCCAGGAAAGCGACATGCCCCCGGATCGGTTTCCCGCAGGCCAGCCCGCTGATGGTCTGGTTCACTACGGCCTGGAAAATAGAGGCCGACAGATCCTCTTTCGTCGCGCCTTCGTTGATCAGCGGCTGGATGTCCGATTTGGCGAATACGCCGCATCTGGCCGCGATGGTATACAGGGAATGATAGTTCTTCGCATATTCGTTGAGGCCCGGCGCATCTGTCTGCAGCAGGGAGGCCATCTGGTCGATGAAAGAACCGGTGCCGCCGGCGCAGATCCCGTTCATACGCTGTTCCACATTGCCGCCCTCGAAATAAATGATCTTGGCGTCCTCGCCGCCCAGTTCGATCGCAACGTCAGTGACCGGGGCGAAGGTCTGCAGGGAGGTGGAGACTGCGATTACCTCCTGGATAAAAGGAATCTCCAGATGATTGGCCAGTGTCAGACCGCCGGAACCGGTGATCATCGGGTGTACGGGCAGGCTGCCCAGCTTCTCATAAGCCTGCGAAAGCAGACCGGAAAGGGTTTCTTTTATGTTTGCAAAGTGTCTTTGATAGTCGGAAAAGAGTATTTGCTGCCCGGGACCTAGAACGGCGATCTTTACGGTCGTGGATCCGATATCAATACCAAGAGTATACTGCATCTGACTCATTTTCAGATATCACTCCTTCTCTGATTTTATGATCTTTTGATACCGGACAGCTGTCCGGCATCGGTGTTTTTCTTGTTTCGGGGTTCTGTACAGGATGTATGCTTACCTATTTAAATAGGAAGTCTGCCTGACAGACTCTGTCATTATACGACACCGTTATGCAAAAATCAATCGGCTAATTGTTGGTAAAGTGTTAAGATTTCAGGATGTATTTATAAAATTTTTATGACTTCTGCATTTTTGAGGGCTGTATCGTTTACTTTTAAATAAAGGGGTGATAAAATATATTCAATTTTAAAGATGAAAATACTTGAAAGGCGTGGAGTTAAAATGAAAATGAGCCCTTTTGAACGTAAATTTGGAAAATACGCGATCAGAAATCTTTCCTTTGTGCTGGTGATGTGCTATGCTGTGGGGTATCTGCTGCAGATGTTCGGCGGACAGGGTCTGTTGTACGGCTATCTTACGCTGGATCCTTATGCGATTCTGCACGGACAGGTGTGGAGGCTGTTTACATGGATTCTGATTCCGCCGTCAAGCAGTAATATTTTCCTGATGGTCATTATGTTGTATTTCTATTGTTCTATCGGTACGACGTTGGAACGGACGTGGGGAACCTATCGGTATAATGTATATTTATTCCAGGGAATGCTGTTTACGATTGCAGGCAGTTTTCTCCTGATGGGCTTCCGCTATCTGTTCAACGGCGCGGAACTTGCAGGCGGCGCTGTTCCCTATTTCCAGTATGCTTCGTTGTTTTTCAGTACTTACTATATCAATATGTCGATCTTTCTGGCATTTGCCGCGACTTTCCCGGATGTGCAGGTGCTGTTGATGTTCATCATTCCGGTGAAGGTAAAATGGATGGGTGTCGCCTATGCGGTCATGCTGTTGTTTGAATTTATGTCGCCGGGGGTGGAACACAAATTTGCGATCGGCGCCTCGCTGCTCAATTTCGTAGTCTTTTTCGTGACCTCCCGGAATATGATGCATCTGAATCCGAAGCAGATCCACAGACGACATGAGTTTAAGCGGGATGTGAAGCGGAGTGCGGGTATCACCAAGCATAAATGTGCGATCTGCGGCAGAACAGAGGTGGACAGTCCGGAGCTGCAGTTCAGGTTCTGCTCCAAGTGCGACGGAAATTACGAGTACTGTGAAGAGCATTTGTATACCCATACGCATATCCACAGATCATAGAGGGCAGAGGCAGGGCTGCCGTTTCCGGTATGTCGAAGTATCCATACAGGAAGTGTTACCTGCTGGTGCGTGGAATGCAATAGCAGGAACGGATTATCAGTTTGAAGGATTATGGTAGAAGCGTGAGTACGGAGAAGAAAGAACTTTTATTTGCACAAACCCTGGAGCAGGTCAGGAAGACGGCTAAGGAACAGGGAAATTGTATCTCGAAGGAGCAGGTGGAGGAAGCTTTTGCGGCGCTTGCTTTAAGCGGAGAACAGATGGGCATGGTGTATGCTTATCTGCACCAGCGTAAGATCGGGATCGGAGAGCCGGTAGATCCGGAGGAGTATCTGGCGCCGGAAGAGAAAGATTATCTGGAGACTTATCTGAGTCAGTTGCGGGAACTGCCTACGGTATCTGACGGAGAGCGGGAGGCGATTACCCTGTCAGCGATGGCTGGAGATGCGGATGCACGCAGCAGACTAACGGAGTTATATTTGCCGGAGGTGGCCGAGATCGCGAAGCTTTATGCGGGGCAGGGCGTCTATCTGGAGGATCTGATCGGCGAGGGGAATGTGGCGGCAGCCATGGGCGTTACGATGCTGGGCGCGTTGGAACACGCCTCCGAGGCACAGGGAATGCTTGGCAAGATGATCATGGATGCTATGGAAGAGTATATCGCAAGGAACGCGGAGGAAGTGAAGAAGGATCAGCGAATCCTGGACAAGGTCAACCAGGTGGCCAAGACGGCCAATGAGTTGTACGCGGAGCTGCACCGGAAGGTGACAGTGGAGGAAGTGATGCAGGATTCAGGGCTCAGCAGGCGCGCGGTTGAGGATGCCATCCGTATGAGCGGGGATAAGATCGAAGCGCTGGTACATTAAGAAAAGACAGGATGGTAACGCCGGTGGAACAACAGAACAGAGATTTCAAATATTTTATGCAGGATACAGGGTCTTTGTATCTGGGCGCGAAGTACAGTTATGCGGAGATCCTGCAGGATGAGATGGTCACGTTCAAATATAAGAGTATTGTGGAGCACTATATCCTGAAAGACACCGATCCGGAGACGACGCTGGAGAGCCAGCTGTATTATATGACGCCGGAACAGTTTTCCTATAAAACCTACTTGCAGCTTAAAGCCAGAGTTAAGGTCAGTATGCTGGTGGAGAAGAAGCGTCTGCTTGGCGGAAGCAGTGTGCAGTATGAGGGTAAGGTGATGAAGCTGGAAGAGTTTGTGAAGATGAATCTGGCGCAGAAGAAAAAGTGTGGGGTTGTTGTGCAGGAGCTGGTGCTGTCGAAGCTTGGCGTGATGGCGTTCAGCGTTTGAGAATAATTAAGTTGATTTGCGAACCGCAGGATAGACAACTGCGGTTTTTGCTTTACTAAATTTTAGTTTGGGTGGTATACTATAAATTAAATGTAACGCAGTGAAAGACGTGAAGGAAAGGAGTTTATACAGACTATGCAGATAGAACAGTTACAGGCGTATACGGTGATCGAGAAACGGGAGATCAAGGATTTAAATTCGGTCAGTTATTTACTGAAACATAATAAGACAGGGGCCAGAGTAGCGCTTTTGTCGAATGATGACGAGAACAAGGTATTTTATATCGGGTTTCGGACGCCGCCGAAGGACAGTACGGGGGTGGCGCATATCGTGGAGCACACGGTTCTGTGCGGGTCAGATAAGTTTTCGGTGAAGGATCCGTTTATCGAACTGGCTAAGGGATCTTTGAATACCTTTCTGAACGCCATGACTTATCCGGATAAGACGGTGTATCCCGTGGCCAGCTGTAATGCGAAGGATTTCCAGAATCTGATGGATGTTTATCTGGACGCGGTGCTGCATCCCAATATCTATCGGGAGGAGAAGATCTTCAGACAGGAGGGCTGGCACTATGAGATGGAGAATGCTGATGATGAGCTGACGATCAACGGCGTTGTTTACAGTGAGATGAAGGGGGCTTACTCTTCGCCGGATGACGTGCTGGAGCGGGAGATTATGAATTCGCTGTATCCGCATACGGCTTACGCGGTGGAGTCAGGTGGAGATCCGGACGTGATTCCTGAGCTTACTTATGAAGATTTCCTGGCATTCCATCAACGGTACTATCATCCTTCCAACAGTTATATCTATCTGTACGGGGATATGGATATGGCGGAGAAGCTTGCGTATATTGACGAGGAATATCTCTCCAAATATGATGCGCTTACGGTGGACTCCGTGTTGTCAACGGAGCCTGCTTTTTCGGAGATGCGAAGCGTAGAGAGAGAGTATTCCATCATGGAAAGTGAATCCGAGCAGGATAACAGCTATCTGGCCTACAATGTCTCGCTGGGGGAACTGCCGGATCCTAAGTTCTGTAACGGGTTTGCGGCATTGGCGGATGTGCTGTGTTCGATGCCGGGCGCGCCGGTCAAGCAGGCGCTGCTGGATGCGGGAATCGGCACAGATTTAAGCTGTCTGTACGATACGGGTGTGAAGCAGCCTTATTTTTCCGTGATCGCGAAGAATGCCAACGTGGAGCAGAAGGAGGAGTTTATCCGGATTATAGAAGATACACTGCAGGAGATAGCGCAGAAGGGACTTGATAAGAAGTCGCTGTCAGCCAGCCTGAACAACAGTGAGTTCAAATACAGAGAGGCGGACTTTGGCTCTTATCCGAAGGGACTGATGTATGGCCTGCAGATGTTGGAGACCTGGCTGTATGACGACAGCAGGCCCTTTGTGGAGGTGGAGCTGTTAGAGATCTACCGGGAACTGAAACAGGAAGTGGAGACTTCTTACTACGAAGAGATGATCAGAACCTGTCTGATCGACAATCAGCATAAGAGCGTGGTGGTCGTGAGACCTGTTAAGGGGTTGACGGGCCAAAAGGAGAAGGCGCTGGCGGAGGAACTCGCAAAGCGCAAGGCGTCCATGAGCAGAGAGGAGATCGAGAAGATCGTACAAGAGACAGAGGCGCTTGTGCAGTATCAGGAGGAGCCGAGCGCGAAGGAGGATCTGGAGAAGATCCCGCTGCTGTCCAGGGCGGATATGAAGAAGGAGGCCATGCCTTACACCAATGAGGAAAAGAAAGTCGGCGATACGGTGCTCTTGTATCACGATATTTACACGAACGGGATCGGATATCTGCGCTTTATGTTTGATCTAAGGCAGGTGCCGGCGGAACTGTTCCCTTATGTCGGCGTCTTAAAGACAGTGCTCGGCCTGGTGGATACAGAACATTACAGCTACAGTGAACTGTACAATGAGATCAATCTGCAGACAGGCGGTATTGCGCCGGCGGTGAACACCTATACGGATGCAGGGAATCTGGAGAAATATACGGCTACGCTGGATCTGAAGGTGAAGGTATTGTATGAGAATCTTCCGCAGGCTTTTGCGCTGGCGGAGGAGATCCTGACAAAGTCGGATTATACGAGCGCGAAGCGGCTCTATGAGCTGGTGGCGGAGGCGCGCTCCTGCAAGCAGGCGAATATGTTGTCGGCGGGGCATACACTGGCGGCAGGCCGGGCGATGGCCTATCAGTCCAAGCCGGCGATGGTGCTGGAGCATATTAACGGGCTTCCTTTTTACCGTCTGTTAGAAGGGTTGGAGAAGGAGTTTGAGGGAAGAAAAGAAGAGCTGACATCCAAGCTGCAGGCGGTTGTCCGTTATATCTTCCGTCCGGAGAATCTTCTGGTGGACTATACGGCACAGCAGCAGGGACTTGCGGGGATCGAACCGTTGATCGAGAAGTTTAAGGCCGGGCTGTATACGGATCCAGTGGAAACGAGCGGCTACGATCCGGTTCCGGTGAAGAAGAATGAAGGTTTTATGTCCTCGGCTCAGATTCAGTATGTGTGTCGTGCCGGCAATTTCGTGAAAAAGGGATTGCCATACAACGGTGCGCTGCGCGTACTGCGTGTGCTGATGGGGTATGATTATCTGTGGACACAGGTGCGCGTAAAGGGTGGCGCCTATGGTTGTATGTGCAATTTCGGCAAGGCAGGGGACAGCTATTTCGTATCTTACCGGGATCCGAATCTGGAAAAGACCATCGATGTGTATGAGAAGGCGGCGGAGCATATCGCACATTTCGAGGCGGATGAGCGTACGATGACGCAGTATATTATCGGAGCGGTGAGCGAACTGGATATGCCGCTGACACCGTCGGCTAAGGGAATGTATTCTCTGACAGGTTATATGACCCATTATGATCTCGCACAGGTACAGAAGGACAGGGATGAACTGCTGGCAGCGGATGCGGATACGATTCGTGGCCTGGCGGCATATATCCGGGCCTTTATGGAGGATGATTGTCTGTGTGTTGTGGGCAATGAGGAGAAGATCAAGGAGAATGCGAAACGGTTTGGAGAGATTGCGTATCTTTTTCACTAGAAGACCGTATGGGAGGAAGCGTATGAAGAAGAGAAAGAAATATAGGTATCGATATGTCAGCGGTTTACTGCTCACTTGCCTGCTTGCGGCGGCGCTGTCCGGCTGCGGTAGCTCCGGAAGTAAAGGAACCTACGCTTATGAGAATGCAGCTGCAGATACGGCAGCTGCCGAAGCCGGCGGCGGATTCTATGAGGAGGCCGTGGCGGAGGAGGGAGTGGCGGAAACCAGTGATGTGCAGGAAGGGGCGGAGGGGCCTGAGATAACACAGCAGGCTGTCTCCGAGCGGAAGTTGATCAAGAACGTGACGCTGGACGTGGAGACGGAGCAGTTTGATACGCTGCTGCCGTCCATCGAGCAGCGGGTTGCGGCACTGGGCGGTTACATAGAGGAGATGTCCACTTTCAGCAGGAACGAGCAATATGCCAAGGACTATCAGGGTACGAAATACCTGCGTTATGCCAGCATTACAGTGCGGATACCACGGCAGCAGCTGGAGGTATTTCTGGAAGAGATTGGGCAGCGGACCAACGTGACAAGCCGCTCCGAGCGTGTGACTGACGTGACGCTGCAGTATGTAGATCTGGAGAGTCATAAGAAGGCGCTTCTCACGGAACAGGACAGACTGCTGGAACTGATGAAACAGGCGGAATCGGTGGAGGATATCATAGCGATCGAGGGACGTTTGTCCGAGGTGCGTTACCAGATCGAGAGCATGGAAGCGCAGCTGCGTACTTTTGACAATAAGATCGATTACAGCACTGTTTATCTGGGTGTGGATGAGGTGGTGCGTTATTCTCCGTCGGAGGGCGCTTCCATAGGTGACCGGATCCACAGAGGTTTTCTGGAGAGCGTGGAAGATATCGGTATTGAGATACAGGATACGTTGATTTGGTTTGTGATCAACATCCCCTATCTGGTTGTCTGGCTGGTAATGATCGGTATTGTCATCGTCATCGTGTTCATTTTGGTGAAAGTATCGGCGAAGCTGGCGGCAAAGCGGCCGAAGCGGCGTAAAAAGACGTATTCCGGTTACAACCCATATGACCCGTATGCACCATATGCCCCGAACCAGACAATTGGTTCCGGTAGAGAGAACAGCCGGCAGGAGGAGCAGACTGCTGATCGTGCAAAGCCAGGTGAAGAGAACACATCTGCAGATAAATGAGGATCTGTCATGGAAGCAGAGAAGAGAAAACGGCCGAGAGAAAATGCATAGGAGCAAATAGCTAAGAGCAAATAATTAAGAGAAAATAGCTAAGAGAAGAGAAAACGGAGAAAGCAGACAGAAGCATATGCAGGAAAATCAAAACAGACAATTTAAATCCGGGTTTGCCACTTTGATCGGCAGACCCAATGTAGGGAAATCAACGCTGATGAACGCATTGGTCGGGCAGAAGATCGCCATTACGTCGAATAAACCGCAGACGACCAGGAACAGGATTCAGACGGTCTATACTTCTGAGGAGGGGCAGATCGTATTTCTGGACACGCCGGGTATTCATAAGGCGAAGAACAAGCTTGGCAGCTATATGGTCAACGTGGCGGAGCGCACCATGGAGGATGTGGATGTGATCCTCTGGCTGGTGGAGCCGACGGACTATATCGGCGCCGGGGAACAGCATATCATCGAACAGTTGAAAAGGACGAAAACACCTGTTATTTTAGTGATCAATAAAATTGACACCGTTCAGAAGGAGCTGATCCTTACCTATATAGATGCCTACAGGAAGCAGTTGGACTTTGCAGAGATCGTGCCGGTATCCGCCTTGAAGAAGGATGGTATGGAGGTGCTGATCGGCTGTATTATGAAGTACCTGCCGTATGGGGAGCCTTTTTACGATGAAGATACCGTGACGGATCAGCCCATGCGGCAGATTGTGGCGGAGCTGATCAGGGAGAAAGCGCTGCGCTGCCTGGAGGATGAGATCCCGCACGGGATCGCGGTGACGATCGAGCTGATGAAATTCCGCAAACGCATTGTAGATATCGAGGCGACCATCGTCTGTGAGCGGGAATCCCACAAGGGGATCATCATTGGCAAACAGGGCAGTATGCTTAAGAGGATCGGTTCCCTGGCCCGGCCGGATATCGAAGAACTGGTGGAGTGTCAGGTCAATCTGAAGCTTTGGGTGAGAGTAAAGAAGGACTGGCGGGACAGTGATTATCTGTTGAAAAATTTCGGCTATAACCCGAAAGAAACGGAATAGAAAAAGGCAAATCTGCGAACCCTATCATTATACATCAGCAAAGGATCAGGGGGCGTAAGATGAAGGAGATAAATTACTGGGATAAGTTTATGATAACAGGCAGGATTGATGATTTTCTGGCATATAGAAATGCGGCACAGGATGAAAAGATAGAGACAAGTGAGGGGAAGGAAGGGTCAGGAGAACATTCTCATGCAGGAATATACACAGATTACGGGAATGGTTTTAAAGGCTGAGCCGATAGGCGAGTACGACAGAAGGGTGGTACTGCTGACGAAGGAGAAAGGAAAGATATCCGCTTTTGCCAGAGGGGCGCGCAAGCCTAACAGCAGGTTACTGGCGGCAACCAATCCTTTCTCTTTCGGAGAATTCAAATTGTACGCGGGCAGAAGCTCCTACACGCTGATCGATGCCACGATCAGCAATTATTTCGAGGGATTGCGGGAAGATTTTGAAGGCGCCTACTATGGCATGTATTTCCTCGAAGTAGCGGATTACTATACGAGAGAGAATAACGACGAGAAGGAGATGTTAAAGCTTCTGTACCAGTCACTGCGGGCCGTATTACATAAGGGGATTCCTAACAGGCTGATCCGTTGTATCTTCGAGATGAAGGCGATGGTGGTCAACGGCGAATTTCCGGGAATGCCGGCAGAGGGTGTGTGGGAGGAATCTACGGCTTACGCGGTGTCGTATATTATGAATTCGGGTGTTGAAAAGTTGTATACGTTTACGGTAAAGGAGAACGTGCTGGCAGAGCTTCGGACGATCGCGAATGATTATCGGAGGAGATATCTTGACAGGACGTTTAAAAGTCTTGAAATTGTGGATAATCTTTAATATAATGTAATGCAGTATGTGGGAGGATAGAGTATGCGAAGAGAAAAAACCGGTATGCTTATTCTGGCAGTGTCTGCTGTTCTTGCCGGCTGTGGTCAAGGCAAGGCGCCGGATGTGAGTTCCCTTTCCATTGATAAGGAGGGGAAGATCAGCCATCAGATCGTAGGACAGTTTGAACAGAGCTATTATGAGAAGGATGGGCTTACATCGCTGGCGCAGGAGAGAGTGGCGGAGTATTGCGCGGACAACGGTGAGGGAAGTGTCGTATTGGGGGAAGTGGAAGAACAGGACGGTAAGGTGCTGCTGCATTTCGACTATGCATCGGGCGAGGATTACAGTGCTTTCAACAACAGGACATTGTTTGTGGGATCGTTGGAAGAGGCGGAAGGACAGGGCTATAATCTGGGTTATGTGGCCTTTATTTCTCCGAAGGGAGAACCGATGGAGATCAGTGATATGGATGCTCCGGAGAAGAAGCAGATCATGATCATCGGTATGAAACCAACGGAAGAAATGCTGGTCAACACCTGGGGAAAAGTACTTTATGTAAACCAAAGCGCCCACAGTGATCTGGACGTCTCCTTTGCGGGCAAAGGCGGTGTCAATATTTCCTATCCGGCTGCAGAGACAGAGGAAACGAAGGGTGCATTGTCTTATATTATTTTTGAATGACAGGGCGCCTGGCCATCAGGACTAAACAGATAACAAGCCGTAGTGTGAACGGCGTAATATAGAAAGGACAGAGAAGATGGAAAAGACAATGGAAAAGATAGTGGCATTATCGAAAGCGAGAGGGTTTGTATATCCCGGTTCCGAGATCTATGGCGGACTGGCGAATACATGGGACTTCGGGAATCTGGGCGTAGAGCTTAAGAATAACATCAAGAAGGCATGGTGGCAGAAATTCGTAATGGAAAGCCCTTATAATGTTGGGGTTGACTGTGCGATCCTGATGAACCCGCAGACCTGGGTAGCCAGTGGACATCTGGGCAGCTTCTCCGATCCGTTGATGGACTGTAAGGAATGTCATGAGAGATTCCGTGCAGATAAGATCATTGAGGATTATGTGGCAGAGCAGGGGATGACGCTTGACAGCTCCGTGGACGGCTGGAGCCAGCAGGAGATGAAAGATTTTATCGAAGAACATAACGTTCCCTGTCCGACCTGCGGCAAACATAATTTTACGGATATCAGACAATTCAACCTGATGTTTAAGACTTTCCAGGGTGTGACGGAAGATGCCAAGAATACGGTATATCTGCGTCCGGAGACGGCTCAGGGTATCTTCGTCAATTTCAAGAATGTGCAGAGGACTTCCCGCAAGAAGATTCCGTTCGGCATCTGTCAGGTTGGTAAATCTTTCCGGAACGAGATCACACCCGGCAACTTTATCTTCCGCGTGCGGGAGTTCGAGCAGATGGAGATGGAATTCTTCTGTGAGCCGGATACGGATCTGGAGTGGTTTGCTTACTGGAAGCAATACTGTATCGACTTCCTGAAGAGCCTGGGCATGAAGGAAGAGGAGATGCGCGTCCGGGATCATGATCCGGAAGAGCTTTCCTTCTACTCTAAGGCGACCACGGACATCGAGTTCCTGTTCCCCTTCGGCTGGGGTGAGTTGTGGGGAATTGCCGACAGGACTAATTACGACCTGACGCAGCATCAGAATACGTCCGGCGAGGATATGTCTTATTTCGATGACTCGAAGAACGAGAAATATATTCCTTATGTGATCGAGCCTTCTCTGGGTGTGGAGCGGCTTTTCCTGGCGGTGCTCTGCGGGGCATATGATGAGGAGGAGATCGGTGAGGGAGACGTGCGCACCGTGCTGCATTTCCATCCGGCACTGGCGCCTGTGAAGATCGGCGTGCTGCCGCTTTCCAAGAAGCTGAACGAGGGTGCGGAGAAGATCTTCGCACAGCTTTCGAAGAAGTATAACTGTGAATTTGACGACAGAGGTAACATCGGTAAGAGATACCGCCGGCAGGATGAGATCGGGACGCCCTTCTGTGTTACATACGATTTCGATTCCGAGACGGACGGCTGTGTGACCGTGCGGTTCCGTGATTCCATGGAGCAGGAGCGGATTGCAATTGCTGACCTGGATGCGTATTTTGCAGATAAATTTACATTGTAAAAAGTGGCTCAGAGGAAGGAGGATTTCTTTCCTCTGAGCAGTTGTATGATAAGGAGAAGGAGAATTACGATGAAATCATATGGTGTGAATGATTTACGAAGAATGTTTCTGGAATTTTTCGAGAGCAAGGAACATTTGAAGATGAAGAGCTTTTCGTTAGTGCCGCACAATGACAACAGCTTGTTGTTGATCAATTCCGGTATGGCGCCGCTTAAGCCTTATTTTACGGGACAGGAGATTCCTCCCAGGAAACGGGTCACCACCTGTCAGAAATGTATCCGCACAGGCGATCTGGAGAATGTGGGTAAGACGGCACGGCACGGCACCTTTTTCGAGATGCTGGGTAATTTCTCGTTCGGGGATTACTTTAAGCATGAGGCGATCGCATGGAGTTGGGAATTTCTCACAAAAGTGGTAGGTTTGGATGAGGACAGGCTGTATCCGTCCATCTATGAGAACGATGAGGAAGCCTTTGAGATCTGGAATAAAGAGATCGGTATTCCGGCAGAGCGGATCTTCCGTTTCGGCAAGGAGGATAACTTCTGGGAGCACGGTTCCGGGCCCTGCGGACCCTGTTCGGAGATTTATTATGACCGCGGGGAGAAATACGGCTGCGGTAAGCCCGGGTGTACGGTAGGCTGTGACTGCGACCGGTATATGGAGATCTGGAACAACGTGTTTACACAGTTCGACAATGATGGCAAGGGCAATTACACGGAGCTCGTGCAGAAGAACATCGATACCGGTATGGGACTGGAGCGCCTGGCTTCCGCGGTACAGGACGTGGATTCCATTTTTGATGTGGATACGGTATTGGCGTTGCGCACAAGAGTGTGTGAGATTGCCGGTGTGGAATATAAGAAGGACTATGATACGGACGTTTCCATCCGAATCATCACGGATCATATCCGTTCGGCTACCTTTATGATCTCCGACGGCATCATGCCTTCCAACGAGGGCCGGGGGTATGTACTGCGCCGGATCATCCGTCGGGCGGCACGTCAGGGAAGAAAGTTAGGGATTCAGGGCACATTTCTGTCCGATCTGGCCGGTACGGTTATCGAGGGTTCCAAGGACGGGTATCCGGAGTTGGAAGAGAAGAAGGAATTTATCTTTAATGTGCTGACACAGGAAGAAAATAAATTTAATAAGACCATCGACCAGGGGCTGAGTATCTTGAATGAGATGGCAGATGCGGTGGCTGCTGCGGACGGCAAAGAGCTGGGCGGAGCCGAGGCATTCAAATTATATGACACATACGGATTCCCGCTTGACTTAACGAAGGAGATCCTGGAAGAAAAGGGATTTGCAATAGACGAAGACGGTTTTCAGAAGTGTATGCAGGAGCAGAAGGACAAGGCTCGCAAAGCCCGCAAGACGACCAACTATATGGGGGCGGACGTTACGGTATATGAATCCATCGATCCGGCCATCACAACGGAGTTTGTGGGATATGACAATCTGACCTTTGATTCCAGGGTGACGGTGCTCACGACGGAGACAGAGCTGGTGGAGGCGCTGACAGACGGTGAAGTGGGCACGGTGATCGTGGAACAGACACCCTTCTATGCAACTATGGGCGGACAGGAAGGTGATCTGGGCGTTATTACCACGGCGGAAGGTATCTTTAAAGTAGAGAATACCGTGAAACTCCTGGGCGGTAAGGTAGGCCATGTGGGTAAGGTGACGAAAGGCATGTTCAAGGTAGGTGATACCGTGACTCTGTCAGTGGACAGCGCCAGGAGGAACAGTACCTGTAAGAACCACAGCGCGACACACCTGTTACAGAAGGCGCTCAGAGAGGTGCTGGGCAGTCATGTTGAGCAGGCCGGTTCTTATCAGGACGGAGAGCGTACCCGTTTCGACTTCTCCCATTCCGCGGCGATGACGGCGGAGGAGATCCGGCGCGTTGAACAGATCGTCAATGAGAAGATTGCAGAGAATCTGGCCGTGGAGACGAAGGAGATGACCATCGAGGAGGCGAAGCAGTCCGGCGCAATGGCTCTTTTCGGCGAGAAATACGGTGATACGGTGCGCGTAGTACAGATGGGAGAGTTCTCCAAGGAGCTGTGCGGCGGTACGCATGTGAAGGCTACCGGGATGATCGGTTCCTTTAAGATCTTGTCGGAATCCGGTGTGGCTGCGGGCGTGCGCAGGATCGAGGCAGTGACAGGCAGCAATGTGACGGCTTATTACCAGAAGCTGGAAGAGCAGCTGCACGAGGCGGCGAGAGTGCTTAAGACTTCCCCGGCCAGCCTGCTGGAGCGGTGTGAACATCTGATGGCGGAGATGAAGGCGCTGCAGAGCGAGAATGAAGCGTTAAAGAGCAAGGCGGCCAAGGACGCGCTGGGCGACGTCATGGATCAGGTGCAGGAAGTGAAGGGCGTGAAGCTGTTGGCGGCCAAGGTTGCCGGGGTGGATATGAACGGCCTGCGGGAGCTGGGCGACCAGTTGAAGGAGAAGCTGGGCGAAGGTGTCGTGGTACTGATCTCCGATAAGGATGGCAAGGTGAATATGATCGCCATGGCGACGCAGGGAGCCATGGATCAGGGAGCACATGCGGGCAATCTGATCAAGGGAATCGCTTCTCTTGTAGGCGGTGGCGGTGGCGGCCGTCCGAATATGGCTCAGGCCGGCGGGAAGAACCCTGCAGGGATCGATGCGGCAATCGCAGAGAGCGTGAAAGTACTGGAAGGACAGATTGCATAAAGCTTCCCTGCACAGCAAGTGCATATGAAAGGTAACGGGCCGGCTCTTATATTGATAAGAGCGGCTGTTACATAAAGGTTACATAAAAAGAGGAAAAACAATAAAATCTGGTTGTAATATGTCACTATCTCGGATATAATAGAAATAACCTGAAATGTACGAGAAAGTCTTGTTATTTTGAACCTACAGATACTTTAAACGGGATTCTTATATTGCCATATAGATGTCAGGCCTCCGGCTTTAAGGCCTTATGCAGTGGAAGGCAGAAGTATGGTTGCGGTTACCCACCTAGCATTGCTAGGAGTCAAAATACAAGATTCGGCATTTCGGGGGATACAGAAGAGAAAAGGCAGTCGCTCCGTGCGGCTGCTTTTGCTGTATCAGGTACCAAAAGATTGTGAAATACAAGGTTGAGATATCAGAATTATTGGAGAAGGCGGGGATGCATTATCGGGAACGGAATTAAGTACGATACAAAAATGCTGATAAAGCTGGCGCTGATCTTCTTTGGGCTCCTGTTTCTGGTCTGTATTTGGCTTGGCAGGAAAGAACGCGTCAGACAGCCATTAGAAGGAGAGAAGATTACCGTAGAGGATGCCATGATCTTACTGCAGGCATTGGATCTTTCGACACAGGATCTTGATTTTTGGCATGAACGCGGCAAGACGCAGGAAACAGAGGGGGATGAAGCGGACCGGTCTGCCCCGGAATATCTGACCTTTGGACAGTACATAGAGATTCTGGAGATGGTAAATGGAAGAGCATTGGATCTGCCAGATTTTGAGGACCGGTATGCGGAAGAACATGCAGTCTTGAAGGAGGACTGGTATGCGGCTTACAAATTGATGCTGGCGCATTTTGATATGGAATCTTCCATCTGGGAGACGACCGTTTTTGTGCTGCAGATTGATCCGGATGAAGGTATGATCTATACGGAAACCGGCGGGATGCAGGATCCTTTTCATTATAGTTCCTCCGCATTTGAGCAAAATGCACTGCAGCAGCTGAAAGTTTATGTAAAAGGAGACCGCCTGCTGACTGTGGTGGAAGTGCTTCCGGAAGAACACAGGCTGGACAATGTATGGGTGATGGAATCCACGGAGGGCGTATTGGAGTGTTTCTATCATCAGGTCACGTTTCAGGCTTCGGCGCTAATGCCGGTGGAACGGGAGCGCGTAGCGGATTTGACATTCCGGGACGGTAAGATCATTGATGGCAAAGAAAAGAATGAAAAGGTGCGTGGAAAACTGCTTCGCATGACTGCGGAAGAGATCGAGATAGAAAATTGCGGCACCTATCGGATTGCAGAGGATATGGAAGTTTATAAATTATATGGGAACCTGGAGACAAAGGAGAAAGCAGATCTTAAGATCGGTTATGCCGATACGGATTTTGTAGTCCATAAGGGCAAAGTATGCGCGGCGCTGATCAGTGAAAAAGAGGCGGCGGACAGGATTCGCGTTTTGCTCAAAAATACGGCGAAGAACAGCAATTATCATGATCAGGTGGAAATGACGGTGGACAATGAGACAATCGTGGTCCGGGCGGATGATCTGAAGGTTGGAGAGCGCAGGCGTTATCAATGTGCTGCCTTGACGGATAAGGTGCTGCTGCACAGGGAGGGAAACGTTAAAAAGAACATCGCATACCGCGGGATCATCGAGTGCTGCCGTACTGAGGACGGGTTGATTCTTGTCAATGAACTGCCGCTGGAAGAATATCTGTATGCGGTAGTCCCCAGTGAAATGCCGGATTCCTATCCGCTGGAAGCGTTAAAAGCGCAGGCGGTCTGTGCCAGAACTTATGCGTATCGGCATATTCTGCATGCCGGTCTGCCCGAACTGGGGGCGCATGTGGATGACACGACGAGCTACCAGGTCTATCATAACAGCAGCGAAAATGCCGCAAGTACGACGGCAGTCAAGGAGACGGACGGTGTTGTGCTGCTTTATGAGGGAGAACCGGCCCAGAATTATTATTATTCCACTTCCTGCGGCGTAGGAACGGATACGGGGATCTGGCAGGCGGCTGATGCGGAGGATATCACTTATCTGCAGGCCGTATGGCTAAAGCAGTCTGACGATACGGGCACAGATGAATTGCCGGATGACCTGCGGGAGGAGGAAAACTTTCGGCGTTTTATCACTTCCAAGAGAGAGACGGATCTGGAAAAGGAGGAACCCTGGTATCGTTGGCGTTATACAGTGGAGGAAGTGGACGAGGAAGCCATGCTTAAGCGGATACAGGCGCGCTATCGGGCGAAACCGGCGTCTGTGCTCACGAAGGCGGAGGGAGATTATTTTGTATCCGAACCGATTGAAAAGATGGGGAAGATAAAGGATCTTGCCATTGTAAAGCGGGGAGCCGGAGGCGTGGCGGAAGAACTGCTGATCGAGACGGAGGAAGGGACTTACAAGATCCTGTCGGAATACAATATCCGCAGAGTACTGTGTGACGGCATAAGTAAAGTGGTAAGACAGGATGACAGCACGATCATACCGGGTTCCTTGCTTCCCAGCGGATTTTTTGTGCTGGAAACTGGAAAAGAAGAAGGAAATATGATAGGATATACGTTAATTGGCGGCGGCTACGGGCATGGGGTTGGAATGTCCCAAAATGGAGCCAGGGCGCTTGGCATGAACGGCGTGTCTTATCGCACGATCCTGGATTTCTTCTTTGCGGGGTGTGAGCTTGACAATCCGGCCCGGACAGATACGCCTGAGAAATAAGGCGCGGGCAGCCGATTAATAATCAAAAAGGTGAACTATGAAGACGATCTACAGGCTTTATTACATAATGCGTGACTTTAACTGGCAGATGACAAGGAAGAATATCAGCGCATTTGCGGCAAGCACTTCCTTTTTTCTGTTTTTATCCATGATCCCGCTGTTGATGGCGCTGTGTGCCATCCTGCCTTATACAAGGCTGACAGAGGGCAACCTGATCAATGCCATTACAAGATTTACGCCGGATGCCATGGACGCGCTGGTTGTCAGTGTGATCTCCGATGTGTATGCGAGATCTGCCGGCACGATCACGATCTTTGCCATTGTGACGATCTGGTCGGCATCCAAGGCGATGCTCGCGTTGATCCGCGGCCTGAATGCGGTGAATGATTTTGAGGAGCGGCGTAATTATTTTGTCTTGCGGTTTATTGCCTGTATCTATACGGTGATCATTCTTGCAGCAACGATCCTGGCATTGATCGTGATGGTATTTGGCAATGTGATCGTGGATCTTCTGCTGGCGGACATTCCGCCGTTACATATTCTGGTACAATTTGTGATGCGTTTTCGATTTCTGTTCTCCTGGGCAGTGCTTACGATCATATTTTCCCTGATCTATGCGTATGTGCCAAGTCATAAGCTGGGATTTAAGGGACAGATTCCGGGCGCCGCGTTCTCTGCCATTATGTGGGGCACAGCTTCCTACGCCTTCTCGGTCTATGTGGATCATTTCAATGGATTTGGCACCTATGGAGGATTGACTACAGTAGTCATTATGATGCTGTGGTTTTATCTGCTGATGTATATTCTGATGATCGGCGCCCATATCAATCGATATTTTGGCCCGGTCTATAAATTTCTGTTCGGATGGCTTGACAAGTCGGCCAAAAGACACTAGAATGTCAAAAGAGACCGAGATTTTATGATTATAAAGACTGTGAAGGTGTCAGTAGAAACTTATCTTCCGACAGAGAGAGGGTGCCGTTGGCTGGAAGCCCCTTCGGTTCAGATAGTGTTTTGAATTTCCCACCGGAGTTGTCCGGACGAAGAAGACATAAGATTCTGCCGGCATTGGCAAGATGTGATGTGGAATCTGTCATATAAGTAGTCCGGAACGTTCCGACGCGTTACGTCGAATGAAGTGTCTGTCTAAGGATGTGTCGGCTGCATTAGCCTGCAGCAGTCTCATCGGACAGGAAGCTGGGTGGTACCGCGGAGATGATTCGTCCCATGTGTAGTTGATACACATGGGGTTTTTTATTGGAAAATCTTCAGGCTTATTCGAGTTCGCGAGGTGAAACTCGTAAACGAGCGTCGCTCGTTTTTATTAACTTTGGTAAAGGAGAACGATGATGAGAGAGAGATTGGAGCAGATCAAGGCGGAAGCGCTGCGTCAGATCGAGTCCAGTGATGCGCTGGAAAAACTAAACGAAGTAAGGGTCAATTATCTGGGGAAAAAAGGGGAATTGACCGCCGTATTAAAAAGCATGAAGGATGTGGCTGCTGAGGAGCGTCCGAAAGTAGGGCAGCTTGTCAATGAAGCAAGAGCAGAGATCGAGAAGGTATTGGACGAATCGATCAGAAAGATGGAACAGAAGGTCAGAGAAGCGAAACTCAAGACGGAGGTTATCGACGTGACACTGCCGGCGAAGAAGAACAGCGTAGGACACCGGCATCCCAGCACGATTGCCCTGGAAGAGGTGGAAAGAATCTTCATCGGTATGGGCTATGAGGTTGTGGAAGGTCCGGAAGTCGAGAAGGATTATTATAATTTCGAGGCACTTAATATTCCGGCGGATCATCCGGCGAAGGACGAACAGGATACTTTCTATATTACGGGCGATATCCTGTTGAGGACGCAGACATCCTCGACCCAGGTGCATGAGATGGAGAAAGGAAAACTGCCGATCCGTATGATCGCTCCTGGCCGTGTCTTCCGTTCCGATGAAGTGGATGCGACCCATTCACCTTCCTTCCATCAGATTGAAGGCCTGGTGATTGATAAGAATATCACTTTTGCGGACCTCAAAGGGACACTGGCAGAGTTTGCCAGAGAATTATTCGGAGAAGAGACGAAGGTTAAGTTCAGGCCGCATCATTTTCCGTTCACGGAGCCAAGCGCAGAGATGGATGTTACCTGCTTTAAATGCGGTGGCAAGGGCTGCCGCTTCTGTAAAGGGGAAGGCTGGATCGAGATCCTTGGCTGTGGGATGGTGCATCCCCACGTGCTCGAGATGAGCGGTATCGATCCTGAGAAATATTCGGGATTCGCCTTCGGGGTTGGTCTGGAGCGCATAGCGCTGTTAAAATACGAGATAGATGATATGAGACTGTTGTATGAGAACGATATTCGTTTCCTGCGGCAGTTCTGAAGCGGATCCGGTGTCTGATGAACAATGACTGAGACGTAATTTCTCATGTCGTCAACGATAGAAGAAGTAGTATATTTTGAATGGAGGAGTGGTTATCAAATGAATACAGCATTATCATGGATCAAAGCATATGTGCCTGATCTGGAATGTACGGATCAGGAGTATATGGATGCGATGACATTGTCGGGAACCAAGGTAGAAGGATACAGCAGGCGGGATCATAATCTGGAAAAGATAGTAGTCGGACAGATCGAGAAGATCGAGAGGCATCCGGATGCAGATAAACTGATCGTGTGCCAGGTCAATATCGGTTCCGAGGTGATTCAGATCGTGACCGGGGCCCCGAACGTTGCAGAGGGCGATAAGGTGCCGGTTGTGTTAGACGGCGGTAAAGTGGCCGGCGGTCATGACGGTGGTCCGCTGCCGGAAGAGGGGATCAAGATCAAGGCCGGTAAACTGCGGGGTGTGCCTTCTAACGGCATGATGTGTTCCATAGAGGAACTTGGCTGCGACAGAACAATGTATCCGGAAGCGCCGGAAATGGGCATCTATATTTTTAAGGAAGATGTGGAAGTCGGATCCGATGCGATAGAAGCGTTGGGACTCCACGACACCGTATTTGAATATGAGGTAACTTCCAACAGGGTGGATTGTTACAGTGTGATCGGCATTGCAAGAGAGGCGGCGGCAACATTCCGGAAACCTTTCTATCCGCCGCAGGTTGTCGTGACAGGAAACGGTGGCAATGTAGAAGAATATATTTCCGTAGAGGTGGCGGATAAGGAGCTTTGTCCCCGGTATTGTGCCAGAGTTTGCACCAATATCCAGATAGGACCCTCACCCAAGTGGATGCAGAGACGTCTGGCGGCCAGCGGGATCCGTCCGATCAACAATCTTGTAGATATCACGAACTATGTGATGGAAGAATTCGGGCAGCCCATGCATGCCTATGATCTGGATACGATTGCCGGACATAAGATCATCGTCCGCCGGGCCAAAGACGGTGACGTGTTCCGTACCTTAGACGGTCAGGAGCGTAAACTGGATGCCGATGTGCTGATGATCTGTGATGCCGAGAAAGAGGTAGGGATTGCGGGAATCATGGGTGGTGAGAACTCGATGATCACCGATGAGGTGAAAACGGTTCTGTTTGAAGCAGCGTCCTTCAACGGCGCAAACATCCGTAAATCGGCGAAGAGAGTGGGGCTTAGGACGGATGCATCGGGTAAGTTTGAGAAAGGCCTTGATCCGCACAATGCGGAAGCGGCAATTAACAGAGCGTGTCAGTTGATCGAGGAGCTGGGCTGCGGTGAAGTTGTCAGCGGTATGGTGGATGTATGCGGCAAGCTGCAAACAGAAGCAGAACTTCCGTTTGCACCGGACAAATACAACAAACTGCTTGGCACGGACGTATCCAAAGAGGAAATGCTGGAAATATTTAAGATGATAGAGGTCCGGTATGATGCAAAGGAAGATAAACTGATCATTCCTACGTTCCGCCAGGATCTTCTGCGGCAGTGCGATATTGCGGAGGAAGTGGCACGTTTCTACGGTTATGACAAGATTCCTTCCACGCTGCCAAACGGTGAGGCAACAACCGGAAAACTGCCGTTCAAGCTTCGGATCGAACAGAAAGCAAGAGATATCGCCGAGTATTGCGGATTCTCTCAGGGAATGTGTTATTCTTTTGAGAGTCCGAAAGTGTTCGATAAGCTGCTGCTGGATGCAGATGACCCGGCACGGAGGGCGATCAGTATCTCCAACCCGTTGGGAGAGGATTTCTCTGTTATGCGGACGGTGTCCTTGAACGGTATGCTGATCAGTCTGGCAACCAACTATAACAGAAGGAATAAGGATGTTCGCCTATATGAGCTGGGAAATATTTATATTCCGGAGGAGCTGCCTCTGACCAGGCTGCCGGATGAAAGAATGCAGTTTACGCTTGGTATGTACGGAGAGGGTGATTTCTTCACCATGAAGGGCGTGATTGAAGAATTCTTTGAGAGTATCGGCCTGCATCATAAGAAGATCACATATGATCCGAAGGCCGGCAGGAACTTCCTGCATCCCGGCAGACAGGCCAACGTGATCTATGAGGGATGTATACTCGGTTATCTGGGAGAGGTGCACCCGGAAGTTTGTGACAACTATGATATGAAGACACGGGCGTATGTGGCAGTACTGGATATGCCGTCAATCATACCACATGCAACTTTTGACCGCAAATATGAAGGAATTGCCAAATATCCGGCGGTGACGCGTGACATCAGCATGGTTGTCCCCAGAGAGATCATGGTAGGGCAGATTGAGGAAGTGATCACACAGCGCGGCGGTAAAATCCTCGAAGACTATCAGCTTTTTGATATTTATGAGGGGAACCAGATCAAGGAAGGTTATAAGTCCGTGGCATATTCGATTACCTTCCGCGCCAAAGACAGAACGTTGGAGGAGGCCGATATCACGGCGGCTATGAAGAAGATCCTGAATGGTCTTGAGGGAATGGGGATTGAGCTTCGAAGCTAGTGGAAAGAACCTGTACCGCAGTGTGGCTGCGGCATATAAATCAGTATCAGGAAAACATGATTGGAATAAAGGAGGGCAAAATGGAATACAAGAATACGTGGGAACTTTATAAGGAAGAGCAGCTGAAAGAAGTAGACGGTTTTGCGCAGGAATATATGAGTTTCCTGGATAACGGAAAGACCGAGCGTGAATGCATCGATGAGATCGTAAATCAGATCGAAGAAGAAGGATACAGGGAATTGAACGCGGTGATCGCATCCGGCGAAAAGCTGGCGGAGGGAGACCGGGTATATTCTGTATGGATGAATAAATCAATCGTTATGTTCCAGATCGGAAAGAACCGGATGGAGGACGGCATTAACATTCTCGGCGCGCATATTGATTCTCCCCGTCTGGATATCAAACAGAATCCTTTGTACGAGGAAGGCGGATTTGCGTACCTGGATACACATTATTATGGCGGAGTGAAGAAGTACCAATGGGTGACGATCCCGCTTGCGATCCATGGTGTGGTAGTGAAAAAGGACGGGACGACTATCGAAGTCAATGTAGGTGAGAGAGAGGAGGATCCGGTGTTCTTCGTATCGGATCTGCTGATTCACCTGGCGCAGGAACAGCTGGAGAAAAAGGCAAACAAAGTGATCGAGGGAGAGGCCCTGGATATTATTGTCGGCAATAAGCCTCTGGTACTCGAGAAAAAGAAAGACGACGATAAGGACGAAGAACAGGCGGCACAAAAGGATGCGGTCAAGAAGGGTATTCTGGAAATTCTGCAGAAATCCTACGATATTGAGGAAGAAGATTTCATCTCCGCGGAGCTGGAGGTGGTTCCGGCCGGTAAGGCGCGTGAGGCAGGGTTCGACCGCAGCATGATCCTGGCTTATGGTCAGGATGACCGGGTATGTGCGTTTACTTCTTTAAAGGCAATGCTGGAGCTTGACAAGGTTGATCGTACGGCATGCTGCATTCTGGTGGATAAGGAAGAGATCGGCAGTGTGGGCGCGACAGGCATGCAGTCGAGATTTTTTGAGAATGCGGTGGCTGAGGTTATGAATCTGACGGGAGAATACAGCGAATTGAATCTGCGCAGATGTCTGTCCCGCTCCTGTATGCTTTCCTCCGATGTGAGCAGCGCTTTTGATCCTGCTTATGCGTCCAGCTTTGATAAGAAGAATGTCGCTTACGTAGGCGGCGGTATGGTATTTAACAAATTTACCGGATCCAGAGGAAAATCCGGCTCCAATGATGCCAATGCGGAGTATCTTGGCCATATTCGGGCTATCTTTGATAAGGAGAAGGTCAATTTCCAGACGGCAGAGCTTGGCAAAGTGGATCTGGGCGGCGGTGGAACCATTGCCTATATTCTTGCTCTGTACGGTATGAATGTCATTGACTGTGGCGTTGCCGTGCTGAATATGCATGCGCCATGGGAAGCGACCAGCAAGATCGACGTTTATGAGACGATGAGAGGATATGTTGCCTTTCTGGAGAACGCCGATCTGAATTGAGGATAGAGGATTTGAAGGAAGAACAGTATGGAAGAGCTAAGAAAATCGGATTTTTACTTTGATCTGCCGCAGGAACTGATTGCACAGGATCCGTTGGAAGATCGATCCAATTCCAGATTGCTGCTATTGGACAAGAATGATGGCAGAATAGAGCATCATATTTTTAAGGATATCGTAGATTATTTAAGACCGGGCGACTGCCTGGTCTTAAATGACACCAAAGTGCTGCCGGCAAGGCTAATGGGCGTAAAGGAAGATACAGGCGCCGCCATAGAAGTGCTTCTCCTGAAAAGAAAAGAAAACGATATATGGGAAACACTGGTAAAACCCGGCAAGAAGGCAAAACCGGGAACCCGTATTGTCTTCGGGGAAGGCAGTCTGCGTGCAGAGGTACTGGAAATTGTGGAGGAGGGGAACCGCCTGATGCGGTTTTCTTATAAAGGTATCTTTGAAGAAGTATTGGATCAGCTCGGAGAAATGCCCCTTCCGCCTTACATTACACATAAGCTGCAGGACAAGAGCCGTTACCAGACCATCTATGCCAAATATGAGGGATCGGCTGCCGCACCTACGGCAGGACTGCATTTTACGAAAGAGCTGCTTTCCCGGATAGAGGCAAAAGGCATTTCCGTCGCCTACGTGACACTGCACGTGGGGCTCGGAACTTTTCGACCGGTCAAGGCAGATAACATATTGGAGCATCATATGCATTCCGAGTATTATCATGTGACAAAGGAGGCGGCCGATAAGATCAATCAGACAAAGGCTGCGGGCGGGCGCGTGATCTGTGTTGGCACGACGAGCTGCCGGACGGTTGAGAGCGCGGCCAGGGCGGACGGTACCCTGCAGGAATGTTGTGATAATACGGAAATCTTTATTTATCCGGGCTATCGATTTCGGGTCATGGATTGTCTGATCACGAACTTCCATCTTCCGGAATCTACGCTGGTTATGCTGGTCTCTGCACTGGCGGGCAGAGAACGGGTATTGCATGCATATCAGGAAGCAATACAGGAAAAATATCGTTTTTTTAGCTTTGGGGATGCAATGTTCCTTACGGATTCCTTTACAAAAGATCATAAATAGGGTAGAATAGAACAAGAGGAACACTTTGCGCGAAACGAAGAGAGTGCTTTCACCAATGGTGTACTCAAATAGATGGAGTTACTTTTAGGTAAGAGGAAGGTAAAGAATTATGCAGGAGAGAAGAAAAAATCAACGTATAGGACTGGAAGGCAAGCTGCTGGTCAAAAGAATGGATCAGGGCGGCAGGGCAGATAAGGTGGGCATCGAAATAAATGATTGTTCCAAGACAGGAGTTGGTTTTACCTGTATGGAGAGACTGGATATGGGAGCAGTCTATGAGGCTTATCTGACGATTTGGACCAAAGAGGTTCTCCATGTCTTTCTGGAAATCGTACGTGTCGAGAACAATCGGAATGGCAGATTTGAATATGGGGCAATCTTTATCGGAATGTCTGAGATGGATGCCAGCAGGATTGAGACATATGGTACGATACAGAACATGAATGTATAAGGATAACAGATTGGAATGAAGCATAGAAAACATAGAAATCTGTGGTTGGAACTCACGGTGATCGTTGCAGCGCTTCTTGCATTGGCATTGTTGGTGTATTTTGTGATGATCGTTTCATTTCAGAATGGGATCAGTTCTACCAATGTGACTATGCGCGTTGCCGGCAAGATTGCCAGAACGGTTTTTGATAATCCGAGTAATGAGCAGATTGTGACCGTTGGCTTAATGATGCGTTATGGCGCTCATCTGGGACTGTTTTTTATAGTCGGTACAGTCACTGCCTTTGTCAGTATGGTCATATTCAGAGGATATTTTCGGATTATAGGCATTTTTCTGTCAGGGGTTGCCTGTTACATGATGGCATACTACACGGAATATTTTAAGCAGTATATAGACGGCAGGCATTTCCAGATGACGGACGTGCAGCTTAACTGGCTTGGCTGTCTGGCAGGGATTTTCTTTATGGTAGGATCTTATTTTATGAACAGGCTGTTAGTCAAACTGTCGGATTAGCATGTATGTTAACAAACAGGATTATAGTTATAAAAAGCAAGCGATTGTTCTTTCGCTTGCTTTTTGATGTTTTGATATCAGTGCATTAATCTGTGCAGATCTTCGTAGAAATTCGGATAACTGATCGTAACAATGTCGCTGCCTGTGATCTCGGTACTGCCGTCGGCGATCAGGGAAGCGACAGCGAAGCTCATGGCAATCCTGTGATCCATGTGGGAGTCGATAACCGTTCCGTGGAGCGGTTTCCCGCCGTGAATGATCATTCCGTCATCCGTACCGGTAATGTCGCATCCCATGGCGCTCAGAGCATTCACCATCACATCGATGCGGTTGGACTCCTTGACTTTCAGTTCGGCAGCGTCTTTAATGAGAGTCGTACCCTCGGCACAGGCTGCCATTATATTGATTATAGGCAGCTCGTCGATCAGCGTGGGGATGATCGGCCCCTCGATGGTAATGCCGTGCAGGGTGCTGTGTTTTACAAGCAGATCTGCGGTGGGTTCACCGTCATGTCTGACGTTGAGAAGCGTGATATTGCCGCCCATGGCCTGTGCGACTTTCAGGATACCGTCTCTGGTGGGATTGATGCCTACATTGCGGATCAGCACCTCTGCGCCGGGAATAAGCAGTCCGGCAGCAATGAAATAAGCAGCAGAGGAGATATCGCCGGGAACGTATACTTTCTGTCCGTGCAGGGCAGGCTCCGGATGAATCACGGCAGTAGTGCCCTTTGTATGAACCTGCGCGCCGAAGCAGTTAAGCATGATCTCGGAGTGGTTACGGCTGACGGTAGGTTCCGTGACTTTCGTAATGTCATCCGCATACAGTCCGGCCAGCAGGATGGCGGACTTTACCTGTGCGGAAGCCACCCGGGAGTGATAGTGGATGCCGTGCAGCGGCGCACCCTTGATGCGCAGTGGTGCACAGTCGTTGCCCTGCAGGCTGGTGATTTCAGCCCCCATCAGGGAAAGCGGCTCTATAATACGGCGCATGGGACGTTTCCGGATCGAGGCGTCCCCCGTCAACGTTGTTTCAAAGGACTGTCCGGCCAGAATACCGGAGATCAGTCTGGTGGTGGTGCCGCTGTTGCCGGTATCCAGGATACTGGCGGGCTTTTGCAGGCCGTGAAGTCCCTTGCCGTGGATCAGGATATGGGCGGGTGTATTTTCGATGGAAATACCCATTTTGCGAAAACAGTCTATGGTGGAGAGACAGTCTGCGCCCTGCAGAAAGTTGAGGACTTCTGTGGTTCCTTCCGCCAGAGCGCCAAACATCACGGCCCGGTGGGAAATGGATTTGTCGCCCGGAACGGTTACTTCCCCTTTGAAATGATGTGCTTTTTGAAAGATCATGGTATGCCTCCGTTGTTTGTTAATCAGATTCTGGAAATTTGTAAGTTGCATTCGTGTTATGTTAGCGTATTAGCTTGTCAATCCGGTTCTTCAAGGCTGCCGGATGGCAGGATCAGGAAGCGTGCCTGGTGTGAACCGTATATCCCTGCGCGGTTAAGATCGCAGCCGCTTTCTCGACGGCATCCATTCCGTAGAACTCGATGCGCAGGGTGCCTTCTGCCAGTTCCCGGTTGTGATTGATACCGATGTTCTTGATGCTTACCGCATCGGCGGCCAGCAGCGAGGCGATGTCCGCGATGGAGCCGGGGCGATCCGCGATATCCATTGTTAAGACATATTCGGTCTTGATCGGGCCGCTGGAAGCAGTGATAAAGGATTCCCGATAGCTTCTTGCAGTGTCGAAGAAATCATAGAGCGCATCGGCAGATCCGGCATCGATCTGTGCGCGGATTTCCGTGAGACAGCCGATATATTGTTTTAATAAAGCAGAAATGTTTTCCCGGTTGGTCAGGCAGATCTGCTGCCACATGACCGGTGAGGAGGAGGCGATTCTTGTGATATCCTTGAAGCCTCCGGCGGCTACCATCTTCATGATGTCGGCCTCGGAATCGGCGTTTCTGACAAGATTTACGAGGGATGAGGCGATCACATGGGGCAGGTGGGATATGGCCGCGGTGACAAAGTCGTGCTCCTCACAGCTTAAAATAAGTACAAGAGCGCCCATGGATTCCACCAGTGACCGGAAGCTGTCTATCTTTTCGTCAGAAACCGTATCAGACGGGGTCAGGATATAATAGGCATTTTCCAGGAGGGAAGCCTTGGAATTCGGATAGCCGACGCGCTCGGAGCCTGTCATGGGATGACCGCCAATAAACTGCCCGTTCAGGTTAAGGGCAGCGATCTGTCTGTGAATGCCGGTCTTCACGCTTCCGACATCGGTGAGGATCGTATGCGGTGACAGATACTGCTTTAAGGTGCGCAGGTTCTCCTCGTTGCAGGAGACGGGTGCACACAGGAAAATATAATCACAGTCTTTAAAGGCGGCATCGATGGCAGGACAGATCTGGTCCAGTACCTGCTCCTGCAGGGCCAGCTGCAAGGATGCTTCCCGGATATCGTATGCGATCAGGCGGGCTTGGGGATAAGCCGCGCGAATGGCTCTGGCTATGGAACCGCCGATCAACCCCAGACCGATAAAACCACAGGTGAGAGTGTTCATATGCTTACTACCTTCCTTTTGGATAAGATTAGAATTGTATACACAGATACAGTATAGCATTACAGAAATTCTACCACAAGAGAAAATCGTCCGTTCCTGGAATGCAGACCGAAAATATGTCTGAAAAGCGATATATAGTGAAAATTGAAAAACAGAACAAAAAATTGACGCAAAAATCGTGTGCAGAATGTATAATTGTTGTTGAAATTTTTTGTGTAATTTAGTAAAATATACTTATATTTGTGCTTGGGGATAAATTATCTATGAATTGCAGTATAAGACAGACTGATATTTGGCCCAATCATGAGTGAATAACAGAACTGGAGGATTGCGAGAAATGAACATTTACACAACGGATAAGATTCGTAACGTGGTATTACTGGGGCATGGCGGCTGCGGTAAGACCAGCCTGGTGGAAGCGATGGCTTACCTGTCCGGTATCACTTCCAGAATGGGGAAAGTAGATGACGGGAACACGGTGAGTGATTTTGGCAAAGAAGAGCAGAAACGCCATATATCCATTGCGACATCTGTTATTCCGATCGAATGGGAAGGGGTGAAGATCAATGTGCTGGATACGCCCGGATTCTTCGATTTCGTAGGAGAAGTGGAGGAAGCTGTCTCTACGGCGGATGCGGCGATCATTGTAGTGTCCGGCAAGGCCGGCATGGAAGTGGGTACAGAGAAGGCGTGGGAGCTTTGTGAGAAGTACAAGCTGCCCAGATTCGTGTTCGTGACAGATATGGATATCGATAATGCTTCTTTCAGGCAGGTTGTGTCTGACATGACCGATAAGTATGGCAAGAAGATGGCGCCTTTCCATCTGCCGATTCGTGAGAACGAGAAGTTTGTGGGCTATATTAATGTGATTACCGAGCAGGCATACCGCTGGGAAGGCAAGGAAGTCGTAGAGTGCGATATGCCGGAATACAGTAAGGACAACCTGCAGCTGTGCCGGGATACTTTGATGGAAGCGGTAGCGGAGACGAGTGAAGAATTTATGGAGCGCTATTTCAACGGCGAGAGCTTCTCCGAAGCGGAGATCAGAGCGGCGCTGCGCACGAATGTTATGGACGGCAGTATCGTTCCCATGTCCATGGGTTCTAATGTACTCTGTCAGGGTGTTTACACACTGCTCGACGATATCGTGAAATATATGCCCAGTCCGGAGAACCGTGAGCTTGCAGGCATTGACCTGAAGAGTAATGAGATTTTCCAGGCTAATTATGATTTCTCGAAACCGAAGTCGGCTTATATCTTTAAGACCATCGTGGATCCGTTTATCGGTAAATATTCGCTGATCAAGGTATGTTCGGGTGTATTTAAGAATGACGATACGATTTATAATGATGAGAAGGAAGTGGAAGAGAAGATCAATAAGCTCTATGTGATGCAGGGCAGTAAGCCGATCGAGGTGAAGGAACTGCATGCTGGAGATATCGGTGCGATCGCGAAGCTGACCGCAGCCAGGACCGGCAATACCCTTTCCACGAAGGCCAGGATCATCCGTTACGGCAAGGCTGAGATCTCTACACCTTATACATACAAGAGATACAGAGCCAAGAATAAGGGCGACGTGGATAAGGTATCACAGGCGCTGCAGAAGATGAGACATGAGGATCAGACCTTATGGGTTGTCAACGACGGTGAGAACAGACAGACATTGATCTACGGTATGGGCGACCTGCATCTGGAAGTGGTTGCCAGCAGACTGCTCAACGAGTATAAGGTGGAGATCGAACTGGACGAGCCGAAGGTGGCTTACAGAGAGACGATCCGCAAGAAATCAGATGTAGAATATAAGTACAAGAAGCAGTCCGGCGGACACGGTCAGTATGGTCATGTCAAGATGCGTTTCGAGTCATCCGGCGATCTGGAGACGGCTTATGTGTTTGATCAGGAAGTTGTAGGCGGTGCGGTTCCGAAGAACTACTTCCCGGCTGTTGAGAAGGGCTTACAGGATTCCGTAGTCAGCGGTCCTCTGGCGGCATATCCGGTAGTTGGCGTGAAAGCCGTGCTCTATGACGGATCCTATCATCCGGTAGATTCTTCCGAGATGGCATTTAAGATGGCGACCATCCAGGCATTTAAGAAGGGCTTCATGGAAGCGGGTCCTGTACTGCTTGAGCCGATCGCGAATCTGAAAGTGACGGTTCCGGATTCCTATACCGGTGATGTTATGGGAGATCTGAACAAGAAGAGAGGCCGTGTACTCGGTATGAATCCGGCAGGAGAAGGCAAGACCGTGATCGAGGCGGATATCCCGATGGCATGTCTGAACGGATATTGCACAGACCTTCGTTCCATGACCGGCGGCCGCGGCAACTATATGTATGAGTTTGCAAGATATGAGCAGGCGCCCAGCGATGTACAGGCCAAGGAAGTGGCTGCAAGAGCCGGTAAGGTTGCAGAGTCCGGAAGTGACGCATAAGCACAGGCATAACATAAGTTCAGCTGATGTAGAAAATGGTAATCTGTTCCTACACAGTGTATAACGGTTTTTAACTGTATGCTGTGTAGGAAAGTAACCATGACAGGGTGGCAGTCTCCCGGACTTAATGCCCGGAGTGTTTTATCCGGCGTTGCTGAACTTTCTCGATCAGAGCATCCACTTTGGAGTGGGTGCTTTTCTTTATACTTACTACAACATCTCACCGTCTAAAAATCAACAATAATTTCCAAAAATTTTCTAGAATCCGGTTCAGTAAAGTTATCCGGTCCATAACGAAAAAATTGAGAACTACTGTGTAAAACGGTTGACAAATCCGGCAGGTATACTACAATATAGAACGTGGATAAAATAAATATATCATAAATATGGTTCAAATGAGAAGAGATGTCAGGAACCGATCAGAATGGAGGCACTATGGCAGAGGTATACAATCATAGAGAGGTGGAAACAAAATGGCAGAAGGTGTGGGATGACGAGAAGGCGTTTAAGACTTCCGACGATTATTCCAGACCGAAATATTATGCGCTGGTAGAATTCCCTTATCCGTCGGGGCAGGGACTTCATGTGGGACATCCGAGACCTTATACGGCGCTTGATATTGTAGCCAGAAAGAGAAGGATGCAGGGATATAATGTCCTTTATCCGATGGGCTGGGACGCTTTCGGCCTGCCGACGGAGAATTATGCGATCCAGAACCATATTCATCCGAAGATCGTGACACAGAATAATGTCTCCCGTTTCAAGAGCCAGCTCCATTCTCTGGGATATTCTTTTGACTGGGACAGAGAGATCAATACGACGGATCCGGCGTATTATAAATGGACGCAGTGGATCTTCCTGAAGCTGTTTAAGGCGGGGCTTGCCTATAAATCCGAGATGCCCATCAACTGGTGTACTTCCTGTAAAGTCGGGCTTGCCAATGAGGAAGTGGTGAATGGCGTTTGTGAGCGGTGCGGCGCAGAAGTGGTGCGCAAGGTGAAGAGCCAGTGGATGCTTAAGATTACGGAATATGCGGATAAGCTGATCCAGGGACTGGATACCGTGGACTACGTGGAGCGGGTTAAGGTGTCTCAGAAGAACTGGATCGGCAAGTCTACCGGTGCGGAAGTGGACTTTTCCATTAAGGGAAAAGAAGATAAGCTGCGGGTTTATACGACCCGCTGCGATACACTGTTCGGCGTGACTTATATGGTTATGTCTCCGGAGCATCCGCTGATCGATAAATATAAAGATGACATCAAAAACTGGGACGAGATCGCGGCATACCGTGAGCAGGCTGCCAGAAAGTCCGACTTCGAGCGTGCGGAGCTTGCGAAAGAGAAGACCGGCGTGAAGATTGACGGCCTGACGGCGGTAAACCCGGTGAGCGATGTGGAAATCCCGATCTTTGTCTCTGATTATGTGCTTATGAGCTACGGTACGGGCGCCATCATGGCGGTGCCGGCCCATGATGAGAGAGACTGGGATTTTGCGAAGAAATTCGGTCTGCCGATCATCGAGGTCGTTGCGGGCGGCCGCGACGTGCAGGAAGAGGTCTACACGGATGTGGCGACGGGAACGATCGTCAATTCCGGTTTTATCAGCGGTTTGAGCGTGGAGAACGCCCAGGCGAGAATGATCGATTTCCTGGAAGAAAAGGGGATCGGCTGTGCCAAGACCAACTTTAAATTAAGAGACTGGGTCTTCTCCAGACAGCGTTACTGGGGAGAGCCGATCCCGATCGTACACTGTGAGAAATGCGGCTATGTGCCGATCGACGAGAGTGAACTTCCGCTGGAGCTTCCGGAGGTGGACAGCTATATGCCAACCGACAACGGAGAGTCGCCGCTGGCTCTTATGACTGACTGGGTCAATACCACCTGTCCCTGCTGTGGCGGCCCGGCTAAGAGAGAGACGGATACCATGCCGCAGTGGGCAGGTTCTTCCTGGTATTTCCTGCGCTATACGGATCCGACGAACACGGAAGCGCTGGCGAGTAAGGAAGCGCTGGACTACTGGATGCCGGTAGACTGGTACAACGGCGGTATGGAGCATACCACGCTGCACCTTCTGTATTCCAGATTCTGGCACAAGTTCCTGTATGACCAGAAGACGGTGCCCTGCCCGGAGCCTTATGCCAAGAGAACTTCCCATGGCATGATCCTGGGCCTGAACCCGCACAACTTCGCGAATCTGCCTGCCGCAGAGCAGGAGAAGCTGCTTGCCGAGCACGGCAGTGAGAAGGCGGCCAGAGCAGCCCTGAAGGAAAAGTACGGCGAGATGGCGGAACATCCTGTCGTAAAGATGTCCAAATCTCTGGGCAATGTGGTAAATCCCGATGATATCGTGACAGAATACGGGGCGGACACGCTCAGAACTTATGAAATGTTCATCGGTGCTTTCGAGCTGAGCGCCGGCTGGTCCGAGGACGGGGTGAAGGGATGCCGCCGTTTCCTGGAGAGAGTGTGGAAGCTGCAGGATATCATGACCGATGAGGATGCATACTCCAAAGATCTGGAGACGAAGATGCATCAGACAATCAAGAAGGTCAGCAATGATTTCGAGAATCTGAAATACAATACGGCGATCGCGGCGATGATGGCGCTGATCAACGAATTTTATAAGAAGAATGCTGTGACAAGAGGGGAGTACAAGACGCTTCTTACCATGTTGAATCCGGTTGCGCCCCATATCACAGAGGAATTGTGGCAGAGGGCCGGTTTTGCGGGCAGGTTGTATCAGGCTGCCTGGCCGGAATATGAGGAAGCCAAGACAATAGAAGCTACCGTGGAGATCGCGGTACAGATCAACGGCAAGACGAGGGCTACGCTTATGATCGGCAAGGACGATCCGAAGGATGCAGTCATTGCCAAGGCGAAGGAGACCGTCACTGATAAACTGACCGGAACGATCGTCAAGGAAATCTATGTGCCGGGCAGGATCGTCAATATCGTTCAGAAGTAAGGGACATTATACATGAATGGTATAACGTAAACAGGCTGCCAGACAGAAAGTTCATGCGAGTTTTTCTGTCTGACAGCCTGTTATTTTATGATTTTGCAGAATCACTTTTTCCGCAGTTTCATCAGTTTATCGATTTTATCCAGTTCCTCTGCAGTGGAGTATTTGCGGATCACGGAAGTGATCGTCTCGATCTCCTCATTGCTGAAAGAGATATGCTGATCCATCCCCCGCTTGGCAATGGACATTAGGAACGGCATCATCTGTTCTTTTTTCAGGGATTGGCTCTCGAAAACGAGGGCCTGCAGAAAATTGAGTTTCGCTTTATCGATCTGTGAGATAGCGGGATCATCCATCCAGTTTCCGGACATAGATCTGTTCCTCCTTTTTCAGTTAGGTTAAGTCAATAGGGGTTGATTCACGGCTGTCGTCTGCATGAGCCTGCTGCTGGAACATCTCAAACATCTCTTTCTGTTCCGGAGAAAGCATATTCATAAGCATATCCATCATGGAAAAGGAACCGGACGCATCCGATCCGGTACCGGATTGCCCGGATGCGGCATCTCCGAAAGAAGATACGGCAGACATATCCGGAAATATTTCCTGCAGCGCAGAGATCGTCTGCGACATTTCCTGAAAAGTTTCCATGGTCTGCAGCATATTGCGAAACTGATCCAGCTGCCTGATCTCTTCCGGAGAAGAGTAAAGGCTCAGCTGCATACATAGTGACTGCAAGTCAGTTTTTTGATTCTGATCATCCCGGATACTGCATTCGCTGATCTGGAAAGGATGCCGGCGGACATAACGCATTGTATACTGCAGTTCCATATATTTAATATAGACTGCCATATTTTTCTGCATGGAAGGTTCTATGTAAGGAAGAAGAACCTTTAGTTTCTGGATCTGATTTGTGGTGTACAAGGCATCGAATGCCATAACATTTGCCGCCTCTTCATGATTGTTTCCCATAGATCGTGTGCCTTTCTGATGCCTGTGATCACACCCGCAGTATGTCTATAGTATGCTTATGTGTCTTCTGACAGGTTTATGAATGGTAGGGCTTACTGTTCACATGTGAGAAAAATAGGCTCCGATGGAGCCAGAGCCTATTTCCCAGATGTGAAATAATAGATATGCAGTGGATGATCTGCCGATCCTTTAGCAGCAGCAGCTGGAGAGGATCAGTAACCAGATCAGAGTATTGCAGCAGTTGTTGTCGGAGCCGCCGAAAAGGCCGAATCCGTTGCCGTCACATCCGCATCCGTCATTGTTGTTGTTGCAGCATGACAGAAGAATGAGGATCCAGATCCAGGAACCGCATCCGCCGCCGCCAAAGAACCCGCCGTTATTATTGTTGCATCCGCAGTGAGTTGCTGATAAATCGCTCATGTTTTTGTGCCTCCAAATGTTAGTTATGGTTTATCTTATGTGGCAGAGGTATATGTGTTACTAAAAAATTTGTGATGAGCGTCTTTCCTGCATCATCTACAGAAAAGAAGGCGGTTTTAACGGTATTTTCGGCGGTAAATCATGGAATGTTTGGTTTATCATTTTGTAATACGACGATATTTTGTGATATATGCAATTTTACATACCCTAGCACTTGTATTTTCTCGACAAAACACTTGCATAAATCTCAAGATATAGTAAAATTATACTATATGTAAATAATCAGAAAAAGGAGCGATCCCCATATGGCGGGATTAGAAGTGGCCGGCAGGAGGTTCCGGACGGAAGAAGATTTCAGGGCAGCTCTGCGTGATCAGGCAAAGATTGAGAAGATCAGGGCACAGATCGATATGGAACAGCCGGGAGAAGTTATCAGGTTATATATCGATATGCAGTCTGGCAGATACCGTTTTGAGACGGCGGTCGGTAATGATTTCGATGATGAGATCTATGAACTGGCACAGACATATAAGCGACAGGGCTACACCAAAGAAAGTAAATTGCCGGTTGAGAAAAAAAAGAAACCGATAGAGAAATTTACCAGAAAGAAAGAAACAGCCGATTTTCCCAAAGAGCCGGACCAGAAAGCCGTTACTGCAAGATCTCATACAAGTGGTATTGATGATCAAAGTGATGTCGAAACGGTTACGATTGATCAATATGACGAGGAAATGCAGAGCGTGATCCTTCAAGAGCTGCATAAGAGGGAGAAGCGCCGCAGACTGATGGTTATTTTATGTTCGACGGTTGCGATACTGTGTTTTGGCTATTTTGGCATTTATTGCTATTTTGCGGATCGAACGGAGAATGATTATGCGGATCTTGCCAGTTTGAAAGGCAATACGGCGTTGGCGGTCGGGGAACCTACGGTGACAATCCATCGGACAGGTGATAAGGAAGTAGAGCTGACGGTTCTCGAAGAATACCAAACTTTATATAATAAGAATAAAAGTCTAATCGGATGGCTTAAAATTGACGATACAAATATAGATTATCCTGTCATGCAGACAGTGAATAACGAGTACTATCTGGATCATAATTACACACAGGAGTATGATAAGAACGGCAGTCTGTTTCTGGATAAGGACTGTGATATTGTACATAGGAACACGAACCTGATCATATACGGACATCATATGAAATCAGGCAAAATGTTTGGTAATCTGAATAAGTACAGCAGTGAGGATTACGCGAAACAGCATGCGACGATTCAGTTTGACACCATATATGAAAAGGGAACCTACGAAGTGATGTATGTATTTCGATCCAGAATTTATAATGAGGAAGAAATCGTATTTAAATATTATCAGTTTTTTGATGCGGCTTCTGAGAAAGAGTTCAATTCTAACATGCAGGAAATGGCGGCGCTGTCATTATATGATACCGGCGTTACGGCAAGTTATGGAGATGAACTTTTAACACTGTCAACCTGTGATAATTCCGAGCAGGATGGCCGGTTCGTGGTAGTGGCGAAACGAGTGGAATAGAAGTTGACGATATAGATTTGTGATTTGTTGAATATCGGTGAAGAATGAAATAAAACATACAGGGGAATTGAGGAGAGGGCAATGGCTATGAAAAAAGCGGCTAAGAGATCAAAAAGAAGACTGAAGAGAAGTATTCGGCGTAGTCTGGCTGCCGTGCTCATGATCACGGCAATAGGAGTGGCAGCGGTTCCCGTACCGGAGAACTATGCGGATAACGGGGATGCGGCCGGAAATATGACCAGGGCCTCCGATGTGCATGACAAGGATCTGGCAGATTACGGATATACTGACACACTGCGCAAGGTGGTTGAACTTGTAGAGAAGAAGGATGAGAATGGCAATGTGATTACGGATAGCGAAGGCAATCCGGTCATGGAAGAAGTCATTAAAGAAAAAAGAGATACCTCCCATGACGAACTGACCGCTACCAGTACCAGCGGCAAGAAGATCGATCTGAGTCGTCATGCAGGTAAAGACATAGAGGATCTGATGCAGGAGCCTGATGTTATGCCCTCCCTGGCGACGACGGACGTTGGCGGCGGCATTTACGACCTGTGCTGGCAGTTTATGTTCTATCAGGTGAAGGAACCGGAGAGTAATGCGGACCGCGGTGTAATCTGTAAGTATAATAACCAGTATTCTACCGACAAATTGGAACTTGGCATGAAGCCGATCACAGAGTATTATACGGTGGCGGAGAATCGATTTGAAGCTTATTTTGACGAAAACTATGTGGAAACGGATGCATCCGGGAATCCTGTAGCTAATGGGATGACCCATGCCAAGGCACTGAAGAACATGCGGATGGATCCGACAGAGCCGATCATATTCAATTATGGCATCTATAAGGCGAACAGTTTGACGGAGTTTGAGAAGAATTTCTTCCAGACTTATTGCAAGGCCGAATATGATAATAAAGTAAAAGAATTTCAGCAGTACGAGAAAGATAAAGACAAATATGATCCGGCAGGCGGAGGTGACGCACCGGTAGAGCCGGCAGCGTTGGAAAAAAAGCCGTCCGAAGTTTTTTCCACAGAACAGAAGCTCAAATTCTACTGTGATCAGGACAAAACGTTGGAGAAATACGGTTCGGGATATACGCTTCGTCGTGTCAGCGACAGCAGATTGAAGACAGATGGAGCTGCGGATACCGAGAGCGTAATTTATATGGCGCATGGTGGAAAGCCCATAGAATCTATGGGAGCATCCAATGATCTGAACGGATTCCTTGCAACTGCTACTAGTCCGTATCTGATGTGTGCGATCGGGAATCAGGCTTTTAAGGGCGTATCCAAGGTAGTAAACCTGGTGATTCCTTCGATGATCGGTTATATAGGGGATGAGGCTTTTGCCGATGCTGCCCTGATGGAGAGCATTCAGATTGACAACGTTGCTAAGATCGGCAACAGGGCTTTTAAGGGCTGTGTTAAGCTTGCTACGGTCAAAATCGCTCAGGGTACGGAAGTGATCGGTGCGGATTGTTTCAGTGGGACTGCGATCAATGAGATTGCATTGCCGACTTCCATCACGACGATCGGATACGGCGCATTTTCCAAGTGCAGGAATCTGTCCACTCTTAATCTGAATAATATGAAGACTGCCTGTGAGGTTAAGGATTATGCGTTTTACGATTGTAACGCATTGTCCGAGGTAGCGATGGCAGATTCTGCGATCGTTTCGCTTGGAGCCGGTGCGTTTGCGGTAGAGGGCGGTTCCCTTCCGATGGGGATTACGCTTCCCAGGGGAATGTCTGATGCAAAGAGCATCGGAAATTATCTCTTTTCCGGAAGATCCAGCCTGGAGTATGTTGTATTTCCGCAGAATTATGGCCGTACGGCGACTCCGGATACCAAGATTCCCGATTCGGTATTCCATCGGTGTGTCAACCTGAAGTATGTGGAGTTTCCGACGGATCAGAAGAATGATCCGCAGGCATGTGGTTTTGTGCAGTATAATCCGGAGAAGTTGTTTGCGGATGTGATCAATCCTGATTTTTACGTGAAGGGACCCAAGACCAATACACAGGGTGATCCGGCTTATCCGAGAACAAGCACCTGGGATGCCGTGACGGCAGTATCAGAGACTGTACCATATTTGTATATTGAGAATGGTGTAGAATATTATGAAGTCAGTGACGGAACATATCTGTTGTGTATTAACGACAAGGGAATTTTGACGTCCTGTACATTTAAACCGGGGGTAGACCCTTCAAAAAAGAAAAATGTTAAACTGACAATACCGGCATTGGTGGGACATACGAAGGTGGTCGGAATCGCTTCGGGCTGTTTCAGTGATTCAGAACTGAATGAGAACGTAGTCTCTCTGACGATCCAGGATGAGTCCATTTCCGAGATTGAGAACGGCGTCTTCCAGGGCGGCGGCGGAAAGAACAAAAAGGACTGGCAGAAGCTGCAGAAGGTTTCTATCGGCAACTCCGTGACAAAGATCGGTGACAATGCATTTAAGGATTGTATCAGTCTGATCGATGTGACCTTTAATTCTCCGCTTGGCGGACATGAAGCATTTACGATCGGAACGGATGCCTTTAAGACCCAGAGCGGTGAGCTGACCTTCCACGGGGATATCGTGAAAGGGTATGCACCTTTTGACTGGGCAACGGATCCTGCGAATGTCATCCAGACACAGGACGGAATCCGCGTATGTTATAAGAGCCTTTCACCGACCTATCTGACGGTTATGTATAATCCGATTACCAAGATGGTCACGCTGCTCGATTATCCGAAGTACAATGAAGTCAGCGAGATTTTATATGATGCACATGCGGATGAGATCAGAAGGGGCGGTTTCGCATCTTATGAGGATATGAAGGTTGCGGAGTGGTATAGTCGTTATGCGGATGAGAAGTATGACGAGAATCGTAAGAACTTCGCGAATGCATGGGCAGCTGCAGATGATAAGCAGGCACTGTATGCTTCGGATGCTTACGGCCCGTGGATTCATGCCGACTTCTGTAAGGAATGGGAAGACTGGAAGAACGGTAATCCTCATCCGAGTACGCCGGACACACCGGATACGCCGGACACGACGAGCAGCTCCGGTACGACGGAAAGTGCGAATGCGCTGACAGACTGGCTGTTTGAGCCTATGGTCGTGCAGGCGGCGTCAAATCCTCCGGCAGCGGGCGGAAGTCCGAAACCGTATTATGAAGTACATCCGTATAATGTAATAGACCTGGTGGATGTCAATGATCCTTACCGGGCGCCTACGGCGGAAGAGCAGGGACTGGTCTATGCTACCAGGAATATCATCGTGCCGGAAGGCGTGGATTCCATCGATGTGTATGGATATATCAAGAATTATGATGTAAACGGAAATGTCACTACAGGAGCCGACAGGAATACCGGCAATTATAATACGTATCTGCGGAATAACTGGAGTACGGACATTATCAAGATGTACGAGAGAACAGGGAACGATGAGGTCGACAATACAGAGATCGTTCCGGGATTGTTCAGTGGATATTTCAAGGACAATACGTCGGTAGAATCTCATATCCGTGGTAATGACCTGATTCAGTCAGTTACTTTAAACAGTGTAAGATATTTACCGGATTATGCTTTTGACAGCTGTGAGAATCTGAGATGGGTAGTGATAGGCAACAATCTTGCTGATATCGGTAAGGCGCCTTTCAGAGGCTGCTATAAAATGACCTCAGTCAGCAATAACGAGTATTACACAACAGAAAATGGTATTATTTATTCCAATAATGCAGACGGTTCCCGTACCATAGAAGAATGTCTGTCGGCGAGAGGCAACGGAGTCGGAGAAGGTGTTGTGAGTATCGTTTCGGATCCGAATCTTGCCAGTGTGAGCGCGATCAGACCGGGCGCTTTTGAGGACTGTGACAATATTACCTCAATCAGTTTCGGTATGAATGATACAGGCGGGCTGACGATTATTCCGGAGGATTGCTTTAGGAATTGTGATAAGCTTGCGTCCGTTATCCTGCCAAGAACCGTAAACGATGTGGAAAGAGGCGCATTTATCGGTTCCAACGCTTTGAATACGCTTACGTTCTATGGTAAGGAAGTGAAGATATCCGGTAACGCATTTGAGAGCAATGAAGAGAAGTGCAACACCCTGGTGAGAACCTACGATGATTCCGCAGTAGTGCGGTATGTAAAGGAGTATGGTAAGGCGTACAATCTTACGCTGGATAACAATCGCCTTGGCGAACTGTGGACCGTTACTTTCCTGGATGCCGATCATATGATGATGAGCGGGCTTAAGGATAAAGATGACAATGAGATCGAGAATCCGCAGTATGTACAGGACGGAGGTTACGCGGTAGTTCCACAGGATCCGGTTCATGAGGGTTGGACATTTGAGAAATGGGTCGGCATGAACGGCACTGAGATCGATGACAAGATCACGGAAGATACGATCTTCTATGCGCAGGGTCATTCGGAAGACGGCATGGTGAACGGTAAGTATATGGTTGAGTTCTATGATGGCGTCGATGGTAAGAAGATAGGGCCGACACAGTATATTGAGCCGGGAAGCGATGCGATCGCACCTTCTCAGCCGGTTCATGCAGGATATGCTTTCGATAAGTGGAGTGACAGTTATACCAATATACAGGCGAACAAGTCCATCGTTGCGCTGTATAAAGCAACGACCAGCGGCGGCAGTACGAGTTCAGGCGGATCGAATTCGGGTCAGAATACGACATCGAACAAAACAACTTCGTCACAGACCTCTTCCAGTACGAGCACGACATCTTCTTCGTCTGCATCGACATCGACTACGTCGTCAACAGGTAATACGGCAATGTACTCGGTAACAGTAATCGGCGGCAGCGGCAGCGGAAGTTATGCACAGGGCGCACCGGTCGTTATCACTGCCAATACGCCGGCGGCAGGTTCGGTATTCAGCAAATGGGTAACCGAGTCCCAGGGTGTTTCACTGGCCAGTGTCAGCACGTCACCGACAACGTTTACGATGCCGGGCAATAATGTAACGATCACCGCAGAGTATACGGAGGGAACAGCACCGGCGGCACCGGCAGGAGGCAGTAGCAGCACCGGTGGCAGCGGTAATGATCGCAATACCGGTACGGGCAGTACGCGGGTGGATATTACCAAACCCGGTATCTCGAATAAGGATCTTGCGACAGCGAACGTGAACGGCGCGACAGATAATTTCATCATTAAGATCTCTGAGACGGATGAGGCGACGAAGGCTGTAGCAGAAGCGTTAACAGGCGAGTATGGCAGTCTGGATAATATCCTGTATTATGCGATGGATATCAGCTTGTATGATGCTACCGGAACCACGAAGATTACGGATACGTCGGGAATAACGGTGGATATTACGATTCCGATCCCGGATGCGTTGATCGCCTATGGTGGTAATAATATGGCGGGCGCAGTGGTGAATGGTAATCAGCTGGAGAAGTTAAATGAGAATTTCACAACGATAAACGGCGTTCCTTGTATCAGATTTACGGCATCTCACTTCTCACCGTATACGATTTATGTAGATACGGGTAATCTGACTGAGGGTATGCTTGATACAACGCCTAAGACCGGTGATCCGATCCATCCGAAGTGGTTCTTATCCCTCGGCTTGGCATGTTTATCAGTGATTCTGTTTATGAAGAAAGACAGGCGGATCAAAGTGAAAACAGCATAAGGGAAATTCTATGAAGAAAACAATAAGAAATCTGATAGGTATTCTGCTTCTTGCGACAGCAATAGCAGTGACACAGATCCCTGTATCAGATGTGGAAGCGGCTCCGACCGCTTCTGCATCTGATTTTCAGATGGATGGCACGACATTAGTGAAGTATAATGGCACGGCTGAGACCGTGTCTGTTTCTAATTCCGTTAAGAAGATAGAGGCGGAAGCCTTTGCAGGCAATGATAAGATCCGCAGTGTGACGATCGGAGATGCAGTTGAGATCATTGGCGCCAGAGCCTTTTCGGAGTGCAGGAATCTGGAAAGTGTAACGATACCGGACGCGGTGCAGACGATTGGTACGGCTGCTTTTGGCGGCTGCGTGTCACTTAAAGATGTGACGGTAGGTACAGGTCTTGTGAATCTTGGCAACGGTGCGTTCGCCGGAAACAGCAGCCTGGAAAATATACGTTTCAGCAGCAGTAATCCCAAATTCACCTGTGATGATGGCGCAATCCTGAATAAGGACGGCAGAGATACGATCTATCAGTTTCTTGCCGGCAGGAAGGGAGACAGTTATGAAATTCCGTCCGGGATCAAGACGATCAAGCCGTATGCTTTCTGGGGTGATTACAATTTAGAACATGTGAGCATTGGTAAGGATGTGAAGGAGATTCCGGCTTATGCATTTTCCAATTGTAAGAATCTAAAGGAAGTAGAGGTCTCCTTCTCGGTAAAGAATATTGATATGAAGGCATTTGAAGATTGTGTCAGACTTCGTCAGATTACGATTCCGCCTTCCGTGAGCACGATTCACAGCACAGCGTTTGACGGATGCACCAAGCTTGAGATCAAGGCGGATGAAGGGTCTGCGGCACATACTTATGCACAGTCTCTTAATCTGGAAGATATTGAAGTATCGGAATATGAAGAAGCGCCGGTTCCCGACAGTGTCAGCAGCAATGATCTTCCGGATCCTGCCGCTGCAGATGTTGTATCGGAACCTGTAGATTATTACCACGAAGTTTCCCATATGAATGCGATGGCAGATGAGGAAGACGACTCTGTCAAGGGAAAAACGAGGGTGATCGGACAACAGGCCTATGTGATCATTGATAATGCAACAGCTACAATCAATGTCGGCAGTACCGGGGAGACGATTGGCGGACCTCCGGTCGAAGATACGGAACAGAATAAGGATACGGTTCCGGGACTTGCCGGTTCCGACGATGCGAAGGGAGGTTCCTTTCCTAAGTATGCGATCGTGAAAGGCAGTGACGGTAAAACAGTCGTTGCGGCGCAGGCATACTATGACAGTGAGATGACTTCCTACACGATTCCGGAAAATGTTGTGCGGATCGGCGAGTTTTCTTTTGCGAGATCCGGTCTGCAGTCCATTGTAATCCCGGAAGGGGTAGAGGAGATCGGTTATGCAGCGTTTTATCATTGCGATGCTTTAAAGAACGTGGACATTCCGGGGAGTGTGGCAACGATCGATGCGGCAGCTTTTGACCAGACGGCCTGGCTCTCAGATTGGAGACAGAGCAGTGGCAATGAATTTCTGATCGTCGGAGACGGCATTCTCTTGGCCTATAAGGGAAATGGCAGTGTCGTCAAAGTGCCCGACGGGGTGAAGAAGATCGGTGCAGAAGTATTTAAGGAACGCGAGGAGATCAACAGTGTTATTCTGCCGGACAGTGTGGAAACAATCGGTGAGGCTGCCTTTGCAGGCTGCAGTAATCTCACACAGACAGAAGGCGGCAGTCATATAAGAAAGATCAGTGACAGGGCGTTTGCAGGCTGTCCGATCACTACGATACATATTCCGGAAACCGTTGAGGAGATAGGACTTCGTGCTTTTGACAGTACAGATTCGGGCAAAGCGGCGGAAAGCGGCGTGGTTGTTTTTGCAGGCGGGAATCTGCCGACGCTTTCCTATGAAGCTATGTCTACCAGATTGTACAGGGATACCTATCGTGATCTGGCATTTAAGGGAAGTACGGTAGCCGTTATTCCGGATACAGTCAATGATCTGTCAGGGACTGTGCTTGATGACACAAAGGCCGGATTTACAGGTGTTGTCTGTAAGATGACGAAAGAAGCTTCAGATCACGAGAACGGAACATTGCAGGTTGTGTCAAGACAGGGCAATGGCGCCCTGCTTTCGGCCGGTGAGACCTGCCGTATCGATGGACAGTCTTATGTTTTGGAAGAAGGAAGCCAGATATCCGGTTCCGTTAGCGGTTCCGGGGATGAAGAAGCAGGAACAGATACAGGGGTCAGGGTAGAGATCCAGAGTGATACTCTCACTGATAACGGTACAGCCGGAGCGGTGCTCGCCGGTTCCGACGACAGTTTCGTATTGGAGATTGCCGATGACGAGACTGCTAAGGCGAAGATTGGTGATGTGTATAAGAAGATTTACGGGAATACGCTGCCGCAGAATCTTTGTGCATATGAGATCAGGATGACGGAAGAATCCACAGGGGTGCCGATTACAGGGCTCGGTAAGATGAGTGTCGATGTAACTTTGCCGCTGCCGAACGGCGTCGGGGAAGAGAATCTGCATGTAGTATGTCTCGATGAGGATGGACAACTGGAAGAAGTGGACAGCAGAATTGTCTCGGCAGACGGTATCAACGCAGTGACATTTACTGCAAGACACTTTTCACCATATGGCATCTACAATTACGGATCGGGCAGAGAATCTGCTGCGAGTGTGAAAGATGGGCAGGCCGTGTTTACGTCTCTGGGAAACAAGGACGAATCACCGGATACGGGGGACGACAGCATACATCCCAAATGGTTCTTAAGTATGGGACTGTTCTTTATGTCCATGACGGTTTTCCTGTACCGTGGGAACAGAAAGCGGAGTGTCCGCGTCAAGGCTCAAGCAGAACGCAAATAGGTAAAATAGTTAAAATAGAATACAGAACATGATAGAACTCCTGGCATAGAATAGTCTATAGGCCAGGAGTTTTTTGGCGAAAGTCAGTTGATCATGGAGAAAAGACGTGAATCGTGTAAGAAAACAGGTGAAGTGTGATGAGAATATACAGAGAAAGATAGCGACAGATAAGATCGCGGTTGCAATCCTGGATACGGGAATCGGCTGGCATCCGGATTTCGGCGATCGTGTGATCGCCTTTGCCGATTTTGTGAACGGCCGGCTGGCAAGTTATGATGACAGCGGACACGGGACACATGTCGCCGGCTGTGTAGGCGGCAGCGGATATGCTTCCCGCGGAGTTTACAGAGGAATGGCGCCGGACTGTCGATTCTGCGTCGGCAAGATATTGGATCGGAACGGAGAGGGATGTATCGAGAGCATGTATCATGGCCTGCTGTGGGTACTGGAAAATCATGAGCGCTACCACATCCGTGTACTGAATGTATCGCTGGGCATCGGTACAAGCGGTGATAAGGAACATATGGAGGAACTGGTGGAGATGCTGGACGCCGCATGGGAAAAGGGAATCGTTGTCGTGTGTGCGGCAGGTAATAACGGACCGAAGGAAGGGACGATTTCGCCGCTTGGATGCAGCCGCAGGGTGATCACAGTCGGCTGTCACGAAGGAGGCTATTTCGGGGCACGCAAGGATCTGTGTGAAAACTATTCAGGAAGGGGAAGCAGGAACATGTTGTATCGCAAACCTGATCTTGTCGCGCCGGGAACGGATATCATGTCCTGTAACCTGCAATGGAAAGGAAACCGGAGGTTCGGATATCGGAATGCCTATATCAAAAAGAGCGGTACATCCATGGCAACGCCGATTGTTGCGGGAGCCGCCGCGTTGTTCCTGCAAAAATATCCGCAGACGGATAATGAACAGGTTAAGCGCAAAATGATATACAGTGCAAATGACATAGGGGATTCGTGGAACAAACAGGGATGGGGAATGCTGGATGTGGAAAAGATGTGTTCGTTTTGATTTTGTGGTTGACACAGATGGTATGATTGTATACAATTATACGTGATATGCAGAAATGGCAAAACAGTACGAGCTATGAAGCGACAGGAAAGGTGTGATGACAGCTATGCATGATGAAAGAACTTTCACAAATCGTCCCGTTACCATGAATGATCACAATAATCTTCTGCAGATAGAAGAACATATGTATATTCTGGATGATGTGAAGAAACCCAATGTTTTCAGAAATATGTTTCCGTATTCCGAGATACCGAAGATTCCGTTTAACGATAGAACCGTGCCTCATAATATGCCGAAAGACATCTGGATCACGGATACGACGTTCCGGGATGGCCAGCAGTCCAGAGCGCCTTATACGACAGAACAGATCGTTACGATCTACGATCATCTGCACAGGCTGGGTGGGCCGAATGGTATGATCCGTGCCAGCGAGTTCTTTCTGTACAGTAAGAAAGACAGAGACGCTGTCTATAAGTGCATGGAACGAGGATACCGGTATCCGGAGGTCACGAGCTGGATCCGCGCCAGCAAGGAGGATTTTAAGCTCGTCAAAGAGATCGGCATGAAAGAGACCGGAATCCTGGTAAGCTGTTCCGATTATCATATTTTCCTGAAATTAAAAATGACAAGAAGACAAGCCATGGAACATTATCTGAGCGTCATCCGCGATTGTCTGGAAGAAGGGATCAGCCCGCGTTGTCATCTGGAAGACATTACCAGAGCAGATATCTATGGATATGTGGTGCCATTCTGCATGGAATTGATGAAATTGATGGAAGAGTATCAGATTCCGATCAAGGTGCGGGCATGTGATACCATGGGATACGGGGTGAATTATCCGGGCGCGGTTATCCCCAGGAGCGTGCAGGGGATCATCTACGCGTTACATACCCATGCAGGGGTTCCGCATGCATTGATCGAGTGGCACGGACATAATGACTTCTATAAGGCGGTGTCTAATTCAACTACCGCGTGGCTGTATGGATGTTCGGGCATTAATACCTCTCTGTTTGGTATCGGTGAGAGAACCGGCAATACGCCTCTGGAGGCGATGGTCTTTGAATATGCGCAGCTGAGGGGCGATTTAAACGGTATGGATACAACCGTGATCACGGAACTTGCAGAATATTATGAGAAGGAGATCGGGTATGAGATTCCGCCCAGGACACCGTTTGTCGGCAGGAATTTTAATGTAACAAGGGCCGGTATCCATGCGGACGGGCTCCTTAAGAACGAAGAGATCTATAATATCTTTGATACGGACAAATTCCTGAACAGGCCGGTATTGTGTGCAGTATCCAATACTTCCGGTCTGGCGGGGATTGCACATTGGATCAATACGTATTATCATATAAAGGAAAAAGATCATCTGGACAAGAACTGTGACTTGGTGAGAGCTTTGAAAGTCTGGGTAGATGAAGAATACGCTGCCGGTCGTGTGACTGTGCTCACGGATGAAGAATTAACCGCACAGATCAAAGAAACCTGTGCTGCGCTGGGCATAGCAATGCCGGGTTCGGATGAATGATTTGATATGGGAATTGGAGAGTAAGATAAGCAAAATGGCTAATTATGATGTTAAAAACGAGGTAAGCGATAAATATTCTCTGCGCGGCAGAGTTTTCCAGAAGCTGCGTGAAGATATTCTGAGTGGTAAATATAAGGATCATGAAGAATTGAAAGAGGTGGCGATCGGTGAGGAGCTGGGAGTCAGCCGTACCCCGGTCAGAGAAGCCTTCCGTCAATTGGAACTGGAGGGACTGATTCAGATCGTGCCCAACAGAGGGGCCTATGTGACAGGGATCACGGCGAAGGATGTCAAGGATATCTATATGATTCGGTCACTGCTTGAGGGGCTGTGTGCGAAACTGGCCACCGAGAAGATCAGTAAGGAACAGCTCGAGGAGATGGAGGAGAATATTTATCTGGCAGATTTCCATGCGGCGAAGGGACATCTGGATCAGATGGCGGAGTTGGACAACCGTTTCCACGATATTCTCTACGAAGCCTGCGATTCTAAGATGCTGGAGCATACCCTGAAGGATTACCATCAGTATGTGCTCCGTGTCAGGCAGAAAACACTTGCCACCAACACGCGAGGACGGGCCTCAAACGATGAGCACAGGCAGATCATGGAGGCAATCAAGGCAAAGGACGCGGAACAGGCGCAGCAGCTGGCAAACAGACATATGCTGAACGCCTATGATAATATGGTGCAGAACGGACTGTATGAAATCTACGGCGAGGAAGCCAGGCAGTAAAGCATGGTTCAGAGCGTAAGATAAACCGTCAGGAAGCGCTGTTCGTATGCAAACGATAACAATGATAATGGCAGAAAGAAAGGAAGAAAAGTATGGAGAAGATCAAGATGACAACCCCTCTTGTGGAGATGGACGGAGACGAGATGACCAGGATTCTCTGGAAAATGATTAAGGAAGAGCTGTTAGAGCCGTATATTGATCTGCAGACAGAATATTATGACCTGGGACTGGAACATCGGAACGAGACGGATGATCAGGTCACACTGGATTCTGCAGAGGCCACAAAGAAATACGGTGTGGCGGTAAAGTGTGCGACAATCACCCCCAACGCCGCCAGAATGACGGAGTATAACTTAAAGGAGATGTGGAAAAGTCCTAACGGAACGATCCGTGCGGCCCTGGACGGAACGGTATTCCGTGCGCCGATCGTTGTAAAGGGGATTGAACCCTGTGTGAGAAACTGGGAGAAACCCATTACCCTGGCAAGACATGCCTATGGGGATGTCTACAAAAATGCGGAGATCAAGGTCCCGGGCGCCGGTAAGGCCGAGCTGGTTTTTACGGCCCAGGATGGGACACAGATCAGAGAAACCATCCATGAATTCACAGGGGCAGGTATCCTCCAGGGAATTCATAACACGGATGAATCCATAAGCAGTTTTGCCAGAGCATGTTTTAACTTTGCGCTGGATACGAAGCAGGATCTCTGGTTCGCGACGAAGGATACGATCTCCAAGAAGTATGATCATAATTTCAAGGATATTTTTCAGGAGATATATGATACAGAATATAAGGACAGATTCGAGGCGGCGGGAATCGAATATTTCTATACGCTGATCGATGATGCGGTGGCGCGTGTTATGAAGGCGAAGGGCGGCTTTATCTGGGCATGTAAGAATTATGACGGGGATGTGATGAGTGATATGGTATCTTCGGCGTTCGGTTCCCTGGCAATGATGACTTCCGTCCTGGTATCTCCAAGCGGCGTTTATGAATACGAAGCGGCACATGGAACGGTGCAAAGGCACTATTATAAGCATCTGAAAGGAGAGGAGACGTCCACCAATTCGGTGGCAACCATCTTCGCATGGACAGGAGCGCTCAGAAAACGCGGCGAACTGGATCAGAATCAGGAGCTGATGGCCTTTGCAGACAGGTTGGAGAGAGCAACGACTCAGACGATCGAAGCGGGTAAGATGACCAAAGACCTGGCACTGATCACTTCTTTGAAAGACGTGACCGTGTTAAACAGCGCGGATTTTATCAAGGCGGTCCGGGCAACATTTGAAGAAATATCCTGATACCTTGAAAACGGGAACTGCTCTTATTCCGAGAGCAGTTCCCATTTTTGATAGAGTTCATTCAGCTGAGTCTCATTTGCCTCTTTTTCCTTCGACAGTTCCTGCAGTCTGGCGACGTTCGTGCAGACATCCGGTGATGCCATGAGCAGATCAATCTCGTTATTTCGCTGTTCCAACTGTTCTATGGCTTCTTCACAACGTTTCAATTCGTTTTCTTTCTTGCGCTGCGCTGCCTGCAGTTCCTTCTGCTGCTTCCAGCTTTGCCTGGTATCAGAAGAAGTGTCCGCCTTAGCGGTGGAGTTGTCTTTATGGTAAGCGGAAACAGCGGCGTCATCGGCATTCCGGCCGACAGAGTCGATCAATGCGAGCTGTTCCTCCTTTTTCTCAAGATAATAGTCATAGCTGCCCAGATAGTTGGTCAATACCTTACGGTTCAGATCAAGAATCCTCGTTGCGGTCTTGTTGATGAAGTATCTGTCATGGGACACATACAGGATTGTTCCGGTATAGGCGTTCAGGGCATCTTCCAGTATCTCTTTGGACATGATATCCAGGTGATTGGTCGGCTCATCCAGTATCAGGAAATTGGCTTCCGAAAGCATCAGCTTTGCTAAAGATACCCGGCCGCGTTCACCGCCGCTTAAGGCTTTGATCTGTTTGAACACATCTTCGCCGGTGAAGAGAAAGGCGGCCAGCGTATTGCGGATCTCCGTATTGGTGAGCGTCGGGTAATCATCGGAGATTTCCTCAAACAGCGTCTTATCCATATGCAGAACATGGTGCTCCTGGTCATAATAACCGATCGCCACATTACTGCCCAGCCGGATCTCGCCGCTGTCAGGAGCCACCAATTCATTGATGATCTTTAAGATTGTTGTCTTACCGGTGCCGTTGTCACCGATAATGGCCACATGTTCGCCCTTTTTCAGCTCAAAGTTCAGATGTTCAAACAGATTGAGAGCACCGAAAGACTTTGACAGATCTTCCACATGCAGTACGTCATTGCCGCTTGTATATTTGGGTTCCAGTTTCAAGTGCATGTCGCTTCGCACTTCGGTCGGTTTGTCCAATACTTCGATCTTATCCAGCATTTTGACGCGGCTTTCGGCGCGGCGGATCGATTTCTCACGGTTAAAAGATCTCAGCTTCTCGATCACTTCTTCCTGATGCTTGATCTCCTGTTGTTGTTTCATATAAGCATGATATTCTGCAGCGCGCAGCACTTCTTTCTTGGCTGCATAGGCAGAATAGTTACCGCCAAACACAGTGGCCTTGGCATGATCGATCTCTACTACTTTATTGGCGATACGATCCAGAAAATAACGGTCGTGTGACACGATGATCACGGCGCCCCGATAATTTAACAGGTAAGTCTCCAGCCATGTGATGGAGGACATATCCAGATGGTTCGTCGGCTCGTCCAGAATGATCAGATCGGGCTTTAACAGGAGCAGCTTGCCAAGCGCCACACGCGTTTTCTGACCGCCGGAAAGTGTGGAGACGGATCTTGGGAATTCTTCCTCTGTAAAGCCAAGCCCTTTTAGTACGCCGGTCACTTCGCTGCGATACGCATATCCGTTTGCTGATTCAAAGGCATGTGTCAGACTGGCATAAGTGTTCATCAACTGTGGCAGGGCATCCTCCGCAGCCGACTTCATCTGCAGTTCGACGGAGCGCATACGCTGTTCTAATTCGATGATCTCCTGCTTTACCGATAACAGTTCATTGTAGATTGTATTTTCGCCGGAAACAGCCTCCTGCTGGGAAAGGTAGCCGATTGTCTTTCCCCGGGAAACGGTGACGATTCCTTCATCGGCAGACAGTTCTCCCATGATGATGCGCAGCAGGGTCGTCTTGCCGGCGCCGTTGATGCCGACAATGGCTGCCTTGTCATAGTCTTCAATGTGGAAGGATACGTTTTTTAAAACAGGTACTTCATTAAAGGATTTATGAATATTGCTCACGGAAAGTATCATGGTGCACCGCGCCTTTCATAGTCTGTATAAGAATGCATGCAGTAACAGTTTACATGCAGGCGGCAAAACTGTCAACGGATAGTTTGACAGTTTTTTAACACAGTTGTATACTAAGAATATTAAGTGCACAGGAGGCAGCAAGGTGGAAGTAAAAGGGATTTCACAGGCTGTGATCAGCCGCCTTCCCAGGTATTTCAGATATTTGGGTGAATTGAAAGATGAGGGGATCGAGCGCGTCTCGTCGCAGGAGCTGAGCGATATCATGCAGGTGACGGCATCCCAGATCAGACAGGATCTGAATAATTTCGGGGGATTTGGCCAGCAGGGGTACGGATACAATGTGGAATATCTCTATGAGGAGATCGGACGGATACTGGGCTTGGATCAGGAGCACAATCTGATCATCGTCGGCGCCGGTCATTTGGGACAGGCGCTGGTGAATTACAGGGACTTTGAGCGCAGAGGCTTTATCTTCCGGGGGATTTTTGACAATAATCCGCAGATCCGTGGTATGCAGATCCATGGTATTTTGGTGCGTCCGATGGAAGAAATGGAGCAATTTGTCAGGGAGAAGGGGATTGACATCGCGGTACTCACGATTCCCAAGGAAAGTGCGGTGGAAGTGGCGGAACAGCTCGTGTCTTACGGTATTAAGGGGATATGGAATTTTGCGCACGTAGATCTGCATGTTCCGCAGGGGATACAGGTGGAGAGCGTACATCTTTCGGACAGTTTAATGAAGTTATCCTATAATTTATCATCCGGCAGTATTTAAGATGTACAGTCAAATGTATTATATAGAAGAGGTATAACGGAAGATGGAAAGAACAGATGAAGTATTTCAGGCGGCTCTGGAAGATAAGAAGATTCCGATCCTGACATTGGATCATAAATGGCACCAGCTTTTTACACAACAGGAATATTCCTCCGAACTCAAGGATATGGAGTGCGAGCTCAACGGCCTTCTAAAGCGGCAAGGGAAGGTCAATACCAAGAACCGGGAGATCCGCAAACTGAAGAAAAAGCTGATGGATGAGATCGTGCTTCTGGCGAACGAGATGGAAAACGGCGCTACCTTACGGCTGGAGAAGGAAATGGAGACACATAAGCGGCTGGTCAATGAATGCAACGAGAAGTTAGAAGCGTGTGAGGAAGAGATGCTGGAGCTGCCAAGACAGATTGTGCAGCTGAATCATAAATTAATGCTGGCGACGATGGACATCTGTTATAAGAAGCTGCAGGAGAATACGAACGAGCTGAACGAGATTGAAGAATGGATCAGGAATATCCGCAGAGAGCTGAAGAAGAAGGTAGTGCGCAAGCAGGAAAAGGAAATGATGAACCATCAGCTCTATTCTTATATGCACGATATTTTCGGAGCGGATGTGATCGAGATTTTTGATATGAAATATGATCCGGAGCAAGGACGCGGTGCGAAAAACGATGCTGCGAAGGACAATACGGAGCCGGATGTGCAGGAGAAGAAAGAGACAGAGGCGTCGGAATCATAAGATTTGGGCGTCCTTTTATATAGTGCGTAAAGTGGAGAGGAGTATCGAGCATCATGAAACAGTATCTGGTCACAGCAGAAGAAATGAAACAATATGATACCAATACGATAGAAAAGTTCCATATCCCCGGACTCCTGTTGATGGAGCGGGCCGCATTGGTCACCGTGGAGGAGCTGCAGCGCGTCCGTGGAAAGACTCCCTGCAGAGTATTGGTACTGGCAGGACGCGGAAACAACGGCGGCGACGGGCTGGCCGTAGGGCGTCTGCTCATGCTGCAGGGATATGAAGTGACCTTCGTGCTGCCAGGTGGTGATGCCGGCGGCACGAAGGAGACTGCAGCACAGCTTGCGATTCTCTCCGGATATCATGTCAGGACTTATAACACGATACCGGATCTTGAATATGATATAGTGATAGATGCCGTTTTCGGGATTGGATTATCCAGATCTGTGGAGGGAGTTTACCAGGATATCATACAGTGGATCAACCACAGCGGCTGCTTCGTGTGCAGCGTGGATATCCCGTCCGGAATACATGCGGATACGGGTGCGGTCATGGGCTGCGCCGTGCGTGCCGATCTCACGGTAACGTATGGGTTTCGTAAGATGGGGCAAATCTTATATCCCGGGGCCGCCTACAGCGGTGAACTTGTCTGCAGGCAGATGGGAATCGACGAGCACAGTTTTCTGGGAAAGATACCCTTCTGGTATACTTATATCGGAAGAGAGCCGGCCTTATTGCCGGTACGCCGTGCAGACGGCAATAAGGGAACGTTTGGCAAGGCGCTGATCATTGCCGGAAGCGCGAAGATAGCCGGCGCGGCAATGTTGGCGGCTAAGAGCGCCTTTCGCATTGGGGCCGGCATGGTAAAGGTCGTGACTGCAGAGGGGAATAAGAATGCGATCCAGCAGTTTGTTCCGGAAGCCATGCTTCTTACTTATACGGATGCCGCAACGAAGCCGGAAGAAGAGCGGTTTATGAAAGCGTTACAGGAAGCGGAAGCCTGGGCTGATTGTATTATGATCGGACCGGGAATCGGTATGGAGGCAGAGGCCGAAGGGCTCCTGCGGTTTGTGATCCTTAAGAGCAGGCTTCCGCTTGTCATTGATGCGGACGGCATCAATCTGCTGGCCAGGGATCCGGCTTTGCAGGCCGCCATGTCAAAGAAGGGGGATTCTCCCAGAACGGTTATTCTGACGCCGCATTTGGGAGAGTTTGCAAGAATATATGATGCCAGTGTGGCACAGGTAAAGAAAAACATGCCGGATTACGCGCGTTTGCTTGCAAAGAGACTGCAATGCATCGTGGTCTGCAAGGATGCCAGGACGGCAGTGGCAGAGGGGAATGGTACGCAGGGCTATTTGAATACGAGCGGCAATTCCGGGATGGCGACGGCCGGTTCCGGTGATGTGCTGGCCGGTATGATAACCGGGCTGCTGGCACAGGGGATGAAGGGGATGGACGCTGCCATAGCAGGCGTATATCTGCACGGATGCGCCGGCGACCTGGCGGCAGAGCAGGAAACCGAGGCGGGCATGATGGCGACGGATCTCATTGCCTGTATTAAGAAGGCGTCGCTGATGATACAGGGCGGTTTGGAGAAGCATAATGCGGAGGATGGCATATGATAGAAAAATATCAGAGAGTGTATGCGGCGGTTAATCTGGACGCTGTATGGAATAATATGGAGCAGATGCATCGAAATCTGTCACCGGGAACGAAGATCATCGGTGTGCTCAAGACGGATGCCTACGGCCATGGTGCAGTGCAGATTGCGCAGGAGCTGGAGAAGATGGATTATGTATCCGGCTATGCGACTGCCACTTTCGAGGAGGCAATGATCTTAAGGCATACGGGACTTATCAAACCGATCCTGGTTCTGGGGTATACTTTTCCGTATTGTTATGAAGACATGATAAAATATGATATAAGACCGACTGTTTTCCGTCAGGACAGTATTGAACAGCTCTCGGCCTGTGCGTGCAGGGCCGGCCGGCCGGTCAGAGTACATGTGAAGGTGGAGACCGGAATGAACAGGCTGGGAATCAACCCGGATGAAAGCGGCCTGCGGTTCCTTGAACGGATCCTCCGGACAGAAGGCATTATTTTGGAGGGAATCTTTACTCATTTTGCCAGGGCAGATGAAGCGGATAAGACCGCGACTATACGTCAGCTTAACCTGATGCATGATTTTGTGGAAACGGCGGAACAAAGGACCGGCTACTCTATTCCGGTGAAGCATTGTTCCAACAGTGCGGGGATCGTGGAACTTCCGGAGGCAAACATGGATGTTGTCAGGGCGGGCATCACGCTTTACGGATTGTGGCCCTCGGAGGAAGTGTCAAGAGATATTATCTCATTGCAGCCTGTCCTCTCACTGAAAAGCCGGATCGTATCGATCAAGGAGGTGGAGGAAGGAACACCTGTCAGTTACGGAGGTATTTACGTAACACCGCATAAGATGAGGATCGCAACGATACCGGTAGGCTATGGAGACGGTTATCCGAGAAGCCTGTCCGGGAAGGGGTATGTGCTCATCCGGGGCAGAAAGGCGCCTGTTTTGGGGCGGATCTGCATGGACCAGTTTATGGTCGGCTTAGAGAACATTCCGGATGCCGTGGAGGGAGACGAGGTAACGTTGATCGGAGAAGAACAGGGTGAGAAGATCACGATGGAAGAGCTCGGGGATCTGTCCGGCAGATTCAATTATGAGCTTGCCTGCGACCTTGGCAAGAGAATCCCCCGGGTCTATCTTAAAGGCGGACGGATAACCGCGACCAAAGATTATTATGATGATTATCGATAAGCCGGCGCAAATTCTTCCTGCATTGTATATCCTTAAGATAAACTGACCATAATATTGTTGGCAGGTAACTGTTTTGCATGAGAAAGCCGGCAGAGCAGCTGCGGAAAATTAAAATAAGGAAGTGTATGGTAATGAGAAGAGGAGATATTTATTATGCAGATCTAAGACCGGTGATCGGTTCCGAGCAGGGCGGCATCCGACCAGTGTTGATCATACAAAATGATATTGGGAACAAACACAGTCCCACCGTGATCTGTGCGGCGATCACCTCCAAGATGAATAAGGCGAAGCTGCCGACCCATATCGAATTAAATGCCAGTAAATATGACATGGTCAAAGATTCCGTCATTCTTCTGGAGCAGCTGCGGACGATCGATAAAAAACGTTTGAAAGACAGGATCTGCCATCTTGATCAGGATATCATGAAAACCGTAAATGTTGGATTAATGGTCAGCCTCGAATTAAATACATAAGAAAGGCTGAAAAGACATGCCGGCGAATGCGGTGATGCGGAGAATAAGACTGGGATTTGACACTTCTTCCAATCCTTGCTATATTAATAGTAAAAATCTGAAAAGAAAAGGCAAAGGAGAGGATGAAGACGCATGGACGATGGTGTCGCGAGTAGCAGCTATTTTGTATGGTTCATTGTTTTGCTATTGTTGGAGATGTTATTTTATACGTTTGATTCTGCTTTTCAATATCGCAAGGAGGCAGAGGATAGTCACGAGGATAAGGACGAGGGAGGCGGTACAGACAAGAAGGTTCTAAGGATCGCTTATCTGACAGGTCACCTGCCCCAGTATACCAGTGCAGTACAGCTGGGGATCGTGACGGTCAATATACTGTTTGGCGCCCTGTATCTGTATCAGCTGAATCAATATTTTACTTATCTGGTTTACCGGACAGCAGAGGGCAGCATCGGACATCTGCTTGGCTGGCATATCCGTCTGTTCGCGATTGTCACGGCGGTGCTGGTCACATTTGTTCTGTTATACATAATCGTGACATTCGGCATTTCGATTCCGAGGAAGGTCACATCGCGCAATCCGGAGAAATGGTTTCGGATGTTTGTTACTCCGATCTATTATTATGTGCGGATTACGTCTCCGCTTACGACGCTTATTTCCGTGACCGCAGGCGGTATCCTGCGCATATTCGGAATCAAGGGCGCCGGACGCCGGGCGGACGTGACGGAAGAGAAGATCCTGTCCATGGTGAGCGTGGGGCATGAGCAGGGGATCCTGGAAGCCAACGAGGCGGAAATGATCAACAATATTTTCGAGTATGGGGATAAAGAAGCCAAGGACATCATGGTGAACCGCAATAATATGGTCGGTATTGAATCTACACTGACGTTGCAGGAGGCGGCGGCTTTTATCGTGGATGCTCATAACAGCCGTTTCCCGGTATATGATGGCACGATCGATCATATTATTGGCATCCTGCATCTGAAGGACGTCATGCGTATGCAGATGAACAGCAGAATGAAGAACCGGCCCATCGGTAAGATCAAGGGTCTTCTGCGGGAGCCAAGATTTATTACGGAGAAGCGCAAGATAGACGATCTGTTCCGTGTCATGAGGGCAGAGAAGATCCAGATGGTGATCGTTGTTGATGAATATGGTCAGACTGCCGGCCTGGTGGCGTTAGAAGACATTCTGGAAGAGATTGTCGGAAACATCGAGGATGAGTATGATGTGGAGTCCAGCTATATCGTTAAGAATGACACGAACGGCTATGTGATCCAGGGGAAAATGCCTCTGGAGGAACTGGAAGAACAGCTAAACATTAATTTTGATGAAGAACCCTTTGATACGGTCAACGGATTTGTGATCTCCAGGCTGGAACGTATACCGGAAGAAGGGGAAGATTTTGAATTCGAATACGAAGGCTACGTGTTCAGGATCCAGGAGGTTAAAGACCGAATGATTCAGAGTGTGCTTGCGCACCCGGTTGAATCTGCTTCAAATTAGTGATATGATATTGAATCGGCGCTTAGTGTCCGTCTGCAGGCCGGACGGGCACAGGAAACAGAATCAGATTAGAGGACAAAGGAGATAGGATATGTCAGGACATTCAAAATTCGCAAATATCAAACATAAGAAAGAGAAGAACGATGCTGCCAAGGGGAAGATCTTTACTATTATCGGAAGAGAAATCGCAGTGGCAGTCAAGGAAGGCGGGCCGGATCCGGCGAACAATTTCAAGCTGGCTCAGGTGATTGCCAAGGCAAAGGCGAATAATATGCCGAACGATACGATCGACAGAGGGATCAAGAAGGCGGCAGGAGAAGGCGGCAACGTCAACTACAAATATGTGACTTATGAAGGATATGGTCCTAACGGCATTGCCATTATTGTAGATGCACTGACCGATAACGCGAACAGAACGGCTGCTAATGTGAGAAGCGCGTTTACGAAAGGACAGGGCAATGTAGGGACACCGGGATGCGTTTCTTTCATGTTTGACAAGAAGGGCCTGATCATGATCGATAAGGAAGAGTGCGACATGGAAGCGGATGATCTGATGATGACGGCCTTAGATGCCGGCGCGGAAGATTTCTCCGAAGAAGAGGACTGTTACGAGATCTATACGGATCCGGATCAATGGAGCGAGGTGGATGCGGCCCTGAAAGAAGCCGGAATCGTGCCCGTGTCTTCGGAAGTAACGATGATCCCGCAAAACTGGGTAGAACTTACGGATGAAACAGCGATCAAGAATCTGCAGAAGACTCTGGACCTTCTTGAGGATGATGACGATGTACAGGCGGTATACCATAACTGGGATGAATAAGGGATAGCGCAGAAAGGGCAGTATTACGAAGATGAGCAGGCAGTATAAGAAAGAGACAATATGCATTCAATCCGGATGGAAACCGGGGAACGGCGAACCGCGCGTGCTCCCGATCTATCAGAGCACGACGTTTAAATATGAGTCTTCGGAACAGATGGGAAGGCTCTTTGATCTGGAAGAGAGCGGCTATTTTTACAGCCGGCTGCAAAATCCAACCAATGATCATGTGGCAGCCAAGATCTGTGAGCTGGAGGGCGGTGTGGCGGCGATGCTCACATCTTCCGGTCAGGCGGCCTGCCACTATGCGGTATTCAATATCTGTGAGGCAGGGGATCATGTGGTGCTTTCTTCCACCGTATATGGCGGAACCTTCAACCTGCTCACCTGTACGATGAAGAAGATGGGGATCAGCTGTACCGTGGTGGATCCTGATGCACCGGAAGAGGAGATCGCAAAGGCCTTTGAAGCGAATACGAAATGTGTCTTTGCGGAGACCATTGCCAATCCGGCGCTGGTGGTTCTGGATATCGAGAAATTTGCCCGCCTCGCACATGCGCATCAGGTACCGCTGATTGTAGATAATACGTTTGCTACGCCGATCAACTGCAATCCGTTTGCGTGGGGAGCAGACATCGTCATCCATTCAACAACCAAATATATGGATGGACACGCGATGGCTGTAGGCGGCTGTATCGTAGATTCCGGCCTGTTTGACTGGAACGCCTGTGCGGACAAATTCCCGGGGTTATGCACTCCAGATGAATCTTATCACGGCATTACCTATACGGAGAAGTTTGGCAAGGCTGCCTATATTACGAAGGCGACAAGCCAGCTGATGAGAGATCTTGGTTCCATACAGTCGCCGCAGAATGCTTTTCTTCTGAATGTCGGTTTGGAGACGCTGCCGCTTCGCATGGAACGGCACTGCTACAACGCCCTTAAGACGGCCGAGTACCTGGAGCAGAATGAGAAAGTGGCCTGGGTAAATTATCCGGGACTTCAAAGCAGCAAATATTATGAACTGGCACAAAAATATATGCCAAACGGCACCTGCGGCGTGATTTCCTTTGGATTAAAGGGAGGAAGGAAGGCCGCGGCACAGATGATGGATCATTTGGAATTGGCTGCAATCGTGACGCATGTAGCGGATGCTAGAACAAGTGTCCTGCACCCGGCAAGCCATACCCATAGACAGATGAATGATGAACAGTTAAGAGAAGCGGGGGTTGCCCCCGATTTGATCAGATTATCGGTTGGGCTGGAGCATATTGAAGATATCATTGCCGATCTGGAACAGGCAATCTCAAAAGTTTCGTAAAGGAATACCTATTATCATGACTTATCGTAAAATATGGTTCAGCTATGTATTATGGGTGATATATACGATGCTGTGCATCATTTTCCTGGCACTTGTGGGGAATTATGTATGCGTCAGCTATTTTTCCGAACTGTTTGCGCAGTTCGGATCTTCTTCACTGTCCGTCTATGCAAAGGATCTGTCCGGATTTCTGCTCATTCCGGCGGCGGCTGTCCTGTATTGGATCATCCGGGGTATTTCCGAATCGCTCAGAAGAAGATTCTTATGTCCGCCAAAGATCCGGAAGATCATAGAGGGCATCGTCGTATTATCGGCACTGACGCTTGGCATTTATCTCCGGATCCTATGTGTGACGGACCCTGCGCAGATCCAGTCTGGCGTGAACGGAATGGAATATTATGACATGGCAGTGGTGAAGGCCGGCAGTTCCATACAACCGCTTACTTACGGCGGCGCCTATCTGTATGTGGCGTTATTATCAGTAGTCTTATCGTTTCTGGGGAATAAAGCGGTTTCCGCGATCATTCTGCAGATGGCGCTGCAGGCAGCGGGGCTTATACTGGTTTATCTGGTGACGAGGAAGATTGCGGGCAGGATCCCCGCCTACACAGCTCTTTTTTACTTCGCGTGTTCTATCAGTTATCGGGAAATGATGACCAATCTCGGACCGGAATGCCTCTTTTTTGTGTTGTTTCTGATCGGAATGCTGGCAGTGGCGGGGGTTGTCCGATATTATTGCCGGGACAATGCCACAAACAGGCAGCTGTTACTCAGAGCCGCCGCAGCGGGTCTTCTGTTTGGGATACTGGGATACCTGGATCTTGCAGCGGTCATACTTTTATTGTCCATGATCGCAGGGATCGTTCTGTGCCAGAGAAAATGGTCCGGAATCAGTACGGCAGTTGTCCTGACAGCAGTCTTTACCTGTGCGGCAGGCTGGTTTGGCGCTTGTTTCGTTATTTCTCTGTTACAGCAAACCGGAATGGAAACCGGCATCGAGATCTGGGTGACGCAGCAGATCCTGAATACCCGCACCTTTGGGTTCAGACCGCTGTATCCCTATTCGCTGGATATGCTTTTGTTCGGTATTCTGACCGTCCTGGCAGCTTTTCTTGTGTTTGAATTCTTTCGGAAGGGAAAAGAGCGAAATGATACGTTGTGGATCCTGCTGTGTATCATTGCCGCACCTACGCCGATGGCGGTTCTCGGCGTACAGCCTTTTGGGATCCTGTCCATGTATATCTGGGGCGTTTTGGCCGGACTCGGACTACAGAACTGTATCTTTGGCGGCAAAGATCAATTTGTGAAAACAAAGATTGAGGAGATCAATCGTTCCGTTCCGGAAACAGACGCGGAAGAAGAGAGGCCGGTGATCGAAGCGCCTGAGCCGGCGACCGATGTTCCGGCACAGGAAACGGACCCAAAGCCGCGTTATCTTGAGAATCCGCTGCCGCTTCCGAAGAAACATGTACGCAGACAGATGGATTATCAATATAAGGTAGAAGAAAAAGATATGAAATTCGATCTGGAAATAAAAGACGATGATGATTTTGATCTTTAGACATTAATTTGTTCCATAAGGTATAAATACCGGTAAAAAACACAGACTATGGGAGAATCACAATGCAGAGTGCAGGTGGTTCTCCTTTTTGATATTTTGTCTGAAAGCGGAGGTACAGGATGGGACATAAAGAAAACAATAAAAACAAGGAAAAAGAAAAGGACGAAAAAGCAGGTAAGAGTGCAAGAGAGGAAAAGCGCGAGGAGCAGGAGAAGCAGCGGGAAAAGGAAGAGCATAAGGATACCCGGATCGAAGAGTCCGGACAGGTCACACTGGATGAAAACGACAGGCATAATAAGATACATCTGATCACGATCATAGGCGAGATCGAAGGTCATGACAATCTGAGCAGCTCATCCAAAACTACGAAATATGAACATGTGCTGCCACAGCTGGCAGCGATTGAAGACAGTAAGGAGATTGACGGAGTTCTGATCCTGCTCAATACGATGGGCGGAGACGTGGAAGCCGGTCTGGCGATTGCGGAAATGATCGCATCCTTAAGCAAACCGACGGTATCTTTGGTGCTTGGCGGAAGCCATTCGATCGGTGTGCCGATCGCGGTCAGTACAGATTATTCTTATATCGTGCCGACCGGTACTATGGTGATCCATCCGGTAAGGCTTACAGGCATGGTGATCGGCGTGCAGCAGACCTTTGACTATTTCAGACAGATCCAGAATCGGATCACCGGGTTTGTGTGCGGACACTGCAAGATCTCCAAAGCAAGAATTGAGGAGCTGATGATGGAAACGGGCGTACTGACAAAGGACGTCGGAACCATACTCGTCGGGCAGGAAGCCGTGGAAGAAGGGATCCTGTGTGAGGTGGGAGGGATCAAGGATGCGATCGCCAAACTTCATGACATGGTGGATAAGAGAAAAGCGTCAATGGAATTTTCGGCAAAGGAAGCAAAGGAATTGAAACAAAATAAAGGATGACAAGCGAAAATGAAAATGCTATACTATATGAAGTCTTAATTTGGTCAGGAGGCATAGTAATGGCATCAGGACAGGGAGGAAATCGTTCTTCCGCGAAGAAAAAAACGGCGTCTTCAAGCAGAAGTACGGCTAAAAATAGAAATACACAGACAAGAAAAAGAAATACCGGCAGTAGAAGTACACACACAGAACCGATGGATGTGGCAATCCGCAACGAGATATTACTGATCGTGTTTCTTGCGCTTGCGATCATCCTTTTTCTTTGCAATTTCGGTGTGGTCGGTAAAGTCGGAGATGTGGCCAGCGATGTAATGTTTGGGATCTTCGGCCTGACTGCCTATATCGCACCGGTGATTATTTTTCTGGCGATCGCTTTTGGGATGTCCAATGTGGGGAGCACGATAGCAGCCAGGAAACTGGTCGCCGGTGCCGTCCTCTTTCTTCTGGTCAGCATGGTCTGTGAATTGTTCGGCACGGATCCGGCACAGGCGGAAAGTTACCAGGCAGGGGAGATCTTCGCAAGATGCAGTGAACAACATAACGGGGGCGGTTTGATAGCCGGTTCTCTTCTATACGCGTCTTACAAGTTCCTGGGCATGGTAGGAACCGTGCTTGCGCTCCTTGTTGTGGGTGTGATCTGCATGGTGATCGTCACCGAGAAGTCACTGATCGGCGGCGTTACGAAACAGGGCCGCAGAATGTATGAGAGATCGGTGGAGGATGCCCAGTATCGGCGGGAGCGGGCTAAAGAGAGACGTATCGCGCAGGAAGAAAAGCGTGCAAAAGCGGAAGAAAAACGTATGAAGGCGGCAGAGGAACGCAGACTTCGTGCGGAAGAGATCGAGAATGAAAAGATACTGCGCATGGACAAGAAAGTATCCGGCGTCATGCTTGATACGTCCTTGAATAAGAGCAGGGAGAAGGAAACACCGGAGAAAACGCGGGATGACCTGCATGAGATCACACTGCAGATACCGGAAGAGGGCGTCTATGAAGAAATGCCCAAGCCGCCTGTAAAGGAGGAACTCTCCAGTCATTACATAGCAAATGAATCGGATGATCTTGGCGAGATACGCATCTACGGAGCGGCGGAAGAGAAAGAAAGAGAGCCGGAGAAAGAGAGAGAGACAGTACAGATTCAGGATATGCCCGTTTCTGCGGAACCGGCAATTCATCAGCACGGGAGAACGATCGGAGCCGGTAACGGCAGTGAACTGACGAATGCCATGGCGCCGCATCCGGACGAAGAACGGGTTCCGGCAGAGCATTCCATTGCCGGAGAGGTGTCCGAACAGGAGTTAAAGACGCCCAGACCGTATAAATTTCCTTCTTATGATCTGCTACAGAAGGCAAAGAACAAAAACGGCGGCGATTCTGCCAGGGAATTAAAAGAGACGGCAATGCATCTGCAGCAGACGCTGGGGACGTTCGGCGTCAAAGTGACCATCACGGATATCAGCCAGGGCCCCTCGGTCACACGGTATGAGCTACAGCCTGAGCAGGGCGTAAAGGTGAGTAAGATCGTTGGACTTGCCGATGATATCAAGCTGAACCTTGCGGCTACGGATATCCGTATAGAAGCGCCGATACCCGGTAAGGCGGCTGTCGGGATCGAGGTTCCCAATAAGGAGAACACTTCGGTATCCTTCAGAGAACTGGTGGAATCCAAGGAGTTCCGGGAGTTCCCCTCGAATCTTGCCTTCGCGGTCGGTAAGGACATCGGCGGTAAGATCGTGGTGACGGATATTGCCAAGATGCCCCATATGCTGATCGCCGGGTCTACCGGTTCCGGTAAGTCGGTCTGTATCAATACGATCATCATGGGAGTTTTGTACAAGGCGAAGCCGGAAGACGTGAAATTGATCATGGTTGATCCGAAAGTCGTGGAGCTGAGCGTCTATAACGGAATCCCGCATCTGCTGATCCCCGTGGTGACAGATCCCAAGAAAGCGGCAGCCGCTTTGCACTGGGGGGTAGCCGAGATGACGGATCGTTATAAGAAGTTTGCGGATTACAATGTGCGTGATCTCAAGGGCTATAACCATAAAGTGGAGGAGCTGCAGAAGAAGGGGGATCCGGAAGCGCCGGCGAAGCTGCCGCAGATCCTGATTATCGTGGACGAGCTTGCAGATCTGATGATGGTATCGCCGGGTGAGGTGGAAGAGTCTATCTGCCGCCTGGCACAGCTTGCAAGAGCGTGCGGCATCCACCTGATCATTGCAACCCAAAGACCGTCTGTGGATGTCATCACAGGTCTGATCAAGGCCAATATGCCCAGCCGGGTGGCTTTTGCCGTTTCCAGCGGTGTGGATTCCCGTACGATTCTGGATATGGTCGGGGCCGAGAAGCTGCTGGGTAAGGGCGATATGCTCTTTTATCCGCAGGGTTATCCCAAACCGGCACGTGTACAGGGAGCCTTCGTATCGGATAAAGAAGTCTCGGATGTCGTGGATTTCCTGAAAAATCAGGCCATCGGCAATGTCTACAGTGATGATATAGAAGAAAAGATCAAGAATATCGGCAGCGGCGCGGCGTCACCCGGCGGCAGCGGAAACGGTGACAGCGGTTCCGAGTATGATCAGTATTTTGCGGAGGCGGGCAGATTCATTATCGATAAGGATAAGGCGTCCATCGGTATGCTGCAGAGAGTCTTCAAGATCGGATTCAACCGGGCAGCGCGGATTATGGATCAGCTGTGCGAGGCAGGCGTCGTCGGGGAAGAAGAGGGCACCAAGCCCCGTAAGGTATTGATGAGTGCAGAGGAATTTGAACAGTTTGTGGAAGAAGTGATCTAGTAGAAAGGGTGGATTGGGCATGAAGACAGATATTGAGATTGCACAGGAAGCAAGAATGGAAAATATTGTGGCTGTTGCCGGCAGGATCGGGATAGAGCCTGATGATCTTGAGTTATACGGGAAGTACAAGGCGAAGATCTCAGACGAGTATATCGACCGTATCCAGCAGAACCCTGACGGAAAACTGATCCTTGTAACGGCGATCAACCCTACGCCGGCCGGGGAGGGCAAGACGACTACGAGCGTAGGGCTTGGGCAGGCATTTGGCCGCTTGGGGCTTAAGGCCGTCATAGCGCTCAGAGAGCCGTCGCTTGGTCCCTGTTTTGGCATCAAAGGAGGCGCGGCCGGCGGCGGTTACGCGCAGGTGGTGCCGATGGAAGACTTGAATCTGCACTTTACAGGCGATTTCCATGCCATTACTTCAGCCAATAATCTGCTGGCGGCGCTTTTGGATAATCATATTCAGCAGGGGAACGAGCTGGGGATCGACACCAGACAGATCGTCTGGAAGAGATGTCTGGACATGAATGATCGCGCCCTGAGAAATATCGTGACAGGCCTTGGGAGCAAGGCTGACGGTTTTGTCAGAGAAGACCACTTTGTGATCACGGTCGCCTCGGAGATCATGGCGATCCTGTGTCTGGCCTCCGATATGGAAGACTTAAAGGCACGGCTGGGCCGGATCATCGTCGCGTATACCGTTCAGGGCGATCCGGTGACCGCCTCCGATCTTAAGGCAGTCGGCGCTATGGCAGCGCTGTTAAAGGATGCCATGAAACCGAATTTGATTCAGACGCTGGAGCATACACCTGCATTGGTCCACGGAGGACCTTTTGCCAATATCGCACATGGATGCAATTCTGTACGGGCTACCAGGACAGCTCTCAAAATGGCGGATTATGTCATTACGGAGGCCGGCTTCGGCGCGGATCTTGGCGCAGAGAAATTCTTCGATATCAAGTGCCGTATGGCAGGATTAAAACCGGATGCGGTGGTTTTGGTGGCAACCATCCGCGCTTTAAAGTATAATGGAGGCGTTGCCAGGGAAGCTCTGTCGGAAGAGAATCTGCCGGCATTACAGGCAGGGATCGTAAATCTGGAAAAACATATTGAGAACTTACATAAATATCAGGTGCCGATCGTGGTGACGCTGAATTCTTTTGTTACAGATACACCGGCGGAGATTGCGTTTGTTAAAGAATTCTGTCAGGAACGGGAATGTGAATTTGCTATTTCCGAAGTCTGGGAAAAAGGCGGTGACGGCGGCGTAGAATTGGCCTCTAAGGTATTGGAGACGCTTGAGAAGAAGGAAAGCCATTTCAAGGTATTATACGAGGATTCCTTAACTTTGCGGGAAAAGATCGAAACGATAGCATCCGAGATCTACGGTGCGGGGGGTGTGAGCTATACCGCGGCCGCTGTAAAGCAGCTTACGAATCTGGAGGCGCTTGGCTTCGGAAACCTGCCGGTCTGCATGGCCAAGACGCAGTATTCCCTTTCGGATGACCCGTCTCTTCTTGGAAGGCCTGTAGGCTTTCATATGCAGGTAAGAGAAGTATATGTTTCCGCAGGCGCAGGCTTTGTAGTGGTTCTGACGGGCGCCGTCATGACAATGCCGGGACTGCCGAAGAAACCGGCGGCCTATCAGATCGATGTGGACGAACAGGGTAAGATCACAGGACTGTTCTAGCGGGAGAATCAGAATGGAGGGAATTATGCCGCAGATTATAGATGGTAAGAAGATTTCGGCCATGATCAAGGACGAATTAAAGACACAGGTGACCGCGTTAAAGAGTAAGCAGGAAGTTTCCATCTGTCTTGCCGTGATACAGGTAGGGAATGATCCGGCATCGGCGGTCTATGTAGGGAACAAAAAGAAGGCATGTGCCTATATCGGTATAGATTCTTTGTCTTATGAACTGCCGGAAGAAACGTCACAGGCACAGCTGATGGACCTGATCGGGGAGTTAAACCATAAGGCGGAAGTGACGGGGATCCTTGTACAGCTTCCGCTGCCTGAGCACATTGATGAAGACGCGGTCATCCGTGCGATCGATCCGGCGAAGGACGTGGACGGTTTCCATCCCCAGAGTGTCGGTGCACTCTGCATCGGACAGCCGGGATTCGTGTCCTGTACGCCGGCCGGGATTATTCAGCTTCTGAAACGATCCGGAATCGAGATAGCCGGCCGGGAGTGCGTTGTCGTTGGCAGAAGCAATATTGTGGGAAAACCGATGGCGCTGCTTCTTTTGCGGGAAAACGGAACGGTAACGGTCGCGCATTCCAGGACAGAGAACCTGAAAGAAGTGACAGGCAGAGCGGACATCTTGGTAGTCGCGGTAGGGCGGCCCAAAATGATAACCAGAGAATATGTAAAAGAAGGCGCCGTTGTGATAGACGTCGGCATCCATCGAAATGAAGACGGCAGACTGTGCGGGGATGTGGATTATGAGGATGTTGCCCCGATATGCAGTGCGATCACTCCGGTACCAGGCGGTGTCGGCCCGATGACGATCGCCATGTTGATGCATAATTGTGTGGAGGCTGGAAAGGCCGGCAGGCGATAGATAAGAAAGGGAACTGTTTATGAAGTGTCCACATTGCGGCAACGAGATGGTCGAGGGACATCTGATCTGCGAGGTATGCGGAGAGGAGATCCGGATCGTTCCCGATTTTGAGCCGGAAATAGAAAACAGTATAACAGAAACGCTTACCACTTTGGCTGCGGAACAGGATGAAAAGGACAACGGGCAGGTGCAGCCGGAAAGTGTTGAACAGATAGAGGAATTTACAGAACCGGAAGAAGAAAATACAGATGGCAGAAGGATATGGGTGATCGCGAGTCTTGTTATATTTTTTGTCGTCGCATCCGTAACCTATGGCGCGTATGCCTATCATATTCAGACAATAGAATATCAGATAGACAAAGCAAGGGAATATGCGGCAAACGGATCCTACACGGAGGCGATTGCCTGCCTGGAAGCCGCCTACGAAAAGAATCCGGCTGAGGCGAGGCTTCTTTTTCAGGAAGCGGATTATTACTATGTACAGGAGGATCATACCTCGGCAATCCGGGTGTTATTCCGGATCATAGATAACGGAAATTTTCCTTACGAGGATGTGGAGGAAGCATATAACAAGATCATAACAATCTATGCGAACCAGGGCGCATATGGGGAGATCAACGATCTGCTCAAAAACTGTCCGGAGAGCGATGTCGTCAATATGTTCCAGAGTTATCTGGCCATGGAACCGGAATTCAGCTATGTGGAAGGAAATTATGCGGAGGTCATTCCGCTGAAACTCAGTTCCAATACTTCTGGAACGATATATTATACCATGGATGGATCTTTGCCGAATAAGAACAGTGAGATTTATACAGCCCCCTTATTTCTGGAGGACGGAGAACATACGATAAGAGCCTTCTTTGTCAACGACTACGGCATCGAGAGTGAGATCGTCACCAAGAAGTATATTATCAATCTGTCTGTGCCAAACGCGCCGGAAGTAGAGCTGTACAGCGGAGAATATACCGAGCCGATGATGATCGAGGCGGAAGAGATTGAAGGATGCCGGATCTTCTATACGACAGACGAGTCTGATCCTACGGCAGACAGTGTCCCCTACACGGGACCGATCCCCATGCCGCTTGGAAAGACATTATTCAAATTCGTCAATATCAGCGATGAGGGCGTGTCCAGCGATATTACAATGCGTACCTATACATTGAAGCTAAAGGATGCCATTCCGACAGACAGGGCCGAGATCCACCTTGTACAGCGTCTTGTCGAAACCGGCTATCTTGAGGATACACTCGGTAACAGCAAGCGTCTGACCGGCAGGCTGAGCTATCAGTTCAGCTCTGTGCTGGGAATCAATGGCGCCAGCTATTATACGATCAATGAATACTATGATGATGGCACAGGGATGCTGAACCGGACAGACAAGGTGTTCCTGGTTCAGATCTATACCGGGGAAGCAGCACAGCTTGGATATGACGAGAAGGGAAACTTTATTGCGGTGATTATTTAGAGGCCGTCCGTGTTTTCCAAATTTTAAAAACAGTTGCAAATTATGATGAGTTCCATTATTATTAGTGAGATACACGATTGTGTGAGGATATTAGTTTAGGAGGATAAGTAGCGATGTACAGGATACAAAAAGCAGAAGAACTTACAACGAACATTTATCTTATGGACGTTGAAGCGCCGCGAGTTGCCAGATCTTGTCAGCCGGGACAGTTTGTGATTGTCAGAATGGATGAGGGCGGAGAGCGTATTCCGCTGACGATCTGTGATTATAACAGGGAGACCGGAACGGTCACGATCGTATTCCAGGTTGTCGGAGCGGCAACAGAGATGATGCGCAATTTGAAGACGGGTGACGGCTTTCACGATTTTGTCGGACCGCTCGGCTGTCCTTCTGAATTTATACACGAAGAAATAGAGAGTCTGCGGGCTAAGAGAATTCTTTTTGTAGCCGGAGGTCTCGGCACAGCACCGGTTTATCCGCAGGTGAAATGGCTGCATGAGCATGGAGTGGATGCGGATGTGATCGTTGGTGCGAAGACGAAGGATCTGCTGATCATGGAAGAGGAAATGAAAGCTGTGGCCGGCAATCTCTATATTACGACAGATGACGGTTCTTATGGAAGAAGCGGCATGGTTACGAAGGTGATCGACGATCTGATCAGCGAAGAGGGAAAGCATTATGACCTGTGCGTTGCCATCGGACCGATGATCATGATGAAATTTGTCTGTCTGACAACGAAGAAATATGATCTGCCGACGATTGTCAGCATGAATCCCATTATGGTGGACGGCACGGGGATGTGCGGCGCCTGTCGTCTGACGGTTGACGGGGAAGTCAAATTCGCATGTGTGGATGGACCGGAGTTTGACGGACATAAGGTAGATTTTGACCAGGCCATGAAGCGTCAGCAGATCTATAAGACAAGAGAGGGCAGAGCATTCCTGAAGGCACAGGAGGGAAATACCCATCATGGCGGATGTGGAAACTGTGCGGATGAAGCACAATAAGGTTCGGTCGGGAAAGGAGCAGATGAGATAATGGAAGCAGATGTATTGAAGAAGGTGCCTGTCCGCGAGCAGGATGCGAAGGTACGTGCAACGAATTTTGAAGAAGTATGTCTTGGTTATAATAAAGAAGAGGCCATGTGTGAGGCGACCAGATGCATTAACTGCAAGAATGCGCAGTGTATCAAGGGATGCCCCGTGGCGATCAATATTCCCGGGTTTATCGAGAAGGTAAAGGAAGGGGACATAGAAGCGGCTTATCAGATCATCAGTGAAGCATCTGCGCTTCCGGCTGTATGCGGACGTGTCTGCCCGCAGGAGAGCCAGTGTGAGGGCAAGTGTATTCGCGGAATCAAGGGAGAACCGGTATCGATCGGTAAACTGGAGCGTTTTGTAGCGGATTGGGCAAGAGAGAATCATATTAAACCGGAAGGTCCCAGGGAGAAGAAGGACAAGAAGGTGGCCGTGATCGGTTCCGGGCCGGCCGGGCTGACCTGTGCAGGAGATCTGGCCAAAATGGGATACGAGGTAACCATCTTTGAAGCGCTGCATGAGCCGGGCGGTGTGCTGGTATATGGTATTCCCGAGTTCCGTCTCCCCAAACAGAATGTGGTGGCAGAGGAGATCGAGAACGTGCGCAATCTGGGCGTTAAGATCGAGACCAATGTCGTGGTGGGCAAGTCCGTCACGATTGATGAGTTATTGGAGGAGGAAGGATTTGACGCGGTATTCATCGGATCAGGCGCGGGGTTGCCGAAATTCATGGGTATTCCGGGAGAGCAGGCCAACGGAGTCTTCTCCGCCAACGAGTACCTGACAAGAAGCAATCTGATGAAAGCTTTTGATGAGAATTCCAACACCCCGATCATGCGCGGATCGAAAGTAGCTGTTGTAGGCGGCGGCAATGTGGCCATGGATGCAGCCAGGACGGCGCTTCGTCTCGGAGCGGAAGTACATATCGTATACCGCAGAAGCGAGGAAGAGCTGCCTGCCCGTGTGGAAGAAGTGCACCACGCGAAGGAAGAGGGGATTATATTTGATCTGCTGACTAATCCGACGGAGATCATCGCGGATGAAGAAGGCTGGGTTTCCGGGATCAAGTGTGTCAGAATGGAACTGGGAGAGCCCGATGCCTCAGGCAGAAGGCGTCCTGTGGTGATTGAGGGGTCCGAATTCATGATGGAAGTAGATACCGTCATCATGTCACTGGGAACTTCACCGAATCCTCTGATCTCTTCCACGACCAGGGGATTGGAAGTGAACAAATACAAGTGTATCGTGGCGGAGGAAGAGTTTGGGCAGACATCCAAGGAAGGTGTCTATGCCGGTGGTGATGCCGTTACGGGAGCTGCTACGGTCATTCTGGCCATGGGAGCAGGCAAGGCAGCCGCTAAGGGAATTGATGAGTATTTGAGCAGATAAGAAATGTAACGTTGTCATAAATCAGGAAAGAGTCTGTCGGATGGCGGACTCTTTTCATCCTATGGGACAAAAGCAATGATTGCACTGCGGCTGAATCGTAAAACCGGAAACCGGAAATTTATTGTCTGTCAGATAAGGGGTTAGGAAATTCTTAATAATTTGAATAGTAGTTTATTAAGGAATGGCGGCTATAATAAAGAGGTAGTGTTGGGAGGGAAGAACTGCTAGTCTGTGAGCAGGGATCAGAAAGGTTGTGGTGAGCTATGAATTTGATGGAACGAAAGAATGATCATTCAAAGGGGCAGGACTGGAGAGAGGATATCCGGAGTGACAAGATGCAGGAACTGCAGGAAGATGATTTGCTGATGGAGGATCTGGATATTGACGACAATGAAGAGACCGAGGAGACGGCCGTCGGGCTGCAGGGATTGCTGCAGCGGCCGTATATGACGACGGTACTGCTGGGTGTGATCGTTGCACTTTTAATCTGCATCATCATGCTTCTGGTACTGATGCCGGGCAGGAAAACCGTATCGGAGGGCAATGGCGATCTGCAGCAGAATATTACAGACTATGTGCAGGAGCAGAAGCTCAACGACAGTGTTAAGAATGTATCGGGAGATGCCGTTGTCGTGAAATTACCGGAGGAGAATGAAGAGAAGCCGCCTGTCGGGACAGTCAGCGGACAGGAACAGCAGTCCGGCACGAAGAACGGCCAGGAGGCAATGCCGTCAAGCGATGCGTTTGTTTCGGCGGACGGTGATAAGACCGCGATCGTCGTAGATATTGAGAATGAAAATGATGTCGCTTATACGAAAGAATTCATCTTAAATGAGGCGTTGCCTTATTTTGCAGACAACAACCAGGATGCGATCTGGGACCTGGCCCACTTAAAGAGATATGTCAAATTGTCTTCGGAGTTGGCGGGTACGAATCAGTACTACTATATGGGAGGAGTCAACGGTAATGGACGCCCTGAGGGCAAGGGTCTGGCAATCTATGAGAAGAACAGTTATTATTATGGAGACTGGTCTGACGGGAGCAGAAACGGAGAGGGCATCTGGTTCAAATTCTATATCGGACAGAAGGACTCGGAAAATGCCATGGGCAAATATATGGCACACAGCTATTCCGGCAGCTGGGCGAATGATCTGCCAAACGGCCAGGGTGCGGAGCATTATGACGTGGACACCTCCAAATTACAGGTCAGAGAGCGGATCATGCAGAATGTAGTCGGTAATTTCAGTGACGGCTTATACGACGGTGAATTGTACATGAATACGGTAGATTATACGGGTAATGTGGAAGAATGGAGCGGTATTACCACGAAGGGCGTATTTACCTTATGGAGAGATATGAGCGCCATCGGTGAGTGCTCCGTGTGGAAGAAGAATGAGGATCCTTCGCTCTATATGGATATCGATCAATCCGAAAACAAGAATCAGGGAATACGTGAACTTCTGAAACCGGAAGCTAAATAGGCGTTGTAAATGCATGACAAACATCCAATTGAGCATCGTTCTGACAGGTTGTTCTTGCAATTCGTACAAAATGATTATAAAATAAATGTGTGTGATGGAGAATTCTGGCAATTTTTCTTATATACAGAAGTTGGATATGCGTAAGATAAAGTCGAATTGTTATAAGGAGAGTGACGGTTATGCCTTGGTGTCCGGTTTGTAAGAACGAGTACAGGGAAGGAATTGAACGCTGTGCGGAGTGTAAAGTCGCGTTGGTGGAAAGTCTTGCAGAAGCTGACGATGATGGCGGGAAGGCTGCCAGACTGCAGCAGGAGAAGCTGGCGCGTCTGCAGGCCATGTATGCTGCGGAACAATTACAACAAGAGGCAGACAGTGAGGATGCAGCAACCGAAGAGCGGCCGTCTTATCATCCTTATCAGAACAGCGCCGCGAAGGCGGAAGACAATAAGTCTTCCGCATACATATTATTATTTGTAGGTATTGTAGGTTTTGTTTTTGTTTTTCTTATATTTATGAGGATCATCCCTCTCTATCAGAACGAGAGCACCACAAGATATCTGGTATGCGGTGTCATGGGGGCAATGTTCGTTCTCTTTATCGTGTTTGGTATCGTATCCATGCGTAATTCCAGGATTCTGCTCGTGAAGGCCAAGTCAGAAGATTCCTTGTTGAGCGAGCTGACGAAATGGTGTGAGAACAACCTGTCGACTGAGATGATTGATGACGGACTTTATGGAGCGGATACCGGGGAAGAGCAGAAGTATTTTATGCGCACGGACCGGATGCGCACGATCATCAGCGATAAGTTTATGAATCTTGACGAGGCTTTTTTGGAACATTTTGTAGATGAGTATTATCAGAGGCTGTTTGAAGACGAATGAAGATAACTGTGATCGCGGTAGGCAAAATAAAAGAGAAATTCTACAGGGATGCCCTGGCCGAATATGAGAAGCGGCTGAGCCGTTACTGTAAGCTGGAGATCCTGCAGGTAGAAGATGAGAAGACGCCGGATAAAGCAGGCGAAGCTTTGGAACAGCAGATCCGCAGGAAAGAAGCCGACAGAATCCTGAGATACATCAGGGAGGATGCCTGTGTGATCACGCTGGAGATTCTCGGCAGGGAATACGATTCGGAGGGGTTTGCCGGCGCGTTGGAGAAGCTGGCAACACAGGGTGTCAGCCATATTCAATTTATCATAGGCGGATCCCTTGGACTGCATGAAGAGATATGTAAGAGAGCTGACCACAAGGTCAGCTTTTCTAGAATGACCTTTCCGCACCAGCTGATGCGAGTCATTCTCCTGGAACAGATTTACAGGAGCTTCCGCATCATAAACGGCGAACCCTATCACAAATAGTACGATGCGTGATCGTAACTTTGAGATCAAAGGCTGAATAGTTAAGCATGATTTCTGTTCATCAGACATATAGTGAACTATGAGAAGAAATAGCAAAAAACTGTCAAGACCAATTTTATCCGGTTCCAAAGAGTTGATCGTGGAATCGCTGAAACTCCCCAAAGATACCATGCTGGGGGCGTCGATCGTCACTCTTACCGGAAACAGGGAGGCATTTATAGAGAACTACAAAGGAATCCTGGAGTACACGAAAGAATCCATTGTACTGCAGGGCAAGAACTGTAAGATCTGTTTTGAGGGAACACGCTTGTCCATCGACTATTATACCAATGAAGATATGAAGATCAGCGGCAGCATCGACGCCGTCCGCTATATCTAGTATAACGTTCTGAGAATATGGAGGTAGGAATGCTTCATTGGGTGCAATATATCCGCGGTTATGTGACGATTAAGGTATGGGGATATTCTACAGAGAGGCTGCTGAATCTATGTGGGAATCATAATATTCTTGTATGGAATATCGTGAATCACGGCGATCATGATACCATGAATATCAGTATAAAGGGCTTTTTTGCGCTAAAACCATTGCTGAAAAAGACTGGAACCAGGGCAGCCGTTTTGGGGAAATATGGACTGCCTTTTTTTGTGTCTAAAATGCAGCGTCGTAAAGTGTTTGTCGCCGGTCTTCTTTGCTGTCTTGCATTCTGGATGATTACGGCGGGGTATATCTGGAATATTGAGATTGAAGGAAATTATGTGCTGACAGAGGATATTCTGTTGGATTATCTGGATGCCCATGATGTACACGTTGCGATGAAGAAGAGCCGGCTGCACATTGAAGATCTGGAGAAAGCGCTGCGCGAAGATTACGATATCATCACCTGGACTTCTGTCCAGATCAGGGGAACCACACTTCTGATCCACATCAAGGAAAACGAGATGCCTGTTTATGAGCAATCCAGGCAGTTACAGGAGGAGCAGGGCACGGACATCGTAGCCGGCAAAGCGGGCGTTGTATCTTATATCATTACGAGAAGCGGAGTGCCGCAGGTTGCACCGGGAGATACCGTTGAGAAAGGTGATATCCTCGTCAGCGGAGCGGTACCTGTCTACAACGAAGACACGACTATCAGAAAATATCAGTTTGTGCAGTCGGATGCCGATATCCTGATACGCTATACGGAATCAATTTCCGTCAAAAAAGACATTCTATATGAAGAGAAGATCTATTCGGGCCGGCAGAAGAAAATGATCACATTGGGTATAAATGACAGGGAGTGGAACCTTAGATTTGGGAAGATTCCCTATGAAGAGTACGATATCAGCGGTGAAAAAAAGCAGGTACGGCTGCTAGACCGCCTGTATCTGCCGTTTTTTTACGGAAGTAAGACGATCCAGGAATATGAGATGGCACGACAAAAATATACGGAAGAAGAAATGAATCAGATCATTCAGGAGGAATGGCACAAAATTATATCAACTTTAGACGAAAAGGGGGTACAAATTACAGAAAAAAATGTTACAATAAAAAAGAATGATAATAATTGGGTGTTGAATGCCCGTATGCAGTTAGAGGAAGAAGCGGTAACGTCTGTACCCACCAGCACGGAACCTGTGCTGCCTGAGACGGTGTCCGAAGAAGAGCCGGAGATAACTGCGGAATAGAAAGGCTGAAGATAGATGGAACAATTTACAATAAGCATTGACATGCCTGTGGAGCATATGCAGAATCTTTTCGGCAGGCATGATACTCACATCAGAAAGATCGAAGAGGATCTGCATGTGATGATCGTAGACCGGGATGGTTCAGTGAAGATCAGCGGAGAACCGGAGCAGGTCAGGAAGGCCTCGCATATCGTAAGGGAGCTTCTGACCTTGTCGGAAAGAGGCAATGTTCTGGAAGAACAGAATGTGAATTACGCGCTGGAGATGGAGAAAGAGAGCGCCTCGGACGTTCTCCTGACAATCGACAGCGACTGTATCTGCCATACCGTAAGCGGTAAACCGATCAAACCAAAGACCCTGGGGCAGAAGAAATATGTGGATGCGATCAGGGATCACATGATCGTGTTTGGCATCGGTCCGGCCGGAACGGGTAAGACTTATCTGGCCATGGCCATGGCGATCACGGCTTTTAAGAATAATGAGGTGAGCCGGATTATACTGACAAGACCGGCGATAGAGGCCGGAGAGAAGCTGGGCTTTCTGCCCGGAGATCTGCAGAGCAAGGTGGATCCTTATCTGCGGCCGCTGTATGATGCCCTGTATCAGATCATGGGAGCAGAGAATTTTACGAAGAATATGGAGAAGGGCCTGATCGAGGTGGCGCCTTTGGCTTATATGCGTGGAAGGACTCTGGACAATGCATACATTATTCTGGACGAGGCACAGAATACGACGCCGGCGCAGATGAAGATGTTTCTGACCCGCATCGGATTTGGTTCCAAGGTGGTAGTCACCGGCGACGCCTCTCAGAAAGATCTCACACCGGATACGAAGTCTGGTCTGGATATCGCCGCCAGAGTGTTATCCAGGATTGACGATATTGCGTTCTGTAAGCTGAGCAGCAAAGACGTGGTAAGGCATCCTCTTGTGCAGCAGATCGTCAAAGCATATGAGGATTATGAGGCGAAAGAGATCAGACGCAGCGAATCAAAACAGAAAAGCAGGAATTATACTCGTGGAAAAAAGTAAAATAAGCACCGTAAAAAGAATATTGATCCTTGGCATGATGTTTCTGCTTTCAGGCGGGATCGCATGTGCCGGAAGTTTGTTGTATCAGCCGGAGACGGAGTCGCTGATCCGTAATGTAGTGATGGCTCTGGCAGGCACGGGCATCGTGATCTACGCATATCTGTTCAGCGAGACGGCAGGTTTGTTTATTTATCGGAATGAAGGGAAGTACGACAAGTTTGCAGTCGTCTATCTGGGCAGCATGATCGCGGCCATATTCTTTCCCTGGCTGCCGGTCACAGGATGGCCGTTTCTGGTGATCTTCGTGCTCCTGGGTGTTTTCAGCAACGGTATAACGGGCATGATGGCCGGCAGTGTATGCCTGCTCCTGGCTGTGAACTTTGCAGGCGGGGATCTGTCTGTTTTCTGGCTGTACTTTATCAGTGGGCTGGCCGGTATTCTCATGTTTTCCAATTTGAACGATGATTTTCTGGTAGGACTTCCGGTCATTGTCTCCCTGTTGGTACTGATCCTGTGTCTGACTGCGAACGTGGTTCTTTTTTCCAGGGAGCAGCTTGCTGTGGAACAGTTTACCATTCCGGCAATGAACATGATGATCTGCTGTATTTTACTGCTGGTGATCTTAAAGGCTTTCAGTTCGTCCGTCATTCATAAGGATCAGGAGAAATACATGGAGATCAATGATCCGGAATGTCCGTTACTGGTACAGCTTAAGAATATGTCCAAGGAAGAATATTATCATGCGATACACACTGCCTATCTGGGAGACCGGATCGCCAAGCGTCTGCAGCTGGATGATGCGGCCGTGAAGGCCTGCGGCTATTATCACAGAATCGGCAGGCTTAAGGGTGAGAATACCTGGGAGAATGTTTCCAAGATCTGTGATGAATTTCACTTTCCGGCTTATACAAGAAAAATATTAAAGGAATATGTAGACGGGAAAGAGAAAGTGGTATCAAAGGAAACGATCGTCGTATTGTTTGCCGACTGTATCGTCTCCTCTATCTTATATCTGTTTGACAAAGATCCAATGGCGCAGTTGGATTATAAGCAGCTGATCGATACGGTGTTCAATAAGAAGCTGGAGACGGACGAGCTGTGGAGCAATGAGATTTCTCTTGCGCAGCTTCACGAGATGAAGAAAATCTTTATCGAGGAGAAATTATACTATGACTTCTTACGTTGAGAATGAAACAGAATACAGCTTTCCGTTTGAGATACAGGAACTTCTGGACCGGATCATGGAGGCAGTGATGGATCGGGAGAACTGTCCTTATGAGACCACGGTCAATCTTCTGCTGACGGACAATGCGGGAATCAGGGAATATAACAGGGAGTACCGCAGTCTGGACCGGGAAACGGACGTTTTGTCTTTTCCCAATATAGCGTTTGTAAGAGAAGGGGACTTCTCGGTGGTGGAAGCAGATGAGGCGGATTATTTTGATCCGGACAGCGGTGAATTGGTGCTGGGCGATATCATTCTTTCCGTGGAGCGTGTGGTCACGCAGGCACAGGAGTACGGACATTCGATTCTCCGCGAGGCGGCGTTTCTGATGGCGCACAGCATGTTTCATCTATGCGGATATGACCACATGGAAGAGAAGCAGGCGGCCGTCATGGAACGGAAGCAGGAAGCGATCCTGCAGCAGCTTAATATTGTACGTGAAGCATAGCGATGCATATTGCATGGGAAACGTCATGCAAACAGCAGATAAACAGGCATGCTTTTACAGCATGGATGATAAAGAGGCAAGAATAAGATTATGAAATTACAGAAGAGAGGAAATTTTCGTAAAAGTTCTGCGGGAACATCAATCCGAACAGTTTTGATCCAGTCTGCGGGAATTTTATCCTATATTATTTTATTACTGATGAGGATTCCCTTGTCGAAAGTGATCGGGGATGCCGGCATGGGGTTATTTGCCCCCGCTTTTGAGATTTTTATGATGATCACCTTTGTCCTGTCATACAGCATGACGGGCGCTATGTCAGGCGTGATCCGTTACAGGGTAAAGCGCGAACAGCACAGGAACGCCAAAAGTGTGTTTCATGCAGTATTCCTGATGAATATTCTGTTAAGCGTCATTCTGGGCGCGGCACTGGTGTTTGCGGCATCGAAGACGGCCGACTTCTTTGTGTTGGAATCTTTGAGCCGTATGGCAGTACTGGCGGCAGCGCCGGCGATTCTTTTTTCCGCGGTCATCGGCACGTTCCGCGGCTATTTCAATGGGTATGGCCTGGGGACGCTTTCGGCGCATTCTCAGTATATCGAGAAGGTTTCCATGTTATTTTTTGCTTCCGGGTGCGGGGGAACGTTCTACACTTATGGGAAGAAAGTTTCCGCACTGTTACAGAGCGCGGATTACGGCTTTGCCTATGGCGCGCTGGGGGCCATGGTGGGTGTTATGCTGTCACAGGCAGTGACGACGATCTATCTTCTCGTCATTTACCTGCTCTATTCCCGCACACTGCGGGGAAGAATAAAGGAGGATGGCAGTAAGCGCGGGGAATCACAGTTTTCCATACAGCGGAACGTATTTGTCAATTGTATTCCCATGGCGATCGTTACCTTGTTCACGAACTTATTCATGCTGATCGATCAGCGTATGTTCAATTACTGCATGAATAAAAGGGTGGAGGAGTTAGGAGAGGTCCGCACGGCAATGTGGGGCGCCTATTACAGCAAATTTGCCGTATTGATCGGTGTCGGCGCGGCTCTTTGCCTGTTGGCGGTATCTGCCGCGTCCGGTAAGATCAAGATTGCCTATGACAGAGAAGAATATCGTTTGATGCGGGAACGACTGGAAAAAGCCGTTTCCAAATTGTCCATTCTGGCATTTCCGTTGTCTGTTTATCTGGCGGCGCTTTCTGAGGCGGTCGTGGAATGCTTTTATAAGAATGAAATGGAGCATATTACATCCTGGATTCAGAAGGGAGCCGTTATCATTCCGCTATGTGGATTTGGTTTTTTCTTTGCACAGCTGCTTTATAAAATGCGCATGTTGAAAGAATTGTTCCTTTCCGTCTTTGTCTCCATGGCGGTGCATATTGTGATCGCCTATTTATTTGTGCAGAAGGCCCTTCTTGGCGCGGACGGCATTATCTATGCTTTGATCGCCTATTTTGCGCTTTTTGCGGCTTTGAATTTCCTGTTTGTCACCAGAAATCTGAAGTATCGGCAGAACTGGTTAGCAGGAGTGGCCTTTCCGGCGGCGGCCGCCTGCGTATCGGGCCTGGCGGTCATGCTGATCGGCAGATTTATGCTGGAGCCTGCCGGCGCGGCTGTGACGATCCTTTCCGGAACAGTCGCCGGTGTCTTTCTCTATATCACGCTCCTGATGATCCTGCGGGTGATCGGTGAAGAAGAATTGTCCAGGATTCCTTTGGGATTTTTCTTTATTATGTTTGGAAAAAATATTGGCGTTTTATAAAATTGGGGATTATATTGTATAAAATTTAGGAATTGACTGATACTGATTACAGAAAATCCGATCAGAAAGGCTGAAGATAGGGTGGAAGGATGAAAGTTGTAAGACGTGTCAGTCTTTTTCTTGTATTATCCGTTTTTTTATTGGGAACAGGCGGATATACGGCATTGAAAGTGGAGCAGTTTTTTTATCCTAACAAATATCAGGAGAAAGGAACTCACAATGTGCCCGATGCCGGAGAAGAATCTGTATTTGACGTATCGGAAATGGAAGAACAGGTTATCGAGACCGCAGTCGAGAAGGTGCCGGTCGTCACGGCAGATACCACATATCTCATTGAAGAGATCAATCTGCTGGACGGCACCATACAGGAGCGGCAGGAAGAGGTTCCGGTCAAATATATCGGGCTGGACCGCGACAGTCTGATCCGGGAACTCGAATCCTATGACAGAAATCCTCCGCTTACCGAACTGGAGATGGGGTTTGAGACGATCGAACTGACTGCCTTTTCCAAGGACAGAGTGGTTATATGCAAGTACTATAAAGAAGAGGAAGAAAAAAGCTACTACCTGATGGTAGAAGATCATTTTGTAGTTGTCTATGAGGAGGACAAGCATCGTCTTCATATGAATACGGATATTCTCCTGGAAAACCTGAGTGATACGCTGAAAGCAGAGATCATACAGGGGAAATTCATAGAAAATGAGGAGGAACTCTATAATTTTCTTGAATCTTATTCCAGTTGAGGATAAGATAAGAAGGCATCATACATGTGAGTCACGCATGTGGGGCTCTCGATGACAGGCATCCCCGCAGAAGAAACGGAGCGCTTGATGAAGAGAGGTTTGAAGGAATAGAGGTTTGAAAGATAGAGATATGAGGAAAGAGATTGCCGTGATTGGCGGCGGCGCGGCAGGGATGATGGCTGCGATTCAGGCGGCATATGCCGGCGCGGCGGTGACCATATACGAGAGAAATGACAGAGTCGGCAAGAAAATCCTGTCTACGGGGAACGGAAAGTGTAATTTTTCCAATGAAATCATGAATGCGGACTGCTATTACGGCGGCGGCGCTTTGTTTGTGGACAGAATCTATGAAAGCTTTGGTGTCGATGAGACCAAAGCATTCTTTGACAGCCTTGGCATGCGGATCAAGGATAAGAATGGTTATCTGTATCCGGCCAGCGAGCAGGCGGCAACCGTACTGGATGTGCTGCGGTATGAGGTGCAGCGTCTCGGAATCCGCTGTCGTATGGGATGCCTGGTGAGTGCAGTCCGGTCGGAGAAATCCGGTAACCGGTTTGTGGTAGAGACGGACGCGAAAGAACACGGAAAGCATGCCTATGATGCGGTGATCCTGGCCTGTGGCGGCCGGGCGGCTCCCAGGACAGGATCGGATGGCAGTGGATATGCACTGGCCAAACAGTTCGGACACGGAATCATACCGGCTGTGCCGGCGCTCACGGCGCTTCGGTGCGAGGAATCCTTCCTGAAACAGGTGGCGGGGGTGCGCTGTGATGCGCGGCTGACGCTGTACATAGACGCGGAGAAGGTCAGCGAAGTACAAGGTGAATTACAGCTGACCGATTATGGGATTTCGGGAATCCCGGTTTTTCAGTTCAGCAGGCTGGCGGCATATGCACTGCGGGAGAAAAGGCATACCACGGTGACAATCGATTTTATGCCGGATGCTGCCGCCGAAAACGGAAACTTCTGGAATCAGCGATGGCACAGACAGCGGGAACAGGGTATGGAGCAGTTTGTGACCGGAATAGTCAATAAGAAAGTGGGACTGCTGTTGTTAAAGCTGGCCGGGATCCGGGAAGCGGAACGGGCCTGTGAGATTGACGCTGTCCGGCGGGAGAAACTTAAGAGGCTGTTTCGCTCTCTTGAGGTGACCGTGCGGGAGACGAATTCTTTCGACCAGGCACAGGTCTGTGCCGGCGGAATAGACTTTAGGGAAGTTACCAAAGACCTGCAGTCGGTCAGAGCGCCGGGATTGTTCTTTGCCGGTGAAATATTGGATATAGACGGTATCTGCGGCGGGTATAACCTGCAGTGGGCCTGGAGCAGCGGCTCTGTGGCAGGTCGCGCGGCCGCCGGGATAACGTTACGGGAGAAGTGACAGGCAGATGATTAGGATTAATCAGATCAAGGTTCCGCTAGATCACAGCGAACAGGATATTCTACAAAAGGCCGCCGCCGTACTGCGTATTAGGCCGGCGGAGATCCTGGACTTCAGGATCGTAAAGAAGTCGATCGATGCCAGAAAGAAACCGGAGATCCGGATCAGTTATTCTCTGGATGTTTCCGTTGCCTCACAGAAGAAAACGCTTGCCAGATGCAAGGGGGCGCAGGTACAGGCAGTGGAAGAGATAAGATATCGGTTCCCGGCGACAGGAAAGCAGCCGCTTCGCGGCAGGCCGGTCATTATCGGTACAGGGCCTGCAGGCCTGTTCTGCGGTTATCTGTTAGCAAAGCACGGCTATAAGCCCCTGCTCTTAGAGCGGGGTAACTGTGTGGAGCAGCGTCTTGTGGATGTGCAAAGATTCTGGCAGGAAGGCGTGCTTGATCCGGATTCCAATGTACAGTTTGGAGAAGGCGGCGCCGGGACATTCTCGGACGGCAAACTAAATACACTGGTAAAGGATAAATTCGGCAGAAATAAAGAAGTTCTGCGTATCTTCACGGAAGCCGGCGCGCAAAAGGAGATTCTGTATGAGGCGAAGCCGCATATCGGTACGGATGTTCTCGTTTCCGTGGTAAAGAACCTTCGGGAACAGATCACCGCCTGGGGCGGGGAAGTGAGATTCGGCGCCCGGGTGACAAAGCTGTCTTGCGAAGGAGAACAGGTAAAAGGGGTAGTTGTTCAGTACCGGGAGAATAACAGGGAAGCGATAGAAACGATAGAGAGTGAGACGGTCGTGCTGGCGATCGGACATAGTGCACGTGATACTTTTGAAATGCTGTACCGGATGCAGGTTCCGATGGAGGCCAAAGCCTTCGCCGTAGGACTGCGTATGGAGCACCCGCGCAGGATGATCGATCGGATGCAGTATGGCAGCGCGGATCATCCGCTTCTGCCGGCGGCCAGCTATAAAGTAACAGCCAGAACATCTTCCGGGCGAGGGGTTTACTCCTTCTGCATGTGTCCTGGCGGTTATGTGGTCAACGCTTCTTCCGAGCCGGGGCGGCTGGCCGTAAACGGCATGAGCTACAGCGGTCGCGACGGCGATAACAGCAACAGCGCCATGATCGTTACGGTGACGCCGGAAGATTACAGGGACAAGTCTCCCCTTGGCGGGATTGCTTTTCAGCGGGAGCTGGAGGAGCGGGCTTATTGCATCGGCCAGGGTGCCGTTCCGGTGGAAACCTATGGGCAATTCAGGCAGTCGGTGACGGGACAGCCAAACCTATTGTCCGCAGCCGAAGGGACGGAAGGGCTGCAGGCATTGGCAGATTCGGACAGGGCAGTGATCGGACAATACGATCCCGAATTTGTTCCCACAATCAAAGGCCGTTACTGCCTGGCGCCGGTACATGATATCCTGCCGCCGGAGCTGAACCGGGCATTGGTGGAAGGAATTGACTTGATCGGTCAGACCGTGCATGGGTTTGCGGACGAAAACGCCTATCTCTCCGGTGTTGAGAGCAGGACTTCTTCCCCTGTGCGGATCATGCGGGACGAGACCGGGCAGTCGCTGTTTCGGGGGCTTTATCCGTGCGGAGAAGGAGCCGGCTATGCAGGCGGCATTACTTCGGCGGCGATGGACGGTATGGTGACCGCCGAAAAGATCGCGGCAGAATTTGCCCCGTTCGATAAGCCGGAAGAGAGGCCGAAGTAATAACGGTCATAATGACGATAAGCGAAAGATTGCAGGACAGGAGAAGAAGACATGTCGGAAAATACACAGATTCGGGAAATGATGAAAGACAAAAAGAGGATCGTGATCAAAATCGGCTCCTCCTCGTTACAACATGTTCAGACGGGGGATCTGGATTACACGAAGCTGGATGTACTGGTACGGGAGCTGTGCGATATCAGAAATCGTGGCAAGGATGTGGTGCTGGTGACGTCCGGCGCCGTGGCAGTAGGCAGAAAAGCGGTAATGATGCAGGGGATTGACGAGGACGATCCGACGGCGGTGAAACAGGCCTGCGCGGCCATCGGACAGGCCAGGCTGATGATGACATACCAGAAGATCTTCGCGGAATATAATCAGGTGGCGGCACAGATCCTGATGACGAAGAATACGATTATTGATAATCTGAACCGTTTTAACGCCCGCAATACATTTGCGGAATTATTTAAGCTGGGCGTAGTGCCCATCGTCAATGAGAACGATACGGTAGCGACCTACGAGCTGGGCATCGGCGACAATGATACTTTGTCAGCCATTGTGGCGGCGCTGATCGACGCGGATATGCTGATTCTGTTATCGGATATCGACGGACTCTACACCGATGATCCGAGGAAAAATCCGGATGCCAGATATATAGAAGTGGTGGACGGGCTGACAGACGAGTTGATGGAAATGGGAAAAGCTTCCACCGGAAGTTCTTCCGGTACAGGCGGTATGAATACGAAACTACAGGCGGCCAGAATCGCCGGCAATATGGGCGTGGATATGGTGATCGCGAACAGCGCGGATATCAAGGTGATTCATCGGATCCTGGCGGGACAGAATATCGGCACTCTTTTCAAAGCGCACCGGGAAGAGGGATTTGACCTGCCGCTGTATGTGCAGCAGATGTCACACGAATAAGGCGGCAAGAAGCCGCCTCATGGCAGGAACTAACAGGCGTAAGGGAACGAGACAGGAAAAGAGAGGAAACGTTATGAACGTAGAGCAGATGACAGCCAGAATCAATGAATTGTATCATAAATCACAGGCGGAAGGGCTGACGGATGCGGAGAAGGAAGAGCAGAAGCAGCTGCGCAGCGCTTATGTAGCGAACGTGCGTGCTAACTTAAGAGGGCAGCTTAACAATATCTCTATCGTGGAGAAGGACGGTTCCATCACGGATCTGGGGAAAAAACATGGAACGGGAAACAGATAAAGCGCATTTGGAGAAAAGTACGTATAAAAGCGAGATCCGCAGGCAGATCCTCTCGATGCGTGACAAACTGGAACCGCAGACAAAAGCGCAGTACGATAAGGCAATCCGGGAACAGGTCTTCGCACATCCGCTCTATCAGGAGTCACAGATCATTCTTGCCTATGCAAGTTATCGGAGCGAAGTGGATACGAGCGAGATGATCAGACAGGCGTTAGCCGACGGAAAGTATGTGTTTGTGCCTAAAGTTTCCGGCCCGGAAATGGAATTCTGGCAGATCACGTCACCGGCAGATCTGCACCGTGGCTATAAGGGCATTCCGGAACCGGCGGCACATGTTTCCTTTCCGGAATGGAGGAAGCAGGCGGTGTGCCGGATCGACAGCTCCTATCAGAAGACGCAGTATAGAGCAATGATGTGGATGCCCGGCGCCGTATTCGACCGTAAGCGGCACCGGATCGGATACGGCAGGGGATTCTATGACCGTTATTTGGGCAGACTCTACGGGGAAGCCGGAGAACGGAAGATGCTTTTGACTACGGCGGCGCTTGCTTATCTGTGTCAGCTGGTGGAAGAACTGCCCTGTGAAGCGCATGATGTGAAGCCGGATCTGGTGATCACGGAAGCCGGAATCATAAGCTGAGGTACGTCAGACATACATTGTCATAGGCAAATACCCGCGTCAGGCATGGCACTTTGCGCATGGCCCGCGGGAATACTATAGAGAAATCATTACATATGAGGGGACACCATGAAAAAGACGATCATTGTCATGCCGGTAGCCAACGAGGAAGACACCATGGAGCAGATCCTGGATGAAATTCTTGCGCTGCCTTATGACAACTTACATATTTATCCGGTGATTGACGGCTATTCCAGGGATCGGACAGAGGCAATCATCCGGAAGAAAGCCGAGGAGAATACCCGGGTAAAATGTATTTATTATAAGGAATCCAAAGGTGTGATCAGCTGTTATCTGGAGGGTTTTCGACAGGCTTTGGCAGACGGGGCGGAACAGATTCTGGAGATGGACGGCGGCGGAAGCCATCTGCCTGCAGAAATTCCCCAGTTTCTTGAGAAGATGTCGGAAGGATATGACTGTGTATGGGGATCACGGTTTATGGAAGGCGGTTCCATGCGCAAACAGCTTTTATACAGAAGAATCTTAAGCCAGGGCGGCACGATTCTGGCCAATCTGGTGCTGGGAACAAAGCTGCGGGATATGACGAGCGGGTTTGAAGGCTTCCAGCGTAAAGTTTTGGCAAATATGAATCTGGATGCGTTTTTATCAACGGGACATATGTATCAGACAGAAATGCGTTTCTATTGCAGGAATCTGCGCACTATTGAGGTGCCGATCCATTATGTGGGAACGGCTTCCAGCTTAAAGGGCAGTTCCGTAACGGAAGCGCTGCGCCTGTTATTTCAACTGAAAAAGAATGAGCGTCGGGTGGTCCCTCGCCGGACAGATTCGCACGCTGAGAATGGAGCTTGATCATACTATGGAAAAAGTAAAATATCTGATTCTTGGCGCCGGCCCTTCGGGCCTTACGCTGGCAAATCGATTGAAGGATCTGGGCGAAACCAATTTCCTGATTCTGGAGAAGGAGCAGGAGGCAGGAGGCCTGTGCCGTTCCGTGACGGTGGACGGCAGTCCCTTTGATATCGGCGGCGGTCATTTTCTGGATGTGAGAAGACCGAACGTCAATGCATTCCTGTTCCGGTTTATGCCGCAGGAGGAGTGGGATCTTTATACGCGGGACAGCCGGATCCGGGTGGACGGTATGGAGATTGGCCATCCGCTGGAGGCTAATATCTGGCAGTTTGACTTGCCAGAACAGGTATCCTACCTGACTTCCATCGCAAAGGCCGGCTGTAATCTGGATGCCCCCATGCCGGAGCGGTTCGTAGAGTGGATCGTCTGGAAGCTGGGTCAGCGGATCGCCGATCACTATATGCTTCCTTACAATCAGAAGATGTTTGCCGACGAACTGGACGAACTGGGAACTTATTGGCTGGAAAAGCTGCCGAACGTGAGTTTTGAGGAAACCCTTTTGTCCTGTCTTACGCACAAACCCTATGGAACACAGCCGGGCCATGCATCCTTCTATTATCCGAAGAAATATGGCTATGGAGAAGTGTGGCTGCGCATGGCGCAAGAACTGTCACCGCAGGTTCTGTACGGAATGGAGGCCGACATCCTGGACTGTGATAAGCGCAGAGTCAAAACGAAAACCGGCGAGATCTTTGAAGCAGAGCATGTGATCACCACGGTTCCGTGGCAAAGTTTCGGGCAGATTATCGGTATGCCGGAAGAAATCAGAGGATTGGCAGCCAAACTGAGATCAAGTGCCATAGAGACCCGTTACGTGCCGGATGATCTTCCTACGGCGGCACAGTGGATCTATGAGCCGGATCTGCAGGTTCCGTGGCACAGAATCCTGGTACGGCACAACTTCTGTCCGGGAAGCAGAGGCTATTGGCTGGAGACACGCAAGGAACGAGTAGCGATGTTTGGCGATAAACCGGCGGCATATCATTATCTGAATGAATATGCTTATCCGCTGAATACTGTCGGTAAGCCGGAGGCAATGCAGAAACTGTCTGCGTTCTGCCAGGCGAGACAAATCTACGGCCTGGGACGCTGGGGCGAACACTGCCACTACAATTCGGATGCAGTGGTGGAACTTGCCATGCAGTCTGCACAGCGGCTGGCGCTGCTATAAGAGTACGGCGTGCCTGCGAAGCGGATTAGATAGATAACGACAGCCGAAGCCTGTACCGCAGTAACAGCCGAATCATACATCCATACCAGATACGAGGGAATCACAGATAAAATGAAAAAAGAAATAATCCGTAAAATAATCTATACGCTCATACTTTTCCTGTTTTTTGGCGCCGTTATGCTTTTGCTGACCCATACGGCCCAGAACGGGATGCAGACCACACAGATTCTGCCGGGTATCAATCCGGACCCTGTTTATGTGGAATGCGAGCCAGGAGAGACACTGGAAGTCATGCTGACGGCGAAAGAAGATTTTCAAGTCAGCGGTTTTCCGGTTCTTCTGGTCAATATCGCCGAGGACAGCAGAGGGACGCTGCGGTTTACGGTAACCGACGATACTTCCAGCATTCTGGTCAGCCAGGTGATTCCGGTTAAGACCATTACCCCGGGGAAATGGTTTACGATTGCCGGAGCCATGTCTTTTACGGCCGGGCAGTCCTATAAGCTGTCTGTCTTCGCGGACGGAAGCGCGCCGTATTTTATGCAGGTGCCGGAGGGAGAGGGAGCCATTCTGCCTTTTACCGAACAGGTCATCAGGGACGGCGCAACTTTGGAATGCGGCATTTCTCTTGGAATTGATCGGGTAGTGCCCGTCAGGATGACTTATGGGGATATTTTTTACTATTCGATACCGTTTTCCGTACTGTTTACCCTGACCGGACTGCTGTGTATCTGGGCCGGCAGGCGGAAGGTGTGGACGGCTGTCTCCAGGCTGAGGATGCCGGCAGGCGCATTTGTCGACAAGTACGGCAATGATTTGTTCCTGGTGTTGTTGTTTTTGGGTATCTGTGTGAGCATTTATTCCCGGGCTTATCTGAAAGGAGCCTATATTTCGGCGGATTCGGCCGGATATCTGCGGGAAGCCGTGAATCTGGCGGCGGGAAACGGATTCTCTTATGATGGTCTGGCCGGATATGATACCTGGTTTGCTAACTGGCCGATCCTGTATCCGGCGCTGATTGCGGCAGTGATGTTTGTTACCGGGACCGGAGCTTATCTGGCCTCCAAGATCGTAGCCATGGTGACGGCCGGGCTGATCCTGCTTGTGTTTCGTAAATGCTTTGGTAAAGATGCATGGCTATATGGCCTGTGTCTGACCAATATCGGTTATCTGAATCTGAGCTATTATACGTGGAGTGAGATTCCGTTTATGCTGTTCATGCTTTTGTTTGCCCTGCTTTTTGCCAAAGTGCTGCAGGAGGAGCATCCTGCATGGGGATGGTATGCCGGCCTGGGAGCTGCGGGCATCTGCTGCTTTCTGACCAGATATTACGGCATCTTTGTGTGGATCGTGACAGGACTGTATCTGCTCATACTGTTTGCATCTTACCGAAAGACAAGAGAGCGGGCGGTCTTATCCAAGCTTGCTGCGATGACGGTGACGGCGTTTATATCAGGTGCTTTGAGTATGATATACCTTCTTGTAAATAAGATGAAGAACGGTATGGCGTCCGGGGTGAGCCGTACCATGTGGTGGGACGATTACCGAATCCTGACGGATGATCTGATTGAGAGCCTGCTGACAGAATTTTTCAATATCTTTTCCATGCAGATTCCGGATTTGGTGGAGGGCTTCCCCTACCAGATCAAGGTCTTTGTAGTGGCAGGCATTCTGGCAGGAATTGGCTGGCTGATCGTCAGAAACTGCCGGCATTTCACGAGAGAATCCGTGCTGATCGTGATGGCGGTGGTCTATGATGTGGTCTTTATCGGTATCCGCTATGTCTCTTCGATGGACAGCTTTTATTTCCGCTTCTTTGAACCGGCAACTTTCCTGCTATGTATAGCGCTGATCAGCCTGTTGCTGCCGTACCTGAGGGGCAGAAAGGGATTTCGTTATTTTGCCGGAATGGTGACCTTGCTGCTTGTGACTGCGGTGTGGTCCGTCTTTGCAAACGGCGGCATGGACCGGCAGGATCCTTATTATCCGGCATTGGAAGCGCAGTGGGAGGAAGCTTATAAGGGGATTCCCGCAAAGTCTGTGGTAATCTTCAATGATATCGACTTCCGGTCTTCCTATTACCGTCCTGATGTGGTGGAGGGAACCGTCACGCCGGGAGATGAGTTTACGGATCTGCAGCATACTTATTATGGTTCCGACTATTTATGTATTCGGGCAGAATTTGCAAAGACCATGCTGGAATCCGGGGAATATCACAGCAGTGTGGCAAAGAGGCTGCAGGCAGGAATGGAAGGGAAGACTGCGGCCGAGTTTGTCGTGATTTCCCTGCGGGAGTGAGGAAGAGGAATCTACACTGGTAAAAGAACGAAGATCCGTGTTATAATACCGGAAAAGTCAGGAACAGAAAAGAGGAGCCATATGGAATATTTAGATAATCTGGGACAAAAAGCCGTTGCGGCCAGGTATGAATTGCAGAAACTGTCGACGGAAGACAAGAACAAGGCGCTGCGAAAAGCGGCGGCTGCCCTGACGGCGTCTGCGGAACGCATCTTAGCGGCAAACGATAAAGATTCTGAGATCGCGGCGGCAGGCGGCATGGCGGAGGGCCTGTTAGATCGGCTGAAACTGACGCCGGAACGCATCCAAAGCATGGCAGAGGGATTGTTACAGATCGCCGCGTTAGAAGATCCGGTGGGTGAGGTGATGGAATCCTTTGAACGGCCCAACGGGCTGCACATCGATAAGGTCAGAGTGCCCATGGGGGTGATCGGCATCATCTATGAAGCCCGGCCGAATGTGACGGCGGATGCTTTCGGCCTGTGTTTTAAGACCGGGAATACCGCGATCTTAAAAGGCGGCAGGGATGCGGCTTATTCGAATGCCGCCATCACGGAAGTAATCAGAGAGGCGCTTTGTGCAGAGCATATTACCGCGGATGCGGTACAACTGATCGAGGATAATGACAGGGCGGTTACGGCAGCTTTCATGAAGCTTAAAGACTACGTGGATGTGCTGATTCCCCGGGGCGGAGCGGGATTGATCCGTGCGGTAGTGGAGAACAGTACTATCCCGGTGATCGAGACGGGCACAGGCAACTGCCATATCTTCGTGGACGAAGATGCGAACGTGGAACAGGCCGTGTCCATCATCATCAATGCCAAGACACAGCGGATCAGCGTATGCAATGCCTGCGAATCTCTGCTGATCCATGAGAAGATCGCAGACAAGCTGTTACCGGCACTTGGATGTGCCCTGCGGGAAAAGAACGTGGAAATGCGCGGTGACGAGCGGGTACGGGAACTGATCCCGGATGCCGGGAAAGCAACAGAAGAAGACTATGGCAGGGAATATCTCGATTACATCCTGTCCATGAAGACCGTAACGTCCGTAGACGAAGCCATAGCGCATATTAACCGCTATCATACGAAGCATTCCGATGCCATTCTCACCAGGAACAAGGAACATGCAGAACAGTTTCTGCAGGGCGTGGATTCCGCCTGCGTGTATGTCAATGCATCCACACGCTTTACGGACGGTTTTGAATTCGGGTTTGGTGCGGAGATTGGGATCAGCACGCAGAAATTACATGCCAGGGGGCCTATGGGGTTGAAGGAACTGACAACCTATAAGTATCTGATCCATGGAGACGGACAAATCAGAGGATAATCAGAAATAGATTGACAGAGACTGGAAAATTTATTATTATACATATGAACAGTTGAACATATGTTGGATAAATCTTGCGTACTGTGGCTGCTTCCGCCTTCGGAAAGCCCCGGCAAAGCAAGTATATAAGCGGACTCGTCCGCTGGAAGTCTGTGAGAAAGGGAAGGTGACAGTGCATGGAAGAAGACGGCAGGAGAGCAGAAAGTGTAAAGTCCGCTGCGGAGGGGGAATTGTCGGATGCGAGAGAGAATATTATCAGGAATATTCAGGAGCAGCAGCCAGATGATGAGATCCTCTATGATCTTGCAGAATTATTTAAGGTGTTCGGGGATTCGACCAGGATCAAGATCCTGTATTCCATGTTTGAGAATGAGTTATGTGTCAACGATATCGCCAGACTGCTGAATTTGAGCCAGTCTTCCGTGAGCCATCAGCTGCGGATCTTAAAGACGTCGAAGCTGGTGAAGTTCAGACGGGAAGGCAAATCTATCTTTTATTCGCTGGATGACGAGCATGTGCGGGCGATCATCAGCATGGGGATGGAACATGTTGAAGAGTAACGTTAAGGTTCTCCAGCATTCGTTCATGAGCAAGAAAGCATGGCAGCTGTTCAGGTAAATTGGAGAAGCCAGAAAACGGAGGAATCGGAATGAACAAAACGTATAAGATCGAAGTAGATTGCGCCAACTGTGCAGAGAAGATGCAGGAGGCGGCTAAGAAGACAGAAGGCGTGGCAGACGCTGTGGTCAGCTTTATGACGCAGAAGATGAAGGTAGAGTTTACTGAGGGCGCTGACGAGAAGGCGGTCATGAAGAAGGTGCTCAAGGCCTGCCGGAAGGTAGAGCCTGACTGCGAGATAGAATTATAAAGATAATGGAATAGAAAAGTGCATGATCTTAAACAGGAAAAAGAAGCCGCTGCAGGGTGTTGGTTACATACCCGGCAGCGGCGCTTTCTTTAAGAGTGTTATTTCTTCTGCGGATTGAAGCTGACGCCTCTGTTGATATCTCCGCTTGGATTCGCACCGAAAGTATAATCGTTACCCGGCAGGACGGCATTCAGAAGGATACCCGCCAGCGCGGCGATTGCGAGAGAAGTCAACGTGATGGAGGTGCCGCCCACGGTAAAGGTAAGACCACCGGAGAAACCGAGGCCGCATACGAGGATTACGGCAGCGATAATCAGATTCCTTGATTTCGTGAAATCCACTTTGTTTTCCACGATGTTTCTCACACCGATGGCGGAGATCATACCGTAGAGGATAAAGCTGACGCCTCCGATGATGGCCGAAGGAAGAGAGCCGATGATGGCGGCCATCTTCGGAATAAAGCTTAAGATGATGGCATACAGGGCCGCCAGACGGATCACCTTCGGATCGTGAACACCGCTTAATTCCAGCACGCCTGTGTTCTCTCCGTAAGTCGTGTTGGCGGGGCCGCCAAACAGAGCCGAGAGAGAAGTGGCAAGGCCGTCACCGATCAGCGTGCGGTGCAGGCCGGGATCCTGCAGGTAATTTTCACCAACGGTTGCGGAGATGGCGGAGATATCACCGATATGTTCCATCATCGTAGCCAGTGCAATGGGCGCCATCACCAGGATCGCCGTCACATCGAATTTGCAGATAAGGAACGGCGGCAGCCCCACGATAGAGGAGGAAGCGACGCCGGAAAAGTCCAGGATAGCGCTTCCGTCTGCGTTGGTAAAGCCTGCCGCATTCATGAGCAGCGCCACAAGATAAGAGATCACAACGCCGAGCAGAATGGGGATGATCTTCCACATGCCTTTGCCCCAGATATTAAAGATGACGATCACTGCCAGCGCGACCAGCGCCAATAACCAGTTAGAGGAGGCATTGTTCACTGCGGACGGAGCCAGACTTAAACCGATACAGATGATGATCGGTCCGGTCACCACAGGGGGCAGGAACCGCATGACCTGTTTCACGCCGACCAGTTTGATCACCAGTGCCAGGATCAGATACAGAATGCCGGCAACCACGATACCGCCGCAGGCATAGGGCAGCTTCTCACCGTAGGTCATCCCGGCGAAGATACCGCTGTCTAAGTTTGCCACCGTGGCGAATCCGCCCAGAAAGGCGAAAGAGGAGCCGAGAAAAGCCGGCACTTTCAGCTTCGAGCAGACATGGAAAAAGAGGGTGCCGATTCCTGCAAAGAACAATGTTACCTGAATCGAAAGGCCCTCTCCGTTAAAATAGCTGTTGACCAGGATCGGTACAAGAATCGTCGCACCGAACATTGCGAACATGTGCTGCAGTCCAAGCAGCAGCATCTTGGGAACGCCAAGGCTCCTTGCGTCGCGAATGGTTTCAAAGTTGTTACTCATTATAAATCTCCCTTCTCATAATGTATCATCTGTTGGATTAACAGGTAGCCTAAAGAGATTATAAAGACTGTAGTCCTTTTTGGCAAGCAAATTGTGAAACTCTGGGAAAACAGATAAAAGTTGTTGACTTAAACGTCAGAAATCATTACTATCTATAGATAGGAGTAACCATAGAAGATACTTGTACCCGCTTGTCAGGGGCAGGAAACATTTGTGTCGGGGAAGAAAAGAGGACGAAAGATGGAGAAGAAGGAAAACGTATTTATTATGGATCATCCGCTGATACAACACAAGATTTCCCATATCAGGGATATCAACACGGGAACCAATGAGTTCCGCAAATGTATCGAGGAGATCGCGATGCTGATGGGATATGAGGCGCTCAGGGATCTGCCTCTGGAGAACGTGGAGGTGGAGACACCGATCGAGAAGTGCATGACCCCCATGCTGGCGGGCAAGAAGCTGGCCGTGGTACCGATCTTAAGAGCAGGACTGGGCATGGTCAATGGTATCCTGGCACTGGTGCCCAGCGCGAAGGTGGGACACATTGGACTGTACAGAGATCCCGAGACGCATGAACCGCATGAATATTATTGTAAGCTGCCTGAGCCGATCGATTTAAGAACGATCGTGGTGGTTGATCCGATGCTTGCTACGGGCGGTTCCGGTTCCGAGGCGGTGGACTTTATCAAGCAGCACGGCGGCAAGAATATCAAATTCATGTGCATTATCGCTGCGCCGGAAGGGCTGGAGCGTCTGAAAAAGGATCATCCGGATATTCAGATCTATGTGGGACATCTGGATCGCTGCCTGAATGAGCACGCTTATATCTGTCCGGGTCTGGGAGATGCCGGAGACAGGATTTTTGGTACCAGATAAGGCAGGTCTGGGGATAAAATGTATGACCGGAGGAAATATTTGTGATGACTGGGAAGGAAGTCTCGAAGATTCGGGACGTTTTCCGATGTAATAAAATAGCGATCTTGTGTGCTGTCCTGCTGTGTAGTCTTTTGCTCACGGCTTGTAGAGAGGATGAGGAGCTGACGGCGTATCAGGCGGATATGAGTCTGTTTTTTGAACATATCGCTTCTTACCACGAAGGCATGAATGCGATCGACGCTTCCGCTCCGGATGCGAAGAATCAGCTGCTGTCTTATCTGGATCAGCTGGAGGCAGAATTCACCTGGATGGCAGAGCTTACCGTGCCGGACGAGTTCTCGGCAGTGGACAGTCTGGCGGATGAAGCGGACGAGAATATGCGTCAGGCGGTGGCGCTTTACCACAGCGCCTATGAGGCGGAAATCTTTGACGAACCGACGGCGCAGGCGGCCAGAGAGTATTATGACAGAGCCAATATCCGCATCCAGTATATTATCTCTATCCTGCACGGGGAGATCCCGGAAGGCGAGGGAATCACTTACACGGAGGAGAGCGGCATCCTGGGCGGCGGCTATCTGAATAAAGAGAAAGAAGAAGACGGGGAAGCCGGTGAAGAGATGCCCGCAGAGACAGGTACAGATGCCGAAACAGAAGACGGGGCGGATAATTTCGATACGGATGATACCGTTTTCTATGAGGAACCTGAGGAACCGCAGGCAGAAGAATAATGCGCCGTCATTTTCAACACAGGAGAGTACATTAGCGAATGAAGAAACAGGAATTTCAAGCATTGCTCAAAGAAAAGCCCCTTTTGCTGGATGGAGCAACAGGGTCGAACCTGCAGCAGAAGGGAATGCCTACGGGGGTATGCCCGGAGAAATGGATTCTGGAGAACAGGGAGATTCTGATAAGACTTCAGCAGGATTTCGTGGATGCAGGTTCCAATATCGTGTATGCACCCACGTTTACGGCCAACCGTATCAAACTGGCGGAGTACGGACTGGAAGAGCAGGTACGCCGGCTCAACCACGATCTGGTGGCATTGTCTAAGGAAGCCGTCGGGGACAGAGCGCTGGTGGCGGGAGATATTACCATGACAAGCGCACAGCTGGCGCCGATGGGAACTCTCGATTTTGAAGAATTAATCAATGTCTATAAGGAGCAGATCACTTATCTGGCACAGGCCGGGGTGGATCTTCTGGTGGTGGAGACGATGATGAGCCTGCAGGAGACCAGGGCGGCCCTGATCGCAGCGAAAGAAGTCTGTGATCTGCCGGTGATGGCTACCATGACCTTTGAGTCGGACGGCAGGACCTTGTACGGAACCGATGCGGTGACGGCGGCGGTGACGCTGGAGAGCCTGGGCGCCGATGCGGTGGGAACCAACTGTTCTACGGGTCCTGATAAAATGGCGGATATCATCCGCCGGATGGCCGAGGTGACCTCCATACCGATCATCGCCAAGCCCAACGCCGGGCTGCCTTCCCTTGACCGGAACAAAAACACGGTCTATGACATGGAGCCGGCCGCTTTTGGCGAGAGCATGAAGGAACTCGTGGAAGCCGGCGCTTCCATCGTGGGTGGCTGCTGCGGAACGACACCCGCTCATATCCGGGCGCTGAAGGAAGCGGTAGGCGTCATGCATCTGACACCCCGTCATAAACCGGAGAAGCGTTTCCTGACAAGCGAACGGCAGACGGTGGCCTTCGGTCTGGATGATAACTTTCTTATCGTCGGGGAGCGGATCAACCCAACCGGCAAGAAGAAGCTGCAGGAACAGCTGCGGGCCGGTTCCATGGAGATGGTGGCCGATTTCGCCGAAGAACAGGAAGCCTGCGGTGCGGGTATTCTGGATATCAATATGGGGATGGGCGGCATTGACGAGAAGTCGATGATGTTAAAGTCCATCGAGACTGTGGGGGGAATCACGAATCTTCCCCTTTCGCTGGATTCCAGCCATGTGGACGTGCTGGAAGCGGCGCTTCGCAGGTATCCCGGCCGGGCGCTGATCAATTCCATCTCTTATGAAAAGGCTAAAGTGGACGCGCTGTTACCGATTGCAAAGAAGTACGGTGCCATGTTCGTTCTTCTGCCGCTGTCGGATGCGGGCCTGCCGGACAGTCTGCAGGAGAAGATCGATATTATAGAGAAGATACAGGAACGGGCCTACGCTCTTGGTATGGATAAAGAGGATATCGTGGTGGACGGTCTGGTAACCACGGTGGGCGCTAACAGGAAGGCGGCCCTGGAAACATTGGAGACGATCCGCTATTGCAAGGAAAGAGGACTGGCAACGATCTGCGGCCTTTCCAATATTTCCTTCGGCCTGCCGGAGCGCAGCTTTGTCAACACCACCTTCCTGACCATGGCGATCCAGGCCGGTCTGACTATGGCCATCGCCAATCCGTCGCAGGAACTGCTTGTCAGCTGTGCCTTCGCTTCGGATCTCCTCCTTGGGAAAAAGGAGGCCGATCTGCGCTATATTCAGCTGATGGATGCGGTGAAAGCCAAACGGGAGGCGCTTGGATGCGTCCGGACGCAGAACACCGGCATACGTATTCGGCAGACAGCGGCCGGTCCGGCACAGGCCGGTACCATTAAGGACAAGCTGTATGCCGACGTACTGAAAGGCAGCGGCAGCGTTATTGTGGAGGATACGAAGCAGGCGCTGGAGGAGGGTCATGCGGCGAAAGCGATCCTGGACGATATCTTACTGCCGGCCATCAATGAGGTGGGAGAACTTTTTGACAAGGGAAAATATTTCCTGCCCCAGCTGATCGCCAGCGCGGAAGCCATGAAAGCCTCCATAGAGTATCTGGAGCCTGTTTTGGCAAAAGATCGTTCCGATCAGGAGATGGCTACGGTGGTGATCGCTACCGTGGAAGGCGATATTCATGACATCGGCAAGAACCTGGTGGCGCTGATGCTCAAGAATTACGGTTTTCGGGTGATCGATCTGGGGAAGGACGTACCGAAAGAGAAAATCATCGAGGCGGCAAAAGAACATCATGCGCAGGTGATCGCACTGTCAGCGCTGATGACGACTACCATGCAGCAGATGCAGCATGTGATCGATTATGCCAGAGAACAGCAGATAGATGCCAAGATCATTGTGGGCGGCGCCGTGATCACCCAGGAATATGCGGATGAGATCGGTGCGGACGGATATTCCAGGGATGCCGCGGATGCCGTAAAGCTGACGAAACGAATCTTGTTCTCCGATACGGAACAACGGCAGGATATGGCCGGCAGCTGCTGTCAATGAGGAAGATGATTCTATAAATGAAGAAAAGGGAGAGTGGACTATGTTAGGTGCAGACGCGATCGTAAAATGTCTGGAAGAAGAAGGTGTAAAGTATGTATTCGGTTATCCGGGGGTGGCCATATGCCCTTTCTACAACAGTATCCTAAATTCCCCGGTTGAGACGATATTAATCCGCACGGAGCAGAATGCCGCACATGCGGCCAGCGGTTTTGCCCGGGTGACGGGACAGGTGGGCGTTTGTGCCGTTACATCCGGTCCCGGCGCCACGAATGTGATCACCGGCATCGCGACGGCTTTTGCGGACAGCATACCGCTTGTATGCATCACGGGACAGGTGAACAGCGAACTGATCGGTTCCGATGTGTTCCAGGAGGCGGATATCACCGGTGCGGTGGAGTCTTTTGTCAAATACAGCTATCTGGTCAAAGATGCGGCCGAGATACCGCGGATCTTCAAGGAGGCGTTTTACATCGCCAATTCCGGCAGGAAAGGACCGGTGCTTATCGATGTACCCATCGACATCCAGAATGCGGTTGTGGGTAAGTTCAAGTATCCGGAAGAGGTCAGCCTGCGCACCTATAAGCCGACCATCAAGGGACATGCGGTACAGATTCAGAAGGTGGTTAAGGAACTGTCCAAAGCGAAACGCCCGATCATCTGTGTGGGCGGTGGAGTGCTTTTAAGTGAAGCCGTAACGGAATTCAGGTCTTTCGTGGACAAACACCGGGTGCCGGTAGTTTCCACGATGATGGGCATCAGCGTCATGCCCACCAGACATCCGTTGTATTACGGTATGGTTGGGAATAACGGACATCCCTATGCCAACCGGGCCATGAACGAATCGGATCTGCTCATCATGGTGGGCGCCAGAGTGGCGGACCGGGCGATCAGCCAGCCGGATCTGATTACGGAAAACAAAGTACTGGTACATATCGATGTGGATCCTGCGGAGATCGGTAAGAATGTAGGACCTACCATCCCTTTGGTGGGTGACGCAAAGCATATTTTTGAAGATTTTAACAGGGAATCTTTTGTCTGCGAACATGAGGAATGGATCGGTACGCTGGATGCCTACCGCGCCGGCATGGCACGGGTGCGGAAACCCGATCCGGCTTATGTGGATCCGGCCGAATTTATCCGGATGCTTTCGGAGGCCATGGAGGAGGATGCTGTCTACGTGGCGGATGTAGGTCAAAACCAGATCTGGTCCTGCAATTATCACGTAGTCAAAAACGGACGCTTCCTGACCACGGGCGGCATGGGAACCATGGGCTATTCCATTCCGGCGGCTATGGGCGCCAAGCTGGCAGCGCCGGACAAACAGGTGGTGGCCGTATGCGGCGACGGTTCGTTCCAGATGTCCATGATGGAACTGGCAACCATGCGGCAGTTCCATGTGCCGGTGAAGATCATCGTGCTCAAGAATAATTACCTCGGCATGGTAAGAGAATTCCAGCATTATACTTATAAAGACAATTATTCCGTGGTGGACCTGTCGGGAAGCCCGGATCTGGAAAAGCTGACTTCGGCCTATGACATGAAATTTATGCGGCTGCATACGATGGAGCGCGCTAAGGAGACGATCGAAGAATTTCTGGCGAAAGATGAGTCTGTGCTGTTAGAGTGTATCATCGACCCGATGGATCTGGTAAAATAGCCAAGTATCGGGAACCGTTGCGTTTTAAGCAGATAAGGATGAAAGAGCGGCAATATATGCGCGTAGAAATGGGGATGGAAGATGAAGAAAATATATTCGGTTTTGGTGGAAAACAGATCCGGTGTTCTCTGCAAGGTGTCCGGACTTTTTTCCAGAAGATCTTTTAATATTGACAGTCTGGCGGTGGGAGAGACCGACGATCCCACAACTTCCTGTATGACAATTGTCAGCAGCGGCGACGAGCGGACGCTGGAGCAGATCGAGAAACAGCTGAATAAGAAGCTGGATGTCTTCAAGGTAAAGACCTTTGACGAGACAGCCAGCATCAGCAGGGAATTGATGTTAATGAAGGTCAAATATAACAAGGGCAATCGTCGGGATATCATGGAGACGTGCGAGATCATGAAAGCGCAGATCGTGGATATGTCCAGGAAGACGATGATCATTCAGATTTGTGACGTGCCGGAGCGGATCCAGCTGTTCATCGGCATGATGCAGTCGATCAGTATCGTGGAAGTGGCGCGTACCGGGACATTGGCACTGCAGAAATGCCTGGAAACGGATAATTAGTAGTAAACTCTAAGAAACAACAGTTATTGACTTTTGTCTGGTAAATTGTTAAAATAATGGACAGCGTGTGACAGGTAAGTTGTCACAGGCGGAAAGGTTTACTTTATGCAGAAAAAAGTATTTCAGTTATTAGTGGATAATACCTCCGGTGTGCTCAGCCGGATCGCAGGACTTTTTTCCAGGCGGGGCTATAACATCGACAGCATCACGGCGGGCGGGACTGCGGATGAGCGGTTTACCCGTATCACGATCGTCACATCGGGAGACGACGAGATCCTGGATCAGATCGAGAAACAGGTGGCGAAGCTGATCGATGTGCGGGATATCAAGGAATTAAAGCCGAGTGACAGCGTATACAGGGAACTTGTGATGATCAAGGTCAAGACTTCCGAGAAGGAGCGGCAGGGCGTGATCGCCATCGCCGATATCTTCCGGGCGAAGATCATCGATGTGGCGCCCGAAAGCCTGGTGATCGAGCTGACCGGTACGCAGGATAAGGTGGGAGCCTTCATCAATCTGCTGGAAAGCTATGAGATCCTGGAGCTTGCCAGAACCGGTATTACGGGGCTGGGACGAGGCATCGAGAACGTGACGTATTTGGAGTAGGATGCTGCGGATCAAACAGTACGATATAAGGCAGTGCGCCCATCTTATGACGGACGCATAGCCGGTAATTATAAGAAAGCAAATGGAGGAGAAGAAAAATGGCAAATATTTTTTATCAGGAAGATTGTAATCTTTCCCTGCTGGAGGGAAAGACGATTGCGGTGATCGGCTACGGAAGCCAGGGTCATGCACATGCCCTGAACGCAAAGGAATCAGGCTGTCATGTAATCATCGGATTGTATGAGGGTTCCAAGTCCTGGGCGAAGGCTGAGGCACAGGGATTCGAGGTATATACGGCGGCAGAGGCGACGAAGAGAGCCGATATCATCATGATCCTGATCAACGACGAACTGCAGGCTTCCTTGTATAAGAAGGATATCGAGCCCAATCTGGAGCCGGGCAATATGTTGATGTTCGCGCATGGTTTCAATATTCATTTCGGCTGTATCGTACCGCCCAAGGATGTAGATGTGACCATGATTGCGCCCAAGGGACCGGGCCACACCGTGAGAAGCGAGTATCTGGCAGGTAAAGGCGTTCCCTGTCTCGTAGCGGTTCATCAGGATGCAACCGGTAAGGCACAGGATATGGCGCTGGCTTACGCGCTGGCAATCGGCGGTGCAAGAGCCGGTGTATTGGAGACCACGTTCAGGACAGAGACGGAGACAGACCTGTTCGGTGAGCAGGCAGTTCTGTGCGGCGGCGTATGCGCACTGATGCAGGCAGGTTATGAGACATTAGTGGAAGCAGGTTACGATCCGAGAAATGCGTACTTTGAGTGTATCCACGAGATGAAGCTGATCGTAGATTTAATCTATCAGTCAGGTTTTGCCGGCATGAGATATTCCATCTCCAATACGGCGGAGTACGGCGATTATATTACCGGTCCGAAGATCATCACGGAAGAGACCAAGGCGAATATGAAGAAGATCCTGTCCGACATCCAGGACGGTACTTTCGCGAAAGACTTCCTGTTAGACATGTCTTCGGCAGGCGGCCAGGTACATTTCAAGGCGATGAGAAAGCTTGCGGCAGAGCATCCTTCCGAGATCGTCGGTGAAGAGATCAGAAAGCTTTACAGCTGGAACGGCGAAGATAAGTTGATCAATAATTAATCAGTCGGAGACAGACATGCAGGCCAAAACCAATGTGGATCAGATGTTGGCGGAAAGTTTTAAGAATCTGGCGCTCAGAATGCCGATCGATAAGATAACGATCAGGCAAATTACGGACGGCGCCGGTGTGATCAGACCTACCTTTTACAATCACTTCCAGGACAAGTACGAGTTGTTGGAATGGATTATCTGTACGGAGATCATAGATCCGGTAAGGACGCTGATGCAGTCAGGGAATCTGAAGGACAGTATGGTACAGATCTTCTGTCATATGCAGCAGGACAAGAAATTCTACAAGAAGGTGTCCCGGCTGGAAGGACAGCATTCCTGTGAACGGATTGCCAGGAAGTTCATTATGGAGATTCTCTTTACTGTCATCAATGAGAAGGCCAGTGAGCAGAAGTTGGCCAGGAGGGGTCTGACGGTCGGTATGGTAGCGGAGTACTATGCACAGTGTATGGCTTTTGTTGTCATCCAGTGGACGAAGATGGATATGAGCCTGACGCCGGAACAGATGGCAGATCTTTTTGAATACATTACGACTCATTCCATGGATGATGTGATAGCCAAGATGAGTTGACAGCGGGGCTTGTCTGGGATTTCCGGATAAGCCCTGTTTTCTGGATATATGTGTGTATATATGTGTGCAGGACAAAGAGCGTTTGCGCCGGGTGCGGCGCGCAGCGCAAACAGGTAAATAACAGGTAAGGAGAACGGGATTATGGGAATGACAATGACACAGAAAATTCTGGCGGCTCATGCGGGATTAGACCGTGTGGAAGCGGGACAGCTGATCGAAGCCGATCTGGATCTGGTGCTGGGAAATGATATCACAAGCCCGGTTGCCATTAAGGAAATGGAGAAGATGAATGTGGACGGTGTGTTCCACAAGGATAAGATCGCGCTTGTGCCGGATCATTTCGTGCCGAATAAGGATATTAAATCGGCGGAGCACTGTAAATGTGTGAGAGAATTTGCGAGGCGCAATGAGATCACCAATTATTTTGAAGTGGGTGAGATGGGAATTGAACACGCCCTTTTACCGGAAAAAGGATTGACGGTTGCGGGAGACGTGATCATCGGTGCGGATTCTCACACCTGCACCTACGGGGCGCTGGGCGCCTTCTCTACAGGCGTAGGCAGTACGGATATGGCGGCCGGTATGGCTACCGGCAAGGCCTGGTTCAAAGTTCCTTCCGCCATCAAATTCAATCTGGTGGGCAAACCGGCAAAGTGGGTGAGCGGTAAAGACGTGATCCTGCATATCATCGGGATGATCGGTGTGGACGGTGCGCTGTATAAATCCATGGAATTTGTGGGAGAGGGTATCCGGAATCTGTCCATGGATGACCGTTTCACCATTGCCAATATGGCGATCGAGGCGGGCGGCAAGAACGGGATCTTCCCGGTGGATGAATTGGCTGTTGCCTACATGAAGGAACATTCCACGAAAGAATATAAGATTTACGTGGCTGATGAGGACGCGGTATATGACGAGGAATATACGATCGATTTGAGTACATTGCGGCCGACCATTGCGTTCCCGCATCTTCCGGAGAACACGAAGACGATCGACGAGATCAGCGAAGATATTGAGATCGACCAGGTAGTGATCGGTTCCTGTACCAACGGTCGGCTGGACGATCTGCGGATTGCCGCCGAAGTTTTGCAGGGCAGACATGTGGCGCCGGGAATGCGCTGTATCGTGATCCCTGCGACGCAGGCGATCTATTTGCAGGCTATGGAGGAAGGCCTGTTAAAGACCTTTATCGAAGCCGGCGCAATCGTCAGTACGCCTACCTGCGGGCCCTGCCTTGGCGGTTATATGGGCATCCTGGCGGAAGGGGAGAGATGCGTCTCCACTACCAACCGCAATTTCGTCGGACGTATGGGACATGTCAATTCCGAGATTTATCTGGCGAGCCCGGCGGTAGCGGCGGCAAGCGCAGTGGCCGGGACAATTTCCTGTCCCTGCAGACTGGCATAAAATAACAGCAGTAAGATGCACTTATGGAAACGGAGGTAGGATCATGCAAGCAGCAAAAGGAACTGTTTTTAAATATGGAGACAATGTGGATACGGATGTCATTATTCCGGCACGGTATCTGAATTCTTCCGATCCGGCAGAACTGGCGACACATTGTATGGAAGATATCGATCAGGAATTTATTCATAAAGTCAACAAGGGGGATATCATCGTGGCAACCAGGAATTTCGGCTGCGGTTCTTCGAGAGAGCACGCACCGATCGCCATCAAAGCCGCCGGGGTAAGCTGTGTTATCGCCGAGACTTTTGCCAGGATCTTCTATCGGAATGCGATCAATATCGGCCTGCCGATCATCGAATGCCCGGAAGCCGCCCAGGCGATCGAAGCAGGCGATATCGTTGAGGTGAATTTCGACACCGGTGTGATCACGGATGTGACGAAAGGTACGAACTATAAAGGGCAGGCTTTCCCGGAATTTATGCAGAAGATTATTGCCGCGGAAGGACTTGTGAATTATATCAATCAGAAATAATCCCTGCTGTGAAAGGCAGAGACTTTCACAGCAGTCAGGAACTGCTTACGGGCCGTGTTATCCTCTTCGGACATCACGGCTTTTGTATTATATGTTGATCCGCCGGATCACGCGGCAGGGATTTCCGACAGCAAGTGAATTCTCCGGGATATCTTTCGTGACGACACTTCCTGCTCCGATTACACAGCCGTCTCCGATTGTCACACCCGGCAGTACGATTACGCCGCCGCCCAGCCAGCAGCCGCTGCCAATCCGGATCGGCAGTGCATAGGTACGGCAGAAATACTGCCCGCTCTCAGGATTCCAGTCAGGCGTCAGCCGGTCAGACAGCTCTACGGGATGCGTCGCCGTATAGAGCTGCACGTTGGAGGCAATGAGCACATGGTCGCCGATGGTGATCCGGTTACAGTCAACAAAGGTACAGTTCATATTGATCGACACATTATTGCCGATGTAAATATTTTGTCCATAGTCACAGATAAACGGCTGCCCCACGGATACATTCGCACCGATACTGCCGAACAGCTGTCTTAGGATATCCGCCTTTTCGTTCTTTTGTTCATAGGCAAGCGCATGATATTCTTTCAGTAGTTTCCTTGCCTGAGTCTTATATTGCAGAAAAATCTCGTCATGGCAGTTATAGTATTCGCCCGCCATACATTTCTCCAGTTCATTCTTAAGTTCGCTCATTCTGCCTCAACCTTCTTTGTTGTGTTGTTATCAGGGTATGATCATCCCTCGCATTCAATAATGCCTTGTATCGCTGTCGATGATACTGCAACTATATCATACAATTGACGGAGCTACAACGCCTTATCTGCCTTTTGACAAGCTGACTTTTTAGACTGTGCCCGTTGCTCTGTAAGCGGCACTTTCCGGAAATTATCATGGTTGAAGTTCGCTGCAACAGACAGTTGTTTTACAACACGGGATGTATGGGATATCATATCGGTATAACATGTAAGGAGGAAAAGAATATGCAGCAAATCGGTGAAAACATCAGCAGGTTCAGAAGAGAGCAGAACATGACACAGGACGAGTTTGCATTACGGCTGGGCGTGACGCCGCAGGCCGTGAGCAAATGGGAGCGGGGATACAGTCTTCCGGATGTTACTCTGGTTGTACAGATCTGCCAGCTATTGAAAGTCCGGGCGGATACGTTATTGGGCATAGACAACGTATCTTTTTGTGAAAACGAGAATACCGCGGCAGAGCGGGAGATCAGGCAGAACCTGATCGCAGAGCCGCTCCGTGTCGAAATAGGCGTCGGGCTGATTTCCTGTATTTCGGAAGGATTAAAGACCGATTACGTAAATCAGTGCCGGAAGAAACTTGCCGCCGAGACAGGAATGCTCCTGCCGATTCTCAGAATTCGGGATTCCCTGCAGCTGTCAGAGACGGGACTTTGTATTACGGCTTATGATCAGGTGTTACTGCAAACGGAATATGCGGACACGGACGAACACACATTTTACAGGATCATTGATGAAACCGTCAGACTGTGCAAAGAGCATTATGACAGAATCTTAAACAAGCAGCTTGTCAAAAGCCTGCTGGATAATCTGCAGGCGCAATATCCGGGCACATTGGACGGCCTGGTGCCGGACAGGGCAGGATATTACGAAGTCATGGAATATCTGCGTAAGACGATCGCGCAGAAAGGGAATCTTCGGGATCTGATCCACATTATGGAGGAGCTGGAATGCGGATTTTATCGTTGATAGTGGTTGCTTTCCGGGATAGAACAGGATATACTGAGACAAAGAACGATAACGGGCAAAGCGAAAGAAAGAGACCATGATCAACAGAGTCAGCGACAACGATTATTATGATTACAAAAAATTAAATATGCCAACGGCCGCGGATACGAACAGCAACGGGGAGAAATTCAGCCTGGGTTACCAGCGTGCCGATGACAAAAAAGAGGAGGAAGATAACAAAGAGAAGATCTCCAAAAACGGACTGGATAAAAACCTTGCCGGGAACAGATCTCGCACGGTATTGCAGAGCGGTGTCAAGCTGGAGCTGTCCGGAAAGGGGCCGGAACAGGAAACAGCGGCGAAGGAAGATACCTTTTCGGATTTGTTTCGCACCGTCCGCTCCTGGATCACCACATTTATCCAATCTTTCAAGGGACTTCTTGACAGGATCTGGAACGATCCGGCGCCCGAAGATACGGTATTGTCCGCAGAAGAGGCGCCGCTTGAAGAGACGGACCGGTTATCGGAAGAGTATCTGGAGATGAATCCGGATGTATTGTCGGCAGAGACGGGACAGACGGCCGCTAAGACACCGGAAGAAGTAATGTCCGACAATATGAAGAAGGACAAAGAGATTCAGCAGTATCTGCGCTCCGGCAATCTGGAACAGGTACTCAACCTGCTGACGGAGAACGGCCATAAGACCATGGCCAGGAATTCTTCCCTGTTGACTTACTACGATCGGACCGGCAGGCTTACGTCCTTAAGCGCGTCGGATCAGGAACGGATCCTGCACGGTGACCGGCATGTGAAGAAACTATAGAAAGATTCTCGGAGCATATTCGGGAAGGCATTGCAACAAAGGCATGGCTGTATGGTCATGCTTTTTCTTGTGTGCAGCCACTGTTATTCATTGCCCGGAAATCTGATAGTGGTTGCTTTTGAGGTGAGAAAAAGATATACTGAATCAGAGAATACCGGAATTTCTATAATAAACACTTTACGAAACAAAACACTTGTTCGGAACATGAGTTTCTGCTATACTATGATAGAAGATCGCAGCACATAATCTGATTCTTATGAACAGGCGATCTGGCAAATACAATCGCGACAGTAAGGAACAACGGCTGTGAACACACTAAATAAGGAGGCTTTTGAGCAGGCGAAGCTCAAAGTGCTTTTAAAACAGAACGAGCCCCACGGCTTCGGTACATTGCAGGAGAAGACGGTTCATGCGGTGATGAAGCTATATTACGAGCCGAATGAAGATTATCATGAAGTACCGATCGAGGGTTATATCGCGGATATTTATACGGGAGAACGCATCATAGAGATCCAGAACGGCAACTTTAACAGGCTGCGGCCGAAGCTGGAAGCCTTTTTACCGCTGTATCCTGTAACGGTGGTCTATCCGATTCCGCACCACAAATGGCTGATCTGGATGGATGAGGCGACGGGAGAGCTGTCGAAGAAGCACAAGTCTCCCGTCACCGGCAATGTCTATCTCGCGTTTCCGGAGCTGTATCGGATCAAGCAGTTTCTGGGACATCCCAACCTGTCCTTTGCCTTTCCACTGCTGGACATTGATGAGTACAGGCTGTTAAACGGCTGGAGCAAGAACAGAAAGAGAGGCTCGAGCCGCTACGACAGGATGCCTTTAGCTCTTTTTGATGAGGTACGGATCGAGCGGGTGGAGGATTTCCTGCAGCTTGTGCCCTATGAACTGGAGGAGCCTTTTACGGTAAGAGAGTTCGCGAAGGCCGCCGGGATCCACCGGGATCTGTCAGGATCGGCGCTGCCTCTGCTTACTTATATGCAGCTGCTTTCGCGGGCCGGTAAGCGAGGGCGGGAGTATTTATATGAAGTGAATGAGTTAAAGTAGATGTAAAACGGGGTTTTCTTATGGGAATGATCATATTAGTACACGGGATCGGCTTGCTGATCTGCTTTGTCATGGTCCTGTTTGTATGGAGGGCCAGGCCCTCGGTACAGCAGAAGATTCTGCTGGTAGGGACGATCTGTACTTTTCTGGATGTGACAGGATATTTTCTGGAACTGCAGAGCGTCAGTGAGGAAGCGGCGCGCCTTTCCATCAAGATCGAGTATATCGGTACCACGCTGGGATTGCTCAGCTTCCTGTATTTTTCCTGTCTGTACAGTAACCATCGGAAAGATTGGCATGTCAGACTGATCAAGCGTTTCTATACGATCGATCATCTGTTTATTCTGGCTGTTGTGTTTACGAACGATTCCAATACGATCTTCTACAGAAAAGTGGAGCGCGTCGTACAGAACGGCAACTATCTGTGGTCCATCGTGCCGGGGCCGGTCTATTACTGGTGGGGCGCGACAACGATGATCCTCGGGCTTCTGATTTCTTTCATTGTGCTGCAGTCGGCGCTGGAACACAGGGGTGAGAAGCGCCCGGAGCTGTTTCTGCTCTGTCTGGCATCGCTGAATCCGATCTGTCTGTGGCTTTTCCGAGTGGCCGGGGTATTCGGATATTACGATCCTTATCCGATGTCCATGGTGATCACGGAATGTTTCCTCGTGTTTGTCATGTATAAATACCGCTTGTTTGACACGGTCAAGACGGCCAAGGATCGGGTGATTGACAATATCAGAGAAGGAATTCTCGTCACCGACCACACCGGGGAGGTTATCTACTTAAACCGGGAGATTTCAAGGATCTTTCCGGAGGTTGACTGGAAGGAAAAACAAGAGATCGAGGAGACGGTATTTGCTTTCCTGGAGCAGCATCAGGAGGGATTTACGGTAAGGGACAAATATTACCAGTGGGAAGCCGGCGAGATCTTTGACGATAACCATCGCCGTGCGGGCGTGCTCTATCGTATCAGCGACAGGACAGAAGGGCATCTGTACACGCGGCAGCTGATCAGCCTGAAGGAGGAAGCCGAGCGTGCCAACACAGCCAAGAGCGTTTTCCTTGCACATATGTCCCACGAGATACGAACGCCGATCAATGCGGTTCTGGGAATGAATGAGATGATCCTGCGTGAGAACTGTTCTGACTCCATCAAGGATTATGCCCTGAATATCCAGAATGCAGGCAAGATACTGCTCTCCATCATCAATGACATCCTGGATCTGTCCAAGATAGAATCCGGACAGATAGAGATCGTGGAGAAGAATTATCATCTGGGCAAAATGCTGATCGATATTGAGAATATGATGACCATGCGGGCGGAGGAGGGCAGTCTTGCTTTACACATTCAGGCAGATCCGATGCTGCCGGAGATGCTCTACGGGGACGAGCAGCGGATCAAACAGTGCATCATCAACTTCCTGACCAATTCGATCAAATATACAAGAGAGGGACAGGTCACGCTTAAGGTAGACTTTACGGACAAGGACAAAGATAACATCGACCTGCAGATCACCGTGGAAGATACCGGTATCGGCATCGAGGAGGATAAGCTTTCCGTGCTCTTTGACCCGTTTGTCAGATTGGACAGATCAAAGAACGAGAACATAGAAGGAACGGGGCTGGGGTTAAGCATTACGAAGAATCTGATCGACAGAATGAACGGCAGTCTGCGTGTTGAGAGCGTGTACGGGGAGGGAAGCGTTTTTGCGTTTACAGTCCCGCAGAGAGTTGCCAGTCCGGAGCTGTTAGGAGACTACAGAGAAAGGCTGCGCCGGGTCGCAGAACGGGAATATTCCCGAGAGAAATTCGTCGCGCCGGAAGCTAAGATTCTGGCGGTGGATGATAATCGCGTCAACATTACAGTGGCAAAGGGCCTGTTAAAAAGATTAAAAGTTCAGTTTGATTCTGCGATAAGCGGACAGGAATGTCTTGCCAAATTCGGCAAAAACGATTATGATATCATTCTGCTGGATCATATGATGCCCGTGATGGATGGCGTGGAGACGCTGCACCGGCTGCAGGAGACGGAACGTTACCGGCGCAAGATGCCTGTCGTCATCGCGCTTACGGCCAATGCCGTCACGGGAGCAAGAGAGAAGTATCTCGAAGAGGGCTTTACGGATTATCTGTCGAAGCCCATCGATCACAAGAAACTGGAAGAAATGATCCGTACATACCTGCCGGAGGATATGATCCGGTACGATGGGTGAGTGGCAAATGCTTATGCAGATTGGACGATCGGCTCATTGCCATGGAAACAAACAGGAAACAAGAGGTGCATAACAATATGGCGAAGACAAATACAGCAAACACTTACGATGCCTCGAGCATCACCGTACTGGAGGGCTTAGAGGCGGTGCGTGTCCGGCCGGGCATGTATATCGGCAGCGTTTCCACCAAGGGACTGAATCATCTGATCTATGAGATCATGGACAACGCGGTGGATGAGCATCTGGCGGGATACTGTTCCACCATACATGTGACGCTGGAGGCGGACGGATCGGCCACAATCTCGGACAACGGGCGGGGCATTCCGGTGGGGATGCACGAAAAGGGCATCAGCGCGGAGCGTCTTGTCTTTACCACGCTTCACGCGGGCGGCAAATTCGACAACGACGCTTACAAGACCAGCGGCGGCCTGCATGGCGTAGGCTCTTCGGTGGTAAATGCCCTGTCGGCGCATATGCATGTGACGGTGAAGACCGGCGGCTATATTTATGAAGACCGGTATGAGAGAGGCATTCCCACGCTGGAACTGCAGGACGGCCTCCTGCCGGTGGTGGGAAAGACAAAGGAATCCGGCACTACCATTAATTTCCTGCCTGACGATACCATATTCGACCGGACGCGGTTTAAGGAGGACGAAGTAAAAAGCCGTCTTCATGAAACCTCTTATCTGAACCCGGCTCTGACGATCGTCTATGAGGATAAGCGCAGGGAAGAGACCGAACATATCGAATATCATGAGCCGGAGGGCATCATCGGCTTCATCAAGGATATGAACAAATCCAAGGAAGCCATCCATGATGTGATCTATTACAAAGGAGAATCGGAAGGAATCACGGTGGAGGTGGCGCTGCAGTATGTGAATGAATTTCACGAAAACGTGCTGGGCTTCTGCAACAATATTTACAATGCGGAGGGCGGCACCCATCTGACCGGTTTTAAAACCATGTTTACCAACGTGATCAATACCTATGCCAGAGGTTTAAATATCCTAAAAGAAAAGGATGTCAATTTTACCGGTGCGGACGTACGTAACGGCATGACCGCCGTGGTATCCATCAAGCATCCGGATCCACGGTTTGAGGGACAGACGAAGACCAAACTGGATAACCAGGATGCGGCGAAGATCGTGAGCAAGGTGACCGGGGAGGAGATCGTCCGCTTCTTTGACCGCAATCTGGAAACCTTGAAGAGTATCATTGGCTGTGCGGAGAAAGCGGCGAAGATCCGTAAGACGGAGGAGAAAGCAAAGACGAATCTGCTGACCAAACAGAAATTCTCCTTCGATTCCAATGGCAAACTGGCCAACTGCGAGTCCAGGGACGCCTCCAAATGCGAGATTTTTATCGTGGAGGGAGATTCTGCGGGCGGCAGCGCCAAGACTGCACGTAACCGCATGTTTCAGGCGATACTGCCTATCCGCGGTAAGATCCTGAATGTGGAGAAGGCCAGTATCGATAAGATCCTCGCCAACGCGGAGATCAAGACGATGATCAATGCGTTTGGATGCGGTTTTTCGGAAGGGTACGGCAATGACTTCGATATCAGTAAACTGCGCTATGACAAGATCATCATTATGGCCGATGCGGACGTGGATGGCGAACATATTTCCACCCTGCTTCTGACATTGTTTTACCGGTTCATGCCGGAACTAATCTATGAGGGACACGTATATATCGCCATGCCGCCTTTATATAAGGTCATGCCCTCCAAAGGAAAAGAAGAATATCTTTATGACGATAAGGCGCTGGAGAAGTACCGGAAGCGTCACAAAGGGCCTTTTACCCTGCAGCGGTATAAGGGTCTGGGCGAGATGGACGCAGAACAGCTGTGGGAAACCACCCTGGATCCGGACACCAGGCTGTTAAAGCAGGTGGAGATCGAGGATGCCCGCATGGCTACGGAAGTGACAGAGATGCTGATGGGGACGGAGGTACTGCCGCGTAAGGAATTCATCTACCAGCACGCGCAGGATGCGGAACTGGATATCTAGGCTACCGGTACAGGCCGCAGACAGGATGAGAGCATGTGTAAGGAGGCATACTGACAGGTATGAGTGTAAACGATAGAATCATCAAGACAGAATATTCCGAGGTCATGCAGAAGTCTTTTATCGACTATGCCATGAGCGTGATCATTGCCAGAGCGCTGCCGGATGTGCGGGACGGCTTGAAGCCGGTACAGAGAAGGACCCTGTATGATATGTATGAGCTGGGGATCCGTTACGACAGACCCTACCGTAAGTCGGCGCGTATCGTGGGCGATACCATGGGTAAATACCATCCGCACGGTGACAGTTCGATCTATGAGGCGCTGGTAGTCATGTCCCAGGACTTCAAGAAGGGCCTGCCCCTGATCGACGGACACGGCAACTTTGGCAATATAGAGGGGGACGGCGCGGCGGCCATGCGTTACACGGAAGCAAGGCTGGAGAAGATCACGCAGGAGGCGTTCTTGTCCGATCTGGATAAGGATGTGGTCGATTTTCTGCCCAACTTCGATGCCACGGAGAAGGAGCCAAGCGTGCTGCCGGTGAAGATTCCCAACCTGTTGATCAACGGATCCGAGGGCATCGCGGTTGGTATGGCTACCAGTATTCCGCCTCACAACCTGGCGGAGGTGATCGAGGCCGTCAAAGCCTATATGCTGGATGAAAATATTACTACCAGAGAACTGATGCGCTACGTAAAGGGACCGGATTTTCCCACCGGGGGCATCGTCATCAATGAAGACGAGCTGTTGGAGATCTACGAGAGCGGAACAGGCAAGATCAAGATCCGCGGTAAGGTGGAGATTGAGAAGGCCAAAGGCGGCAAGACCAATCTGGTGATCACGGAGATTCCCTACACCATGATCGGCGCCGGTATCGGCAAATTCCTAATGGATGTGGCGGCTCTGGCGGAGACCAAGAAGACGCAGGATATCGTAGACATCACCAATCAGACTTCCAAGGAAGGCATCCGCATCGTCATCGAACTGCGAAAGGACGCGGATGTGGAGAACTTCAAGAACCTGCTCTACAAAAAGACCCGGCTGGAGGATACCTTTGGCGTCAATATGCTGGCCATTGTCGACGGCAGGCCGGAGACCATGGGACTAAAACAGATCCTTAAGGAAAACGTCAAATTCCAGTTCGAGGTGACCACAAGAAAATACACGAATCTGCTGGCGAAGGAGCTGGAACGCAAGGAAATCCAGGAAGGGCTGATCAAAGCCTGCAATGTGATCGATCTGATCATAGAGATCCTTAGGGGTTCCAAGGACCGGGCTATGGCGAAGGCCTGCCTGATTGAGGGAAAGATCGATGGTATCAAGTTCAAATCCAAGGAATCCAAGATCATGGCGACCCAGTTGATGTTCACGGAGAAACAGGCAAACGCCATTCTGGATATGCGGCTCTATAAATTGATCGGCTTAGAGATCGAGGCCCTGATCAACGAGCATGAGGATACCATGGCCAATATCTACCGCTATGAAGATATTCTTGCCAGAAGAGATTCCATGGCCCAGGTCATCATCAACGAATTGGATGAGATCCGGGAAGCATACCGGCGAAACCGCAGGACGGTGATCACACAGGCCAGCGAGGCGGTCTATGTGGAGAAGAAAGTGGAAGAGATGGATATCGTCTTCCTGCTGGACCGTTTCGGTTATGCCAGAACGATCGATACGGCCACTTATGAGAGAAACAAGGAAGCCGCAGACAGCGAGAACCGCTATGCGTTTGTCTGTAAGAATACGGGCAAGATATGTCTGTTTACGAATACAGGCCAGCTCCATACATTGAAGGTGATGGATCTGCCCATGGGCAAATTCCGTGACAAGGGTGTGCCGGTAGACAATATCAGTAACTTTGATTCTTCAAAGGAATGCATCCTCCATGCCGCAAGCCAGAGCGACCTGAATCTCTACCGGGTCATCTTTGCCACAAGGCAGGCCATGATCAAGGTAGTGGATGGCGGCGAGTTCGATGTAGCCAAACGTACGGTAGCGGCCACTAAGCTGGCAGATGAGGACGAGGTGGTAAGCGTTGTGACATTGAAAGAACAGCGCAATATCGTACTGCAGTCTGCAGAGGGCTATTTCCTGCGGTTCCCGGTGGAGGAGATTCCGGAGAAAAAGAAAGGCGCCATCGGTGTCCGCGGCATGAAACTGGGTGCGAAGGACCGCCTGGAGGCGGTTTACTATACCCGCAATGCGATAGAGCAGACGATTGCGTACGGCGGGAAGGAAATCGAGCTGAATAAGATCAAGCTGGGAAAACGCGACGGTAAGGGCGTAAAGATCAGGGTGTGACGAAGTATCACAAATTCTGTTCGCGTCCTTGTCACAAAGCGCTTTGAAGGAGGTAAGTATGAGAGTAATAGCGGGAACGGCAAGAAGCCTGCGGCTTAAGACACCGGAAGGAATGGATACCAGGCCGACTACGGACAGGATCAAGGAGACCCTGTTTAATATGCTGCAGCCTTATCTGGCCGATGCCGTATTCCTGGATCTGTTCAGCGGAAGCGGCGGGATCGGGATCGAGGCGTTAAGCCGCGGAGCGAGACATGCCTATTTCGTGGAGAACAATCGGAATGCGGTGGGCTGTATTACGGAGAATCTGCAATTTACCAGGTTTACGGACAGGGCAACCGTACTGCGGCAGGATGTTTTAAGTGCGCTGCCGGGGATCCGTGAGAAGGAAGTGGATGTGATCTTTATGGATCCGCCTTATCAAAGCGCCTTTGAGCAGCCGGTGATGCAGATGCTGCGAACCCTGCCTTATGTGACGGAAAATACGCTGATCGTGACTGAAGCGGCCCTTGATACGGACTTTTCCTATGTGAAGGAATTGGGATTTACAGTGGAGAAGGAGAAGCGCTATAAGACGAACAAGCATGTGTTTTGCAGAATTTTTTTAAAAAAGTAAAGACATTTCGGGAAAAGTGATTTATAATGCCAAAAGTAGGATATATTTCCAAAGGTGCGAAGCAGGGTATTGTGATAAGAGGGAGAATATTATGAAAGCAGCAATTTATCCGGGCAGTTTTGATCCGGTTACTTTTGGGCATTTGGATATTATCAGGCGTGCGGCCGAAATTTTTGATGAATTAACGGTGAGCGTGTTGAATAATAAAACAAAGACTCCATTGTTTTCTGTGGAAGAACGTGTTAAGATGTTAGAGGAAGCGACGAAAAATATGCCTAATGTGGTGGTGGACTCTTTCAGCGGACTGCTGATCGATTATGCAAGGAAGAAGGATATCCATGTAGCGATCAGAGGTTTGCGGGCTATCACGGATTTTGAATACGAACTGCAGATCGCGCAGACGAACAGGAAATTTTCCGGTGGTGATCTGGATACGATGTTTCTGACCACCAGTTTGGAATACGCATATTTGAGTTCTTCTACTGTCAGGGAATTTGCCAGCTTTAACGGTGATATTTCTCAGTGTGTGCCGGACTTTGTTGCGAAATTAATCTATGAGAAGTATGGGCATGGGAAATAAGCAATAGCCAGGTTAGTGCATGACCCCGGCAGAAATATTTAGGAATGAGGATAAAGATGAGCAGCAGAATCGAACAACTTATCGATGAGATCGAAGATTACATTGATGGCTGCAAGTATCAGCCATTGTCTAAGACGAACATAATCGTGAACAGAGAAGAAATTGACGAGCTTCTGCGAGAGCTGCGGATGAAGACACCCGACGAGATCAAGCGCTATCAGAAGATCATTACCAATAAGGAAGCTATTTTGAACGATGCGCGCGCCAAGGCGGAAGCGTTGATCAAGGATGCGACCGTCCAGACCACGGAGCTGATCAATGAGCACGAGATCATGCAGCAGGCCTATGCGCAGGCGAACGAGGTGGTGCGAATGGCCACCACACAGGCACAGGAAATTCTCAACAATGCCACAATGGAGGCCAATGGCGTCCGTACTTCCGCCATGCAGTATCTTGACGAGATGCTGGCCAATCTGGAGAACGCCATGTCGGCGACGCTGGCAACGACGACGGAACACTATGAGAGTTTTTATAATACGATCAGTGGTTACAATGAAACCGTTAAGGCAAATCGCGCCGAACTGCGTCCGATCGAAGTAGAACAGATGCTGAAGGAAGCTGAGGGCGAAAGTGAACCGGCTGAACTGAATTTGATGTAAAGCCACCGAGGTTGGCTTGAAGAACAGAGTTTGCCACAGGGCAGGCTCTTTTTTTGAAATGAGAGATGAATAGAATTAAGATAACAATAACGATAGTTTCAAAGATGACTGTATGGCTGATATCGGCTGTAACTTTGGTCTGGATCTGCGGGGGAATCACAGCAAAAGCGGAGGAAAGTACGGCCGCAGAGGAGGTCGAGGAGACCGCGGCAGAATCGAAAGCCGCAGAGGATACGTTGTGCATTGTAATAGATCCCGGGCACGGCGGAGAGAATCTGGGCGGCGAATACGAGGATTATACCGAAAAAGAGATGACTTTGGTCGTGGCCAAAGCCATGAAGGAAGAGTTGGAGAAATATGAGGGGGTTACCGTATATCTGACCAGAGACGGTGATCAGGAATTATCGCTGGAAGAGAGATGCGAGTTTGCCGAGAGCGTGCATGCAGATTTCCTGTTCTGCCTGCACTTTAACCTGTCGGAACATCACACGCTGTTTGGGGCGGAATGCTGGGTGTCTGCATATGGCGAGAACTATAGCAAGGGATATAGCTTTGCCAACGTTGAGATGGAACTGTTGCAACAGCTTGGAATTTATTCCCGCGGCATCAAGACCAGGCTGGGCAGCAAGGGGCTCGACTATTACGGAATCATCCGCCATGCCACAAAGCGGGATATTCCCTGTGTATTGATCGAACATTGTCATCTGGATCATGACAACGATAAGCCGTTCTATGACCATGATGAGAAGTTGAAAGGCTTTGGCCGGCTGGATGCTGCCGCCGCCGCGCAATATTTCAATCTCAGTTCCGCTGAGCTTGGCACAGATTACAGCAATTATCAGAATCTGGCGGTAGATGTGCCGACGGATGTGGTGAAGCCGGATGACACGGAACCGGAGTTCTGTGCGATAGAAGTACTGGAGCAGAATGCGGATAACGGGGATGTGACGGTGCAGGTGTCTGCGGCGGACAAGGACAGCGGTATGCTGTATTATGCTTACAGCTACGACGGCGGAGAGAGCTTTTCCGGGCTTTTTCCGTGGCCGGACCGCTCTTGTGATACGTTCAGCTTTACCATGCAGGTGCCGCCCCGGGTGGTGCCGCGTATCGTAGTGAACGCATATAACGGTTACGACCTGTTTACCGCCAGCAATGTTGTTTCGCTGCCTGCCATGGATTATAAGACGCCGGAAGAGATTGCGGAAGAACTGGCAGAGAAAGAAGCCCTTAAGAGCGCTTCCGATCAGGTAAGTTCCACGAAGAACGAATCCGAGGATGCCATGGCGGATAACGGTGCAAAACAGGCGGAAGATGACCGATTCTTCCTTGTCATGTGCGCCGCATGTGTATTGCTTGCCCTGGGAATGACCGTTTCCATGGTGATGATCCTGCATGGCAGGGGCCGGAAAAGACGGCGCAGGCGAAGAAAACGTTAATAGGACTGCATTCCGTGCAGATACAGGAACAGATAACATATCGCCGTGACGGCTGTCTGTATCGTTTTGTGGAAGATATAGGGGCGGATGGAAAGGTCGGTATGCCGGATCATGCTGTAGGTCTGGGCAATACAGGAAAAACCGCCGAAGGGAAGCAGGATCAGGACTGCGTAATAGATTGACCGACCGGAATAGTCAATGCCGCTGGTGATTTCCAGTAAACACCTGTACACATTGAGGAGTTTACTGCTAACATGATAAAAGGGCTGAAACATAATATTTAACAGGTTGAAGAAGACCATATAACCGCCCAGCTTGGCAATCCCGATCAATCCTGACAATACGGAAGCATCGATGGCTGCCAGCAAAGAGCAGGGGCGTTGGTTGGCAGACTGTTCCTGTTTTCCGGACAAGGGAACCGGCGTGGGGGAGGATGTCATACAAAGCTCACGCGTCCCGCGAAGATGCCGCAATACCGGTGTGATCCGCAGAAGCAGGAAACCATACAACAGCGGAATGCCATACATGAGCAGAAACGGCCCAAGCGGCCTTTCGATTCCCAGCGTAGGGACCACATAGCTTAAGAAGTAGATGGGTCCGATATTATTGCAGAAATGCAGCAGCAGTTCGCCTTCTTCCCGGGAAAGCTTCTGCTGTTCATAGAGTTCGCCCACGATTCTGGCGCCCATCGGAAAACCGCACAGAAAGCCCATGACCATGGTATAAGAGCCGTTTCTGGAAGTGCCAAACAGGCGATATAAGAGCGGATGGAGCAGGCGAACGAAGTTTTCCGTCAGATTCATGCGGATCATGATTCCGGAGAGGATCATAAACGGCAGGAGGGTGGGCACCATTTTGGTAAACCAGAGATTCAGCCCCGTGAAGGCATAGGCAAGCGCCTGCGCCGGATCGTAGAGCATCAGGAAGATCAGATAGAGCGCCAGCGCCGTGAACAGGAGCTGGTATAAGGTGTCTTTCTTTTTCATGGCGGCGGTTCCTCGCGGAAGGATAGCTTACTTAATATATATTCCGGGTGCTGCTTTCTTATTAACAGGTTATGTTTTGAAACCGTAAGGAACAGGATTTCGCCGCAGCCGTTTTGGGCGTAAGCGTTCAGGATTAGTGGATGGGATGAAGATGCGTTTGGACAGGTATTTATGCGAATTGAATCTGGGCACAAGAAGCCAGGTAAAAAGGGATATCAAGGCCGGTCTGGTATCTGTCAACGACAGGACGATCCTGCGTCCGGAAGAGCAGATCCGCACGGATACGGACTGCATTTGTTATAAAGGACAGCCCTGCATTTATGAAGAATACGTCTACTATCTGCTTCATAAACCGGCAGGCGTAGTGTCGGCCACAAGAGACCGGCAGGATCGGACGGTCCTTGACCTGATTGGAGATACAACGCGGAAGGATCTCTTTCCGGTGGGAAGACTGGACAAGGACACGGAGGGCCTTTTACTGCTCACCAATGACGGCGCGTTGGCGCATGATCTGCTGGCGCCCGGCAGGCATGTGGAGAAAGAATACGAATGCCATCTGGCCCATCCTTTCGATGAGAGGCAGCGGCAGCTATTGGAACAGGAGATGGAGATCGGAGAGAAGAAGCCGGTCAGGCCGGCGGTGGTACAGGTGCTGGAAGACAAGAAGATTACACTGACGATCACCGAGGGTAAATTTCATCAGGTAAAGCGTATGCTGCACGCGGCCGGCAATGAAGTTGTCTACCTGAAAAGGATTCGCATGGGTCCACTGGTCCTTGACGATGCCTTACCAAGAGGATCCTTCCGCAGGCTGACAGAAGAAGAAGTGGAGAGTTTAAAGCATGATAGAAGCGGTCATCTTTGATCTGGATGGCTCCATGGTGGATTCCATGTGGGTATGGAAGAGCATTGATATAGAATATCTGCGGAAATTCGGCATTACGCTGCCGGAGGATCTGCAGGCATCGATCGGCGGCAGAAGCTTCACCGAGACGGCGCGTTATTTTAAGGAGCGGTTTGGGCTTCCCGATGACCTGGAGACGATCAAAGCCGACTGGAACCGTATGGCCTGGGATAAGTATACACATGAGGTCCCTCTGAAAAAGGGCGTGCGGGAGCTCCTGCAATATTGCAGTGGGCAGGGGATCAAGATGGGGATTGCCACCAGCAATTCACGGGAACTGGTGGAGAATATCGTGTCGGTGCATCATTTGGAGCGCTTTTTCACCTGCATCATAACGGGCTGCGATGTGGAGAAGGGCAAACCGGCCCCGGATATCTATCTGGCGGCCGCACAGGCTCTTAAGGTAAGTCCGGAGAACTGCCTTGTTTTTGAAGATATCGTTCACGGCATTCAGGCGGGAAAGGCTGCCGGTATGAGCGTGTGCGCCGTCTATGACAGACATTCAGAGTACCAGGAAGCAGAGAAAAGAATGCTGGCGGACTATTATACCCGTGAGTTTACGGAATTGATCGATCTGCTTGCCGTCAGTTCCTGATGGCGGCCGATGCGCACCGCCATTATTACAAACGGCTGTTTTGCAGCAAATGACAGGAAAGATACAGGAGTGCAGGGAATGGATTTTTTGCCGATTTCAAAAGAGGATATGGATAAGCAGGGCATAGAGCAGCTGGATTTCGTCTATGTAATCGGGGATGCCTACGTGGATCATCCTTCCTTCGGCCATGCCATCATCAGCCGGGTTCTTCAGGCTAACGGCTACCGGGTGGGTATCATCTCCCAGCCGGATTGGAAGGACGAGCGCAGTATTACGGTATTGGGAAAGCCAAAGCTCGGTTTCCTGATCTCCGGCGGCAATATGGATTCCATGGTCAATCACTATTTCGTATCCGGGAAACATCGCCCCTCGGATGCCTATACGCCCGGCGGCGAGCCATATAAGAGACCCGATCACGCCACCGTCGTCTATGGCAATCTGATCCGCAGAGTCTATAAGGATGTGCCGGTGATCGTGGGCGGTATCGAGGCCAGTCTGCGCCGTATGGCACATTATGATTACTGGTCAGACAGTTTCAAGCGTTCCATTCTTCTGGACAGCCAGGCGGATCTGATTTCTTACGGCATGGGAGAAAAGTCCATCGTGGAGATCGCGGATGCGCTGGCTGGCGGCATTGCGGTGAAGGATATTACTTTTATCCCGGGAACGGTCTATAAGACGAAAGATATCACGGGAATTTACGATGCCATTCGGCTTCCCTCTTACGAGGAGATGAAATCCGTGCCGCGCAGATATGCGGAGAGTTTCCAGGTGCAGTACTGCAATACCGATCCCTTTGTGGGTAAGACACTGATCGAGGAATACCCGCACGGCGTCTTTGTCGTACAGAATCCGCCACAGCCGCCATTGACGACGCAGGAGATGGATGCGGTCTATGACCTGCCTTATATGCGTACTTATCATCCGTCCTATGAGGCGGCGGGCGGAGTGCCGGCCATCTCGGAAATCAAGTTCTCGCTTGTCAGCAACAGAGGGTGCTTCGGCGGCTGCAATTTCTGTGCCCTGACGTTCCATCAGGGACGAACCGTGCAGGTCAGGAGCCACGAATCGATCCTGCGGGAAGCAGAAGGCATGATCCGGGAGAAAGACTTTAAGGGCTATATTCATGATGTAGGCGGCCCGACGGCCAATTTCAGACGACCTTCCTGCCAGAAGCAGATGACGCAGGGAGTCTGCAAACACCGACAGTGTCTTTTTCCGGAGCCGTGTCCGAATCTGGAGGTGGATCATTCCGATTATCTGTCGCTGCTGCGCAGGCTGCGGGCGCTGCCCGGCGTAAAGAAGGTCTTTATCCGTTCGGGTATCCGCTTCGATTATCTGATGGCGGACCGGGACGACACCTTTTTCCGCGAACTGGTCGAACACCATGTCAGCGGACAGCTCAAGGTGGCGCCGGAGCATATTTCGGATGCGGTGCTGCAGAAACTGGGGAAACCAAAGAAAGCCGTCTACGAACGTTTTGTCAGAAAATACTACAGACTCAACGAACAGCTTGGCCGGAAACAGTTTCTTGTGCCGTATTTGATGTCCTCCCATCCGGGATCCACACTGAAAGAGGCCATCGAGCTGGCAGAATATCTGCGTGATCTGGGTTATATGCCGGAACAGGTACAGGATTTCTATCCGACACCCTCAACAGTGTCTACGGTCATGTACTATACGGGGATCGATCCGAGAGACGGTAAGAAAGTGTATGTCTGCCGCAATCCTCATGAAAAGGCCATGCAGCGGGCGCTGATCCAGTACCGGAACCCGAATAACTATGAGCTTGTCAGGGAAGCGCTCATAAAGGGTGGACGGGAAGATCTGATCGGTTTTGACAAAAAGTGCCTGATCAGGCCGCGCAACATCCAGAGAAATAAAGGCAGTCATGCGGATGCAGGACATGACAGCGGACGAGGCGTCAGGAAACCGGATAACATGAAAACCGGAAAGAAGAAGACCATCCGAAATGTACATCACAAAAAAGGAAAGAGTTAAAGGGGAACAGACTATGAAGATTGCGATCATAACAGGCGCGTCCTCCGGCATGGGAATGGAATTCGCGCGACAGTTGGATAATAGTTTACATAAAACAGATGAAATCTGGCTTCTGGCCCGCAGGCGGGAGCCGATGGAGGAGCTGGCCCGTTCCATGAAACATAAGACGCAGGTAATCGCCATGGATGTGACGCTGGAAAGCGCAGTACGGCAGTTTACGGAGATCCTGGCAATCAGCAATCCGAAGATCACCGTGTTGGTCAACTGTGCCGGGGTTGGAACGCATGGCAAGTTTGCGAAGCAAAGCGATGAAGCGGTGTCGGATATGATGCAGCTTAATATCGTGGCCCTGACCCGGATGACCAAGATCTGTCTGCCTTATATGCGCAAAGGCAGCAAGATCATACAGCTGGCATCGGGCGCGGCCTTTGTGCCTCAGGCGGCTTTCGCAGTCTACGCCGCTTCCAAAGCTTATGTATATTCCTTCAGCAGAGCGCTGAACAAAGAACTGTCGGAGCGTGGAATCCGTGTTATGGCGGTCTGTCCGGGGCCTGTGAATACCCCTTTTCTTACCAGCGCCTACGAGGAGGAAGCCAATATAGGCAGGCTGAAAAAGCTTACCATGATGGAGACAAAGAGCGTAGTCTCCAAAGCGGTCATGGACTGCAGGAAGGGAAAATCGGTCTCGGTATGCGGACTGCCGATGAAAGCATTATATCTGACAACGCAGGGCGTGCAGAATCTGTTATATAAGTTTACATAACATTGCGCAAGCCATGCAGCCCAGGACTTTGTGCCTGCTGCAAGGGCCGATAGCAGACATAGAAACGGAAACGAATAAACAAAGGAGTTTTAGTCCATGAAAAACATGTTAATCCCAAAGGGTTCCTACGGATATCTCAAAAATCACAGAGCGGTGGCGGCAATCCGAACGCTTCTTTTCTTCGGTGTCAGCATCGGGCTGTATGTCATGGGCTATGTGACGACCAAAAGCAACCGGAACCTTTTAACGATCGTAGCAGTCCTCGGCTGTCTTCCGGCTTGTAAAAGTCTGGTGAATCTCGTACTTTTTCTGAAAGCGGAGGGCTGTAGCAAGACGCTGAAAAGCAGAATAGGCGCCTATGACGATCGTTTGCAGACTTTCTATGATATGTACTTTACTTCCTATCAGAAGAATTATGCCATCAGTCATATGGCGCTTAAGGGTAACGTACTCTGCGGCATGACGGAGACGGCAAAATGTGACTGTAACGCGGCGGAGAAACATCTGGAACAGATGCTGTCTCAGGAGGGCATCAAAAATATCACGGTTAAGATTTATTCTAATGCGGACAAATATATTGACCGACTAAGTCAGATTGTAGAGTTGGATACGGATGAACATAAGAGCAAAGGTCAGATCATCGATCTGCTGTATTCTATCTCCATTTAGTAACTGACAGTGATGCGGGAAAGCCTTAGAACGGGCGGCATGAGAATCAGAATCAAGGGTAAGGACGGCATACGATACTATGTTTCAGAAGACAATCACAGACAGGGAGGCCGGACAAAGGTTCGACAAGTATCTGCACAGGCTTTTGCCGGAGGCTGGAAGCAGCTTTCTATATAAGATGCTGCGCAAGAAGAATATTACCCTGAATGGCAGGAAGGCCGACGGCAGCGAGAAGATCGCGGCAGGGGACAGCGTATCGATCTTTTTTGCAGAGGAGACATTGTCCAGATTTATGGGCAGAAGCATACCGGAATGCAAAGAATATGCGCTTGCATACGAGAAGCTGGAAGAAATTCGGATTCTGTATGAGGATGCGCACATTCTTCTGGCGGATAAACCGGCGGGCATCCTCTCCCAGAAGGCAGAGAGGACGGATCTTTCCCTGAACGAATGGCTGATCGGCTATCTTCTCCACAGCGGTGCGGTGACCCAGACAGAACTCAGCTCTTACAAGCCGTCTGTCTGCAACCGGCTGGACCGTAATACGAGCGGTATCGTACTGTGCGCCAAATCGCTTCCGGGCGCACAGATCCTGGGCAGTCTGTTGAAGAACAGAACCCTTCATAAATATTATCAGCTCTATGTGAAGGGAACCGTGACCGAAGAACAGCTGATCGAGGGATATCTGCAAAAGGATGAGAAACGCAATAAAGTATCCATTGTGCAGGAGGGCAGTGCAGACTCCTATATTAAGACAAAATACAGACCGCTGCGGGCGGAGCGGGACAAAACCCTGCTTGAAGTGGAGCTGCTGACCGGCCGTTCCCATCAGATCAGGGCCCACTTGGCCAGCATCGGACACCCGCTTCTGGGGGATTATAAGTATGGCGACCGCGCATGGAATGACCGCTATCAGAAGAAATATCAGGTCAGATCACAGCTCCTGCATGCTTATAAGGTGGTATTTCCCGAACTGGGAGCTCCCTTGGAGGCGGTAAGCAATAAGACCTTTTACGCAGAGATACCGGAAATCTTTGAAACGGTGTCTGCGGAATGATCCACGATTATCATGATAATATAAAACGGAGGAGCCGGTAATGGCAACTTGGAATTCCCGCGGGCTGCGTGGTTCCACATTGGAAGATCTGATCAACAGGACAAATGAAAAATATCTGGAAAACGGCCTGGCACTGATCCAGAAGGTGCCGACGCCCATCACTCCCATCAATATTGACAAGGAAAGCCGTCACATCACGCTTGCCTATTTCGACCAGAAAAGTACGGTAGACTACATCGGTGTGGTGCAGGGAATCCCGGTCTGCTTCGACGCCAAGGAGTGCGCGGCGGATACGTTCGCCCTGCAGAATATCCATGAACATCAGGTGAAGTTTATGGGAGAATTTGAGAAACAGAAGGGAATCGCCTTCTTCCTGATTTACTATACGCACAGGGACAGTTTCTACTACCTGCCCTATGAGATGCTGCGCTTCTTCTGGGACAGGGCCAGGGACGGCGGCCGCAAGAGTTTTCGCTATGAAGAACTGAATCCGGCTTATGTCCTGCCGAAAAAGCATGGCATCCTTGTACCATATCTGGATGCATTGCAGAGAGATCTGGAAGACAGGGAATAGGGGATTAAGAGATTCATGGACTAAGGGATTAAGGGAAAGCACAGGAGAATGAACATGAGTAAACGATTAGTACATACGCCGGAAGGCGTGCGGGACATTTACGGAAATGAAAAGGCTGCGAAGAATATCGTGGAACATCTGCTGCAGGATAAGATCAAAAGCTACGGTTATCAGGATATCCAGACGCCGACCTTTGAGTTTTTTGATGTTTTTTCCAGGGAAGTGGGGACCACGCCGTCCAGAGAACTGTACAAGTTCTTTGATAAGGAAGGCAATACGCTGGTGCTTCGGCCGGACTTCACGCCGTCTATCGCCAGATGCGCAGCAAAATACTTTATGGATGAGGATGTACCCATCCGTTTCTGTTATCGGGGCAACACGTTTACGAACACTTCCAGTCTGCAGGGCAAACTGAAAGAAGTGACGCAGATGGGAGCGGAGCTGATCGGAGACGCATCGGTGCAGGCAGATGCGGAAATGATCGCCATGATGATCGAAGCGCTGTATCACTCCGGGCTGTCGGATTTCCAGATCAGCATCGGAAATCTGGAATATTTCAAAGGTATCTGTGGAGAAGCCGGATTGGACGAGGAGACGGAGTTAGAGCTGAGAGAGCTGATCTCCGGTAAGAACTTTTTCGGCGCCGAAGAACTGTTGGAAGGCATCCATGTCAACCGGAAGGACAAGGAACTTCTTCTGAAGGTAAGCGATTTGTTCGGCGCTCCCGATATTCTGCAGGAGGCAAAGCTGGCGGTTTCCAACAAACGGTCTCAGAACGCCATTGAGCGGCTTGAAAAGGTTTATCAGGTATTGTGTGAATACGGCGTCGAGAAATATGTTTCCTTTGACCTGGGCATGTTAAGTAAGTATAATTATTATACGGGCATTATCTTCAAGGGATTTACCTATGGCGTCGGAGATGCGATCGTGAAAGGCGGGCGCTACGACAACCTGTTGCGCCGCTTCGGCAAGGACGCACCGGCTATCGGCTTTATGATCGTGGTAGATGACCTGCTGGCAGCAATGAACCGGCAGGGAGCCGTTATTTCCGGTATAGAGCGATGCGGGAAGCTGTATTATACGCCGGAGAATTTCCGGGAGAAACTGCTGGAAGCCCGACAGATGCGCGCCGCCGGACAATGCGTGGAATTACTGCCAAAGCGATAGCGGCTCAGGAAGGCCAAGGACAGGGCAGAGCCCGCATGGATATGCGATTCTGCAGAGCGGAATCATGGAGGATAGGATAGAACGGATGAATGAAAACAGATATTTGACTTTTGCACTCGGAAAGGGCCGTCTGGCTAATAAGACCATGGAGTTATTGGAGGAGATCGGCATCACCTGCGAGGAGATGAAAGATAAAGATTCCCGGAAGCTGATCTTTGTAAACGAGGAGCTGAAACTGAAATTCTTCCTCGCAAAAGGCCCTGATGTGCCCACATATGTCGAGTATGGAGCGGCCGATATCGGTGTGGTGGGTAAGGATACGATCCTGGAAGAAAACCGCCGGGTCTATGAAGTGCTCGACTTAGGCTATGGAAAATGCAGGATGTGCGTGTGCGGTCCCAAAAGCGCCGCAGACCTGCTTCGGCACCATGAGATGATCCGAGTGGCGACTAAGTACCCGAATATTGCCAAAGATTATTTCTATAATAAGAAGCATCAGACGGTAGATATCATTAAGCTGAACGGATCCGTGGAACTGGGACCGATCGTAAAGCTGGCGGATGTGATCGTGGATATCGTGGAAACCGGCTCAACTTTGAAGGAAAACGGCCTGAAAGTGCTGGAGGAAATCTGTCCTCTGTCCGCGCGCATGATTGTCAATCAGGTCAGTATGCAGATGGAACCGGAACGGATCAAGAAACTGATTTCGGATATCCGCGGTAATTGGCCTGAAAAGCCATATAATATCGGTATGTAAGGTTCAGGTAACAGTGGACGTTATTGACCGACCAGATAAGTCAATGACGGAGATAACAGAGAATTGAATTGGGAAGCAATCCAAGGAAAGAGGAACCAATGAAAACGATAAAACTGACGAAAGAAACACGGGAGAACCTGTTGGATAAGTTGTTAGAGCGCAGTCCTGACAATTATTCTGAATATGAGAATGTTGTGGCAGACATTATCCAGAATGTGCGCGCCGATGGCGACCCGGCGGTATTTGCCTACACGAAGAAGTTTGATCAATGGGATTGCAACGCCGGAAATCTCCGCGTAACGACGGCGGAAATCGAGGAGGCTTATGAAGCAATCGATGCGTCTTTCGTGGAAGTGATGCAAAAATCCGCCGCAAATATCGAGGCCTTTCACAGAAAGCAGCTGCGCAACAGCTGGATCGACACGAAACCGGACGGCAGCCTTCTCGGACAGCGGATTCTGCCATTATCCGTATCCGGCGTCTATGTGCCGGGCGGCAAGGCGGCTTATCCCAGCAGCGTGCTGATGAATGTGATTCCGGCTAAAGTGGCCGGAGTGAAACGGATCATCATGACCACACCGGCAGGCGCTGACGGCAAAGTGAATCCCGGCACATTGGTGGCGGCAAAGATCGCGGGTGTGGATGAGATCTATAAAGTCGGCGGTGCACAGGCCGTCGCGGCTATGGCCTTCGGCACTAAGAGTATCCCCAAGGTAGATAAGATTACGGGACCGGGCAATATCTTCGTTGCCCTTGCGAAAAAAGCCTGCTTCGGCTATGTCAGCATTGATTCCATTGCCGGCCCGAGTGAGATCCTGATCATTGCGGACGAAACGGCAAATCCCCGTTACGTGGCGGCTGACCTGCTTTCCCAGGCGGAGCACGACGAACTGGCCAGTGCGATCCTGATCACCACGGATGAGAAACTGGCGGCAGAAGTGGAACGACAGATCGAAGGTTTCCTGCAGAAGCTGTCCCGGACAGAGATCATCCGTAAGTCACTGGAGAACTACGGTTATATTCTGGTGGCGGATTCCATGGACGAAGCGGTGAATGCGGCCAACGACATCGCCTCGGAACATCTGGAGATCCTGACGAAGGATCCATACGCAGTGATGACAAGGATCGAGAACGCGGGCGCCATTTTCCTGGGAGAGTATTCTTCCGAACCGCTGGGCGATTACTATGCGGGACCGAACCATATCCTGCCAACGAACGGTACAGCGAAATTCTTTTCCCCGCTGAATGTGGATGATTTCATGAAGAAGACAAGCCTGATCTCCTATTCACGGGAAGCACTCGAGAAGGCGCATCGGGACATTGAGCTTTTTGCGAAACAGGAAGGTCTGACCGCCCACGCCAATTCTATCCGGGTACGGTTTGAGGAGGAAATGTAGAGCTATGTTTTACAAGAAATTTATTCCCTGTATTTATTTATATAAAGGCAATGCCGTCAAGGGATTCCGGGACAGTACGATCATTGATACGAATCCGGCGGCGCTCGGGAAATTCTACAGTGACAATAACGCGGACGAGCTGATCGTCTACGATATGTCGGACAGCGATGCAGAGCACGAGGAAGCGCTGGACATCATCAAGGCCATCTGCCATGAGGCCGAGATTCCCGTGATCGGTGCGGGCAATGTGAAACGCATGGAGGACATCAAGAAGCTGCTCTATGCGGGCTGTAAAAAGGCGGCTCTGAATTATTCCAAGCAGGGCAATGTGGAGATTACGGAAGAAGTTTCCCTGAAATTCGGCAAGGATAAGATCGCAGCCTGTGTGACGGAAGTCGATACCATCACCCGCAATGATAAACTGCTGGAAGAATATGTGTCGGAACTGATCCTTGTGCGGGAGAAGGAGTTGAAGGATGTGATCGCCGTGTCCAGATTCCCGGTCATTGTTTCCATACCGGAAGTCTCTCTCGACAAACTGCTTGAGCTGCTGGCAAAAGACAATATCTGCGGTATCTCAGGCCATGCGATCAATGAGAATGCCAAAGAACTGCTGGCGATCAAAGCGCTCTGCCAGAGCAACGGCATCGCTGTCAGTACTTTTGATGCAGCGGTCAGATGGGAAGAATTCAAGTTAAATTCCGACGGGCACGTACCGGTGGTAGTGCAGGATTACAAGACCGATGAAGTGTTGATGGTAGCCTATATGAACGAAGAAGCGTATCGCATGACGCTTAATACCGGAAGAATGACCTACTACAGCCGAAGCAGGAAAGAGTTATGGATCAAGGGTGAGACCAGCGGACACTATCAATATGTGAAATCTCTGACGGCGGACTGTGACATGGATACCATTCTTGCCAGAGTCTCCCAGATCGGCGCGGCCTGCCATACCGGCACACATTCCTGTTTCTTTAACGAGATCATCGGCCGCGAGTATGAGGAATCCAATCCGCTGCGGGTATTTGAGCAGGTATTTGATGTGATCAAGGACAGAAAAGAGCATCCGAAGGAAGGTTCATACACGAATTATCTGTTTGACAAGGGCTTAGACAAGATTCTGAAAAAGCTTGGAGAGGAGGCGACGGAGATCGTGATCGCCGCCAAGAACCCCAATGCCAACGAGGTGAAATACGAAATCTCTGATTTTCTGTACCATATGATGGTATTGATGGCAGAAAAAAACATTACTTGGGAAGAGATTACTGCGGAACTGGCACAACGGTGAACTTCTTTTTTCTTCGTATCTGTCATAGAATGTACCAACAGATGTACAGGATAGGCGATAGAGAATGGATCACAAAGTTCCTTTGGAAAAGAAAATGCAGTTGGCACAATATATCAGAGAGGAAAACCTGGGTAACCGTATGAAGATCCGCCAGCGGGAGCGGATCTTGTACGGGACGGATACACAGCTGCCGCTTTTTGATAAAGGCAGGCTGCAGCACGCAGTGCCGCCCTATGACACTGGCGCACAACCGGCGGAGCAGGAGGGGGCAGTGCCGCAGTTTTCCACCGGCACTTTCCGTTACCGGATGATTCTGGCGGTGCTTTTGTTCGTGGGCTTTCTGCTCTGCGACACGAGAGACGGCCGGATCGGCGATTTTACCACCAATGAGGTGCATGACATGATCGTGGCGGATACGTTCCACTTGTACGACGGAGATGGCAACGAGACAATGGAAGGGCTGGCGGCGCTGTTTGAATTGGATTGAGAGGTAAATATGAGAAAAACAGCTCTAAGCGAAGAAATATTATTGCAGGTTGAGAAGCCGGCCAGATACATCGGCAATGAAGTCAACAGTGTGGTAAAAAACCGGGAAGACGTGGCGGTCCGCTTCGCCATGTGCTTTCCGGATGTATACGAGATCGGTATGTCACACTTAGGAATCCAGATTCTCTACAGTATGTTCAATTCCTGGGAAGACGTGTGGTGTGAGCGCGTCTATTCACCCTGGGTGGATTTAGACCGGATCATGCGGGAACAGAATATTCCCCTCTTTGGACTCGAATCGCAGGAGCCGGTAAAAGATATGGATTTTCTGGGTATCACACTGCAATATGAGATGTGTTATACCAATATTCTGCAGATTCTGGAATTGGCGCAGATCCCTCTGCTGGCGGCAGAACGCGGCGAGGACATGCCTATCGTAATCGGCGGCGGACCGTGCACTTATAATCCGGAGCCGATCGCAGATTTCTTCGACCTTTTCTATATCGGGGAAGGGGAAACGCAGTACCGCAGACTTCTGGACTGGTATGTGGAAAACAAGCAGCAGGGCGGATCACGGCAATCATTTCTGAGAGGCGCGGCACAGATTCCGGGTATCTATGTCCCTGGATTTTATGAAGAGTTGTATCATGAGGACGGTACTGTAAGCGGCCGCCGGAAACAATATAAGGAACTGCCGGACACGGTTCGTAAGGAGATCGTGACGGACGTATCGGATACTTTTTATCCTTTGAAACCGGTGGTGCCTTTCATCAAAGTGACGCAGGACAGGGTGGTATTGGAGATCCAGCGGGGCTGTATCCGAGGCTGTCGTTTCTGTCAGGCGGGACAGATCTACCGGCCGGTGCGGGAGCGGCATGTGGACATGCTGAAAAGATATGCCGTGGAAATGCTCAACAATACGGGACATGAGGAGATCTCCCTAAGTTCTTTGAGTTCCAGTGATTATTCTCAGCTGAATGAACTGCTGGACTTTCTGATCGACGAATGCGGCCGGAAACACATTAATATTTCGCTGCCTTCCCTGCGGATTGACGCTTTTTCTCTGGATGTCATGAGCAAGGTACAGGATGTGAAGAAGAGCAGCCTCACCTTCGCGCCGGAAGCGGGCAGCCAGAGACTGCGGGATGTAATCAACAAGGGATTGACCGAAGAAGTCATTTTGAAAGGCGCGGCTCTTGCCTTTGAGGGCGGCTGGACGCGGGTCAAGCTGTACTTTATGCTGGGACTGCCTACCGAGACGGAGGAAGACATCAAAGGAATAGGCGAGCTGTCCAATAAGATCGCAGCCACCTTTTTTGAGACCGTCCCCAAGGACAAGCGTGTGAACGGCAAGGTGCAGATCGTCACCAGTACGTCCTTCTTTATTCCCAAGCCTTTTACCCCCTTCCAGTGGGCGGCCATGTGTACGAAGGAGACATTTCTGGAAAAGGCTTATCAGACGAAAAAGGGAATCATGGAGCAGCTGAACCAGAAAAGCATCAAGTATAACTGGCATGAGGCCGATGTGAGCGTGTTGGAAGGCGTGTTTGCCCGGGGCGACCGCAGGATCGCGAAAGTGATTCTGGAGGCTTACAGGCGGGGCTGCCTGTTTGATTCCTGGAGTGAATATTTTAAGAACGACGTGTGGCTGCAGTGTTTCGAGGATTGTGGCGTAGATCTTGATTTCTATACGACGAGGGAGCGGGCGGACGACGAGATATTCCCCTGGGACTTCATCGACTGCGGCGTGACAAGGCAGTTCCTCTTAAGAGAGTGGAAGAAAGCGCAGGAAGGCGTTGTTTCGCCAAACTGCCAGGTGCAGTGTCAGGGCTGCGGGGCTGGCACGTTCCAGTGCGGGATCTGTCCGACGGCGCCGTAAGCATCGGACGGAAGTTTAACTTAGGGAAAGGCTGTTAATGCATGAAGATACGGATCAAATTTTCCAAATATGGTACAATGAAATATATCGGGCATCTGGATATGATGCGCTTTTTCCAGAAGGCGATCCGGAGGGCAGGGATTGACGTAAGATATTCGGAAGGATTCAGCCCCCATCAGATCATGTCTTTTGCCGCGCCGCTTGGGGTCGGAATGGAGAGCCGCGGGGAATACATGGATATCGAGGTGCTTTCCATGGACGGCACGCAGGAGATGAAAGAGGCGCTTGCCCAGGTGATGGTGGAAGGCGTGGAGATTCTCTCCGTAAGCATTCTGCCGGACAATGCAAAAAATGCCATGGCCAGCGTAGCGGCGGCCTCCTATTTGCTGCAGAAGAAGAGCGGCGATTACCCGACACAAGATCTGGCCGGAAAACTGCAGGCATTTCTGGCACAGGAGACGATTCCTTACACGAAAGAGACAAAGAAAAGCGTGGTGGAATTGAATCTGAAAGATGGCATATATGAACTGGCCGCTGTGGGAGACAATGCCATCCGTATGATGGTAAATGCCAGCAGCAGCGGCAATATAAAACCGGGAATGGTCATGGAAGCATTCTGCGCCTTTGCCGGGGTGGATATTCCGGCAAAGGATTACCAGATCATAAAGCTGGAGACCTACGCAGACCTCGGACACAAGTTCGTTCCATTAGATGCCGTTTGATAAAATCTTATCCGAAGTAACTTTCCGGTTGATTTTATCTTGAAATCTATTGACATTCCACCTTGTGGAAGGCTTATTCTGACAGTGTCAGGCGAAGAAGTGCCAGTGAAAGAAATGAAAAAGCTGTGAAAAAGTGCAGGGGAGACAGACGCGATGAAGATCAACGAAGTGGAACAGCGGGCAGGCATTACTAAGAGAAACATCCGCTTCTATGAACAGCAGGGGCTTTTGTCCCCGAAGCGCAACGGTGAGAATGGGTACCGCGATTACACAGAGGAAGAAGTGGAAACATTAAAGAAGATCAAACTGCTCCGCAAGCTTTCTCTGCCCATTGAGGAGATCCGTAAGATCCAGAACGGTGATCTTATTCTGGAAGATGCCCTGATGCGTCAGGTCATCGTTCTTGAACGGGAGAAAACGGACCTGGAGGCGACGATAAAACTTTGCCACAGCCTCAGTGCGGAACACTGCCAGTATCTGACGCTTTCGCCTGAACATTATTTGGAAAGGATGGTAGAAATGGAAAGAGACGGAACAAGATTTTCAAATGTGGATAAACAGGATGTGATCCGCAGAAAACGCGGTTCCATCATTGCGGCGGCGGTTTTTATCATGATCATGGTATTTCTGATTATGATCTTCGTATGGGGATTTCTGGAGGATCCGATCCCGCTGTGGATGCTGTGTGGTTTTATTTTGATCCCGGCAGTGTTTATTCTGGGCGTGATCATATCGCTGGTACAGCGAATCAAAGAGATTGAAGGAGGAGAAGAAGATGTTGCTCGTAAATACTGATTATATTTCAGGAAAGGAACTGGAAACCCTGGGGGTCGTGAAGGGTAATATTGTACAGACGAAGAATTTCGGCAAAGACTTTATGGCCAGTATTAAGACGCTGGTGGGTGGTGAGATTGTGCAGTATACGGAGATGCTCAACCAGGCAAGACAGATCGCTGTGAAGCGTATGGTAGACGAGGCGCAGGAACTGGGCGCAGACGCCATCGTCAATGTCCGGTATGCCTCTGCATCCGTGATGCAGGGCGCGGCGGAAGTGATCGCCTACGGAACTGCCGTAAAGTATAAATAGAAATCCGAAATCATCAGGACAGCTGAGAATGCTTCCTGTATTCCATCGGCGTCATGCCGGTAGCTTTCCGAAAAGCCTGTGAAAAATAGGACTGCGATGAAAATCCCAGCAGATCGGAGATCTGCGCGATGGAATAGGAAGTGGACTCTAACAGTGACTGCCCCTCCTGGATTCGTTTCTGCAACAGATAGTTGATGGGAGAGAGCCCCACATATTTTGTAAAAATGTGTGCCAGATAGTATTTGTTCATATGGGTGATGGCAGCCAGGGAATCAAGCGTAATATTTTCAGAATAGTTTGCATCCAGATAATTCTTGATCTGGGTGCATTCTCTGTTTAAGCGGCGGCTGTTGTCCGGTACCACGGAAAGGCTGCCGCTTCGCAGCATACAGATCAACAGCACCTCCAGAAGGTTCTGACAGACAGCCTCATAATCCACTTCCTGCTTTGTGATCTCCTCCAGCATGATATTCAGATAGGCATATACATTGGTCTTGGACACGTTATATTTACATACTGTCCCCGGAGTGGTCTGCATGGATAAGCCAGTCTGTGCCGCGGCAATCTTTTCAAAGGAAAAAGACAGTCCTTCGATCCCCAGCACGATATAATCAAGAGGCGCTCCCGGCAGGGACTTTTCGGTATGCTGCACGTGAGGGTTGATGATAACCATATCATTTCTTCTGACAGGAAACTCGGAGCCTTCCGCGAGAAACGCTCCCTGCCCGTTTACCACATAAAAGAGTTCGCTGAAAGGATGGGAATGCAGGATACTCTGCCAGTCGCCTTCGTATTTGGATGTGGAGACATAAAGCAGTCTGGCCTGTCCGAAAGCGGACGGTTTTTCAGTTTCGATACGGTGTCTGGTATTCCCCATAAATAAATCTATTCCTTCCATGCCATTCCGGTAGATGCGTACAGGCCTGTTTTCATTCCGGTCTGCATTGAACGGGACAATCTGTACAGTTGTTGCAACTATAGCAGATTTTAGATATTTTGTCTAGCAAGATATCTAAAAAATCTGACAATAATCCGATTGATTCTATGTTCCGGATTCTCTATACTGAACATATAAGACAGTCTGCTATGGCTTATATGAGCGGCTGCTGAAGATATGAGCGGTTGCTGAAGAAGAGAACAACAAATGGGGAGGGAGCAGGGTATGCTCCGGAATGGAGGAGAAGGATGGAAATGACAGGAAGATTAACACTGCCCACGGATGTGGACATGGTGGAGGAAACAATACGCCTGAAAAATGAACTGGGGGCAGATGCGCTGCGGGACTGCGACGGCACAACGATGCCGGAGGCGCTTTTGAGCCAGGATGCCAAAATCTATGCCACCTATTACACAACCAGAAAAGATAACGACTGGGCAATGCAGAATCCGGAGGAGGTACAGCAGGAATATCTGATCAGCGACCGCCTGACGGCAAAAGGAACCGAACTTCGCATCGAACTTATGAAGGGATTCCACACCCAGCAGCTTAAGGTGAACACCATAGATTCCCCGAAGCGCTGGTGGGAAGTCATCGACAGAACGACCGGGGAAGTGGTGCCCATTGATCAATGGGAGTACGACGAGGCCACAGGGGAGGTGGTGATCGAATCGATCCCTTATCATCAGTACACGGTCAGCTTTCTTGCGTTCTTAATCTGGGATCCGGTACATATGTACAATTTTATCACCAATGACTGGAAGGATGCGCCTCACCAGCTGACTTTTGATGTCAGACAGCCCAAGACACAGGTCTATGTGAAAGAGAAACTTAAGAAATGGTGTGAGGACAACCCGCACGTGGATGTGGTGCGCTTTACCACCTTTTTCCATCAGTTTACATTGACCTTTGACGACCAGAAGCGGGAGAAATTCGTGGAGTGGTTCGGCTACAGCGCCAGCGTCAGCCCCTATATTCTGGAGCAGTTTGAGAAATGGGCGGGCTATAAGTTCCGGCCGGAATTTATCGTGGATCAGGGATATCATAATTCCATTTTCCGCGTGCCCTCGAAAGAATTTAAGGACTTTATCGAGTTCCAGCAGATCGAGGTGTCGAAGCTGGCGAAGGAACTGGTGGATATCGTGCACAGCTACGGCAAGGAAGCCATGATGTTCCTTGGCGATCACTGGATCGGAACAGAGCCTTTCGGCAAATATTTTGCGAATATCGGTCTGGATGCCGTGGTCGGTTCCGTGGGCGACGGTGTGACGCTGCGGATGATCTCCGATATCAAGGGCGTGAACTATACGGAAGGACGGCTGCTTCCTTATTTCTTCCCGGATGTCTTTACCGAGGGCGGAGACCCCATCGGCGAGGCACAGGATAATTGGATGAAAGCGAGAAGAGCGATTCTTCGTTCCCCGCTTGACAGGATCGGATACGGCGGTTATCTGAAGCTGGCGGCAAACTGGCCAGGATTTATCGACCAAGTCAGTCAAGTGGTTGGCGAGTTTCGGCAGATTCATGAGAATATGCAGGGAACGCAGGCTTACAGGGCTCCTTTCAAAGTCGCTATCCTGAACTGCTGGGGCAATCTCAGAAGATGGATGGCCAATCAGGTGCACCACGCATTGTGGTACAGAGAGATTTATTCTTATGTGGGCGTGATCGAATGTCTGAGCGGTATGCCCATCGACGTGGAATTTATCACTTTTGACCAAATCAGAGAGGGTATTGATCCTGATATCAAGGTAATTATCAATGCTGGGGATGCTTACACTTCCTGGAGTGGCGCGGAAAACTGGAAGGATGAGCAGGTGGTATGTGCTATCCGCAGATTCGTGGACGAGGGCGGCGGCTTTATCGGTGTGGGTGAACCCAGCGCCTGCCAGTATCAGGGACGGTATTTCCAGTTAAGCGACGTGCTGGGCGTAGACAGAGAGCTGGGCTTTTCCATGAGCACGGATAAGTACAATGAACTGAATCCGGAACATTTTATCCTGGAGGATACGCCGGGTGAGATCAACTTCGGCGAAGGCAAGAGCCGCATCTATGCCCAGGGCGAACATTACCAGATCCTGAATATGGACGGCAAGTACAGCCGTCTGGTTGTCAACGAGTACGGCAAAGGACGCAGCGTCTACTTCACGGGACTGCCATATTCCCCGCAGAACTGCCGGATTCTGCTGCGCGCCATCTACTATGCGGCACACCAGGAAGCGGAGATGATGAAGTATTATGTGACAAATATGGATACGGAGCTGGCTGTGTTCGAGAAGACAGGCAAAATCGCCGTCATCAATAACTCCAAAGAGCCGAAACAGACCGATCTGTATGTGCATGGCAGTCTGCAGGAGCATCTTGATCTGCAGCCGATGGAGATGCGCTGGGTGGATATCAGGTCCTGATGTGCTGACTCTTTGTGAAAATAAATAATTAGGTGTAGATTTTTTTCTAAAATGGTTGATTATCTCAAAAAAGCCTTGATTTACGGACATACACGCAGGATTTCAAGCGAAATTTACTACCAATTTACTACTTTTGAGGGAAAGAGCCTTGATATGCCGCCCGGAATCCTGCAAGCCCAAACACCAGCCCCCAGCATTGAAAAACTGAATAAAGAAATACTCCAAAGGCACGGCGTTTCTTTATCTCCAAACAAGGAGAACAGGAACGCCGCTTTTTTATACCCTTATATTACGCATTAGGAGCAACAAGAGCCTTGTTATATGCGGCTTTCTGGGCGCATTTTTATTGAGGGCAAGGATTTATACCTTAACCCGGCAAAATGGCGTTCTATAGCGTAACAAATACAAAGCAAAATGGGTAATGAAGCTATGGCGATTTTCCAAGCAAGACACAACATGAACCGTCCGATATTGGGAAACCCGATATTGGATTTTCCGATACCGGGTAATCCGACGTCGGAAAATCCAATGCAATTAAATAAAGATATAAATAAATACTGATTTATAAAATACCTATTCCTTTCCCTTCCTATCCTTCCCTCTCTCTATATCGGAAAAACAATACAGCCGCCGGAATGGAAACGAAAGGAACAGGCATACAAAAACATTGGAAATTTATAGAGAGATTCTAAAGATCAGTATCAAAATGATATTCTCAAACAGTATAAGGTTTAGCATTTACAGACTGGACGCGATTGTCGGCTCCATGCCCGGAACTGTTTCCCCCAAGAGAACAGCAATCCGAATTACTGAGAACGCTTACCCTGCGCCGATAATCTGATAATAGCAAAGTTACGGTTGTTATGCACAGGGAGTAAAAGCCCTTTATCGGGAAATCCCCGGAACAACAGTTCTGTCAACACAAGGGGAATTTTCACTGCTCTAAACGGAAAATACTTTTCCATGCGAGTAGGGCTGTTGTTTCGGGTAATGAAAATCCGCCGTAAATTACGTTTTCAAAGAAGAATAAGTTTCGGAGCAAGCATAGGAAAAGAGTACCCTTTTCCGTAAATCTGCCCGTATGCGGCTTGCCGGACAGATTTGCTTGTTGGGAAATATCCCAAACCCTCGTGATAGTTCTCTCACTACCTACAACACCGTACAAGACGATTAAAATGCCAAGCATTATTTAATTTCTTGAATTTATTCGGCTGACCGTATATAATTATAGCAATAGACCTTAGGAAAGCGAGGGAGACCGAAAATGTTAGAGTTTATTTCTGCCCCGGAAGCGGCGCAAAAATGGGGCATTTCAGAAAGACGGGTGCAAAAGTTATGTGAGGAAAACCGTATACCGGGTGTGGCAAAATTCAGCCGCTTGTGGTTGATACCAAAGAACGCTGAAAAACCAACAGATGCCCGCTTGAAAGCAGAAAGGAAGAAAAAACATGAATAAAGTTTTAATTATTGATGATGATAAAGAGCTTTGTGCATTGATTAAACAAAGTATTTTACAAGAGAGTATAGAAGCTGACTGCTGCTATTCCGGGAAATCCGGCTTGCTACAACTAAAAGAAAAGGAATACCAGCTCGTCATACTGGACGTAATGATGCCCGGTTTCGATGGTTTTGAAACATTAGAACAGATTAGACAGGAAAGCAGTCTACCTATTTTAATGTTTACATCAAAAAATGACAGTGCTTCAAAAGTGCGTGGCTTGCGGGCGGGAGCCGATGATTATTTAACAAAACCTTTTGATATGGACGAGCTGGTTGCCCGTATTGTTTCATTGATTAGACGCTATACCCGCTTCAACCAAAAAGACGGACAGACACAGAAATTTGAGTTTGACGGGTTGACGATTGATTTTAATAGCCGTTCCATTGTCACAATAAATGGAGAATATGAAATTCCCCCGAAAGAATTTGATCTTCTTCTGTTCCTTGCTAAAAATCAAGGAAAAATACTAACAAAACAGCAAATATATGAAAAGGTATGGGGCGAGGAATATGTGTATGATGATAGTAATATTATGGCAATCATTAGCCGTTTACGGAAAAAAATAGAAGAAAATCCCGGGAGCCCTAAATATATCCAGACAGTAAAAGGGATTGGCTACCGTTTCAGTAAGGAGGTATGACCATTGTATACAGAAGCTATCATTGTGATTGAAATAGTGATTGTCCTTTTATCTGTTTGCAGTTCTGCGCTGACCGTCCGGCGTGTAAAAAAGCAGATTTCGGAAATATCTGACGCTTTGGAAGATATAAAAAATGGGAATGGAAACAGGCGTATTTTAGCAGAAACACATGAGCTTGTTGCCCCTCTTGCTTATGCAATCAACGATATTATCCTGTCTTATGAAAAAAGGCTTTCTGCCTATCACCAGACGGACGAAACAAACAGGCAGCTTATGACGAGCCTTTCCCATGATGTAAGGACACCGCTTACCACTTTGATTGGGTATTTAGACGCTGCACACAAGGGGATTGTTGACGGAAAAGAACGTGATGACTATATCGAAACTGCCCGCCGGAAAGCGCATGACTTGAAAGAATATATAGATGTGCTTTTTGATTGGTTTAGGTTAGGTTCTAATGAATTTTCCATGAACATAGCGGAGATTGATTTAACAGAGCTGACACGGAATATACTAATCGACTGGATACCGATATTTGAAGATACACAGGTAGATTTCACGATTGACATTCCAGAACAGCCTTTCCGGGTGCAGATTGACCCGGACGGATATATGCGGATATTAAACAACCTGATACAAAATGTAATCTCCCATAGCCATGCAGATAAAATTGAAGTAGCTTTATCGGAACAGAACAGGAATATAAAAATTCTCCTGTCTGATAATGGAATAGGGATTGGCAAGGAGGACTTAAAGCATATTTTTGATCGGCTGTATAAATGCGATAAAGGGCGGTCTGAAAAAGGCAGCGGTCTTGGTCTGTCTATCGTACATGAGCTTGTTGATAAATTAAACGGAACAATAACGGCAGACAGCACACCGGGAAAAGGAACAATTTTCACCCTGTTTTTCCCTTTGATAAACTAATCAGCCCCCGCCACCCTATGGCGGGAGTAATTATTTGTAAAAATCGCCTTTTCCAAATTGCAAGGTTAATGCAAGATTGGTGCAAGGTTAATGCAAGGTTGGCGTGGTAGAATGGCAGACATGAAAAACTTTTATTTCATAAAAGGGAGGTTTCGCAATGAGCAAATATGTAATTGAAACGAAAAATCTTACAAAGCAAT
>CANRZW010000006.1 GCA_947644545.1 uncultured Lachnospiraceae bacterium
CCCTCACTTTTGCAATCATCTCCATGACTTCATTCTTCACGCTGACCGCTGTATTCTTAATCTTGGCATACTGTGCGCTGTGAAGTTCCTGCTTTGCAAGCATGAGCATTTCTTTCGCCTGTTCCAACAGCATATTGTTCTTAATGATTTCCCGATTGATGTTGCCCCTCTCGGTCTGTATTCCCTTGCGCTCTAAAGCGTTGGCAACCGCCCCAATATGGATAGTTGGCTCTCGGTCAATCCCCTGTTCCTTAAAAGAGCGGTGTTCCCAGTGTACCGCAATCCCTAACTGCTCATTGGTGGCATTGATTGTGTCGGCTAAATCCTTGCGCCACATTTTAGCGTTTTTCTTACTGTTCCAGTCTGTGCTGTCGGCGGTGTGGCATTTCCACTGTTTCCTGTTCCGCTTGTCTACTTTCTGCTGACCTGTCTTTTTGTCAATCACTGGTATCTTTTCGCCGTTCTCGTCAAGGTCATAGACTTTCTTCTGTTTCGCTCCCCATTCCCCTTTTTCAGTGAGGGGGCGCATGGTAAGCAAAACATGGATATGGAGATTGCGCTGTCCTTTATCGTTCTCGCTGTCATGGATTGCCCAGTCAGCGCACATTCCTTTATCAACAAAATTCCGCTGAACGTAATCCCTCACAACTTCCTCTGCAAGTTCATAACTCCATTCGTTGGGGAGTGACGCTTTTAACATTCTTGCAAGCTGTGATTTCTGCCCTTTCTCTGACAGTTCAACAGCGTTCCATAAAGTGGCTCGGTCTGCATACTCTTTGGGCGCATTGGGTGGGAGAGTGATTTCACTGTGGACTAAATCTTCATGGTATTTCGGGCGGTAGGTCTGCCCGTCAAACTCGCTGACAAGAATGCTCCTGCTGATATAGGACGCTTTCTCAACTGCCGACTGCCCCTTGCTCCGCTTGACTATGGAAAAACGTGTGCTTGCCTGTTTCGTGACATTACCCATACGCAACACCTACATTCTGCCGACAGGGTAGTGGGGTGCACTCATAGACTTTGTGGGCAGATAAAAGCCGCACTTTGGCTTTTGTCTGAACGCAAAGTTCACTAAAGGGTAGCAAGCGCAGCTTGCGAAGGGGAATTGTCGTTTCCCCTTTTGGCTGCCGCAAGGCAGACAACGCCCTCCGCAGGAGTCCATGCAAGTGAAACTTGCCCCTCGGAGAGCGCACATACCACCTCTGGTGGTATATCTGTGCGCACCCCGTAAACGGGGTGAATACGTTACCTCGGCTTTCCAGTGTCCTCGCCTTTGTCATTCCGTACCGCCCTCGCTTTCATTTTCGGCATTGGGGAGAGTGGTTTGTGGGGGAGTGGTTTCTCGGCTTTCTGCTTTGATTTTAGATATAATCTGCTGACACTCCCTTGTCTGCAAGGCAACCGATAAGATACGGTTTAACTCGTCCTCGTCATAACGGTAGCAGTCGGGGAAATACTTCACGATAATACCGCCCATGATGTACTTGTGGTGGTTCTCGGCTTTGCGTTTCTTCTCGTTCTGCTTTTTCTTTTCGTTGGCTACACGCTGTTGCGCCTGTTTCAATGCCTGCAATGCCTTTTCTAAGTTTTTGCTTGTGTCATTCTTGCTCTCAATCATTTCTGATACCTCATTCTTTCTGTGCTGTGTTGATAGTTTCTGAAAATAAAAAAGGTAGCGGATTGTCTGTTAAGATAATCGCTACCTAAAGGTAAACAATATTCAGTTTTATTATTCTTTTTTATTTGTAATGTTGTGCATTTTTACATGAAATTATCTTCTGATTTTTTCCTAAACTAATAGATATCAATTCAATATTAGTATCAGTCCTCATAAATTTCAAGAAATGATGTAATTTTTCCATAAGTATATTCGTCCTCAATTAAACCAAATTCAGGGTCATAGTATTTGTCATTATAAAATAATACCCAGTGAGTATAACCGCCATTTACATGAACGGTCAAAATAGAATACTTATAAGGCTTAGGGTTTTTCTTTGATATTCGAATATTCCGTTCAGCATGGCGAATTTCATATTTATCAAGTATTTCTATAAGTTGCCCAATACTGGTCGAACCACTTGTTTTCATATCCCTTATCACATCATTTATGTCTTTGCCTGTAATCATTGCGATACACGCCTGCCCACAAGTTTCAAAAGATGGTTGTTTAATCAGTTCCATAAATTTCTCCTTTGTTCCAATTTTGGTTACACTATGAAAAATCTGTGTGTAAATTTCCGCTTGTTACCGCATTTACATAAACAAACACGTCCATGTATGTAATTCCCTCCTTGTCATATACATACTCATAGTATGATAATATATTATCCTCTGCTTTTTCCTTAAAACCTTTTGCACCTAAATATTGCATTATTTTTTTATAGGCGTTAGGAATACGCTCAAAAGCATTTTCAAATGGTTTGCGTATGGTAATTACCGCATAATCTGCTTCCTTTTGTTCTGCAATTTCTACTCCCGGATAGGTTGTTTCAAACCCTTGCGGCAAAATATAGGCAGCCACATAACCATTCAACCCAAATCTATTTTTCTGTTCTAATGATACAAATGGAAAATCCCAACCTATCCTTTTTGCGTCTTTATCAAATGCCAATAACCCAGAAACTGTTGCCCAATGCTTTAAATATGCGTTTACATCATTTTCTGGCTGTGGTGAAATCATTACATAGCGTGCCATTTTGAATGGCTTCACTGTCTGGACTTTTACTTCGGAATAAATACATTCATTTTCTGACAGACTTTTTCTTACCAGTTCGTCAAGCTTACATGAGAAAAAATCGCATATTTCCAATAATTTCTCTAATTCTGGAATAGCATCACCTGATTCCCATTTTGCAACTGTTTGACGTGATACTGCCATTTGTTCAGAGAATCCCTCCTGCGTGATTTTCCTTTGCTTTCTAAGATACTGAATATTTTTTCCTAAATACATATTTTTTTACCTCCAATTCATATCCCCAATATATATCATAGTACAACGAAAAACCACCACCTATTGTCTGCTTTTTTAGCTTAGAATGTAAACTAACAATTTACATTTTTCTTTTTAATGGAACCTATAACAATATAAAATTGTAAAGTATCAGTTGTCCTTGGCATAGTTATTCTACCATACAAGCCAACATAATTCCATTGAAGTTTTACTAATCTGTCTTTGCCTTATTCCGTTTAACCATCATCTGCCTTGCCCGTTCCCTCTGCTCGGTACTGACTGCTCTCGGTTTGCGGTAACTGACGTATGATTTCGGAAAGGAATATGTCTTAGATACCTCGTCTTGCCCTGTCAATTTATATGTGTCGGGAAAATTCGCAACAAGCGTGTCAAGTTTCCGCATAACCGCCTTATCTCTTGTGTAGAGGGTGGCGGTCTGTTCTCCTGCATTATAATTGACAACCGTTTCCTGCTCGTATCGTGAAAGTTTCATAATGCCATATCCCCCTTTCCTTTGCTGTGGGTTCTGTGCTGTTTTCCCTCGGCAACTGTCGGCTGTTTTGCCTGTTCCTTTGCTTTGGCTAACCTTGTCTTTATGGAGTGGTCACGCTCGGTCAGTTTCCGTCTTTTGGTGGTGGCGGTCAGTTCCGCACACGTTTTTTCTGACAGGGCATTTAATTTCTTCAAAGTATCGCTTACTATCTGCTTTGTGTCACTGTCCTTTATCTGCGGAAGAATAGCGGACAGACTGGCGCACGTTTCCGCTTTGCTCTGCTCCCCAAACTGATAGATTAAGTTGATTTCATCAGCGTTAAAAGGTATCTGAAAATTTGCGCCCTCACATAAACGCTCCACGCCCACGCACTTAGGGAGATTTCTTGTCAGTTCGTAATTATCCCTTGCTGTGATTGTTCCATGACTGTCGGTCTGCCTTACCTCAACTTCGCACTGGCTTTTCTGCTCCAGCACAAGCCACTGGTATTTGTCGCTTTCTTTGGTGAATACAGTCTGATGCGCATTGGAGTGTGTCTTGCTACGGATATATTTGTCGGTGGTGCTGTAATAATCTAAAATCTGCTGTTCCTGCTTTTTGTTCATGGTCTTTACCCTCCTGTGATATGGATTGATATGATTGATTGGTTTCGGTGCTTATATATGTTTTTTTCTCGTTACTTGTCGGGAGTTTGAATTGCTGAATATCATTGTTGGGTATTTCTCCGCTTGGGGGAATAGGAGTTCATTTCATACGGTAATTACCGCATGAAAAAAGACTATAACCGTTGCTGTCATAGCCTTTTAAGGATTGAGGAAGTCCCTTTCTTATTTGTATTTGTTTGTCACCCCTCCGCACTATCCAACATCCGTAACACCCATCACATTTCTGGCAAACTTACTGAATCGCGGCAGACAATCCTGTAATACGTATCTGGCCCAGCTTCCCCAGACTGCCGCCAGTCCTGCACCGTGCGCCACGTCAAACATGCCGCCTATCTCATGTTCCAGCCCATGTGTGGCAAAGTCTCCGCCATCATTGCCGCATCCTGTCAGGCCGTTGTGCGAAAGACTGCCGGCCCACATGATCTGTGCTCTGGCATCATAATTCTCCGGCTCCTTCTTCAAGATCAGGGCGTTGCGCATTACCGTACGCATCAGCGCTTCCGCAATCGCATCGGTCAGTTCCATATTGCCGCCGTTTGTAAAATACCGTTCCATCGTATGCATCAGAATATCGGTGCACCCGCAAGCCGTCTGATATGCCGGCAGCGTCATTGTCAGCTCAGGATTCATCACCGCAAAGACAGGACGGCAGATCTCATTGTTATACCCGCGCTTGACCATACCCTCATCCTTGGTGATTACGCTGCTGTTGCTCATCTCACTGCCCGCCGCCGCAATGGTAAGCACCACGCCGATAGGCATACAGGCCGATGCCTGACGTGTATGCTCGTAGAAATCCCACACATCCCCTTCGTTCGTCAAGCCGTATCCGATAGCCTTGCAGGAATCAATGACGCTGCCGCCGCCTACCGCCAACAGGAAATCCACCTTCTCCTTCCTGCAAAGCTCTATTCCCTGATAGACAAGCGACAATCTCGGATTGGGAACCACACCGCCCAGCTCCACATAAGCAATTCCCTCAGCATTCAAAGAATCCTGGATCCGTCCAAGCAGTCCGGAACGTTCGGCGCTGCCGCCGCCGTAATGAATAAGAACCTTACTGCAGCCGGTATTCTTAACGAGCTGCCCGGCTTGCTGTTCCGTATCTTTGCCAAAGATCACCCTGGTCGGTGTATGATAATTAAATTGAAACATGTATAATACCTTCCTCTCTATAATTGCGCATGATGTAAGTTTACTATGAAAGTCTTCGACTTTCACAGCATGGATGGCCATGCGGCCCGCTAAGCGGCAGGTTCCGCATGATGTAAGTTTACAATGTAATACTGTATCTTTGTTCACTGAGGGTAGCTATGCAGCTTGCAAAACAGCCGGTAAAATTATGATGTATTATGCGCTCAATCATTCGGCCGCATCACCCGGCAGGGATTCCCATAAGCCACCACATGATCCGGAATATCCTTCGTCACCACACTCCCTGCACCGATCACTACGTTATTGCCGATGGTCACACCCGGCATGATAATCACTCCGCCGCCGATCCAGACATTATCACCAATCACAATAGGAGCCGTCTGCGTCTTACAGAATGCAAAGGAACCGTCCTCCTTCGGTTCACCGAACCGCTCTGCTGCATTCGTCGGATGAAACGCCGTGTACATCTGAACATTCGGCGCGATCAGTGCATTGTCACCGATTATGATCTTATTGTCGTCGAGAAATGTGCAGTTCATATTGACTTCACAGTTATTCCCAAAATATATGTTATTGCCATAGTCCACGAAAAACGGCGCGGTGATCCACAGATTCTTACCTCTTCCTCCCAGAAGCTGCGTCAAAATACGCTCCTTTTCCTGCACATTCTCAGAATCGGTCCTGTTATAATCCCGCACAAGATCTTTAGCTTTATGCCACTGTGTCAACAACTCCTCATCACCGCAGTCATAAAGCTGTCCTGCCAGCATCTTTTCCCGTTCTGTCATATCAATCCTCCATTCTTACCCCAAAACACGAAGCAGATAAAAAATCATTCTGCGCCGTTTGGCTGAAAATGAACATGTCAGTACATTAGGCATGTACAATATTGGTAAACTCCGAAATCTCTCTACTGATCGTACACAGATCTTCCACCGACAATCCATGAATATCCTCATGTCCGGTAATCCTTGCAAAAGTCCGAAGCTCCTGCGCGGAACAGTTCAGGAAATTGGCTACCCGCTGTGCCGCCGCATCGCCATGCAGACGTTTGCGCAGTTCCGGATCCTGCGTCGCCATGCCTACCGGACACATACCTGTTCCACAAATACGGTACTGCTGGCAAGCCGCCGCTACCATAGCCGCAGAAGCAATAGCCACTGCATCCGCTCCCATGGCGATGGCTTTCGCGAAATCGGAAGAAACCCTCAGTCCGCCCGTAATGACCAGATCAATATCCGCCTGTACGCTGTCAAGATATTTACGGGCACGGTGCAGAGCATAGATAGTCGGTACACTCGTGGAATCCCGTATGATCGAAGGGGAAGCTCCGGTCGCTCCGCCTCTTCCGTCAATGGTAATGAAATCCGGCTCCGCATAAACGCAGTACGCCAGATCCTTCTCGATCTTTCCCGCCGCGATCTTGATCCCGATCGGTCTGCCGCCGCTGCAGTCACGCAAATTTCTTACCAATGTCCGCAAATCCTCTTTCGTATCGATCCCCGGGAACTTGGACGGGCTGATAACGTCCTCCCCCAGCGGCTTATTACGGATCGCCGCGATCTCCGGCGTCACCTTGCTGCCCGGCAGATGACCGCCCATACCCGGCTTCGTCCCCTGGCCGATCTTGATCTCAATGGCATCGGAAGTTGTCAGATTCTCCGTCGTAACACTGTATAAGTTTGGAACATACTCAAATATGTACTTATGCGCCGCGGCCTTCTCCTCCGGCAGGATTCCGCCTTCACCGCTGCACATTGCCGTTCCTGCCATAGCGCTGCCTTTCGCCAGGGCAATCTTCGTCTCCTTTGATAGCGCCCCGAAAGACATATGCGAAATATACACCGGCATGTCAAGCGTCATAGGCTTTTTCGCGTGTTTGCCGATCACCGTCCGTAAAGACACTTCCGCATGTTCTTCGAGCGGCGGCGGATTCAGCTGCGCCCCCAGCACAAGAATATCATCCCAATCAGGCATCTTCATCTGCGTTCCCATCGCTTCGATCGCCGATTTCCCCGTGACAGCCATCTCATGGATCTCCTTGAAATAGCGGTAACTGCTGTCCGTTTTTCGAGTCTCCTTCGGATAATTTAAGTCCGGATTCCCGCCGGCCTCTTCTGTCTCTGCCGCGCCCTGCTCCTCGTCACCTGCCAAAACCGGCTCGAACTTCTCCACCGGCTGCTTACACATAGGGCACTGCTCCAGTTCCGTGAAGGCTTTCCCCTCCGCTTCTTCGTCAAACAGATATCCGCATACACTGCATTTGTACACCATAACTGCACCCTCCTGTCAATTTTCTCATTTCTCGTTAATAGTAACCGTCTGGCTGTATACTGCCCACATCCGTACCAATTATGGATATTATAATATAAATAGATATCCGTATCAATCTTTCCCGCTATCTATTGCCTCATTTGCATCTGGAATCTTATGTTTTTTACCAGCATAGCATTTATGCCCCGCTTGTGATACTATTTAAATCATAAATAGCAATTAAAAGCAGAAAGCTGGTACGCCCCATGAAAATAGACAGACTCATCGGCATCCTGTCCATCCTCCTCCAAAAAGACACGGTCACCGCACCCTTTCTGGCAGAGCACTTTGAAGTCTCCAGACGCACCGTCAACCGTGATATTGAAGATCTGTGCAAGGCAGGCATTCCCATTGTAACCAGACAGGGGACGGGCGGCGGCATCTCCATCATGGCGGATTACCGCATGGACCGCACTCTGCTGACCACCCGGGAAATGCAGGATATTCTGGCCGGACTGCGCAGTCTTGACAGTATCAACGGCACCAACCGTTACGGTCAGCTTATGGAAAAGTTGTCCGCCGGTTCATCGGATTTTCTATCCGGCGGCCAGTCGGTGCTTATTGACTTATCCTCCTGGTATAAGGATGCTCTTGCTCCCAGGATCGAACTGATCCGCAGCGCCATCGATAACTGCCTGCAGCTGGAATTTCTCTATTACAGCCCGTCCGGAGAAAGCATAAGGACCGTTGAACCTTATTATCTGATCTTCCACTGGTCCAGCTGGTATGTCTGGGCGTGGTGCCGGAAGCGTGAGGATTTCAGACTTTTTAAATTAAACCGCATGGACGCTCTTAAGATAACCGACAATGCCTTTACCAGAAGGCCCGTTCCGCTGCCGGACCTTCATAGCGAGCAGATCTTCCCCGGCGGCATCCGGGTTAAGGCATTGTTCGACCCTTCATGCAAATGGCGGCTGGTAGAAGATTTCGGAACGGAATGTTTCACCAGACAGGCAGACGGGCGCCTGCTGTTTCATGCGGATTACACCCATAAAGAAAACCTGGTCACGTGGCTTCTGACCTTCCGCGACCAGGTGGAATTGCTTGAACCCGAAGAAATCCGGGAAGAACTGCAAAATGCGCTTAGAAATACGCTCAGGATCTATGACGCTCATAATAATCCTGAACTGCTGCCCTGACTGCCTGCTCCGCCAGCACGGAGCAGTGCACTTTATGTGACGGCAGCCCGTCCAGAGCTTCTGTAACTGCCTGATTTGTCAATTCCAAAGCCTCCGCAACCGATCGCCCCTTGATCATCTCCGTGGCCATCGAACTCGAAGCGATCGCCGACCCACAGCCAAAGGTCTCGAATTTCACATCCGTCACGATCTCGTCATCGATCTTCAGATAAATCTTCATAATATCTCCGCACCTGGCATTCCCGACTTCTCCTATGCCATCCGCATCCTCGATCATTCCCACATTTCTGGGATTCCTGAAATGATCCATTACCTTTTCACTGTATAATGCCATGTTTTTCCTCCTTCCTGTCACTTACGATATCTTTCCATAAAGGCGACATATTACGCAGATATGCGACCACCTCCGGCACCACCCGCAGGATCTTTGTCACCTCTTCCTCTGTATTATCCGCACTTAACGTCAACCGCAGAGAACCGTGCGCTGTCTCATGCGGCCTGCCGATTGCCAGAAGCACATGGCTGGGATCAAGAGAACCGGAAGTGCAGGCCGAACCGGAAGAGGCACAGATTCCCCTGTCATCCAACAGCAAAAGCAGACTCTCTCCTTCAATTCCTTCAAAGCAAAAGCTCACATTGCCTGGCAGGCGGTTCACCGGATCGCCGTTTAACATAGAATGTGGAATCCGTGAAAGCCCCTCGATCAGACGATTGCGCAAGTCTGTCAGTTTCTTCCTATGTATATCCATATCTCTGCAGGCTTCTTCCAGCGCTGCCGCCATTCCCATGATCGCCGGCACATTTTCCGTTCCCGCACGTCGTCCCCGTTCCTGTGAACCACCCTCAATCAGGTTGGTCAGTCGGATGCCCTCTCTTGCATACAGCGCTCCGATTCCTTTCGGGCCATGAAATTTATGAGCCGACAGGGAAAGAAGATCGATCTCCTCCCTCTGCACATCGAGTGGAAGGTGGCCTGCTGCCTGCACCGCATCCGTATGAAAAAGTACTCTCCTTTCCCTGCAGACGGCTCCAATCTCAGAAATCGGCATAATCGAACCGATCTCATTGTTCGCATACATGATTGTGACGAGGCAAGTGTCTTCACGGATCGCCTTTGCGATCTGCTCCGGATAAACCATACCATTCTCATGGACATCCAGAAGCTCTACCGTGAAACCTTCCTTTTCGAGCTTTTCCAGGGTATGGAGCACTGCATGATGCTCAAAGGCTGACGAAATGATATGCCTTTTTCCGGCTGACGCCCCCAGCCTGGCTGCCGAAATAATGGCCTGATTGTCCGCCTCACTGCCGCCGGATGTAAAATAAATCTCCTTTGGCTTTGCCCCGATACAGGCCGCGATGCGTTCTCTGGCTGACCATAAGGCCTCTGCCGCCTTCTGGCCGTCTTCATACAAGCTGGAAGGATTCCCCCAGATCTCTTCCATATAAGGAAGCATCGCATCTATGGCAGTTCTGCTCATTTTCGTGGTTGCCGCATTATCTGCATATATTTTATTCATAAAGGAACCCCTTTCTATCTTCTATCCTATATCTTATATACCAACATAATATCTTTATAAACCTACTTTGTCAATAGGTTTATTGGTATTTCTCTTTATCCCTTGAAACTGCTTTTTACCTTGTACTATAATAGGTTAACAGGAATCTTGACAGAAACGGAGTAAACTATGATCTCAACAAAAGGAAGATACGCACTGCGCGTAATGCTCGATCTGGCGCAGCAGGAAACAGACCGCTTCACGCCGTTAGATGAAATCGCCGCCAGACAGGGAATCTCGAAGAAATATCTGGAAATCATTCTAAAAACTCTCGTCCGCGAGAAGCTGCTCAAGGGTCTGCGCGGCAAAGGAGGCGGTTACAGGCTGACACGTTCCCCGCACGAATACACTGTCGGTGAGATCCTGGAACTGACCGAAGGCACCCTTGCCACAATCGCCTGCCTGCAGACCGGCGTAGAACCTTGCGAAAGAGCCGACAGCTGCATTACCCTGCCGATGTGGAAACAGTTTGACAGGATCGTGCACGATTTCTTTTACCGGATCACATTGTACGATCTGCTTCAGGGAAATATCCCATACATGATCGTCGACGAAGATCAAACCGCCAGGCCGACCGAATAATATACACGAACGTTTATAACATGAGCGACAGGAAGCATGTACAGAAAAATTACCAACACGACATACAGCTGTCATGTTTTGCATGGTAAAATATCTGCAAAAACACTTACAAAGGAGAAACCCTTATGAAATATCCATGGATTGATGAATATCTGCTGAACAAACGAAGCGTTACCAGGGATCTGCAGAGTGACTGGAACTGGATCCGCTACCACATCGGCGGCAAGATGTTTGCCGCGGTTTGTCTGGATCCGGAGGATAAGCCTTATTACATCACTTTGAAATTAGATCCGGAGGAAGGAAATTTCCTGCGCACACAATATGAAGACATCGTGCCTAGCTATTATATGAACAAAATGCACTGGAATTCCATTAAACCGGACGGTGAAGTTCCAGACGACCTGTTGAAAGATCTGCTTGACAAATCCTATCACCTTGTCTTACAAAGTTTCAGCGGAAAGAAACAGCGTGAGATCCTGAACTTAAGCTGCTGCGGAACAGACTGTGAGAAATGCAGCTACTTCGGCTCCATGTGTAAGGGATGCAATGCCGCCGGTGGTAAAGTCTTCCACGCTCCTGCCGGCAAAGCCTGTCCTATTTACAGCTGCTGTGTTCAGAAGCATAAATATGCCAATTGTCTAACCTGCGATCTCCTGCCCTGTGATGTGTGGCGCGAAACAAGGGATCCGAACCTTTCCGAGCAGCAGTTTGAAGCTACCATTCAGGAGCGCGTCCATAATTTGAAGGGAAATTAAATTACCGGCAATGTATATCCATAAGTTAAAGTAGAAAGGAAGGTCTGTCTATGGCATTCGACTATAAGAAAGAATATAAAGAATTCTACCTGCCGCCCAAAACGCCAGGTATCATACAGATCCCGGAGATGAATTATATCGCCGTCAGAGGCCATGGCGATCCCAACGAACCCGATGGCGCCTACAAGACGGCCATCGGCCTTCTGTACGCCATCGCCTTCACAATCAAGATGAGCTATAAGGGCAGTCATAAGATCGACGGCTATTTCTCTTACGTTGTTCCACCGTTAGAAGGTCTCTGGTGGCAGGCAGGCCGTGACCACATCGATTATTCCCATAAAGAAGATTTTCAATGGATCTCCATGATCCGCCTGCCGGAATTCGTGACCAGGGAAGAATACTGCTGGGCCGTTGGTGAGGCTTCGCGGAAGAAACAGAACGATTTCTCCAAGGTAGAATTTTTCCCCTACCACGAAGGGCTCTGTGTTCAATGTATGCATATCGGCAGTTATGACAAGGAACCTGCCACCATAGAGAAAATGGACCAATTTGCCGCAGATAACGGCTACGTTGTCGATATTTCCGCAAGCCGTTTCCACCATGAGATCTACTTAAGTGACCCCAGAAGAGCCGCCGTGGAGAAGCTGCGGACAGTGATCCGGCATCCGATCAGATGATAAAATAAAATCCATAAAAATATTTTGCGTAAAAACATTGACAACACCCACGCGAATGTTGTATTATTTTAGTTGTTCGCAAATCGAAGCGTGGCTCAGTTTGGTAGAGCGCTGCGTTCGGGACGCAGAGGTCGCAGGTTCAAATCCTGTCGCTTCGACGATTAACGGAGACTTATAACAGTCTCCGTTTTGTTTTTTTATAGGAAACAGTTTTGCTTTCGGCTTCCCTGTTATTGTCAAAAGCAAAATCCTTGACATTCTTATCTTTTCAGATTATAACTATTTATGGAAATGGAGGGGATATTATGGAATCATATGAAATTTTAAGGGATCTTGCGATCATTTTACTCTTTGCCAAGTGTTTCGGTATTCTCGCAAGAAAGTTCAAAGCGCCGCAGGTAGTAGGCCAAATCATCGCCGGACTGTTAGTCGGCCCATGTGTGTTCGGCTGGATCTCACAGACCGACTTCATCACACAGATGGCGGAAGTGGGCGTGATCATATTGATGTTCTCCGTAGGACTGGAGTCCGACTTGAAGGAACTGATCAAAACAGGCCCGGTGGCTTTCCTGATCGCCTGCGCCGGTGTATTCGTACCGCTCGTCCTGGGAGCACTTCTGTATATGGGCTTCTACGGTATGGCACCCTGGGGCAGTGAGAATTTCTATAAAGCGGTCTTTATCGGCACGATTATGACGGCAACCAGTGTCAGCATCACCGTCGCCTCGCTGCAGGAACTGGGTAAGATCAAGAGTAAGGTAGGTACCACCATCGTCAGCGCCGCCATCATTGACGACGTGATCGGTATCATCGTCCTCACCTTCGTCATCGGCTTTAAGAGCCCGGATTCAAACCCGATGATGGTCATTATCAAGACCGTTGCCTTCTTTGCGGTAGCCATCGTAGGCGGATTTCTTTTCTACAAGATATTTCTCACGCTGGATAACCGCTATCCGCACACGAGACGTGTTCCGATCATCGGCGTGGCTTTCTGCTTTGCCCTGTCCTATATCGCAGAGAGATATTTCGGCATAGCAGATATTACAGGCGCTTACGTGGCAGGCGTGATCCTGTGCAGCTTAAGCGATAACGAATACATAAAGCGTAAGGTTGATGTCAGTTCTTATATGTTCTTCGGCCCGGTCTTTTTTGCCAGCATCGGGTTAAAGACTTCCTTTAACAGTATGAACGGAAAGCTCTTTGCCTTCTGTATCTGTTTCGTGATCGTTGCTCTTCTGGCCAAGATCATCGGCTGCGGACTGATCGGAAGACTCTGCAAGTACAATATGGCCGATTCCTTAAAGATCGGCGTGGGTATGATGACCAGAGGCGAAGTTGCCCTGATCGTGGCACAGAAGGGTCTGGCCGCCGGACTTTTGACAGCAGATTATTTCACCGCCGTCATCTTGCTGATCCTCGTATCTTCGATCGCGACGCCTATCATCCTCAAACTGCTCTATTCCAGAGACGAGAAGAACGGCATCGTACATACATAACGCAAAGTAATCACACTAAGAAGGGATTCTGATCCTGCGGTAATCCGCAAGGCCAGAATCCCTTTCCTGTTTCTTCTCCTGCCTACAGCACTTTCTTAATCTCTTCTACCAGCTGTTCCTTCTGTACGGCGCCTACGATGGTCGCCACATCCTTACCTTTGACAAAGATCTTGAATGTGGGAATGGACATTACGCGATACATTCTCGCAAGCCCGTCCTCATCGTCGATATTGCACTTACCGACTTTAACCTTGCCGTCATATTCCTCTGCCAGCTGCGCCACGATGGGAGCCATCATCTTGCAGGGTCCGCACCAGTCCGCGTAGAAATCCACCAGCACCGGGATATCGGCTTCCAGCACTTCCTTTTCAAAATCAGCTGTCGTAAATTTGTGTTCCATAGTTCTCTTCCTCCTTCTTCATACGTTTGACGTATTCTTTCATGATTTGTATTAAAATATTGATCTGCCATAATCTATTATCTGCCGGTTTCGCATGATACTATACCCGCTTATGTGCCAACATTTACCTGGCAATCACATACTTGTAGATCGGATTGCCCAGCGCCGAGAATTTCTCCTCATATTCCGTCATCACATTGCCGGCAAGCATCTTCTCATCGTGGTGCAGATCCTCCGTCATCTGCAGAAGCTGCCAACCCGCGGGTTCAATCTCTTCCAGCGCGAACCGGAACAGATCCTGATTATCCGTCTTAAATTCGATCACACCGTCTCTTACCAGTATCTCATCATATCGTTTCAAAAATTCACGGGACGGCAGTCTTCGCTTCGCATGCCTGTCCTTCGGCCACGGATCGGAGAAATTTAAATAAATCCGCTCCACCTCTTCCCTGTCGAACACGTCCGCGATCTCCTCCGCCTCCATCCGGATAAAATACAGGTTCGGCAGCGGATCCGTCTCCATCTTCTGGATACCGCGCAGCAGCACGCTGGAATATTTCTCAATGCCCACATAGTTGATCTCCGGATGCATTCTTGCCAGATCCATGATGAATCTGCCCTTGCCCATGCCGATTTCGATCCGCAGCGGATGATCGTTGCCGAACAGCTCTCTCCACCTGCCTTTATATTCCTGCGGTTCGTGCACCACAAACCTGCTCTCTGCGATCATTTCTCTCGAACCGGTTATGTTACGCAGTCTCATACCCGCACCCCCATGTCAGTCTGTAAACTTCCCTTTTACAATAACAAAATTATACCTATATTTCCTGACAGCGTCAAGAACGCGTGTTTCAGCAGTTTTACAAAACTTTTGGGGCCGGAATTTTCTTGATAGTATTTACTCACATGAATATAATAAATATATACAGACATTGATACAGGTGGTTTACTTATGAAGAGAAGAATTCTTTCTATAACAGTCATTTTCTTTCTGCTTTCAGGTATCACAGTTTTTTCTTCAAGTTTGATCACGTCCAGGGAGGAAAGTGAAGTATCCCTTTCTTTTACTACAGAAGAATATCTGGCCGACTATGACAAATTGTGGGAGATTCTTGACGAGAACTATTTTTATTTCCCTTATCTGGAGAAGAATGGTGTAACTATTGAAGCGCTGAAAGCGGATACGAGGCGGCAGCTGGAAAGCAGGATCCATGACACGGAAGGCTTCTATTATTTATTGGAAATTATGTTCAGAAAGATGCATAATTTTGCACATCTGGGCATGGTTGATAATGCTGTTTATGCCACCTATCAAAAGTATTACGCAGCAGAGAACGTTCCCGATAACGGTTGGAAAAAAGTTCTGCAAAATCCACAGACACAGGCCATCTATGCCTGTCTGGAAGATGCCGGCACATCAAAAGCAGTACAGGAATATGGCAGTGATCTTCTACCGGATATCGAGACATCATATGATGAAGCGCAAAATGCCGTAATCTTTAAAATTTCTTCATTCAACGATCGGATTTATGAAAGAGACCGGCAGATGATTGCCGAATATCTGGCCACTGTCGATGATCATAAAATCGATCATATTATCTTTGACATAAGAGGAAATCCAGGCGGAAATGATAAATACTGGTGGGATAATATCGTCGGCCCTTTTGGCGGAACTTATGAATGGGTCAGCTGGTGTTATTTGAGAAATACGGAATTAATGCAGGACTATTTTTTCCATGATTTTCAGCCGGAGCCGGTCAGTACTTTACAAGGACATAACGTGCCCCCTGCCGTAGAGGAATTTGGTTTAACACATTACTTTACGATCCCGAGGAAGTTATCCTCAGACACGGCCTTAAAAAAAGAACTGCAAAACGCCAGGCGCTGGGTCATCATTGATGAGCAGGTATATTCTTCGGCCGACAGTTTTGCCTCATTCTGTAAAAATACCGGCTGGGCGACTCTGGTCGGGAAACGGACGAAGGGAGACGGCAAAGGTGTAAGTCCTGTTTTGATAGCGCTTCCTGAAACGGGATTATTAGTACGATTCAGCGGTATCGCAGTCGAGTCCTCTGACGGCGGCATCAATGCGGTTACCGGAACAAGACCGGATATCCAGATCAATACGTCAAACGAAGATGTTTACGATGAGATCTACAGGATAATTCAAAGCAATGGCTGAACTGTTCTTAACAGGATTGATTAAAAATTTGTATTTTTTGTGAAAAAGCTACTGTTTTTTTCTAAAATGGTGTATCATAGTAGACAGTTTCATTTTTGAATCTGTAAATCATATGGCAGCTCGCGTTATAACGCATAAACTATACTCTTTTGAATATACTTGTTCATTATTTGCTTATTCTTTTTTAGAAAGGTCAGACTCCTATGTTTTTATCATACAGCAAGACAGGAGGCCGAAAGGCCGCCTCTTTTCTGCTTGCAGCATTTATTGTCTGCTGCGCACCCTTCAGCGGCCGGATGACGGTATATGCCGCCTCACTGGAAGAGCTGGAGCTGGAACAGGAAGCCCAGAAAGCCCTTCCCGTTGAATCCAATGACATCGACAACTGGCCGGCCGGCCCTGTAACCAGTGCACAATCCGCGATCCTTATGGATGTGGACACCGGTTCTATTCTTTATGCCAAAAATATCCATAACAGATCCTTTCCTGCCAGTACCACCAAGATCCTCACCTGTCTGGTAGCCATGGAGCAGGGCGATCTGGACGACACCGTCTCCTTCTCTAACGAGGCGGTATTTTCCGTGCCTGCCGACGGCTCCAACATGGGTATGGATGTGGGAGAGGAAATCACACTGGAACAATGTCTTTACGGTATCCTGGTAGGATCCGCCAACGAAGTGGCCAATGCGGTGGGAGAGCATATCGCCGGCTCCATAGACGCCTTTGTCGATATGATGAACGAACGCGCCGCCGAGCTCGGTTGCAAGGACAGTCATTTTATGAATACCAACGGCCTGCACGATGAGAACCACTATACGTCCGCTCATGACCTTGCGCTGATTGCCGCCGCTTTTTTCAGAAACGACATGCTCTGCAAGATCGGCAACACGGCCAGCTATGAATTTACGGCAACGCCAACGCAGCCCGACGACTTCATCCTGCGGAACAAGCATAAGATGATCACCGGCGAAGTAGCCTACGACGGCGTTCTGGGCGGGAAAACCGGATACACGGACAATTCCAGGCAGACTCTCGTCACTTGCGCGGAGAGAAATGGAATGCGCCTCGTCTGCGTTGTTTTTCGTGAAGAAACGCCCAATCAGTTCACGGATACGATGGAGTTGTTTGACTATGGCTTCAATAATTTTCAGATTATGAATATCGCCGAGAATGAGAAGAAATACCAGATCGAGCCTTCCGGCTTCCTGCAGACCGGCAATGATATTTTCGGCAGCTCCAAACCGATCCTGTCCATTGACTCCGAAAGCAGCGTGATTGTTCCCAACACCACTGTTTTTGACGACCTGGAATCCGCCATCGATTATGACGTCTCGGACGGCAACCGCATCGCGCAGATCAGATATTCTTACCATGACACCTATGTGGGAAAAGCCTACCTGGAACTGGCGGCCGACAATACTACTCCATATGAGTTTGACACGAATCCGGACTCAACCAATGGGAATATGGAGAAAGAAGAAGAGCCCGGACAGGAAAAGGAAACGGCTCAGGATCACACCATCTTCATTAATGTGAAGACGGTTCTGATCTGTATTCTTGTCGTTGCTGCTGCCGTTATCCTGCTCTTCGTCCTTCGCGCGCTTGCCATCAACAACCAGAATGCCAAACGCCGCCAGAATCGTGTGAAGAGAAAGCAGAGACGCAGAGAGAGAATCCGCTCCGAATTAGACGATTTTGATTTTTGATTTCTTATGTTTATCACGGATAGCCTCCACCTCGGCTTCCGTGATAAATTTTTCTGTTTTCACGACATACACCATCTTCTCCTCGGATTTACGCATTCGCACTTTCGATTTCATATACCCATGCTTGTCACAGTAAGACACACAATAATAATGTTTGCCGTTGGGCGTAAACCAGCGGATCTTCCTGCGCAGGTTCCTGCGGCACAGATAACACCTGGTGCTGCTTACTGTCCTGTCCGCCATGGCTTCCGCCTTGTCGGCAAATCCCCGGGAAATATACTTGGCATACGAATCAAACTGCACATGGATTTCCGACTGCTTATCCTTCGGTATATGAAACACATCGAAAGAATAATTCTTCAACACATCTTCCTCGATCAGCGCCAGCACTTTCGCAGTGTAGTAAGCATCGCTGAAAGCACGGTGAAAAGGAATATCCTTCTCGATCGCAAGATGATCGATCGCGTGCTCCAGCGTCCTTCTCGACTTCTTGTCCTCGAAACCGATACTGAACAGTTTCTGCACATCCAGAAAGCGAAAAGGCCCGTCCGCCAGCGGCTTCATCTCATAATATCTGAGATTTCTCTGCAGCTCCGTCAGATCCATGGCGCCCCAGGTACAGAAGATATAATCCTCTCCGCACCATTCAAAGAATCTCTTTGCCACTTCTGCAAAAGGCTTTCCATGCTCCAACTGCTCCATCTGCAGGTGGATCAGCTTCCTTGTAATATGATGCATCTCATGATATACCTGCGGCCTTACCAGCTCCGAAAACTCATCGATCATCTGCCGCCTGCTGTTTAATTTGATTGCACCGATCTCAATAATCTCAAAGGGAAGAATCTTCGATTCTTCCTCTTTGCCATCGCTGCTCTGGTTCCATTCCAGGTCCAATATAATATAATTCATATGATTTTCCTGACTCTCTTCGTCCACATCTATGTCCGGTTCTTACCGCCATGAATGATCTCTCCCAGCGTCCGATACAACTTATCCACTTCCACCGGCTTGGACAGGTGGCCATTCATACCACACTCTACGGATTTCTTCAGATCATCGTCAAAAGCATTCGCGGACATGGCCACGATCGGTATGGTATGACAGTCCTCCCGCTCCATACTGCGGATCGTACGGGTAGCTTCCAGACCATCCATCACCGGCATCATGATGTCCATCAAAATCACATCGTACGTGCCAGGCTCCGTCGTGCGGATACGTTCCACGGCTTCCGAACCGTCATAGACGCAGTCCACCGCAAAGCCTCTGTCTTCTAACAGCGTCAAGGCAATCTCCGCATTCAGTTCATTGTCTTCCACCACCAGAATCCGGCAACCCTCAAAGGTGATTTCCTCCTCCGACGCCTGAGTCTCTTCATTCTCACCCAATTCCAACAAAATAGAAAAACTAAAGATACTGCCTTCCCCGGGCTCGCTGTCCAAAGCAATGTTGCTGCCCATCATCTGGATCAGACGACTGCTGATGGATAGACCAAGACCCGTACCCTGCTGTTTCGACGGATTCTTATCTACAGCCTGCTCGAAGGAACGGAACACTCTTTTCTGGTCCTCTTTGGCAATACCGATTCCCGTATCACGCACCGCAAAGTAGATAAGCGCTCCCTTCTCTTTCATCTCCACTTCCCGCACCGTCAGCGTCACTTTCCCTTTTCTGGGCGTAAACTTCACCGCATTACCAAGCAAATTGATCAGCACCTGGCTGATGCGCATCTTATCTGCCACGAACCAGTAATGCTCTACTTCCACATTCTGTATAAAATCTATCTCCTTAGCGGCTGCCTGTGTTATAATCAGCTCATTGATCGTATCCAACATCTCATGCAGATCAAAATTATAGGGCTCCAGTTTCATTTTCCCGCTCTCGATTTTGGACATATCCAGAATATCATTGATCAGTCCGAGAAGATAATTTGATGAGGATTGTATCTTCTTAAGGCAGTCCATGATCCTGTCCTGACTCTGTTCCTGCTGCAATGCGATGGCCGTCATCCCGATGATGCCGTTCATCGGTGTACGAATCTCATGACTCATGCGGGACAGGAAATCAGATTTTGCCTTGCTGGCAATATCGTGCTGCTGCTGTGTAAGCTGGCTCTGGATAACCCTTCCAAGTTCTGTCAGATCCTGATATTCCTCGGGATTATTCAGTATCTCCTGTCCGATTCCGAGGATACAGATATTCCCCATATAATCACCGTTATCATACATCGGAAGTACAATACCTTGCTTTCCCGGAGAAATACTGAGAAACCGACAGACCGTCTCATTGCTGCTGTCCTCCTCAGACAGGAAGCGCAGTTCCTTCTGTCCCAGCCACTGAAAGAATATCTCCTTCTCTTCCGGTTTATACTGCCGCACATTATCCGTTACCGTCTGACCATTCTGATGCCACTGGTAATCCAGATAGTTAGAATTAAAGTCATCCCGCAAAATGGAGATCAACACATCATCCGCATGATAGAATCTGCCAATCTTACAGATAATCAGCATCATCTGCGCCTGGAAATCTGCACCTTTGGCAAACAGATTCAGCGCCAGGGATCCAAGGCTCACATCCTCGCCATAATCCATCGTACTGATATCTCGTCCTAACAGCGGCGGGAGCGATTGATATTTCTCTGTCGGAATATCTTCATAGAACTGATACCGCTTTGTCGCACCCGTAACCACATACTCCTGTGCCAGTTTCGCCATACAGATCAGCTTATCACTGTTCTGTTCCCTCTTTGCACTGACAATACCCGCGCACACATTCACATTGAACATCTCACCCTTGAAACTGACAGTGATCTTATGAAGCAATTTCTCTACGAAAAGCACGGCATCTTCTTTTGACCGCTCTTCCATCCATACCGTGAACTCGTCTCCATCGAGACGCATAGCCACGATTCTCCTGTTATCCTGCGCTTCAAACTCTCTGCAGCATGCAATCGTCAGGCCTCCCAGTTCTTCCAGGATCATATCACCAAATACAATACCGTTTTTCTCGTTCGTCTCTTTCAACCTGTTCAGGAGCAAATTGATCATAACACCGTCAGGCTGCTTCTTACGGCATTCCTGTATATATTTGATACCGGCGCTGAAACAATAAAGCCCTGTAATCGCATCTGTCGAATTCTTCCGAAGCTGTTTTTCCTCCCTCTCCTTCTGCTCCTGTATATCACGAATACTGCCCACGATCTTTCGACGCGCACCATCGGTATCATAGACTGCCTTACCAAAAAGCGCCACCCACGCATACTCCGCATCTTCCGGCCACTTCAACCGAAATTCCACAAACAGTTTATCGTCCTTACTCTGTAACTGACGAACAACTTCATCACGATCCAGCTCATATATATAATTCGGATCAATGAATCCGCTTTCAAACTCCTCACATTGCCAATGGCCGCTCATTTTCTCGTGATTAACAATATCCAATACATGATTCTGAATATCATAGGAAAAGAATACATCCTTGCTGGACTCCAGAGCCACTCGATATCGCTCCTTCTCCTCCAGAAGAATATTCTCTGATTCTTTCTGACTGTCTGTCAGTTCCTTCACCACATCATAAAGCGCATCCACCTCTATAATATTAGACGGTTTAAAGTCCTGCAGTCCTTCACTCCCCATACTGATACACTGCATCAGATATTGCACCGGTCTGGTCAGATGCCTTACCAGGAAATAAATACCGACCACACCAAAGATCAGACCGACCAAAACCGCCACCACCATCCAGAGATAAAGCTGACGGCTTATGCCGAACAACTCTTCTTCCGTATTCAGGCCAAGCAGCACCCATTTGGTATTCTTGTAGGGCACATTGTTGCTGTACAGCTTAAGCGGACAGACTACCGCATGAATCTTCTGTTTATCTAATCTGGCCTCCTGTACCAATGACAGATTGTCATGACTTGTTCCCTGCAGAACAAAAGTATCGCCCGTAGAACGCACCAAATCATAGAGGACACCCTTCCCCACCAGAGGAATATAACTGTCATCATTATTCTCCACTGCCAACAGATAGCCCGACTGCTGCGTATCATTCAATTCTGCCACCGGAAAATAATCTGCAAACCTCTGCTCGGAAATCTCCACGCCCAGCACACCATATACCTCTCCCTCATGTCGCAGCGGCAGAGAATAAGTAATCATCCGATAAGAGTCCACCATCTTCTTTTCCAGCGAAAAGGGCATAGACCAGTAACCCAGATTATTGATCTTCGTATTTGGATAGGCAGCTCCTGCCTTCCACGGTTCATAGAAGAAACTGTCAACCTCATTTATTCCCTCGCCGTCCATATGAAACCGTGTTGTCCAGGACGTATCCAGAGGAATGCCCCATTCTCTGGACAACTGCTTGCTTCCCCGTTCCAACAACAGATCCGTATAATTAGCCGGGTTGATATCCGGATCGGAATCTCTGATGAAAAATCCGTCATACTCTCCCGCCTCCTGCATATCATTTCCCGTCAGGACCACAAAAATTCCTGTCGTAGTACTGCCCTGCAGCATATTAAGACATTCCGGAAAAAGCTGTTCCAACAGCTCACCTTTCATCTCGTCTGAAGCAAGAACCTCTTCAATCCCCACGTTTCTTGCATCCAGAAACTGTCTCAGTATTCCGTTCAATGTCCCTTCCTGTTCACAGACAGCAGCCCAGCGCTGGATCATGTCATTTTGCAGGATCACCTTCCTGTTCTCCACAAGACGGTTCATCATACCTCCGGAATACTCCTGCAGCATTCCCGCAGTTCTCCGTACGATCAGCGTACCGATGGTAATCATACTCTGTACCAGCATGATTACGATCAGAGGTATCAGAAAGATCCTGAATATACTGTTTTTCTTCTTTTTTCGACTCCTGTCTCCCATATTACCTCTACCACCGACTCCGCACAATCTTTTTAACCGTATATAGCTGTTCCGGCCTGCTACAAATTACATCTAATTTCTACTCTCCTACTGCATCATTCAGTGCACTGCAGAAAGAAGCATACCAATTCTCGAAGGCTTCCTCTGTCACATAAGGACTTGCCGCCTCTTCCGGATCTTTTCCTTCCGCAATCGCCGCCGCTACAGCCTCTCTGTCTGCCACAGCCTGATCCGCAAGATGATATTCCAGCACTTTCCTGGCTGCTGAACCGTTCTCAAAACTTTTATTTGTGTATGGAGTCATGTTTTCCATCTCCTGGAAAACAGTGGTCAGACAATCATAAGTCTTAGGTGCCACTTCCAGCTGATGCTCCGCAATCACCTGATCAAGCTTCTTAGCATTATTAGCTTCCTTCATCACCGGCAGATAACCGGACACACACCCAAACTGCAGATTATTCTCTGCCTCTGTAAACCATTTCAGGAATTCCACCGCCGCATACTCATGCTGTTCATCAGATTTACTGACTACCATACCGGCTCCCTGCTGTACGGCATAATGTTCGCCGCCCTCGAAGATCGGCGCCGTCATTACAATATATTCAATGGCATGACTGCCCTGATCCAACTCTACCTGATCCGGAAAATACATGGCCGATGTAGTCGAACCCGTATAAGCAAGAAGATCCCCTGTCTTCACGTCATCCGAACGGAAGGAACCATAAGCTCCAAAGTACCCCTTGACCATGGGCACATAATAATTCTCCCACAACCGATACAATTCTTCCTTCGGTGTGTTCAAGATCAGCTTTCCATTCTCCACCTGAAAGATCTCGACTCCCAGCTGCTGCATTCCGATAATAAAATAATTCGCGACCGCATCTCTTCCATAAAAAGCCATACCGTCCCCTGCCACATCCGGCGTCTGGCTGTCTGTCCACTCATAATACTTCTGCGCCGTGGAAACTACGCCCTCGATCGTCTTAAGATCTTCCAGAGACGCACCCGTAGCTGCCTCAAAAGGTTCCCAATCCGTCTTATTGATCATCATGATCTCTGTAGACTTCGCCGTAGGAAAGATTCGCAACGTACCGTCTGCGGCAATGCAGCCCTCCGCAATATAAGAATCCATATACTTCTGCAGTTCTTCCTCATCCAGATATTCCGACAGATTGGCCAACGCACCGGCCTGTTCCACCTCATAGGCCGTATCTGCGTAGGAGGAAAAGATATCCGGCATTTCCTCTGCTCCCACCTCACCACTAATGGAATCCCGCACCGCCGTCTCCAGATCGGAAACAGAACCCTGGCTGTAACCTTGCACATAGATTCCCTTCTCCCGTCCCACAGAATCGTTAAATTCTTCCACCAGCGCGTCAAATGCCGCCTGCTGCGATCCATTGTAATAATGCCATATTGTCAAAGACACAGGATTACTCGGATCCAGCGGACTTTTGTTACCACATCCCGTCAAAGAAGTCGTCAGAACCGCCGCCAGACACACCGGTATCACTGTTTTTCTTATATTTTTCATTTGTCGTCCATTCCTTCCATATTTATCGCAATGCTGTCGTTCGTTCCATTGTAGCATACGACCCTGGTATTTTCAATAAAACTATCCATTAGGATTCCGCCTATGAAAAATAACGCCAGATCTCTGATCAAGATCTGACGTTATCAACCATAATTTACTTCTCAAATAACTGCTTAACATTTTCATCGGCCCATACTACCCTGTTCCGGCCAAGTTTCTTCGCATCGTACAACATGGCATCAGCTATTTTCAGATAGAAATCATAAGATTTATCGGCTTCCGGAATTACGGTAATACCCCCGATACTGACTGTGACCCACTCAGACACGGACGGATTGTGAGGAATATGCAGATCCTCTACCCCCTGGCGAATCATCTTAATATACTCAAATACTTTGCTCGAATCATCGCCAAGCATAATTGCCACAAACTCCTCTCCCCCATAACGTGCAAAGAAGTCGGTACTGCGGTTCAGATAAGAAGATATCGTCTTCGCCACAGAGGCTATGGTCTTATCTCCGGCGGGATGTCCGAAAGTATCATTAAACGATTTAAAATGATCAATATCAAACATACAGATAGAGAAAGGAATCCGCAGGCGAACCGCATCCTGCCACTTCTCTACACTGTACTCGTCATGCCGACGCCTGTTGGCAACTCCTGTCATCTGATCTGTCTTGGACTGCATTTCTACCTGTCTGCGGTAATTGTATAGCTTGATGTGGGTATCCACCCTTGCCTTAACGATCAGCGGACTAAACGGCTTACTGATATAATCAACCGCACCCAAAGTCAGCCCCCGCTGCTCATGCTCAATATCCGAGAGCGCTGTAATCATGATAACCGGAATTGTCTTCGTATTATTATCTTCCTGCAATATCTTAAGTAATGTAAAACCATCCATTCCCGGTAAGACCACATCCAGCAGGATCAGAGAGTAGTTACCGGCACGTGCACGATCAAATCCCTCCTCTGCCGTCTGTTCGATAGTGATCTCATATTCATCACTCAAAATATCGTTCAATTGGGTTGTCTGCAAAGGGCTGTCGTCAATGATCAATATTTTCTCCATATTTACCTCTTCTTTCCTTCCTGCATTTGCTCACCGGGCTATTTACTGCTCTGTTCATTCTAATGTAAATCCATTTACAATATCTTCCAGACTGTCTGCCATCTCTCTGTTCTCTTCGGCCTCATTCTGGATCTCCATTGCGATATCTTCCGTACTCTCACTCTTTCTTACGATCTCATTAATGGCAATACTGTTCTCGCCGGAAATATTTTTGACATCCATAACATTGTCGAAGATCTGTGCGATCGATCCCTGAAGATCCCTGACAAATGCACTCAGCTTCTCAATATCCTGCTTGATGGCTTCCACCGATACACTGTAATCATTGGATTTCTTCGCAAAATCACCGAAACTTTCCAGAACTTCCCCTTCCATATACTGCAGGATCGACGACATGCACTGGTTCACCTCTTCAATACTGTCGTTGGAAGCCTCACACATCTTCTGGATACGCTCCGCGGTAGCTCTGGCAGTCTCCGCCAATTTGCTGATCTCAGCCGCCACTACGCCGAATCCTCTTCCCATCTCACCGGATCTGGCCGCTTCTATGGCCGCATTGATGGACAACAGATTTGTCTGGCTCGAAATATCCAGGATAGCCGACGCCATGCCGTTAATCTGCGACAGACTGTTCAGATTCTCCAAAGCGGCACGCACGGAATGCTTCGTCGTTACAAGCTGCGTGCTTGTATTCTCGAGGGACGCATTCGCACTCTCCCGCATCTGCACCGCATCTTCCATAATATTATCACTGAATTTGGAACTGCTGTGCAGGCTGTCCGCCACATCACCGATACGGCTGCGCATACTGCCAATCTCGTCATTGATACTCTCGATCGCATTATTCACATGATCCAGGCTGGCGGAAAGCTTTTGCGTCGTGGACATATTATTGCTCACACACTCCACCAGTTCCTTAGATGTCCCCCGCAGAGAAATTGCCTTTTCATTCAGCTTCGTACTGCACACTCTGAGCGTTCCCAGAATATGGTTCAGCGACTTAATCACCTGATCGGAGGCGGTAGCCATATCACCCAGATCGTCATTTCTGTCGGCGTATTTATGCATCTCCCCCTTATCACTGATATTACAGTTTGCTATCTGCCGTAATGTACTGGTGATCGGTGAAAGAGGCTTCATAAACCGTGAAATGACAAAATACGTCAACATCATCTAAAAAGCCAATCCGCCGATACAGAGCGTCAACAGCTCAAATCTTGCCACATTCGCGGTGGCAAAGATCTCGTCTGCAGTATCCGTCAACAAAAACAGCCAGTCTCTGTCAGGAAAATAATGGTATGCAGCGATATGCTCTTTTCCTTCCTCAGAATACTCTGTGTAGTCTGTAAAATTAGACAGCCTGCTCTGCTTCACCTCATTCACAATATTAATTACAAATTCTTCTTCCGCTTTCTGTCCAAGCTTTTCCTCATCATCGTTGAAAATATATTCGCCCGTCTGTGTATCACTGACATAGATTCCTTCCAGTCTCTCGATATCCTGACTGAATCTTTCCGTATACCCCTGCGCCGCCGCTACCGCTGCCGGATCCGCAGAATGTAATAACAGATTCGTGATCTCTCCTGCCCTGCTGTACGCAGTCAAATGACTTTCCGCTTCCCGCACATAACTTTCTATGATCTGTGATCGATCGTCAACGATCGTCTTCATACTTTCAATCGTATTTTCACGGATATTTCCCGTGATCGTCCTGCTCATAAAAATATACAGCACTGCGAATATGATAATCTGAAGTGCCATGATATAGGATGTAATCCTGTAAGCTACTTTTTTCTTCTGCTTCATCCCTTTGATAACCATGCCTTTCTATCAGTCTGCAGGTTTGTCAGTTCAAACACAAACCTTTTATATATTATAACAAAAAATCTCTTCCGGGACAATTTTTCATTCCCTTCCTTATTCAATCCTCTCCTTTACTTTTAACACCGCAGCCGGTGCATCACTTCATTTCCTCCCGTTCCGAAATAGTCATGCAATATCTTATATTGCTTATAGAGCCTGTGATAGGCTTCTGTATTCTGCGGAATCGGTTCATATTTTATTTCCCCGGCCTTGCCCATTGCCCGCACAGCCTCCCCGATGGATGCATAACCGCCTGCCGAAACACCCGCAGCTGCTGCCGCATAGACGGACGCGCCAAATGCAGAGCCCTGATCCGCAGAACTGGTAAAGATTGTTTTACCCAGCACATCTGCGTAGATTTGCATCATAAATGGATTCTTACCCACAATACCGCCGCAGGCATAAAGCTCCTTCGCCATAATGCCGCCCTGCTCGAATTCCTCAAAGATCGCGCGCATTCCAAAAGCTGTCGCTTCCAGAAGAGCCCGGTAGATTTCCTCCGGTCTGGTCCTCAGCGTCAGTCCCACAATCAGACCGGAAAGCCTCGCATCCGCCAGACAGGAACGATTACCGTTCCACCAGTCTAAAGCCACCAGACCACTCTCCCCGGGAGCAAGCCGCCCTGCCTTCTCACAAAGCAGCGAATGAATGGAAATACCCCGCTCCGCCGCCTCTTTCTCATAACGCCCCGGCACACAATTACTCACAAACCAGTCGAAAAGATCACCCACCGCACTCTGTCCTGCCTCATAAGCATAAAGCCCCGGAAGGACCGCGTTCTTCACACAACCGGAAATACCCTTTATGTAAGACAACCGCTCCGAACATAGCAACATACAACAGGAAGTCCCAAGGATCATCAATGCCTTATCGGGACCGTCAATGCCTGCTGAAGGCACTGCCACATGAGCATCGATCAAGGAAGCCGCCACCGCCGTTCCCTCCTGCAGACCAAGCCTGTCAGCCGCCTCCTTCGTCAATCGGCCGGCACACTCTCCCACCTGTATCTCCCGCCCTCGCAATTTCTTCCTCAGATCCGAAAGCAGCGGGTGGAGCATCCTCAGAAAATCTTCCGACGGATATCCGTCCTCCTCATTCCACAACAGCTTATAACCCGCATGGCACATGCAGCGCGTTACCTCTCCGGTCAGCAGATAGACAAGATAATCGCTCACTTCCATGAAATTGTCAGTGGCTTCGTAGATATCCGGCGCTTTCCCGGCAATCTCCAGAAGCTTCGGCAGCATCCACTCCGCATTCACCTTTCCGCCGCAGCGCATCAGGAACTTCTCCTGACGCTCCTTCGCAAGCGCGGTAATCCGGTCCGCCTCTTCCTGCGCACCATGATGTTTCCAAAGTTTCAACTGCGCATGAGGATTTCGTCTGTACTCTTCCTTCTTACAAAGTGGTGTTCCGTTTTCCAGAAGCGGTAAAAAGGTGGAGGAGGTAGCGTCAATGCCAATCCCGATCACATCCTCCGCCCGGCAGCCGGATTCCTTCACCACCTGCTTAATCGTACAATACATGGTCTCCACGTAATCGTCAATCTCCTGCAAGGCAAAGTCGGCGGGCAGTTCTTCGCTGAGAATACCATGCGGATAAGAACAGACACTCTCGGCTACCACCTTACCACTGTCTGTGGCGACAAGGACTGCTCTCGCCGAAAGCGTGCCGTAATCCAGGCCGATCACATATTTTGTTGTTTGCATTTCACAGATATTTTCCATAGCAGTCCTCATTTCCGTATACTGCTCTTGTTCTGTTCCCGTTATTCAGATAGACTGTGTATACAGTTTACCGGCAATATTTCTCTACAAGCAGCTCCGCCTCTTCATCAAGCTTACCGATATCCCACATTAACTGCAGAATGGTATAGCGATCGCGAAGCTCCTTGCCGTAACGTATGCTGTCAGATACATATTGATTCGGAATACCTACATCAGCAGGTACTTTAGCCGCACCCATCTTAGCTAATACCTGGTAAATCTCATCTGCTTTCGGCGCCGTCTTCGCCAATGCCTGAATCTCATCCCATCTCTCTTCAATAACTAAGAGGCGTCCTGACAGGTTCTCCGGATCATTCTTCTTCGCTTTCTTCTCCAACTCAATGATTCCATCCGCACCATCCCGATAACAGCGGCGCATCTCCTGTTCCCATTCCTCCATACTGAGACGATTTGCAATATTCGCACGGACCGCATCAAAATCCGGTCTCTCCATCTCTGCCAGCGCGTTGTAGAGCTCCAACATCAGTACGGTGCCGATTCCCACCTTAGTGCCATGCAGTACGGCCGGAATCCCATCGAAAAGGAACTGCATCTCCCAATAATGAGACTGATGATGTTCCGCACCGGAGGCCGGACGGGAATTGCCGGAGAAATCCATGGCTATACCGGAAAGTACAAGCGCCTCCGTCAGCACCGAAACAGCCTGATCGTCGTGTGACGCCAACCCCTTCGTGCTTTCCATCGTCTGATCTACAGCCGTCCGCATAATATCCGCAATCGTTTCACAGTAATATTCATCATTTACGATATGGGAAAGCTTCCAGTCGAGAAGGCAGTTATATTTGCCGAGAATATCCGCCGCACCCGCCGCCAACATCTTAAGCGGGGCCTTCGTCATAATATCCGCATCACAGACCAACACCAATGGCTCCTGTGCGGAAAAAGTGATCTTCATATTGTGAAAAACTAAAGGCGCCACACCACTCACAAGGCCATCCATAGAAGGAGCTGTCGCAACTAGCAGGAAAGGCCTGCCGGTAATATAGCTGAAATAGCGGCCAAGATCGTTGATCGTACCGGTACCGATCGAAATGATAATATCCGCATCCTTGTCATTGGCCATCGCAATACTGCCAAGCGCATTTTCATCTGCCGGCAGATCACTGTTCTCAGGACTCTTTAATACATGAGATGTGAAAGAGATTCCCGCTTTCTGCAGCACTTCCTCCGTCTGACAGCCCGCAATCTCATGAGTATGAGTGTCCGAAATCAGATAAGGCCTGACATAACCCAGCTGAGACAGAAGCTTTGGCAGCTTCTTTATCGCACCCGGCTCGAAGATATAGTGTGCGAACAGAGAACTGTGTGTCCGTCCGCAGCCACACTCAAAACTGCAGTTTAAATAAGGTTCGATTGATTTCGATTGACTTGACATAGTAATTCCACCAATTCCTTTCTTTTGTCGCATTATAATAAAAAGCATTGAAATATCCAATGATTTCAATGCTTTTTCGTCAATAGCAAAAATTAACAGAATCACCATCTGATCTTTATGCTAATCCAAGCAGATTATCATCAGATAGTGTTATTTTACCACAGCACACACCTGCTGACAATAAGAATGGGGTTCGTCAATTGCTTTCTTTATAATATTGCTTTCCATGCCTTTCTCTTTATCCGATAATCGCTGTTCAAACCGATCCTTTCCTATGTCGGCAGGTATTTTTGTCGGATAGTCTCCACTGAAACAGGCAGTACAGCAATTGCAGTTACCGGTAAGCATTGGAAGCTTTTCTACCGGAAGATAACCCAGAGAGTCTGCGCCAATCCGGCCGGCAATTTCGGCCGCTGTATATTTGCAGGCTATCAAGTGTTCTTCAGAGTCAATATCCGTCCCATAGTAGCAAGGATGCAGAAACGGCGGCGAGGATACCCTCATATGTATTTCTTTCGCACCTGCCTCTCTGAGTAATTTTACAATACGGCCGCTGGTAGTTCCTCGTACGATGGAATCGTCAATCAACACTACCCGTTTACCCTTAACGGCATCTTCGATTGCAGAAAGTTTAATTTTCACTTTATCAAGCCGATCTCCCGGCGTTATGAAGGTTCTGCCGACATACTTGTTCTTTATAAATCCCATGCCATAAGGAATACCTGACATATGACTGTAACCCAGCGCCGCGTCAAGTCCGGAATCCGGCACCCCGATTACGAGATCCGCCTCCACCGGATGCGTTTTTGCAAGAACAGAACCTGCTTTGATTCTTGTGGCATGAACCGAAACGCCGTCGATTACCGAATCGGAACGGGCAAAATAGATATACTCGAAAACACAAAGCTTCTTCTGCCTTTTGCCGCAATGTTCTTTTCGGGAAATAACACCGTTCTTACCGAAAACAAGAATCTCTCCGGGTTCCACATCGCGAATAACTTCACCTCCGACCGCTTTAATGGCACAGCTCTCAGAAGCTGCCACATACAGGCCGTCGCTTGTTTTTCCGTAGCAGAGAGGACGGAACCCATAAGGATCCCTGGCGCAGATCAGTTTTTGCGGCGACATCACTATTAAAGAATAGGCCCCGTCAAGTATATTCATGGCGCTGCTTATGGCATCCTCAATTGAGGTTGTCTTCAGGCGTTCTTTTGTAATGATATAAGCAATGATTTCGGTATCGCTTGTAGTATGAAAAATAGCGCCAGACAGCTCAAGCTCGTTACGCAATTTCACCGCATTTGAAAGATTTCCGTTATGCGCCAATGCCATTCTGCCCTTTTGATGGTTGACCTCAATGGGCTGGCAATTATTTCGATTCGTCCCTCCGGTAGTACCATAACGCACGTGTGCTGCCGCCATTCTTCCTACCGGCATACGAGACAAAACGTTTTCCGAAAATACTTCACTGACTAGCCCCAGATCCTTATGGGATGCGAACAAGCCATCATCATTGACTACAATTCCACAGCTTTCCTGACCTCTGTGTTGGAGTGCATAAAGACCATAATAAGATATACTTGCGACATCACAGATTTCAGGAGCCATAATACCAAACACGCCGCATTCTTCACGAACACCCATACCTTGCCTCCCATAACTTTTGTACCGAAAAAGTGTTCATACTCATTCTACATCCTGCAAAGCATCATAGCCCTCTTCACCTGTACGAACCTTCACAATATTTTCAACATCGTAAACGAAAATCTTTCCGTCACCGATATGACCGGTATAAAGAACCTTTTTTGCAGTTTCTATTACATTACGAACAGGAACCGCACTCACAACAATGTCAACCTGTATTTTAGGCAGCAGATTAGCTTCTACCCGAACGCCACGATAGTATTCCGGCTTGCCCTTTTGCACACCACAGCCAAGAACGTGAGAAACCGTCATGCCGGTAATGCCAATATCCATCATTGCATTTTTCAGAGCCTCAAAACGAGATTCCTTACAGATGACCTCAATCTTTGTAAATTTAGGCGTACCATCATCAAAGGCCGGTATCTTCTTTACAGGGACAGCCTCTGCTACGGGAACATCCCCCGAAACTGCCACATACCTGTCTTCATCTTCTACAGTTGTATCCGGAAGCATGGCAAATCCCGCATAAGCAGTCAGCAAACCATGCTCTGATACATCAAGGCCTGCAAGTTCATCTTCCTTGTCGGCACGTAGACCGATGGTATACTTAATAACCAGGAACACGATCGTAATAACGATGGCGACATAGGCTGCTACAGAGAGGACACCGAGACACTGAACACCGAGAAAATGAAATCCGCCGCCGTAGAACAAACCTTTTTCGGTTGTAACGCCGGTTGCAAAGAAACCGGTAAGAACCGTGCCAAGCGCACCACATACACAATGAACGGAAACGGCGCCAACCGGATCGTCAATCTTTGCAACCTTATCGAAAAATTCAACTGAAAATACAATTACCGCACCACAGATAAGACCGATAACGGCTGCACCTAATGAATTTACCGCATCACAGCCTGCGGTAATGCCCACTAAACCGGCAAGGGCTGCATTGTAGGTCATGGATACATCCGGCTTTTTATAACGAATCCAGGTAATGGCCAGAGTCGTACAGCAGGCAGCCGCGGCAGAGAGATTTGTGTTAAAGAATACGCGTCCCGCAGTTTCCATCAAGGCATCGCTGTCCATACCGACGGTAGAAGCCCCGTTAAATCCAAACCAGCAAAACCAAAGGATAAACACACCGAGAGCCGCAAATGTAATATTATGACCAAGAATTGCACGGGGTTTTCCGTCTTTATCAAACTTACCGATACGAGGACCAAGAATTGCGGCGCCGATCATTGCGCAGACACCTCCCACCATATGCACTGCCACCGAACCGGCAAAATCATGGAAACCAAGCTGGCTTAGCCAACCGCCTCCCCAAATCCAATGACCGGAAATCGGATAAATAAGCAGCGAAATAGATGCCGAATAAATACAGTAAGCGCTGAATTTTGTTCTTTCTGCCATTGCACCCGATACGATGGTGGCAGATGTTGCACAGAAAACCGTCTGGAAGATAGCAAATGCCCAAAGTGGGACACCTTCCGGCAGAATATGACTGTAATTTCCCATAATTAACGGGTCAATCGTTCCGAATAGGGCAGTCCCGCTGCCAAACATCAGTCCAAATCCTACCAGCCAAAAGGCCGGAGTTCCGATACTGAAGTCCATAAGATTTTTCATCAAAATATTACCTGTATTCTTTGCTCTTGTAAATCCGGCTTCGCAGAGAGAAAATCCGGCCTGCATAAAAAATACGAGCGCGGCGCCTATAAGTACCCAAATTGTGTTTACCGAACTATATATCATAATAAATTTCCTCCTTTATTGAACGCTGAAAAGCAGATCAGCATATGTAGGATAAGGCCAATAACTTTTGGCGGTTAAGGTTTCCGCCTCATCACAGGCCACCCTTAATTCACCCATACTGGTCAGAACTTTATCGCGAATCAAGGCTGCTTCAGCGCCGATATCTTCGGCGGCTGTAACCGACAAAACCGAACTTTCAACAGCCGCCGCATCGGCATAGATTCTGTCCGACAGAACTGATAGTTTCCGGACAAGATCCGTTTCATAATCGCATACCAGGGTGGAATCCAAGGCTTTTTTGGCTGCCGACGTCCTTGCAAGCTCTAACGCATAGGCGCTGACAGCAGGTAAAATCTGCGTTTTTACCATATCCACCATTGTATTTGCCTCGATCACAATTGTTTTGCAGTAGTTTTCAAGCGTGATTTCATATCTTGATTTAATTTCCGCTTCTGTAAATACGCCATGAGAAGTCAGCATATCCACATTCTTTCTGTCAAGAATATGTGGTACGGCATCGGCAGTAGTGCGATAGTTGAGAAGTCCACGCCTTTCCGTTGCCTCTCTGATCCAGCTTTCATCATAGCCGTTTCCGTTGAATATGATATGCTTATGATCTTTAATAGTTTTTCTTATCATTTCATGAAGCGCAGTTTCAAAATCTTCTACGCATTCAAGACGATCGGCATAGATTCTAAGACTTTCGGCAACCGCAGTATTCAGCATAATGTTGGCACAGGCAATGCTGTTGGAAGAGCCGAGCATGCGGAACTCAAATTTATTGCCGGTAAATGCAAAGGGGGACGTCCTGTTACGGTCGGTGGTATCACGGTTGAATTTCGGTAAAACATCCGCGCCGAGTTTCATTTGCTTTTTTTCGGTTCCCTCATAGGGCGTATTGTTTTCGATCGCCTCTAAAACTGCATTCAGTTCATCACCGAGGAATATTGAAACAACGGCAGGAGGCGCTTCGTTTGCACCGAGCCGGTGATCATTTCCGGCAGTAGCAACCGAAATACGAAGCAGATCCTGATAATCATCCACCGCTTTCATTACAGCACAGAGGAACAACAGGAACTGGGCGTTCTCATAAGGCGTGGCGCCGGGAGAAAGCAGATTCTGACCGCTATCTGTCGCGATCGACCAGTTATTGTGCTTGCCGCTGCCGTTGACACCTGCAAACGGTTTTTCATGAAGCAGGCAGACGAGGCCGTGCTTTGCGGCTACTTTCTGCATAATTTCCATTGTAAGCTGGTTGTGGTCTGTGGCAATATTGGTGGTGGCATAAATCGGCGCCAACTCATGCTGGGCAGGCGCAACCTCGTTATGCTCGGTTTTTGCCAGGATCCCCAGTTTCCAGAGTTCACTGTTGAGTTCTTCCATATAAGCGGCAACGCGGGGCTTTATAACGCCAAAGTAATGATCATCCATTTCCTGACCCTTCGGTGGCTTTGCGCCGAACAGTGTACGGCCTGTATAGCGAAGGTCGGGGCGCTGTTCATACATTTCCTTTGTGACAAGGAAATATTCCTGCTCAGGACCGACAGAACTGGTTACTCTCTTTACGGTGTCATTGCCAAACAAACGAAGGATACGAAGAGCCTGTTTATTCAGCGCTTCCATAGATCGAAGAAGCGGCGTTTTCTTATCTAATGCATGCCCGCCGTAAGAACAAAAAGCCGTAGGAATGCAAAGCGTTTTGCCTTTAATAAATGCATATGAGGTAGGATCCCAGGCAGTATATCCTCTCGCTTCAAAAGTGGCTCTCAGTCCTCCGCTTGGGAAAGAAGACGCATCCGGTTCTCCCTTGATCAACTCCTTGCCCGAAAATTCCATGATCACACCGCCGTCAGGGGACGGTGTAATAAAACTGTCGTGTTTTTCAGCTGTAATACCGGTTAGCGGCTGAAACCAATGCGTAAAATGGGTAGCGCCTTTAGACACCGCCCAGTCTTTCATTGCTATGGCCACCGCATGGGCAACACCGATATCAAGCTCAGTGCCCTCGTCAATAGTCTTCTTGAGGGACGCATAAACCTTATCCGATAAAGTAGCTTTCATGACCCTGTCATCAAATACCAGGCTTCCGAAATAATCTTTTACCGTTTCCATAACTCACTCTCCTTTGCTGTTTTTCTCTCCTATGCAAAAACAAGACGTCTTTAATGGCAGACACAAATGCTGCAGCATAAAAGACGTCATTGCCTTTCCATATTTAAGATTGGCTTTAAATAAAATAAACGGCATCTTCGAGCACTTACACTCAAAGACGCCGTTGCCTTTACGCTCTATGTTATACACCTGCAATTTTTCTTTGTCAACCCTTTTTTGAAATTTGTAATGTTGTTTATTTGCAAAATCATGTATAAAAATGTAACAGCTGCTTTAATGTTTCACCTTGACAAAGCACGGATTTCAGAGTATGATACTGACAAATGAGCAAAGGCGTTCATTTTGGTACAGACAGGATCTCTGTGCCGAAATGAATGTCTTTGCTTTGTTTTATTTTCCCGAAAGGCAGGATATTGATATGAAAATGGAAGGCCAGGTACGAATCCCCTCCGGATGTGCAATTGCCGCTGTCATTTCCCGTGACGGAAGCAAAATGTCCGGTGAGATGATCACCAATGCCATGAGGCCGATGCACGACCGTTCCAACGGACTCGGCGGCGGCTTTGCCGGTTACGGCATTTATCCCGAATATAAGGATTTTTATGCGTTACATATGTTCTTTGACGAGCGTGCCACGAGAAAAAGCTGTGAAACATTCTTAAAAGAAAGATTTGAAATTGTAAAATCAGAAAGGATACCCACACGCAAGATTCCGGCGATCACCGATGAGCCTGTTATATGGAGATACTTTGCTGCACCTCTGAAATCCGTATTTGCCGATCTGCAGCTTACCGAAGAAGAATTTGTTGCCCGTACTGTTATGAAGATAAACACCGAAATGAAAGGAGCATATGTTTTCTCCAGCGGTAAAAACATGGGTACTTTCAAAGCTGTCGGTTTCCCGGAAGACGTAGGCATATTTTATAAATTAGAAGAATATGAAGGTTATTCCTGGACAGCGCATGGACGCTATCCTACCAACACTCCCGGATGGTGGGGCGGCGCTCATCCGTTTACGCTGCTTGACTGGTCTGTTGTTCACAATGGAGAAATTTCCTCTTACGATGCCAACCGCCGTTTTATAGAAATGTTCGGATATAAATGTACTCTGCAGACAGACACTGAGGTTATCACCTACATAATGGATTATTTGATCCGTGTTCAGGGACTTACCCTCGGCGAAGCGGCAAGTGTAATTGCTGCACCGTTCTGGAGCACGATTGAAGGTAAAACGGATTTGGATGACAAACGCAAGCATACATATCTTCGGACAATGTTTCCGAGTCTGTTGATTACAGGTCCTTTTTCCATTGTTCTTGGATTCAACGGCGGACTCATGGCGCTCAATGACCGTTTAAAGCTGCGTTCTATGGTAATCGGCGAAAAAGACGACCGAGTGTTTATTGCCAGCGAAGAAGCCGCTATCCGAACTATGGAACCAAACGCAGAAAACATTTGGGCTCCTGCAGGTGGAGAACCTGTAATTATCAAAGTAAAGGATGGTGCGTTTTGATGAGTGTGGAATTTATATATCCCGAATTTGAAGTGATCAGAGATGCAGACCGCTGCATCTCCTGTCGTGTGTGTGAACGACAATGTGCAAACGAAGTTCATTCCTTTCATAAAGAGAAAGGAGTAATGACGGCTGATGAAACCAAGTGTGTCAATTGTCATCGCTGCGTATCGTTCTGTCCCACAAGAGCATTGAAAATCATAAAGAGTGATTGTACCTTTCGGGAAAATGCAAACTGGCAGAATGATACTGTCAAGGAAATTTATAAACAGGCCAACAGTGGCGGCGTTCTGCTATCCTCTATGGGCAATCCGAAACCTTTGCCCGTTTATTGGGATAAGATTTTAATTAATGCCTCCCAGGTAACCAATCCACCGATCGATCCTCTTAGAGAGCCGATGGAAACACGTGTGTTTTTGGGTAAAAGACCCGAGAAGATTCAACGTGATGAAAACGGTAAATTAAAATATGAATTACCGCCTCAAATAGAACTTTCCATGCCGATTATGTTTTCGGCAATGAGTTACGGTTCTATCAGTTATAATGCACATTCCTCCCTTGCCCGCGCGGCAAAAGAACTCGGTATTTTCTACAATACAGGCGAAGGCGGTCTGCATGAGGACTTTTACTGCTACGGTGAGAACACCATTGTTCAGGTTGCGTCAGGCCGTTTCGGTGTATATGAAGAGTACCTGAAAGCCGGCGCCGCAATAGAAATTAAGATGGGACAGGGCGCAAAGCCCGGTATTGGCGGACACCTGCCTGGTACTAAGATTGTTGGTGACGTTTCGCGTACCCGTATGATTCCCGAAGGTTCGGATGCGATATCTCCGGCTCCCCATCACGATATTTATTCCATTGAAGACCTTGGCCAGCTTGTGTTTTCGTTAAAAGAAGCCACCGAATATAAAAAGCCTGTTATTGTAAAGATTGCTGCCGTGCACAATATTGCGGCAATTGCCAGTGGTATTGCCAGAAGCGGGGCGGATATTATTGCCATCGACGGTTTCCGCGGCGGTACCGGCGCCGCTCCTACCCGTATCAGAGATAATGTTGGTATTCCGGTTGAACTTGCCCTGGCAGCTGTGGACAGCCGGCTTCGTGAGGAGGGAATCCGTAATCATGTTTCCCTTGTTGTGGGTGGATCCGTTCGCAGCGCTGCGGATGTGGTTAAAGCGGTCGCTTTGGGCGCTGATGCCTGCTATATTGCAACAGCAGCCCTGCTTGCTCTCGGTTGTCATCTCTGCCGCACTTGTCAGAGTGGCAAATGTAACTGGGGAATCGCAACCCAACGCCCCGAACTTGTAAAACGCCTCGATCCCGATACGGGCAGTAAGCGTCTGATCAACCTGATGAATGCCTGGCGGCATGAAATCAAGGAACTTATGGGCGGTATGGGAATCAACTCCATCGAATCCCTGTGCGGCAATCGCCTGATGCTCCGCGGAATCGGAATGACAGATAGAGAACTTGAGATTCTGGGCATTTCTCATGCGGGAGAATGATTACAAATACTGCTATATTTTCTTTATGAATTCTCATATAAAACTTTAAAGGTATGGTATAATATTATGCTATTGAATGCAAAAAATCTCAATTACAGAGTATTAAATGAAACTCTCCGAAAAGTTGACGGCGACTGCAATATCATAGAATGCTGCGGCCAACGCTATATCGCGGCCGGAATGTCCGATCAGAACATTACAGTCAACGGCATTCCTGGCAATGCCCTTGGAGCATATTTAAACGGCGCCACGATTACGGTCAATGCAAATGCCCAGGAGGCAGTAGGCGATACCATGAATGCAGGTAAAATCGTGGTTCATGGAAATATCGGCGATGCCGCCGGTTATGCCATGAGAGGCGGCAGAATCTTCGTCAAAGGAAATGCAGGCTACCGCGCAGGTATCCATATGAAAGCCTATAAAGAAAAGCAGCCCGTTATGGTAATTGGCGGTACAGCCGGGAGTTTTCTCGGCGAATATCAGGCAGGCGGCATTATAATTGTTCTTGGTCTTGGAGCAAAAGAGAAGGAAATCGTAGGTTTTTTTCCCTGCACAGGGATGCACGGCGGGAAAATGTTCCTGCGTTCTGACTGCAGGAATGTAAGATTCCCCAGTCAGGTTACTGCTCGTACTGCAACCAAATCCGATCTGGAAGAATTAGAAGTGTATGTGTCCGAATACTGCGATTTGTTCGGTTACGATATTCATGAAGTCTTGTCCTCGCCCTTTACCGTCATTACCCCTGACAGTAAAAGTCCCTACAAGCAGATGTATGTAGCGAACTAAATCATCATGGAAAGGAATAGGTAAAATAATATGAAGTATTCAAAGAAAGAGGTAATGCAGTACGTCAAAGAGGAAGATGTTAAATTTATCCGCCTTGCCTTTTGTGATGTGTTTGGCAAACAAAAAAATGTATCAATTACGGCGGAGGAACTCCCCCGTGCCTTTGAATACGGAATTGCCTTTGATGCCTCCGCTATTGCTGGTTTCGGCGATGAAACAAGATGTGACCTGCTGCTCCATCCCGATGCCGAAACTTTGATGCCGCTTCCCTGGCGTCCGGAACACGGACGGGTTGTGCGAATGTTCTGCAGTATTTCCTATCCTGACGGCACGCCATTTGAATGCGATACCCGCAGCTTATTGAAAAGAGCAATAGACGATGCCCGGAAAGCAGGTTTTGAGTTCCTGTTCGGCGCCGAACAGGAATTCTATCTCTTTCTGTTGGATGAATACGGAAAACCAACCCAAATCCCATATGATGAAGCAGGATATATGGATATTGCGCCGGAAGACCGGGGAGAAAATATTCGTCGTGAAATATGTCTTACCCTTGAGCAGATGGGCATTCGTCCCGAAAGCTCACACCACGAGGAGGGGCCGGGACAGAATGAAATTGACTTTCGTTATTCTGATGCCATTACTGCAGCAGATAATGTCATGACATTTCAAACAGTGGTAAAAACCGTTGCACACCGAAACGGCCTTTATGCAGATTTTTCAGCCAAACCGCTTGACCATGAACCGGGAAACGGATTTCACATCAATATATCTGTAAGACCCGATGAAAATCCGAGAAATCTTTATTATGTGATTGCCGGTATTCTTGAGAAAATTGAAGAAATGACCGCATTCTTAAACCCTAACGAAAATTCTTATAAACGTTTCGGACGAAATAAAGCTCCTGGCTTTATTTCATGGTCAAATGAAAACCGCTCTCAACTGATCCGCATTCCGGCTGCCATAGGAGAATACCACAGGGCTGAACTTCGTTCTCCCGATCCTGCTGCAAACCCTTACCTGGCCATTACACTTATGATTTATGCAGGTCTTCACGGGCTGCAAAACAAACCGGATATGCCGGACGCTGCAAACATTAATCTGTATAAGGCTGGTCCCGAAACTCTGGCAAAGTTCAGGAAACTGCCCGAAGATTTGAGTTCGGCCTGCAGAATGGCGGCGGCAAGCGGGTTTATCAAGACCCACCTGCCTGTGGCAATTCTCGATATCTACTGTAATGAATAAATGGCATCGGTTGAAAAAAGGAGGCGTACAAAATGAGTCTTAAGAAACGGATATATAGTGTTCTGATCGTTTCTGTAGCAGAGAATCTAAATACCGTTCTTACCGCACTGCTTCCCGAATCCAAATACGCGCCTGCTCATGTCGTGTCAGGCATCAGCGCTGCAAAAAGAGCTTTCGCCGAACGGGCATACGACTATGTAATTATCAACTCACCCTTACCGGACGATATCGGGACAGGATTCGCCATAGATGCATGTAATTCAGGAGGAACCGTCGTTCTGCTGATGGTTCGTGCGGAACTTCATGCAGATATATATGACAAAGTGGCCGAGCACGGCGTTTTCACTCTTCCCAAACCAACCTCCAGGCAGACAATCACTACAGCTCTCAGTTGGATGTTAAGCGCAAGAGAACGACTCCGCAAAGCAGAAAAGAAGACGCTTTCTATCGAGGAAAAAATGGAAGAAATCCGCATCGTAAACCATGCAAAGTGGCTTCTCATTAGTGAGATAAAGATGGACGAACCGAATGCACATCGTTACATAGAAAAACAGGCAATGGATCGTTGTATCTCCAGACGTGAGATTGCTGAGGAAATCATTAAAACATATTCATAAAAATAATAAAGGTTGTAAGTTCAAGAATCCTTGAATTTACAACCTTTTCAGCGTTCCCTGCGAGAATCGAACTCACAACTGGGGCTTAGGAGGCTCCTGTTATATCCATTTAACTAAGGGAACTGATGTTACTGGAAGTTTCTGTTAAGCAGTGGTACACTGTGCCACCAACATTCCACCACTTATTATACATAAATATTGCCAACTTTGCAACTATACAGTTGGATAATTTATAAATCCCTGCATCCAGATGACACCTTTGAATCTTCTGCCTGCCTGTGGCTCGCCATATAGATCCTGTTTGTTGATACAGATATCGAATTCCAGATCGTTACAGCTTAAACGCATGACATAGATTTCCTCTCCGGTAATCTTGTTCATTCTCAGGCTGACATCCAGAATCTCTCCTAATATCGAATATTGATCACACTCTACGCCATAAGGCATAAAATAAGTATCCACCAGGCTGAACACATCTTCCGTCAGTATTTTTTTGGATATCGATGTATAAGTATCCATATCCTCCAAAGTAAGACTTTCAATAGCGCTCTCATCACCCTGTCTGGCGGCTGCAATCAGCTGATTCCTGTTTGAAGATGCTTTCTGTATCTTCTGCTTCTGTCTATCATTCTTACTGATGGGCAGAAGAATCCTTCCGTTTACAGATAATCCAGACAACGTGAGCGTCGTTCCTCGAATCGGCAGCAGATTGGTATGCTGCGCTTTTACATAAGGAACCATATTCTGCAAATAGAAAATCAGACTCACACCTACTTTGATATCATCGCAGATCCCGGCATAAGATTCCTTATCTGCATGGCGCTCCACTGTGATATCCTCACAGGAACTGATTCCGCTTCCCCGCAGATAAGGATAAAAATAATCGTAAGTAAATCTGTCACTCGCGTCAAATTCCCCGCAGACAGCAATTCCCATATCCTTGGCAAAATCTTCACAAAATTCTGCAAGTATAGTTTCTTCGCCATTCGATGTATAGGAGCGATGCGTCGCATTCAATATAATATCTGTGATCAGCTTCTGCTGTTCCGTTCTGTCAGTCAATTTGCTAAAACCGATAGCCCGCATAAATTTATGCAAAAATTCCACCTCCCCTTCGTTTATTGATCATGCCGCATAGTATCTTTAGTATATCAATCTCTCATACCGGCACATTATGTTATCAATTACAGAAAAACCGCTCTTCTATTATTATAATACTTGAAACAGGCAAGAGTGCTTCGTAATATTTCCAAATTCCCTTCTTATGGTTTCTTACTGTTACACGTCAATCTTATTTTGCAATATATGATGCAACCTGTGCTATTTCAGACTGTACATGCTGATTCTATTTTAATTCGGTCATGCCTCCCATATATGGACGAAGCACTTCCGGAATCCGTACAGAACCATCAGCCTGCAGGTTGTTCTCCAAAAATGCGATCAACATTCTCGGCGGTGCCACAACAGTATTATTCAAAGTGTGCGCAAAATATTTACCGTCTTTGCTGTTCACACGGATGCGCAGTCTTCTGGCCTGAGCGTCTCCCAGATTAGAACAGCTACCAACCTCAAAATATTTCTGCTGTCTGGGTGACCATGCTTCTACATCATAAGATTTCACTTTCAGATCAGCCAGATCACCGGAACAACACTCAATAGTCCTTACCGGAATATCCAGTGTGCGGAACAAATCTACTGTATTCTGCCACAGCTTATCAAACCACATAGGAGATTCTTCCGGTTTGCATACAACGATCATCTCCTGCTTTTCAAACTGATGAATCCGGTAGACACCTCTTTCTTCGATACCGTGGGCGCCTTTTTCCTTGCGGAAGCAAGGAGAATAACTGGTCAGGGTATGTGGCAATTCCTCCTCGGGAATGATCGTATCGATAAACTTACCGATCATAGAATGCTCCGAAGTACCGATCAGATACAGATCTTCACCTTCGATCTTATACATCATGGCGTCCATCTCAGCAAAACTCATAACACCATCTACCACCGCACTTCTTATCATAAAAGGAGGAACACAATAAGTAAATCCTCTTTCAATCATAAAATCTCTTGCATAAGAGATCACAGCAGAGTGCAGTCTGGCAATATTACCCATCAGGTAATAGAAACCATTACCCGCCACACGTCCCGCAGCATCCATATCAATACCGTTGAATTTCTCCATGATCTCTGTATGATACGGAATTTCAAAATCAGGGATCACAGGTTCCCCATATTTCTGAATCTCTACATTTTCAGAATCATCCTTACCAAGTGGAACAGAGGGATCAATGATATTAGGAATCGTCATCATATTCTTTTTGATCTTTTCGCGAAGTTCATTTTCCTTCTCTTCTAATTCTGTAAGACGGACAGCATTGGCAGCCACTTCCGCCTTCTTCGCCTCTGCTTCCTCTTTTTTACCCTGACCCATCAGTGCACCAATCTCTTTGGAAATCTTATTTCTGTTGGCACGGATATTATCTGCTTCCTGCTGTGCTTTTCTCACTTCCGCATCCAGCTCGATTACTTCATCAACAAGGGGAAGTTTACTGTCCTGAAATTTCTTCTTGATGTTCTCCTTAACTACATCCGGATTCTCTCTCAAAAATTTAATGTCTATCATTTTAGCCTCCATTCTGATCACTCAATATATAACGACCACATTTTTAACAATATAATAGAATATGAGCATATATCCCTATCCTTATACTTGTGCTTTCTCTCAGATTTTTCTATAATATTCCAATAAATAAACACAAATATATAACATTGACATCATCTTATCACTGAAGTAATATTTATAAATCCATAGCAATATTCAAAGCTTCTCTCTCTTCCTCACTCAATGAAATCTCGCACATTCCGCTTTTGATCTCCTTCGTGTATGAATAACATCCTTCCGCACTGTGAACCGAATTCAAGATAAATCCATTATCATTTTCATCCAATAATGCTAATGAAAAACTTAACTGTCCGCCCATTTGATTAAAAGCATCGTATTTCACAATACCTACTTTTTGAAAAGTACTTTGAAGTTTTTTATACAATGCCCGGATGTCACTCTTATTTTTTTCGGCAGAGGCCTTGATAAACTTATTATCCTCATAGAGTCCGATGATATCTTTTTCCAGACTCTTGGCATTTTTACCTGACATAAATTTCTTATACTTCTTTGACAATTTGTTCAATTTCACTGTCTGTACAATCACCAGTATAAGTAGTATAAGAATCAATGCATATGCGGCAATAAACAAATAAGTCAGGTCAAAGCTGCCAAGTCCTGTCTGTTCCAGTAAATTATAATTCATCTGCTTGTACCTTTCTTAAATCTTTTGCGTTATCAATTATCTGAAAATTATCTAGCTATAGGATTTTGATAACAACTCGATGATCCTGTCCAGATCATCATGATTGTAAAATTCAATTTCTACTTTACCAGCGCCATTCCCTTTGGAAGAGATTTCCACTTTCGTACCGAGAGACTGTTTCAACTTCTCCTCAATGTCCTGATAAATAATGTCCAGACTTTTATCTTCCTTATTTTCCTTCTTAGGCTTTTCTGCTTTATTTAAGTTCTTGACTAATTTTTCTACATCGCGGACACTTAACTTCTCATCAAATATCTTCTGTGCGATCGTATATTGCTCTTCCGGATCCTCAATGGAAATCAACGCTCTCGCGTGGCCGGTGGACAACATATCATCTATGATCATCTGTTGCACTTCATCACACAATTTCAAAAGACGCATGGAATTGGTAACAGCAGTTCTGCTCTTAGATACCCGTTCTGCAACCTCATCCTGTTTCAAATTGAACTCTGTTAAAAGTCTCTTGTAAGCCTGTGCCTCTTCAATCGGATTCAGGTCTTCTCTTTGAATATTTTCGATCAATGAGATTTCTACAATTTCCTGATCCGTATAATCTCGGATGATAACCGGAACTTCTTTTAATCCGGCCAGCTTAGCCGCTCGCCAACGACGTTCACCGGCTATGATTTCATAATGTGTTTTTCGATCCTGTACAAGAATAGGTTGTAAAAGGCCAAACTGTTTAATAGAATCCGCTAATTCCTGTAAGGCATCCTCATCGAAATTTTTCCTCGGCTGCTCCCTGTTTGGCTCTACCTGCGTAATCTTGACAGTTGTTTCTGTAGCTTTACTGTCCTTTTTTTCTTCCTTATTATTTTCAACTTTCTTTTCAGAGGATGATCCCATAGGAATCAGGGAATCCAATCCTTTTCCTAAACCCCTTGATACTTTTGCCGCCATACACTATACACCCTTTCTATTGATCACTTCATCGGCAAGTAACATATATGCTTCGGCTCCCGCAGACTTCGGATCATACATATTGATCGGCTTACCGTAGCTGGGCGCCTCGGCTAATCTTATATTTCTGGGTATCACAGTCTTATATACATTTTGTTTTAAATGATTCTTTACATTTTCCACTACCTGCATGGAAAGGTTTGTCCTCGAATCATACATCGTAAATACAACGCCTTCCATATCTAACTCAGGATTCAATCTTTCCTTTACAAGATTAACCGTATGGATCAACTGGCTCAAACCCTCCAATGCATAATATTCACACTGGATCGGCACCAATACCGTATCTGCTGTAGTCATAGAATTAATTGTCAGCAAGTTCAATGATGGAGGACAATCAATGATAATAAAATCAAAGACATCTTTTACCCAGTCTACTTCGTTCTTTAATATGTACTCTTTCTTATCAATACCAATCAATTCAATTTCAGCCGCCGCCAGATTTACATTTGACGGAATAACCGATACGCCCGGAATGACTTCTTTGATGATACATTCATTGATAGAACATTCTCCTAAGATCAGTTCATAGATTGTGTTTTCCAATTCGTTCTTCTCAATGCCAAATCCACTGGTTGTATTTCCCTGCGGATCGGTATCGATCACCAAAACCTTTTTTCCTTTCTCCGCCAATGAAGCAGATAGATTAATAGAAGTTGTTGTCTTACCGACTCCACCCTTCTGGTTTGCAATCGCAATTGTTCTTCCCATAGTAGTTTTTTACCTTCACCTTTCGTTTTGTAAAAAGAATTATTTTTTCGACAAAACGCTTTCTCTCCAAAAAATGTTTACTGTCCGCTTACGATTATATCATTAAATAAAAGGATAATCTATATGAACTTTACATATAAATTTTCCAAATTATACTCTTCTTACTGTTTACAGTAACAGTATGATACTTCTATCTATTTTCAAATCATTTTTGATTTTTCTTTTCAAAATCCAAAGATAATCAAAATAGGTATATATTAACCACTTGTTTGACATTTTGACTAAAAAAGAATGTTTCACGATAATATTTCTATACAAAATAAGATGTTTCACGATAGTACTTACAATATATTGGGTTGGATTGTTTCACGTGAAACATTATCTTGTGTCCATAATCCAAATATAGGAAATGTTTCACGTGAAACATTCTGTTTCACTTTTAATATACACTAATATATACCATCTCAGCATTACAATCTTCAAATTAATGTTTCACGTGTAACATGATATAAACTCTTTGTTTTTTACTTAGTGTCTGCTGATTAATTCTACAACGCTTGATTTTACTGATTTGTGCCCCGATATGTGATATAATATCTACAAAGGTTTCCATGAAACAGGCTCATTTTTTTTGCAGCTTTTTATAGATAACGGGGTGAAACACATGTATAGACCGCTTGATAAGTTACAGCATTCGTTCCTTGATTTCAACCAGCCCATGGGGCTTAAAATGAATCCGGATAACCGGTGGGTCAAAATGGCTGGCTGTATCCCGTGGGATGAATTCGAAATAAAATATGCAGAACTATTCCCAAGCGACACCGGCAATGTTGCCAAACCGCTGCGCATGGCGCTGGGAGCCCTGATCATCCAGACAAAGTTTCAGTTCGCTGACCGCGAACTTGTGGAACAGATCACGGAGAACCCATACCTGCAGTACTTTATCGGGCTTCCCGGATATCAGGAAGAAGCCCCGTTTGATGCAAGCACACTTGTCCTGTTCCGTAAACGCATTACAGCAGAAATGCTGATGGAAGCCAATGAGTATCTTCTTGCACACAAAGATGACGGCAGAAATGATAATACCCCTCCGTCTGCCGGAGGCCCCAATACTCCTGATGTACCAAAAGAAGAAGGGAATAAGGGGACACTGACACTGGATGCGACCTGCGCGCCGGTCAATATCCGTTACCCGCAGGATATCTCCCTTCTCAATGAGGCAAGGGAGAAACTTGAGACAATCATATACCGTTTTTGTAAGTCCTATGGCCTGCCTCTGCCGAGGCGGTACAGGAGGCGCGCCAGAAGAGATTATCTTGCCATTGCCAAAAGCAGGAAACACAGTGCGGAGAAAATACGGAAGGCACTCCGCAGACAGCTTGGTTACGTTGCGAGGGATATCCGGTATCTGGATGGATTCATGGGTGAAGGATATGCCATGACAGATAAAGAGATCAGCCGGTATCTGACGATCCTCACGCTGTATGAACAGCAAAAATATATGTATGATAACAGAGTGCATTCTGTAGCGCACCGTATTGTAAGCATCCCGCAGCCATGGATCCGTCCGATCGTAAGGGGAAAGACCAAGGCGCCGGTTGAATTTGGAGCCAAGTTTGACCTGAGTCTTGACAGTGACGGCTACGGACACATCGAAAAGATATCGTTTGAAGCATACAATGAAAGCGCCTGCCTGATAGAAGCAGTAGAACGCTTCAAAATGCGTACCGGTCATTATCCGGAACGTGTACTGGCAGACCAGATCTACCGGACAAGGGAAAACAGGAAGTATTGCAAAGACCACGGCATCCGCATATCCGGTCCGAAGCTTGGCAGGCCGGGTATCAGAACAAAAACGGAAAAGAAACAAGAATATCAGGATAACAGCGACAGGATTGAAGTGGAACGCACCTTTAGCTTAAGCAAACGCAGTTACGGGATGGGGTGCATTGTAACAAAACTGGAAGAAACGCAGCTGACATCCATCGCATTATCTGTATTCGTGACGAATCTGTTTAAGATTCAGAGGCGGATACTTTATACCCTTTTGTATCTGCTCCAATACGGGGAGAAATATAAACGTTGGAATATGCAAATATTCGCTTAATCAGCAGACACTACTTAGCAAGTTCTTTCCTAATTGCACACTCCACCATTTAAGTATATAATATTATATAAGAAAAAAATTATAAATTCATCAAACAATAAACACAAACAATAATTACACAAAAAGGCAGGAAGGATTATTGCTAAGCAAAAAGAAATACGTACTCCCTTTTACCATGTGGCTCATCTTTGAATCAATAGCCGTCACTCTATGGCTTACAAAGGATAATCTATTCTATTTATTCAATTTCAGCTACATAGGTACTTCCATAACTCTGGGCATTCTTTTATTTTTACACAATTACAAATATGCCCGCAGAATCGTCCAGCTATTAGTTGGTCTCTACATGCTAATCTATCTCGGACTAATCTGCAATGAAAACATGCAAATAGAAGGTTTTTGGTACTACCTTTTTACCGGAGTATTTGAAGCAGCAACCATTCACTATGCCGTAGCAAAAATATTTGGCCCTCTCATCTTTGGCAGAGGATGGTGTGGATATGCATGTTGGACAGCCATGGTTCTTGATTTTCTGCCATATAAAGAACCCTTACAACCAAGGAAGAAGATCGGCTATATCAGATACATTATGTTTGTCGCTTCCTTTATTCTTGTAGCATCCTTATTTTTATGCCATATCAGCAATTTAGAAAAGATAATTTTCTGGATATTCCTGATCGGCAACATTCTGTATTATGTCATTGGAATTACACTTGCATTCGTATTCCAGGATAACAGAGCATTCTGCAAATACATATGTCCGATCACTGTATTTTTAAAGCCAATGAGTTACTTTTCCTTAATCCGAATTACATGTGATAAAGACAAATGTATCTCCTGCGGTAAATGTAAAAGAGTATGTCCAATGAATGTTGATGTCACTGACAACTCACGAAATAGAGAAAACGGAACAGAATGTATTCTCTGTATGGAATGTGTCAAAAATTGTCCAAAAGACGCACTTTAGAAATATCTAATAACTTTAAAAGGAGCAAAATAAACTATGAAGAAAAAAACAGCTACCGCCGTAATATTAACCGCATCCTCCATCAGTGCAATACACATGATTAACCGCATTCACACTTCCCTCAGTACCGTAAAAAATCTATTGGGTAATTCAGAGAACCAATATTATGAATGGCGTTTTGGCAAGATCAGATATCAGAAAAAAGGAAGCGGTTCTCCCCTCCTCTTTATCCATGATCTTACCGTTGGAAGTTCTAACTATGAGTACCACAGACTGATCAACAATCTAACAAATCAGCATGAGATTTATTCAATTGATTTGCTTGGTTATGGATTATCAGACAAACCATCCATCACTTATACCGGCAATATCTACGAACAACTGGTCAGCGATTTTATTAAAAATGTGATTCACAGGAAAACATCTGTGGTCGTAACAGGGGAATCCGTTCCCTTTGTGATTATGTCCTGTCACAACAATCCGGAGCTATACAACAAACTGATCTGCATCAATCCACAGAATCTTTACCTGCAGAATCAAATTCCTTCCAAACAGACTAAGCTCCTGAAACTTTTCTTTGAATCACCAATTCTGGGAACCTTCACGTATCATATTTTTGCCAACAAACATATGATACATAAATACTTTGAAGAAGAATATTTCTATCAACCTGGCGAGATCAAAGAAAAATATATTTATAATTATCTGGAAGCAGCGCATATCGGAAAGTACAATTCCAAATTTGCATTTGCCAGTTACATTGCAAAATATATGAATATGAATATTCTTCATGAATTGAAAGAGATTGACAACAGTATCTTAATGATCGGTGGCGAAAAGGAAAAAGACATTGAGACTACGATTGAAAATTATAAATATTATAATCCGGCGATTGAAGAAATCTATATTCCTCAGACGAAGCATTTACCTCACATGGAATCGCCTGATGAAGTGCTAAGAGAAATAGAAATGTTTCTTTAATAGCAAAGTTGTATTTTTCTTACACAATATAGGTTACACATGAAACATCAATTACAATGATAACAAATAATTTATCATAGTATCCACAAATGAAAATACCGAAGAGACAGGATATCTCTCCTGGCTCTTCGGTATTTTTTACTACCGATATTTTTTACTACCTCTATTCTCTATTACTTTTCCGCTTTCGCTTTCTTTCGTCTATCTGTCAATGTAAACAAAGAATAATAGAACAATGCACCGACAGAAAAACCGGAAAATATTTCAGCTACACGATAAGAAAAAACATAAGATAATACGATCTGTACTGCAATAATAACCACCATTACAACTGCTGCCATCAATAATTTTTTCATTTTGTTTACCCCTTTTCTTTCCTTCTTGTTTTGTGATCTGATATTATAATACCAGATCACAGATCCGTCTTCCATCGATTCGACTTACAATTCGGAAACCTAATATTACATTTATGTAAGCTTTGTATGTAATAAAAATTTCGATCGACTATGAGTAAACAATGAATTATACTTCAATTATTATGACAGACTTTTGGCAGAAAGCAGTAACCATATTCTGATCACTTGATTACTTCATCTGTCTCCAATATCCAACCTGGCGCTCATTGATTTCCTTAATGGTATCCGCATTCACTTTAAAGTTACGATCGATATCCATCAGTCCATTAATCTCCTGTTGAACATCCGTCACCTGCGTATAACAATAACCACAGACATAAGGAATCTCCTTAACAGCCGTAGTGATCTTATCAAATCTTCTGATAAAATCTTCTTCGGTATTTACCTTATTACCATAACCCCAACCGTTGTCATCATTATTAAAAGCGATTCCACCATACTCACTGATAATAACAGGTTGACCGATATAGTCATATCCATTTGCCATCGCCGACTTAGAGAGACTGTGATATACATCCGTATTAAAAATCTCTTCCTCACAATCCACATAACGCTTCTTCAAAAGTTTACCTGCTTCTTCATAATCATGCAGTGTAAGGATATCGGAAATTGTATGCTCCCAACCATCATTCACAATTACCGGACGGTATTTATCAATACTCTTTGTCAGATAATAGATCCCTTCCGTAAAATGCTGCTGCCTTACATTCGTCTCCACCTGGCTGATCCCCCAGGATTCATTGAAAGGTGTCCACGTAATAATACAAGGATGATTATAATTCTGCTTCACGATTTCCAGCCATTCTCTCGTGAACTCTTCCACTGCATAATCGGAGAAATCATAAGCAGACGCCATTTCACTCCAAACCAGCATACCTTTCACATCACACCAGTATAGAAATCTCTCATCCTCTGTCTTCTGATGTTTCCGCAATCCGTTATAACCAAGCGCATGAATCTTATCAATATCCTCGATCAAAGCTTCCTCACTGGGCGGTGTCAAATAAGAATCTTTCCAGTATCCCTGGTCCAATATCAATCTCTGATAAATAGGACGGCCATTTAACAGAATATTTCTCTGTTCGATACGGATCTCACGCATCGCGAAATAAGAACCCACCTTATCCAGTACATCCCCATCTCTAACTACCTTAAAGGTAATATCATACAGATTCGGCTCCTCCGGACTCCAGGTCTTCACAATCCACGCATAACCGCTGTTTTTCTTGGAAATATCAATCTTTGTATTCACATGCTCGGATACCACCGCCGTACATACCTTATTGATAAACTTTCCATCGAAAGTAACCGTCGCTTCTACACAAAGGCTTCCGTCCCACATGCTCTCGGGTGCGTCAACCTGATACTCCACTTCCAATTCACATTCTTCCAAATGAGGTGTCATCTTCACGGCTTTCAGACTCACCTTAGGAACATACTCGGTCCAAACCGTCTTCCATAACCCTGTTGTCTGCACATACCAACACTGATAATTCTCATCACACCAACGCTGTTTTCCTCTGGGCTGCTGCATATCGAAAGTATCCTCTACTCTCACCACTAACAGATTATCCCCATCCTTCACCAGATCGGTAATATCAAAAGAAAATCTCGCATACCCGCCTCTGTGGCTTCCGGCTTTCTGTCCGTTCACCCAAAGTGTCGTCAGAAAATCACTTCCCTCAAAATGAATAACAAAATTTTTCTTTTCCAATCTGGCACCGTCAACTTTAATCCTTTTACCATACCAGATGTGGTCATGCCGGCTTTCATCCTGAATACCGCTCAACTTTGTTTCATAGGTAAAAGGCACCTGAATTTCATACTCCTTTTCAAATCCCTCATACCATTTCTGCCGTTCGCCCACATTGTCGTCATCAAAACGAAAATCCCACGCTCCGTTTAGATTCTCCCAATTATCCCTCACAAACTGTGGTCTGGGATAATCCTTGACATAGTACTTCATAAATTAAATTCTCCTCTCTTATTTCATTTTAATTTTTAATGAAACCTGGCATTTTACACATGCATTAGCTTCAAACAACATTCTGAATATACACTATCCATTTAATTCATTTAATCCATTTACTTTCTGACAGGTAAAATATGTTTAAAATATCCTATTACTAATAATATAACAATAAAATAGATATAACCATACCCTACAGAACGAAAACTAAAACTGGAACAGTCTAACGCAAAGATCATAAGATTACTGAATAACAAATAAAACAATGACTCTGCACCGACACATTCAAAATACCCTGTCACTTTATGCAAAATTCCAATCTGCATTTTCTCCATAGCACAGGCTGTCAGATAAAACAAATACACAAACAGGCAGCCACCGAACAGATACCAGACAGAAACCGGAAAACGCTCCGGCAGATAACCCGTCTTTCCATAATAATAGAAACAGGGAATCCCCAGACAAACACTGAGCGCCAGAATCTGCCATTTCCATCGAATCCGATTCTTACAAAACCAGATACCGGCAACGAAAAAGAAACTGTACTGCAGTACCGGGAATGTCACATAATGTCTGGAGCCTACAAAAAGGGCCAACCAGGAATTCTGAACGTTATCATAAGGAAGATAACATAAACCACCGCTGATCAGAGCGCATAAGATCAAGATCTTACCATTCATTCTTTGAAATACCGGAAAGCAGATGATCCCGATCAATAACATTGCCGAAAAAGATACGAGAAATTCTGACCAACCCGGATATTTCTTTAAGAATATAACCTCCCTGATAAAATCGATCCGAAATATTTTACCTTCCACAAGAGCAACATAGGCAATTCCGGAAAGGTAGAAGGCAATCAGAATACGCAGTGCATTTTTCCCCATCTTCCGTGCGCCCTCCAACCAGCCTTTCCGAAAATATGCCATCTCCCCCACATAACCGAAACAAAACACAAATCCAGAAAAAGTGGTTAAATTGATCATATTAACCAGAAATCCCTGCAGAGAATCCTGCTCCGTGCCAAAAAACTGAATTGAATGACACAAGATCATCATAACAGTGAGAATCCCTTTCAGGATATCAATCTCTCTTTTCCTTCCTGCTGCAGTCTTTATTTCGGAACTCATAATCAATCACTACCTCCCGTCATCTGCCAATTAACCCTTAACCGCTCCTGCCGTGATACCGGCTACAATCTGCTTCTCAAAAATAATATAAATGATGATCATCGGCAAAGATGCCACCATACTCGCAGTCAGTGGACGTACATAATCCACGGTATAAGTACCGGCAAAAGTCGGGATACCGATAGGTAATGTAAAGAGACTCTCACTCATTGCACACAACAACGGCCACAGGTAATTGTTCCAGCTGCCGATAAAAGAAAAAATACAAACTGTAGAAATAATAGTTTTCGACAAAGGCAATGCAATCACAAAGAAAGTTCGCAGTTCATTAGCGCCGTCAATCCGGGCAGCTTCCAGAAGTTCTGTCGGCAGTCCTTTGAAAAAGGACACCATAATGATCAAAGTCATCGAACCTGCAATGGACGGCAGGATCATCCCTGCATAACTGTCGATCAGATGCATTCCGTTTACCGTAATAAAAAGAGGAACGATCGTCGCTTCGCCAGGCACCATCAAACCCAGCATAAAATACATAAAGATAAGATTGCTTCCCTTAAAAGGCAGTTTGGCGATCGCATAAGCCGCCAATGCAGAAAAGATCACCGTCAGGCCCGTCGTAACAACCGCAATGATCAAACTGTTCTTCAACCAGATTGGCACGGAAGAATTCATAATGATCTCCGGATAATTCTGCAGTGTATAGGGCGGTTTAAACCAGTCAAATACCGACACGATCTGTTTTCCTTCAATCTGGAAGGATACGGCGATCGCCCAAATAATCGGACCGATGAAAATTACTGCCAAAATAATAGATAACACATTCAAAGCCCAGTAACCGGGTGTTTTCTTCTTGATCATATGCTAATCCTCCCCTCTCTTCTGCAGAGCCTGTTGTACAATAGAAAGCACTAACAGAATTGCGAATAATACATAGGACATAGCAGCCGCATAACCCATGTTGTTCTTACCAAAAGCCGTTTCATAGATATACTGGATCAGCGGACGCGTGGTAGAACCGGGACCACCGCCGGTAATCAACTGAATCTGGCCGAATACCTTAAAGCAGGCAATCAGCTGCAACAATGAAACAAGCCAGAGGGTAGGCTTCAAAAGAGGAATCGTAACATAGAACAACAGCTGTTTGCTGGAAGCTCCGTCAATCATCGCCGCCTCATAGATATCAAAAGAAATATCCTGCAAGGCGGAAAGGAACAGAAGCATACTGAAACCGATCGTCCACCACACCGTCATAATGGAAATCGTTATCCACACAAGATTCGGATCCTGCAGCCACTGTGGTTCCACATCCGCAGGAATAAGCCCGGTAACATGCAGCACACCATTGACCAGACCTCTGTAAGGAGTAAACACATATTTTGCAATAAAAGACGCAACCGCAACGGAAAGCACACTGGGCAGATAATAAATGATCCGCAGACTTTTCTTCATCTTCGTGACACGGTTCGCCAACATTGCCAGAATCATAGCCAGGATCACCAGCATTGGTGTCGTAATGATCACGAAGAATGTAGTCGCCTTTAATGCCTTCCAGAAATTCTTATCCCCAATAAATTTCACATAGTTATCGAAACCGATAAAACTCTGCTTTCCCATCAAACCCCATTTATGTAAGCTTACATAGAATCCCTGAATAACCGGCCAGATCGTAAAGACAGTATATAAGATTAAAAACGGGAGAATAAAAGCTATCGCCGTCAGGAAAGTTCTTCGTTTTCTTGCTTTACTCATAGATCATATCCTTCCTTTCATGCAATTAAGACAGAAAGGGGGAGCAGACTATGCTCCCCCTTAAGTTATCGATCGCTTAATCCAAATTGGATTCTAACTCGTCATAAAGACCCTGAATAGCAGTGTCAACATCAGCTACATTAGTCCAATAAGTATTCAGATTCTCGATGATACCGTCCTTCATCGCATAGAAATGAGGATTCTTAGACGGTAATACAGCTGTCTGTAACGCAGACTTATAACTGCTTCTGTAAGGCATACCAAGATATTCATCGCTCTCCAATACGCTCATGTTAGAAGGAATCTGTCCGGAACCTGCCCAAATCGTACCGCCGTCACCGGATGCACCAACCAGGAACTCTACTGCTGCCAGAGTTTCTTCTTCTGTTCTGTCAGGATTAACCGGAAGGATCATTGTATGGGAATCAGCCCAGCAAGAATCATTGTCAAACAATTTCGGCCATGCCTGTGCACCAAAATTCAGGTTTTCCGTCTTCTCGAATGCGCCTGTAGCCCATGTTCCGCAAGTAGCAAAAGCTGCCTTGCCGCTCTGGAAAAGCTGCTGATGATCATCAATACCTTCTATAATATAGCCATCTTCAAATAAAGATTTCACGGTTTCTGCAGCCTTCTTCGCAATATCCATATCAAGCGTTACTTCCGTGCCGTCATCATTTACGAGAGGTGTTCCGCCCATCTGGAAATAAGTAGCCCACCAGATACGATACGGATCGTCGCCTGCATTTGTCATGGAAAGTGTTGTTTCACCATCTTCCAGAACTGCCTTACACTGATCCATAATTGCCTTAAATTCATCCCAGCTGTTGATATCCAACTGACCGTCTGCATTCAAAGCAACACCTGCTCTCTCCAGGATGTCTGTATTATAGTAAAGAATCTCTGCGTGCGTATCTAACGGAATTGCATAAATCTGTCCGTCAAAGGTTACGGAGTCGATAGAATTAGATGCATATACAGAACTCATATCAAATCCCATCTGTTCCAAATAAGAATCGATCGGCTCTACAACACCCTGATCTACAAGCTCAGGAAGCTTGGATACGTGGGATACACCGATGTCAGGACCCTTGCCGGCTGCAACTGCAGTCTGGAGCTTCGTATAGTAGTCTGCCCATACCAGCATGATAGACTGTACTTCCTTGCTCGGTCCTTTAGAATTGTAATCAGCAATGATCTCATCCATGAAACCACCGTCACCGCCGCTGAACAGAGACCAGAATACCAGCTTGTTCTCATCCACCTGTACGGCTTCCGGGTTATTTACAGTACCGTCTTCATTTACATCTGCCGTATCACCCGACGCCTCGCCTTCGGCGTCAGCCGCTTCCGTATTACCCCCCCCCGATTCTTCCTGGGAGTCTGCCTCTGCTGCCGGGGTCTGTGTAGCTGTCGTGTTCGTCGATCCTGCATTACCGCCGCCGCATCCAGCCAATAAACCGGCTGTCATCGTTACGCTTAATAATGCTGCTAACCATTTACGCTTCATAATAATGTCCTCCTTATGCTTTTTAATTTACATCACATATGCTATACGGCCGTTGATAGCTTTAACAGTATTATTGTTGCTTTCACATTTTCTATAAGCTATATTTTTATAAAAACAACAAAAATACTGTTATTATGTGTTTTCAGGATATAATATATAATACATATTGTCAACATATATTTAATTTATATAATATTTTTAGTTACTTTGTATATTTTTATATTATTTAAAACATAAATCATATTTTTACAATCATACATAAACTTTAATTATACAGAATTTTTGTTATAATATTGTGATAGTATCCTATTAAAGTCAAAAAACACAGACAGCGCCCTGCTTGCATATGAATGCTTTTATCAGTAAGCATTTGACGGGCAATCCAGCATATGCTATAGTTTGATTTGATTACTGACTTAATCATCCGGCAAAAGACTTGGAGTAGCAAAATGGCAAAATTCAAAAACTATGAGATTAATGACGAAGAAGAAGTCTGTGCGATCGGACGGGCATTCTCCTCACCGATTCGATTAAAGATTCTACAATTACTATATGAAGATTCCCTGATCATAGGAGATATTGCGCGGATCATGGATATTCCGGCCTCCAGCGCTGCTTTCCACCTTAAAATCCTGGAGGAAGCAGGTCTGATCCGCATGGAAGAACGTCCGGGAGCAAGAGGTTCCTCCAAACTGTGCAGCAGGAAACTTGATTCTGTCTCTGTCAGACTGATCAGGAAAGATAATAACGTCAGAGAGGTTTTCAGCAGTGAAATGCCGGTTGGAATGTATTCAGAATGTAATGTATATCCCACCTGCGGCCTGGTCGGCATGGATGGTGTGATTGGAAATGAAGATCAGGAATATAGTTTCTATCTCCCGGAACGAATCAATGCAGGTCTTATCTGGTCCTCTGCCGGATTCGTAGAATATAAATTTGCCAACGGACTTTTCAGCAACGATGACGTGAAAAGAATCTGTCTGACAATGGAAATCTGTTCCGAAGCGCCCGGTTTTCGGGAAGACTGGAAATCCGACATTACCGTCTGGATGAACGGCATAGACTGCGGAACCTGGACGAGCCCGGGAGATTTTGGTCACAGACGCGGCCGGCTTACAAGCTCCATCTGGCCTAACGGCTCTACACAATACGGGATGCTTGTCAACTGGGAAGTAAGAAAAGACGGATGCTACGTAAATGACAAACTTGTAGAAAATATTACCATAGACAAACTGAAATTGAAACATAAATCCTTTGTTACTGTACGAATCGGTAACAAACCGGACGCAAAATATATCGGTGGATTCAATATCTTCGGTAAAACCTTCGGAGATTATGCGCAGGATATCGTCCTTTCCCTTGAATGCTGATCAAAGAATTACATAATAAAGGTGGACTGTTACAAAGAAAAAGATCCTACAACAGTCCACTGATAAATTACCTTTTACAAATTACCTTAAAGAGGGTTCTTACTGGCCATTCCGGCTTTCCGCGGATACTTAAAAGGTGTCGGAGCATATTTCTTCACCACAAATAAATTACGGAATAACTCTGTATCCGGAAGTGTAAAAGCCACCTGCTCCTCAATCCTGCCTCCTAAGATCCTGATCGCATTTTCTGCGTTCTTCCTTTCCTCTGTAAGCTTCTCAGATTTATAAGAAATAAATTTGCCACCAACCTTCACATAAGGAAGACAATATTCCGAAAGCACAGAAAGATTCGCCACTGCCCTCGATACACACAGATCGTATTGTTCTCTCAACTTCCCTGGCTTCGCATATTCTTCCGCTCTTCCATGAATTGCTTCAATCCCATTCATACCAATCTCTTCGATCACTTCCTTAAGGAAATCAACCCGCTTATTCAACGAATCCATTAAGGTTACCTGCAAATGCGGAAATGCAATCTTAAGAGGAACGCCCGGGAAGCCGCCGCCCGTTCCAATATCGATCACAGATACAGGTTCACACAGATCATAAGCCTTCACAAGAGAAAGACTGTCAACAAAATGCTTTTTCAAAACCTCATCAAATTCCGTAATGGCAGTGAGATTCATTACTTTATTCTTTTCTGTCAGCATCTCATAATAAATCAGAAACTGTTCCATTTGACAATCTGTTAAAGAGATAGAAAGTTTCTCCAGATCCTTATTAAATTGTTTCAGATCATATTTCTTGAAATGATTATCCATATACTTTCTTTTATCCTGTCATTTGCTATTTTTTCTGTCATCCTCTATACAGGATGATTACGCTTTACCTTCATTTCTATGATAATGTTCCAGATAGATTAACAACACAGAGATATCCGCCGGTGATACACCGGAAATCCTCGATGCCTGTCCTACCGATACAGGTTTATAAGCAATCAACTTCTGCCTTGCCTCTAACCGCAGAGAACCGATATCGTTATAATCCAGATCAGCCGGAATCCGTTTTTTCTCCATTTTCTTATACTGTTCTACCTGGCGCATTTGTCGTTCAATATAGCCTTCGTACTTTACCTCAATCTCCACCTGTTCTATCACATCATCAGGAAGAAGGGTACGATTCGCATCGATTTCTGCCAAAATCGCATAGTTAAGCTCCGGGCGGCACATAAGCTCTGCCAGATTCGTACCTGTCTTTAACAAAGCGCTTCCATGTGCAGTCAGAAATTCCTGATTTTCTTTAGCCGCACCGATAACCGTATTCTTCAGACGAACAATCTCTTCTTCTATCAATTTTTTCTTGTTAAGCGTCTGCGAATAAATCTCCTCAGAAACAAGTCCCACCTCATAACCAATCTGACGAAGCCGCAGATCGGCATTATCCTGACGAAGTAACAATCTGTATTCTGCTCTGGAAGTCATCATACGATAAGGCTCGAAATTCTCCTTTGTCACCAGATCATCTATCAATACCCCTATATATGCCTGAGAACGATCAATAACAATCGGCTGCTTTCCCGAAATCATAAGCGCAGCATTGATACCGGCTATCAACCCCTGTGCGGCAGCCTCCTCATAACCACTGCTGCCATTAAACTGCCCGCCGCTGAATAATCCCTGAATATCCTTAAATTCCAGAGTCGGATATAACTGCCTCGGATTGATACAATCATACTCGATCGCATAGGCATTCCTTACGATCTTACAATGTTCTAATCCCGGTACGGTACGATACATCGCAAGCTGTACATCCTCCGGAAGAGAAGAAGACATCCCTCCTACATACATTTCATTGGTATGGATTCCCTCCGGTTCAATAAATACCTGATGTCTTTCTTTACCAGAGAACTTTACCACTTTATCTTCGATAGAAGGACAATATCTCGGACCAGTACCCTCAATAATTCCCGCATAAATAGGCGATCTGTCAAGGTTTGCTCTGATAATATCATGCGTATCTTGATTTGTATAAGTCAACCAGCACGATACCTGATCAATCTGTACATCCTCCGGATTCGTCGAAAAGGAAAAGGGAATCACTTTCTCGTCTCCGAACTGCTCTTCCATTTTACTGTAATCGATCGTATTGCCATCCATTCTGGCCGGCGTACCTGTCTTAAATCTTCGCATTTCTATACCAAGACTCTTCAGAGATTCCGTCAAGTGATCGGCCGCCTGCAGACCATTCGGTCCTGTATAGGTAATAGCCTCTCCGCACAGACATCTCGCCTTCAAATAAGTACCTGTACATAAAATAACCGCCCTGCACTTATAAATTGCGCCTGTGAAAGTCATAATACCGGTTATTCTCTTAGACGCAATACTCTCATGACCGGAACAACCTTCACAATCCTCCGTTAAAATCTTACAAACCTCTGCCTGTTTGATCGTAAGATTTTCCTGAGCTTCCAACACTTTACGCATTTCTCTGGAATATTCTGCTTTATCTGCCTGCGCGCGAAGAGAATGAACGGCAGGTCCCTTTGATTTATTCAACATCTTAGACTGGATAAACGTCTTATCGATATTCTTACCCATCTCTCCGCCCAAAGCATCGATCTCACGAACCAGGTGTCCCTTGGAAGTTCCGCCAATATTTGGATTACAGGGCATTAAGGCGATACTGTCCACACTCACCGTGAAAATCACTGTCCTCAATCCCAATCTTGCACAGGCAAGCGCCGCTTCACATCCCGCATGTCCCGCACCGACCACACATACATCCACTGTTTCCCGTAAATAAGACTTATCAACTATCTCTGTCATACTGTTTCCTCAATTTCATCTCTTTTTCCTAAGCCAATTACCATAACCCTTCTATGCCAAATCACTCTATTTTCCCATACAAAACTTAGAGAATATCTCATTCACAAGATCGTCTCCCACTTCTTCCCCTATAATACTGCCAAGTGAAGCATAAGCGCTCATCAGGTCAATAGAATAGAAATCTTCCGGCATTTCCATTTCCAGGCTTTTCCTCACCTGCATCATACTCTCCAAAGCCTCCCGAATCGCTTCTTTATGCCGCATATTCGTGATATATACCTGGTCATTATAAGAAATCTCCCCGTGAAAAAACATTTCCCTGACAGCATGAAGTAAGTCTTCAATACCCGAATCTGTCTTGGTGGAAGTCCTGATCATATATTTATCAATATCCGTTATTTCATTTTCATTGGCAGCGCCGTTGATTTCTTCTATCAAATTCTTAATATCATTTTCCTGAACTATTTCGTGCAGATCGGATTTATTCAATAAAATAATGACATTCTTATTTCGGATCATTTTCATAATCTCATGATCATTCTCATCCAGAGGAAGAGAAGAATCCACAACATAGAGAATCAGATCGGCATTCCCGGAAATCTTTATCGCTCTGTCTACCCCCATCTTCTCCACGATATCTTCTGTATTACGGATACCGGCAGTGTCAACGATATTTAGCGTAATCCCCCCAATCGATATGACTTCCTCCAGGGTATCCCTTGTCGTTCCGGCAATATCGGTTACGATCGCTTTCTCCTCTCCTACCAGAATATTCAAAAGAGAAGACTTACCGGCATTCGGTTTTCCAACGATAACGGTATTGATTCCCTCTCTCAGCATCCTGCCATCATCCGCAGAATCTAATAACTTATATAATTCCTGTATCACATGTTCTGTTCTCTCGGATAATCTGTCATAATAACCATCCAGGCTGATATGTTCCGGATCATCCAAAGCAGATTCTATAAATGCAATTTCATACAAAATAGCTTCTCTGAGACTTCGTATTTTGTCAGAAACAAAACCTTTCAACTGCTTCACAGAAGACTGCAGGGCAAATTCATTCTTGGCATGGATAATATCCATCACTGCTTCCGCCCTGGAAAGATCAATTCTGCCATTCAAGAAAGCACGTTTCGTAAATTCTCCCGGTTCCGCAATCCTTGCACCTGCCTGAATCACGGTGTCAAGAATCTTTCTCATCATAAGGATACCGCCATGACAGTTGATCTCCACCGTATCTTCTGTAGTATAACTTCGGGGAGCTTTCATTACCGTAACCATAACTTCATCGATCACAGTCTCATTGTCTGCAACGACAGACCCATAATGGATCGTATGACTGGCATATCTGGTCAGGGTTCTTTCCTGCTTACTGTTCCTGTAGATCTTATCAACTATCGTAACCGCATCTTCTCCACTGACACGCACAATACCGATTCCTGAATCTGACATGGCTGTTGCAATAGCCGCAATTGTATCCGTTTTCATATTAATCTGTCCTTTTATACTCTATAATCATATACTAAAAACGGCAAGATTGAAATATCCTGCCGTTTTTTAATACTATCTGTTTCTGTCATACTTCTTTAAAACAACAACCACATGCCTGAACGGCTCATCTCCTTCACTGTGTGTTGTAACATACTTATCATTCTGCAGTGCGGAATGTATAATCCGTCTCTCATAAGGATTCATCGGCTCGAGGGAAACCGGCCGCTTCGTTCTCTTCACCTTATAAGAAATGTTCTTTGCCAGATTCTCAAGCGTTTCTTTTCTTCTCTGACGGTAATTCTCCGTATCAACCTTGACTCTTATATAATTATCAACATTCTTATTGACTACCAGAGATACAAGATATTGCAAAGAATCCAGTGTCTGTCCTCTCTTACCAATCAGAACACCCATATCATCGCCGTTTAAGTCGATTTCCATGTAATTCTCGATCTCATCGTATTTAACGTCAATTACAACCGTCATATCCATAGCTTCAAAGACATCTTTTAAGAAATCTTTAGCGGTATCCTGTACGGAAGATTTGACTCTTGCCCTGATAACAGCGGGTCTTGCGCCTATCCCAAGAAATCCGGAAGAGCCTTCTTCTACAACTTCATACTCCAGTTTATCACTGGTCACAGTAAATTTCTGACATGCTTCCGTAATCGCATCATTCACTGTCTTTGCAGATATCTCAATAAATTCCATAAATATTCAATCCTCCATTCCTACACAAAATCAATCTGATCCACATCATCAACCTGACAACCTTATTTATTATTCTTCTCGTTATACTGCTTCACCATATTAGCTTTAGACATCATGCTTCCGGATTTCGCATTCTTATTATAGTATTCCGTTGATTTTCTGACTGCCTCTGCCTTTTCCTCAGCTGTCAAAGAAGGAGTAGAATTTGCCTTGGAAGCGGTAGTACTCACTTTCTTCGTATTCATATTTGCGTAAGCTGCCATCTGTTCGGCCTTTACGCCGGCCTTCTCCATTTTCTTCTTAGCCTTGACTTCATTCTTCTTGATGATCTCGTCCAAATCCAACTTATCAATATGTTTGTTGATAATAACCTGCTGGATACTTCTCACCACAGCGCCGGCTACCCAGTAAAGTCCAAGACCGGCAGGCAGCGTATAACAGAAGATAGCAGACATGATCGGCATCATCATATTCATCGTCTTCATGGACTGCATCATCGTATTCTGGGTGTCACTCTTGTTATCCGACTGTGTTTCCTGCTGCGGCATTAATTTCAAGTTGATCCACTGTGTCACGGCAGACAGAATCGGAATCGAAATAGCCGCTATTACCATCAAATAAGAACCTGCGCTTATGGCTTCTTTGACAATATAAGAAGGAGAATTACCGATATTCAATCCCAGGAAATTATTATACTGATTTAATAATTCCAGTGACTGATCCACATCCTGTGACAGACTCGGAAACTTATCCTTGATACTGAGCCATTCCGCCGTCGAGGACTTGTTTAACACGTCTATAAAAGTATTCTGTACATAAGTAGTAACGCCGTTGATAAAAGATTCATTTTCAAATTGCTTATTGAAATAACCGGCCTGAGAAAATGACCTGATAAATTCCGAGCTCCCTGCCTGCGCGATCAAATTGTCAACAAGCGGAAAGAAAGCTTCTTTGATCTTGCCAACATAGGCAGGCATATTATTGATAACCCGATACAATGCAAACAGGATCGGCATCTGGATGATCAGCTGCACACAACCGCCGGTAGGAGAAACGCCATACTTCGCATAAATGGCTTTCGTCTCCATATTCATTGCCATCATGGCGTCATTATCTTTCCTGTTCTTATATTTGGCCTGTACGGCCTGCAGTTCCGGATTCATCTTCGCAGACAGCTTCGAGAACTTCTGCTGCTTGATCGTAAGGGGCATCATAAGAAGATAGATTACGATCGTAAACAAAATAATAGCAAGTCCAATATTAGGGATACCAATCTTATCAATGACAAAAAAGATACCTTCCATAATATAACCCAACAATTTCGCGATAGGACCAAGTATCTTACCGGGATCCTGGGTTAACAAAATATCTGACACTATCGATTTACCTCCTTCAAATCATATATTTTTTAAGGAACAGGGTCATAACCACCTTTTGAAAAAGGATTACATCTGCATATTCTCCAAAGAGCCATCAGTCCGCCTTTCAAAGCGCCGTATTTCTCAACGGCCTCCAGTCCATATTCGGAACAGGTTGGGAAATACGGGCACTTTGTGCTTTTCATTGGAGAAATATATCTTCTATAGAATTTAATAAGATAAATTAGTAATTTTTTCATATCAATTTCTAAATCCGCTCTTCATCACACAGAATATGATGAAGGCCCGAAAGATGTAATAATGCGCTTTCAATCTCATGATAACCGACCAAAGCAGCGCCTTTTCTTGCAACGACTACTATATCTAAACCACTATTAAATATATTCTCATGTAGTCGGTAACTCTCTCTCACCAGTCTGGCAAATCTGTGTCTGACGACACTGTTGCCTACCTTCTTACTGGCGGATATTCCCAGTCTGTTTTTGTCTGTGTTGTTTTTCAATACGTACATTACCAGATATTTGTTTGCGTAACTCTTACCATGTCTGTAAACATACTGGAAATCATTATTTTTCTTTAAGGATTCTGAAAATACCATTTTTCCTCCATATTCATAACAAACGACATAACAAATCAGGAGAAAAAAAGGCCACATAAATGCGGCCTATGCTGATAATCTCTTTCTTCCTTTTGCACGTCTTGCAGCCAGAACTTTTCTTCCACCGGCAGTACTCATTCTCTTACGGAATCCGTGAACCTTGGATCTCTGTCTCTTCTTGGGCTGATAAGTCATTTTCATTTCGATGCACCTCCTTCTATGAAACCTTAATTTATATATAAGGTAGTTTTATTTTACAAATATTTGAAAAACAACATGTTGATTATATATAATTCATGGAGAAACGTCAAGTAAATAAGCTTATTTTTTCTCTTAAAATACGATAAAAATGGCACAAAACGAACTGTTCTATATCTTGTTATTTATAACAAAAACCATCTACAATATATAGATACCGTTTTATAAACATCGTAATTATATCCACAATCATGTGTATAACTTGTGCATAACTTCATTTTAAAATGTTAAAAAATCTCCTGATCCTCTTAAAATGCAGTGTTAATATTGTTTATAACCATTTTCATTCTTATCCACATACTCTTTCCGCAATTCATAAAAATTACAATGCCCTTAAAAGGCAATTTCAGATTTACGATAAAAATGGCGCTTACATGTGGACAAATCTGTGGATATAAATATTATTTTGTGGACAACTTCATTTGAATTTTTAGATTATTTATATTAATATATAGGGTAGGGAAGTTTCGACGTAACATAAAAAACGAGGTTTATCAAAATATGGATTCAATCAAAGACAAATGGGATTTAATAAAAGAAACACTGAGAGAAGAATATGAGCTTACTGATATTTCCTACAATACCTGGATATTGCCGCTTAACTTCTATCAGGTTAAAAATAATGTAGTGATGATCATTATTCCTTCTGATCAGGCTCATGCTCTCAATTATATCTCTTCCAAGTATAAAAGCTTTTTCCAGGTTACCATATCAGAGATGATGGATCACACTTACGATATCGCTTTTATTCTGGAAAAAGATGTAGTGGAAGGCGCCCTGGGAGAAGACGATCCTGTTTATAATCTGAAATATGAACATGCGAACCTGAATCCAAAATACAAATTCGATACCTTCGTCGTAGGAAGCAACAACAAATTCGCTCACTCGGCTTCTCTCGCAGTAGCCGAATCTCCGGGCGACGTATATAATCCTCTCTATATTTATGGAGGAGCAGGACTTGGCAAGACACACCTGATGCATTCCATCGGCCGCTTTATACTGGAACAGAATCCTGATATGAAAGTTCTCTACGTAACATCGGAAGTGTTTACCAACGAGGTCATAGACGGCGTCAGGAGCGGTGACACCGTCAAGATGAACAAATTCCGTGAGAAATATCGTACCGTAGACGTACTTCTGATCGATGATATCCAGTTCATCATTGGCAAGGAAAGTACGCAGGAAGAATTCTTCCATACCTTCAACACCCTGCATTCCGCCGGCAAGCAGATTATTCTCTCCTCGGACAAACCTCCCAAAGACATGGAGATTCTGGAAGAAAGATTTCGATCCAGATTCGAGTGGGGTCTGATCGCGGATATCCAGCCGCCCGATTATGAGACAAGAATGGCAATCCTTAAGAAAAATGCGGAAACTTATCCGAAGGATATCGACGATGAGGTATTTCAGTACATTGCTAACAATATTAAGTCGAATATCAGGGAGTTAGAGGGAGCCTTTAATAAGATCATCGCTTTTTCCAAATTAAATAAAGTTGACATTAACTTAGCTTATGCGGAAGAAGCCCTGAAAGATGTCATAGATCCGGATCTGCCAAGAGATATCACACCAACCCTGATTATTAACGTAGTGGCTGAACATTTTAATGTCAGTCCGGCAGACATTACATCCAAGAAAAGAAATTCGGAATTTGTACTGCCAAGACAGATTGTCATGTATCTGTGCAGAACGATGACCGAAACCCCTCTTGCAGGCATTGGAAAGATTCTCGGTAAGAAGGATCACACGACTGTAATTCACGGCATCAAAAAGATAACAGAGGGAGTTGCAACCAATGAAGAATTAAGAAACAAAGTGGAACTGATTAAGAAGAAAATAAATCCATCCTGAATTATCGCAACTGCCTGTCCTGTCCACAAACCTAAGCAAGATCATGTAGAAAAACAGTGGAAAGCAGGTTGATAGAAAGAATACTTATTATCACACCATTTGATGAAGTTAAAAACGGATGTTGATAATCTCATATTTATAATCAGGTTATCCTGCGTTTTTCACATGGTTATTCTTTTACTTTTTTGCTGATAAATAGTATAATAGACAGGGTTATCCACTTATCAACACCTGTTATTACTAATACTATGAAATAAATTATTAATAAATAACTTATGGCAGCTCAAAATTTTTGCACACATATAAGAAAGGAATTTATACACACATGAAGATTGTATGTTCAAAATCCAGTCTCTTAAGCGGAGTACAAACTGTTTCCAAGGCAGTTCCCAATAAGACAACGATGTCTATATTGGAATGTATCCTTGTGGATACGAGAACCGGTGAGATCAAGCTGACTGCCAATGATATGGAACTGGGTATAGAAACCGTGATTGACGGTGAGATCATTGATAAGGGGATTATCGCACTTGATGCCAAGATCTTCCTGGAGATTGTGCGGAAGCTTCCTGACAACAACATTACGATTGAGACGGATGATTCGTTTAAGACTACCATTACCTGTGAGAAGGCAAAGTTTAACATTATAGGAAAATCAGGAGAAGATTTCTCTTTTCTTCCGGAAATCGAGAAGAATGATTGTGTCATGTTGTCACAGTTTACTTTGAAGGAAGTGATCAGACAGACGATATTCGCCATATCCGATAATGACAACAATAAGCTGATGACGGGAGAATTGTTTGAGATCAGTGATAATACGCTGAAGGTTGTGGCTCTTGACGGTCACAGGATCTCTATCAGGAGAATATTGCTTAAGAATTCCTATGACTACAAGAAAGTGGTCGTTCCAGGTAAGACGTTGAATGAGATCAGCAAGATTCTTTCCGGAGATATGGATAAAGATGTCAGCATCTACTTCACGAGTAAGCATATTCTGTTTGAGTTTGACAATACGATCGTTGTTTCCAGATTGATTGAGGGAGAATATTTCAGGATTGATCAGATGTTGTCCAGTGATTATGAGACAAGGGTGAGGATCAATAAGAAGGAGTTATTGAATTGTATCGACAGGTCAACTCTTCTCGTGAAAGAAGGAGATAAGAAGCCTGTTATCATGAGCGTATTGGATGACATGATGCAGTTGAAGATGAACTCCACGGTAGGAAGCATGGATGAGGAGATAGATATCGACAAGGAAGGGAAGGATTTAATGATCGGGTTCAATCCCAAGTTTCTGATCGATTCTCTGCGCGTGATCGAGGATGAGGAGATCAATTTATATATGGTGAATCCGAAAGCGCCCTGTTTTATCAGGAATGCAGAGGAAACTTATATCTATGTGATATTGCCGGTGAATTTCACGACGGTGAACTGAGAAGATAATAAGATTGGAATAGAATAGAAAATTATGGAAATAATCAGGATCAGGGACGATTTTATCAAGCTGGGGCAGGCGCTTAAGCTGGCGGGACTGGTAGAGTCCGGGGTGGATGCCAAGATTGAGGTACAGGAAGGACAGGTTAAGGTCAACGGCGTTGTGGAAGTGCAGCGCGGGAAGAAGATCCATCCGGGCGATGTGATAGAATTTGACGGACAACAGGTTAGGGTAGAGAACTGATGATTATAAAATCATTGGAAATTGCAGATTACAGGAATTACGACTCTTTACATATTGATTTCAGCAGCGGCACAAATATTCTCTATGGGGATAACGCGCAGGGGAAAACGAATATCCTGGAGGCGATCTATATGTCGGCCACTACTAAATCCCACAAAGGGACAAAGGATAAGGATGTCGTTAATTTCAATCAAGAGGAAGCGCATATCAGGACTTATCTGGAAAAAGAGGGTATAGAGACGAGAGTGGATATGCATCTTCGTAAGAGTAAGTCCAAAGGAATCGCAATTGACGGCCAGAAAATCAAAAAAGCGGCGCAGCTGCTTGGTCTGTTGAATGTCGTTTTCTTTTCCCCGGAAGATTTAAGTATCATCAAGAACGGGCCTGCGGAGAGAAGAAGATTTGTGGATATGGAACTGTGCCAGCTGGATCAGTTTTATCTCTACAATCTGAACAATTATAATAAGATTGTAAATCAGCGCAATAAGCTTTTGAAGGATATGTATTTCAATCCGTCTTTGCGGGATACGCTGAATATATGGGATTCTCAGCTGATTTCTTTTGGGAGTAAGATCATAGAGAGAAGGCAGCTTTTTGTGGAGCAGTTAAACGAGATCATATTGGAGATTCACAGGAAATTATCCGGCGGCAGGGAGAATCTGATCATTCAATATGAACCGGATGTGACCATAAGCAATTATGAAAGGAAGCTGGCTGCAAATCAGGAAAGAGACGTTAAGTTGAAGCAGACTGCTACCGGACCACACAGGGATGATTTCAGTTTCCTTGTGGAAGATATCGATATTCGCAAGTTCGGATCTCAGGGACAGCAGAGGACAGCGGCGCTTTCTCTCAAATTATCGGAGATCGAGCTGGTGAAGAAGATGACGAAGGATAATCCGGTACTGCTCTTGGATGATGTGTTGTCGGAACTTGACAGTAACAGGCAGAATTATCTGTTGAGTACGATCGGAGATATTCAGACAATCATCACTTGTACGGGATTGGATGAATTTGTGAACAATCGATTTGAAATCGACAAAGTTTTTCATATAGAAAATGGTAAGATTATAGGGTAGATTTTGATAAGAACAGATCATGAAATGATAGATGGTCAGTCATGGTATTGAAGAAGGGCATGGTGAATATGGCTAATACGGCTAACGAATACGGTGCAGATCAAATACAGATCCTGGAGGGTCTTGAAGCGGTACGGAAAAGGCCCGGTATGTATATAGGCAGTACTTCTCTTCGAGGTCTCCATCATCTGGTGTATGAAATTGTGGATAATTCGGTAGATGAAGCGCTGGCCGGTTTTTGTGATACGATTCATGTTACGATCAATCAGGACAACTCGATCACCGTAGAGGATAACGGAAGAGGGATTCCGGTAGGCATCAATCATAAAGCCGGCATCCCGGCGGTGGAAGTAGTGTTTACGATTCTTCATGCGGGCGGTAAATTCGGTGGTGGAGGATACAAGGTATCAGGCGGCCTGCACGGTGTGGGCGCTTCTGTAGTCAATGCACTCTCTGACTGGCTGGAAGTGGAGATCTGTGCGGAAGGCAAAGTGCATAAACAGCGTTATGAGAGAGGACATGTCTGTTATCCACTGAAAGTAATTGGAGAATGCGAGGCGGATAAGACAGGGACAAGAGTTCACTTTATACCGGATAAGACAATCTTTGAAGAGACTGTCTTTGATTATGATACGCTTAAGACAAGATTGAGAGAGACTGCTTTTCTGACAAAAGGACTGCGGATTGTTCTGATCGACGAGAGAGAGGGCAGGGAGCAGAAGAAAGAGTTCCACTATGAGGGAGGTATCAAGGAATTCGTTACCTATCTGAATAAGAGTAAGGAAGCTTTGTACAATGATGTTATGTACTTCGAGGGTTCCAGAAACGGCGTTTATGTGGAAGTGGCTCTGCAGCATAATGATTCTTATAATGAGAGTGTGTATACCTTCGTGAATAATATCAATACGCCGGAGGGTGGTACACATCTCGTCGGTTTCAGAAATGCCTTGACGAAGACTTTTAATGATTATGCACGTACGAATAAGCTGTTGAAAGACAATGAAGGGAATCTTTCGGGTGAGGATATCAGGGAAGGTTTGACAGCGATCATCAGTATTAAGGTGGAAGATCCTCAGTTTGAAGGACAGACGAAGCAGAAACTGGGGAATTCGGAGGCCAGGGGCGCCGTTGACGGCGTGGTCAGTGAGCAGTTGACTTATTTTCTGGAGCAGAATCCGGCAGTTGCCAAAACGATCTGTGAGAAATCCATTCTGGCGCAGCGTGCCAGGGAAGCGGCCAGAAAGGCCAGAGATCTGACAAGGCGTAAGACAGCGTTGGAGGGAAGCGCTCTTCCCGGTAAACTGGCTGATTGTTCTGATAAGGATCCTAAGAACTGTGAGATCTATATCGTGGAGGGAGATTCCGCCGGCGGTTCGGCAAAGACTGCCAGAAGCCGTGCCACACAGGCTATTTTGCCTCTTCGCGGTAAGATTCTGAATGTGGAGAAGGCAAGGCTGGATAAGATCTATGCCAATGCGGAGATCAAGGCAATGATCACAGCCTTCGGTACAGGGATTCATGATGATTTCGATATCAGCAAACTGCGCTATGATAAGATCATTATTATGACGGATGCCGATGTGGACGGAGCTCATATTGCCACGCTTATGCTTACATTTATCTATCGTTTTATGCCGGAGCTGATCAAACAGGGGCATGTATATCTGGCGAAGCCTCCTCTCTATAAGTTGGAGAAGAACAGGCAGGTATGGTATGCTTACAGTGATGAAGAACTAGAAAAGCTGCTCGCGGAAGTTGGCCGTGATCAGAACAATAAGATTCAGCGTTATAAAGGTCTGGGAGAGATGGATGCGGATCAGTTATGGGAAACGACCATGGATCCGGAGAAACGTATCCTGCTTCGTGTAAATATCAATGAGGAAGAGGAATCGGAAGTGGATCTCACCTTTAATACGTTAATGGGTGATAAAGTGGAACCGCGGCGGATTTTTATTGAGGAAAATGCGAAGTTTGTAAAGAATCTGGATATCTGAAAACAGATTTGTAAGAAAGGAACATTGCTATAGAATGGATGACAGGATTTTTGACAAGATTGAGGAAGTAGATCTTAAGAAGAAAATGGAAGATTCTTACATAGATTATGCCATGAGCGTTATTGCAGCTCGTGCGCTTCCTGACGTAAGAGACGGTTTGAAGCCGGTACAGCGCCGGGTTCTGTATTCCATGATCGAGTTGAATAACGGTCCGGACAAGCCTCACAGAAAGAGTGCCCGTATTGTGGGTGATACGATGGGTAAATATCATCCCCATGGTGACAGCTCCATCTATGGAGCGCTCGTTAATATGGCGCAGGAATGGTCTACCAGATATCCTCTTGTCGATGGACACGGGAATTTCGGCTCCGTGGATGGAGACGGTGCGGCGGCCATGCGTTATACGGAGGCAAGACTGAGTAAGATTTCCATGGAACTTCTGGCGGATATCAATAAGGATACCGTGGATTTTGTGCCCAACTTCGATGATACGGAGAAAGAGCCTACTGTACTGCCCAGCCGTTATCCGAATCTGCTTGTAAACGGTACTTCCGGCATTGCGGTAGGTATGGCTACCAATATACCGCCCCATAATCTGCGGGAAGTGATCAGTGCGGTGGTAAAGATCATTGATAACCGGATCAATGAGGACAGAAGCACCGATATGGAAGAACTTCTGGAAATCGTGAAAGCGCCTGATTTTCCGACCGGTGGTATTATCCTTGGTACAAGAGGGGCAGAAGAAGCTTACAGAACGGGACGCGGAAAGGTAAGAGTCCGTGCGGTTACGGATATCGAGACAATGCCTAACGGAAAGAGCCGCATTATTGTGACGGAACTTCCCTATATGGTAAATAAAGCAAATCTGATCCTTAAGATTGCCGATCTTGTTAAATTAAAAAAGATTGACGGTATCACTGATCTTCGGGATGAGACAAACCGTGAAGGTATGCGGGTTGTAATAGAACTGCGCAAGGATGCTAATGCGAATGTGATCCTGAATCAGTTATACAAACATACACAGCTGCAGGATTCCTTCGGTGTGATTATGCTGGCTTTGGTGAATAACGAGCCTAAGGTCATGAATCTTCTCGATATGCTGACGCATTATATCAGACATCAGGAAGAGGTGGTGACCAGAAGAACAAGATATGATCTGAACAAGGCGGAAGAGAGGGATCATATTTTGCAGGGTCTTCTGATCGCGCTGGATCATATTGATGAAGTGATTCAGATTATCAGAAGCAGCCAGACTACGCCAATCGCGAAAGAAAGGCTAATTGAGCGTTTCCAGTTCTCCGATGCACAGGCGCAGGCTATCGTGGACATGCGTCTGCGTGCGCTGACAGGTCTGGAGAGAGAGAAACTTGAGAATGAACATAGAGAGTTAATGGCTAAGATTGCCGAGTTAAAGGCAATTCTTGCCGATGAAAAGCTGCTTCTTGGTGTAATCAAAGAAGAAATATTGATTATTTCCGAGAAATTTGGCGATGACAGGAGAAGTAAGATCGGATTTGACGTCTATGATATCAATATGGAAGATCTGATCCCGAAAGGCAATACGGTAATTGCCATGACCAGCCTCGGCTATGTGAAGCGTATGACTGTGGATAACTTTAAGGCTCAGAATCGCGGCGGTAAGGGAATCAAGGGAATGCAGACGATCGAGGAAGATTATATCGAAGATCTTCTGATGACGTCGACACACCATTATCTGATGTTCTTTACTAACCTGGGGCGTGTATACAGACTCAAAGCCTATGAGATTCCGGAGGCCAGCCGTACTGCCAGAGGGATTGCGATTGTCAATATTCTGCAGTTAAATCCGGGTGAAAAGATATCTGCCATGATACCGATTAAGGATTATGAGGAAAATGAGAATCTTTTCATGGTGACAAAGCGTGGTATCGTTAAGAAAACGCCTGTTATGGAATTTAGCAACGTCAGGAAGAACGGACTTGCCGCCATTAATCTGCGGGAAGATGATGAATTGATCGAGGTAAAGACGACTTCTAAGGATACGGAAATCTTCCTCGTGACAAAGCTTGGTATGTGTATCCGCTTCAAGGAGACGGATGTACGTCCTACCGGTAGAAGTTCTATGGGCGTGATCGGTATGAATTTGTCTGATGGGGATGAGATTGTCGGTATGCAGTTGGATCATCAGGGGGATTCTCTTCTGATTGTATCTGAGAACGGTATGGGAAAACGTACTTATCTGGATGAGTTTACGGTTCAGAAACGCGGTGGTAAAGGTATTAAATGTTATAAGATCACGGAGAAAACCGGAGATGTGGTTGGCGTGAAGGCTGTAGATGATGAACATGAGATCATGATGATTACAACAGAAGGTATTATCATACAGCTTCGTATGGAAGATATCTCTACTTTGGGAAGAATTACATCCGGCGTGAAGATGATCAATCTGGATGATAATGTGAAGGTTGCAAGAATTGCCAAGGTGAGAGAAAAGCTGAGTGATGGACATCATGAGATCGAGAATCTGGATGACATTGTTGAGGAAACGGAAGATGAAGAAACAGGAGAAGAGATATGAAACTGGCTGTAATAGGAGATATTCACAGCAATCATATTGCTCTGGAAACTTGTATCAGACATGCTCTTGACAGAAATGTGGACGAATTCCTTTTTCTGGGAGACTACGTCAGTGACTGCCCCTATCCGCAGAGAACAATGAAAGTTATCTATGAGATGAAGAGGAAATACCGATGTACGTTTATCCGGGGAAACAGGGAAGATTATATGCTGGATCACAAAAATGATCCGTTTGAGAGATGGACTTATTCTTCCGCCAGCGGTAATCTGCTCTATACTTATGAGAATTTAACAAAACGGGATCTGGATTTCTTTGAAAGTATGGATATTCAGGGGATGTATAAGAGGGAAGGGTATCCCGCTTTTCGCTATTGTCATGGATCTCTTACGAAGTCTAATGAACTGTTGAGACCGGAAAATGAAAAACTGGAAGATATCATGTCATCTTTGGATGTGAATCTGATTATCAGTGGTCATACTCATATTCAGGAAAGTACCGTGTATGGTTCCAGGAAACTGATTCATCCGGGTTCCGTGGGACTTCCTTGGTATCATGAAGGTAAAACGCAGTATATGATACTGCATGGGAACAAATACAAATGGGAAGAAGAATTTTATCAGTTGTCTTATGATGTGGATGCTGTGAAGGAAGAGTTTATGTCTTCCGGGATCATGGAGAAAGCGCTGCATTGGCCTGAACTGATTCTGCATTGTCTGTATACGGGAAATGACTGTACGACCCCCTGTCTGCTGTTGGCCATGAGATTGTGCGGGGAGGCGGAAGGAGAGGTCAACTGGCCGGATATTCCGGAAAAATATTGGGAAATGGCATTTAATGATGTGGTGAAATAAATAATTGCTTTTGACTCATACAAAAAGCCGGATCATCCGGCTTTTTGTATGATAGTTCTGGTGATTATGATTTTTTGAAATTGATGATAATCCAGGCAATAGCACAGCAGATACCACCGACAGCAAATACGATTGGAGAAGGCATTCCCCATTTATTAAATACGAAACCGGCGATCAGGTATAAGATCGTAGCAAACAGCATAATAATACCACATATTGTTCCTGTCAAAGAACCTTTTTTGCTAATTTCGGAATTCTTGTCATTTAACTGATTGTATTTCTCAATGTCGTATTTATCTTTTTGCATGCCATAGTATACGATGATCGTGGTGGCAATTGTAATAATCAGGAAGAAAAAGAACATCTCAAAAGATTGCAGGTATTCATTTTCTTCTATTTTCGGAAAAACTGCCTCGGATCCTGTAACCAGAATCATATTGATAATAAATAGAGAAATTCCGGTGGTGACCATGACCGAAAACTTTTTGTTAAATTTATCAATTTCCTTCTCCTGATAGAAGTTTAAGATGTAAGGATTTTTCTTCTTAAAGTCTTCATCACGGATACTGAACAGAATAAGGATCGATACACCGATTACAAGAAAGATCAGGAAAATGATACCACAGAAGTCTTCCTTGATTGGTTCTCCCTCGAAAAAATAATTCATTCCATAAAATAAAAATGTAGCGGAAAGACCCGATAAGATCATACCAACGCCCAGAGAAATAAATTTGCTGTATTCATTATAATGCTGGTCATAATTGGTTTTGTCCTCCACATAGGTCTGACTGACGTCTCCCTGCATCAGATCGTCCAGACTGCAGTGAAACATTTTGCACAATTGAAGAAGCTTTTCCATCTCCGGATAGGAGGAATCAGATTCCCATTTGGATATGGACTGTCTGGAAACCCCAAGCTGTTCTGCAAGTTGTTCCTGTGTTATGTTTTCTTTTTTTCTTATGAATTGTAAATTTTCTCCAAGACTCATTTGAATTCTCCTTTTCTATAACAACCTGAAAATATTGGATGTTATTTTATTATTTTTTGGTGATAAGTGTTTGAAAGCTGTACCGGTTTGCTTTTACTGACTCTTATTTTAAAAAAATTTCGATGTAAACTCTATCAATTTCATGTTGCTTTTAAGTTTTTTTACGGTAAGTTGCGGTTGCATCCCTGTAAATTGGGCATTTTCACAGAAGTTACTCTTCTGGGATGTGAAATGACTTCTCCGAAGCAGAAATATTATGGTATAGTATGTAAGAACATAGTATTATTCTAAATATAACATAAAATTTATAAAAAACATTTGTTATTTATCATAGAAACTATTATTTGAATCGAAATGGAGGGACAAGATGGAACAGATGAGTTTATTTGATGATCGTGTTATCAGTGCGCCGCTGGCCAGCAGACTGCGTCCGGAAACATTACGGGATTATGTAGGGCAGAAACATCTCCTGGGGGAAGGAAAGATGTTAAAGCGTCTGATTGAGCAGGATCAGATTTCGTCTATGATCTTCTGGGGACCTCCTGGCGTAGGGAAGACGACATTGGCGCGCATCATTGCGGGAATGACGAGGGCTGATTTTGTAGATTTCAGTGCGGTGACCAGTGGTATCAAGGAGATCAGACAGGTGATGGAGAAGGCTGAGGACAGCAGGCGGATCGGAATCAATACGCTTCTTTTTGTGGATGAGATCCATCGTTTTAATAAGGCACAGCAGGATGCATTTCTGCCGTTTGTGGAAAAGGGCAGTATTATTCTGGTAGGTGCCACTACAGAAAACCCTTCTTTTGAGATCAATTCCGCTCTTCTGTCCAGATGTAAGGTATTTGTGCTGAAAATGTTGGAAGAGGAGGATCTGTATGAATTACTGCTGCATGCTTTACGAAATCCGAAAGGATTCGGGAATCAGCAGATTGATATTTCTGAGAAACAGATTCATGCGATAGCCCGATTTGCCAACGGTGACGGGAGAACGGCGTTGAACACGTTGGAAATGGCGGTGATCAACAGCCAGCTCGACAGTGAGGGGATTATCCATGTGACGGATGAGACGTTGATTGAATGCACGAACCGTCGTTCTCTGCTTTATGATAAAAAGGGAGAAGAGCATTATAATCTGATTTCCGCGCTTCATAAGTCCATGCGGAACAGTGACCCGGATGCGGCAGTCTACTGGATGAACCGAATGTTGGACGGTGGAGAGAATCCCCTGTATATAGCCAGGCGTCTGATCAGGTTTGCCAGTGAAGATATCGGTATGGCGGATTCGAGGGCGCTGCAGGTAGCCGTGTCTGTTTATCAGGCATGTCATTTTCTGGGAATGCCGGAATGTGACGTCCATTTGACCCATGCGGTGGTCTATCTTTCTATGGCGCCAAAGTCTAACGCCTTGTATAAGGCCTGTGAAGCTGCAAAGAAGGATATTCATGATTCTCCGGCAGAGCCTGTTCCGCTGCAGATTCGGAATGCTCCTACGAAACTGATGGCAGAGCTGCATTATGGGAAAGGATATCGTTATGCTCATGATACGGAAGAAAAGCTGACCAGAATGCAATGTCTGCCTGATGCTTTGAAGGACAAGCGGTATTATTTTCCTACACAGGAAGGTGAAGAAAAAGAAACAGACAGACATCTTAATGAGATACTTGCATGGAAAAATGACAAAGAAAGCATATTGACAGAGGATACTTATGAGAAAGCAGATTGAGGGACAGATAAATCTATTTGATTATATATCAACAGAAGATAAGAAGACTTATGATGATAATTTAAGCAATGAAGTGAATGAGGATATAAGGATTGAGTCTGATCGTCACAGTTCAATTTCCTTGTTCTCGCAGTGTACTGCCTGCTGGTGCAGCACCTGCAGGCACAATGCAAAGGGCATGGCTGTTCTCCGCGATTTTGCAGGAATAAAGAAACCCTGTCCTTCCTGTGATTTTTGCATCAGGCAGGACAAGGCGGAAATCTGTGAGATTAATTCTTATGAGAATGGCTGTAAATTAAGGGCAGAAGAGGAAGGTATCGTCTGATGAGAGATCTTATTTTATAGGATTTTCTCGAAATCTTCTATACCGTGTTTACACCATGGACAGATAAAATCAGGTGGAAGTTCTTCACCTTCATATACATATCCACAGACCACACATCGCCAGCCTTTGACAGAAGTATTTTCCGGTTTTGGTTTGACATATTCGTGATAGAAGGAGTAGGTCATGGCTTTTTCACCGGAAAGAACGTCACAGTCGGATACAGATGCCAGGAAAAGCATATGTGTTCCCAGATCATATCTGTTTATCACTTTGCAGTCCAGATAAGCGGTTACATGTTCCGTGAGATAAGGGAGTTCCTGGGCTGTCATGGAGAAAGGAATCTCTACGAATTTATCTACATTGCTTCCGCTCTGGAATCCGAAGCGTTGGAAGAGGGAAAAAGGAGCCGTTTCAGAGAGGATGGAAACGGAGAGGACGCCGGATTTCTGAATCAGGTCACAGGTCAGATTCTGTTTGTTGATGGCAACAATAATCTGTTTGGGATCGTCTGTTACCTGGGTAACTGTATTGATGATGCAGCCATTCATTTTCTTATCATGCTTTGTGGATACGACATACAGGCCGTAGGATAATTGGAAGAGCGCTTTTGGATTCATGAGGATTTTTGATTCCTTTCCTTATCTTATTAATCTTATTATCACTATGATTATCACTATGATTATCACTATGATCAAAGTTATCAACGAGAATGATGACAATAGTATATGCAGAAATATTTGTAATATACTGTATCTTTTTCATCTGTTAAAATTTCCAGTTTGTCAAATAAATAATATTCAATAATAATATTCAATGTATTAGTACAATTTAAAATAGAAATAGTATATTTTGTATAGAAATGTGCCTGCTTTTACGAAAAAAATTAGATATAATAAATATAAATACTATAAAAATAGTAAAAAATAATTGTAAATTTGTCGATATAACTACAAATAATATAAAAATAGATACCTTGATTGCGGTAAACTGCTTTGACATGGAGGTTAGTATGTTTGACGGATTCAAAAATATTATCATGACAGTTGTTGACAAAGTTGCAGAAAAGATAGAGAAGCATCATGAGAATATTCGTTTGATTGATCTTATGGGCTTATTGGTAAGTGCGTTTACATTGACAACTTATTGTACGATCAGTCCTATTCTTGCAGAATATCAGGGAAAAAAGTTCATTTATTGGACAGCGGCTATTGCAATTATTATCATGTTTTTGTTTGCAATATGGGAAATAATCTGTCTTATAGGGTGTGACATTTGGAAGCGTTTATTTTCTTTTTTAGGTACATTTAAAGACAAGATTATCACACTATATAATGAAAGAAAACACTCTCCTCAATGGACTTATATCTTGTTAATCGTAAGTGTTGTGGCAGTAGGCTGTTGGATTCTTCTGATGACAGTGAAGAAGACAGACTATTATGCTTCAATAGTTGAAGTATATGGGATTCCTGTCGGTGTGGGAGAACCGTTGTCTCCGGAAGAAATAAAATCATGTTCCAGTTATTGGAAAATTGATGATTATCCTTTTCAAGGACGTATGGAACTGACGTATGGGAATTCTTACCATCAGAGTGATATTATAAAGGAATATTCGAGTCTTTATGATATGTCTTTTTTTCAGCCTGCTGATCGTATCGTATATAAGTATCGAAGAAATAAAAGTAAATTTCTTTCTCTGAATGATGAGAATGCATATATGTCGGCAAATAATAATAAATTTCGTGAACCGCTGGAAATATCATATTTTAACGGTAATGGTAAACTGTTGTTAGAATTAAAGAAACAGGAAGATAGTGATGAATTTAAAATTTTACAGTATGCATCGGACAGTATGCCTCAACTTCTCAATTCTACTTTATTAAGGATACCATCTAATGAGGAAGAAAATGTAATAGAAAACATGAATGAACAGATTTCCAGAAATGCAATCGAAAATTCTATTCTGTTACAACAAATAGAAGTAAGTTATAATATTGATGGTCTGCCGGAAACTCGCAGAATCAATCCTCGTGTCTATAATCTTTGCGGAGTAAATGGAGAAAGATACGTTTATAATCAAAATAAACAGATGACTGCGCTTTATTATTTGGATATAAACGGAAATCCGGTTTGTAACAAGTCGGGAATTATGATGGTTTCCTTTGAATATGGGGAGAATAACCGATTGTCCTGTATCCGCTATTTCAGTGATGAGAATGGAATGGAAAAGGTAGAGGGATACAATAGGGTATTCTGTGAAAAATATGAATATGATGCGAATGGCAATCTGTGCCGGAGAAAGCAGTTAAGCCGTAATGAAAATAAATGGTATGATAAAAACGGGGTGTGTGAGTATCAATATACTTATGATCATGGTAAATTGATCCGGGAGACTTTTCTGGATGTCAGCGGAAATAAGATCCGCAAAAAAGAACTTCAAACTACTTCACTGGAATATAGTGAAGAAATAAAAGAAAACGGAAAGAAAATGATTGAGGTTACTTTTGATTCTGTTGTGGTTTCGTCAAAAGAAAATATGTTAATGACTGTAAAGGACACAAAGAATAAAGGAAAAAATAAAGAGTATGTGATACCTGTTATGGCATCTGTCTCGAAGGATCAAAAAGACAAAAAAGAAAATAAAGAAGAAAAGGATAATAAAGAAGAAAGCGAAGATAATGCAGATATTGATGGTTCAACTATAAGAAATAGAGATGATGTATCAGGTTATGAGAAGGAAGACCAGGAGGAAACTTCCGCTGTTGTTCAGATAGATCAGGAAGAAGACAATGAGGTATCACGGGAATATACATCTGTCTGTTACTTTTTTGATCCGGATAAAAGAATGGCGGAGACAAGTTATTATAATGGAGACGATAGAGCATTAAGCGAAGATAAATTTTTCAAAGAGAAAGTAAAATATGATTCTCAGTTTCGCGTAGAAACAAAATCATATTTTAATAAGGCAGAGGAACATTGTAATATCAATGGAGAATATTCTCAGATAAATATTATCTATGCTTCGGATCATGGTGATGTTAAGGAGAGGATAGAATATAGAGATAAGAATGAAGAATTAGCTTTAAACACCAGAAATGGTTATGCATATGTAACCTATAAGTCATGTGATGAAGAGGAAAATTCCGACTATAATACGATCCTTTTGGAATATTATGATCAATATAATAAATTAATAAGACTTCCTGATAAAGAGTATCAGAAGATTAAATTAACATACAATAAAAGCGGATTTTTGATTCGGGAAGCTTATTTGATTGAAGATGAAAATAAAAAAGAATGTTCTGCATATCGAAAAGATTATATGGTGTCGGAGATTGCTTATGAGTATTCGGATGATGGCAATCAGACTTGTATAGAATACAGAGATGATATGGGTAATCCAATTAATCGTTATGATACAGGTTATGCAATGGTTTATCAGGAATTTGAATCCGGTCATCCGGTCAGAGTTTATTATAAAGGATATGAAGATCAGATTCTGGTGGATGTGCCTGATAAGAGTACAGGAATTGCATCTGTCCGATATGTATATGCGAACGGTAAAAAGACAGAGGAGCACTATTTTGATACGAAAGGGGCTCCTGCTTTGTGTAGCGACGGTGGCTATGCCATTCAAAAATATAAATATAATAACAAGGGTCTGATCGAAAGCAGATCGTTCTATGGAACAGATGGCAATCTGATCCTGCGCAAAGATACGGGTTATGCAGCCATTCAATATGAATATGATAAACTGAATCGACAGATATTACGTCATTTTTATGGTACAGACCATAAAAGTATTATCAGTTGGGTATATTATTGTGCCGGTATGCAGTTTCAATATGATGATAAAGGAAATCAGACTGATATACTGTATCTGGATAAGAATGATAATCTGATGCTGCGTATTGATCTGGGATATGCCTGGGTACATAGAGTATATGATCAGGATGGAAATATTATCAGAGAAAATTATCTTGATCAGGATAAAAATCCAATAGAGAGCAGGGGAGGGAGATATGCTTTCTATGAGGCTGAGTATGAAGAAGGGAATTTGGTCAGAACGGAATACAGGGATAGGAATAAGGAGCTGGTGCTGAGGAAGGAGGAAGGGTATGCCGTTGCCAAATTTGAGTATTCTGATCGTGACAATCCTGATAAGTGTACTGAACAATGTTATTTTGATACAGATGGGGTAAGCCCGGTTATCAATACAAAATATCATTGTGCCGGTTTCCAATATGAGTATGATAGGAAAGGTAATCTGGAGAGTGCCTGGTATCTTGATTTTGAGTCTGAAAATAGTGATACTGATCCTGAACCGACTTATATCATGATGACCCGAAGTGATCTTGGTTATGCAAAAGTATGTAAAAAATATGATGATTACGGAAATCTGACGGGGGAATCTTATTTTGATACAGAAGGTATTCCTGTTTTGTGTAAAGAAGGAGGATATGCTTTATTTGAAGATCAGTTTAATGACAACGGAAATTGTGAAAGGAATATTTATAAAGATACAAAAGGTGAACTTGTATTGAGAAAGGATAGAGGTTATGCGGCAGCCGAATATAAATTCGATGATTTTGGAAGATGTATCTGGGTTGCCTATTATGGAACTGACTATAATCCTGACTATGAGATTGATCATGAATATAATCGTGATGCACTTATTATCAGTTCGTACTATGAATGTGCCGGTTTTCGTTATCAATATGATGAAGCAGGGAACAGGACGGATATCAGTTATGTGGATATCGATGGAAATATTATGGTACGCAGAGATCTTGGCTATGCGAGGATACACAGAGATTATGACAGTCTTGGAAATTTGATAAAGGAATCCTATTATGATGCCAATAATAATCCTACCACCTGTAATTCAGGAGGATATGCTGTCTGTCAATATGCATATCAGAATACAAAATGCATAGAATATCGTTATTATGATACAAACGGCGATCCCGTTTTGCACAAAGAAGAAGGATGTGCAGTCAGAAGAGTACAGTATAATCTGCTGGGGCAGAGAATTTCTGATTCTTATTATGGCGTTGATGGAAGACCTGTTATTAATACGAAATATCATTGTGCGGCAATTGCATATGAATATGATTGTTTTGGGAATGAAACAGATATCAGATATAAAGATACCCGTGGAAATCTGATGAACCGCAGCGATCTTGGATATGCTCATATAAGAAAAGAATATGATACAAGAGGCAATGTGATAAAAGGTTTCTATTATGATACCGAGGAAAGGCTGACATTACATAAGGAAAGTGGGATTGCTTATTATATAAATAAATTTGATAATAACGGAAATTGGAGACTGGGAGAAAACTATGGGAAAAACAGAGAATTAAAGGTCCGCAAGGATAGAGGTTATGCCGTTACAGAGATTTTTTATAATAAGTATGGACAACGTGAGAAAGAATATTTTTACGGAGCGGATGGAAAAACACTTATCATTAGTCCTGAATATCATTGTGCCGGGTTTGAATACGAATATGATGTATATGGAAATCAAGAAAATACTATTTATATTGGTATAGGCTACAAGCCAATGAATAGACTTGATTTTAATTATTCACAGCATGTTCTTGAGATTACATATGACAGTGAAAAGAATCTGGAAATCCAAAGGGGACAATTTTTTGATGTTGATGGCAATCCGGCAAAAAGAAATGGACGTGGTGATATTGCTTATGAAGAAATGTATCAATTTGGAAATTGGGTGAAGGGCAGCTATTATGAACAATGGGGGTATCATGATGATAATAAAAAACTGACAATACGGGAAGATGAAAATTATGCAGTTATCGAAAGGGAATATGACAGGTATGGAAATCTTATCAAGGTAACTTATTATGATGAGAATAATCAATCTATGATTATTCAGGAAAATGGGAAGATGACATGTGCCGGATATGTATATGAATATGATGAGAAAGGGAACAGAACAGATATCAGGTATTTAGATACGGATGGTATGCCGATGACTCGTGAGGATTTGGGGTATGCACAGGTATGTATCGAATATGACGAGCAAGGTAATAAAATAGAAGAAAGATATTACAGTCTAGAACACAAACCTGCTTTGTATAAGAAAGGGGGTTATGCTTCTTATGATTATGTCTATGAAAACGGACGCTGTGTAGAGACAAGATATTATGATGAAAAAAAGAATCTAGTACTGCGCAGTGATGAAAATTATGCAATTCAGAAAGAAAAGTTTGATACGCTCGGGAGGTGCATTTTATCATCTTATTTTGATACTGAGAATAAGCCGATCATGAATACAAGATATTGTTGTTCAACGTTTGAATACAGATATGATGAATTGGGAAATGAGACAGATATCATTTACAGAAATACGGACGGTAATGTTATGGTCAGAGAGGATCTCGGGTATGCGTGGATTGAACGAAAATACGATGAATGGGGAAGGATTGTATTGGAAAAATATTATGATGCAGAGAAGAATCCGACTACTGACAGGAATGGATATGCAGAAATAAGATACGAATATGGTAAATGGGGAATTAGTAAGACAAAATATTTTGATTTGAATGGTGTGGAGGTTTACTAATTACAAAAGAGGAGGCATGTCATGGAGATAAGAATAAATAAGACAGAAAAGAACAAAGAATACATAAAAATATGTAAAAGCTTCAGGAATCTCATTGTTATTGGATTTATCATAAAAAGTATTTTCTTTATGATAGGTAATGAATGTTTTACTACCAATAAAAAGTTTCCTCTTGATATCGGTAACGAAGCATTTATCAATCTTGGCAATGAGGCATTTGTTGTTTTCTGTATTTTGGCTGTTGTCTTTGCATTGGTTAAGAGTATTATCCTCGTAAAAGATGATTTTTTTAGAAGTATCAGAACAGATGATACAGATTTTATTGAAATAAGCAGAAAACAAGCTAACTTCTATTTTGCGATTTCCATTACCGCATGTATCCTGGGGTTTCTTTTGATTGTGATCAGCGTTATTTGGATATCGGCAAAGGATGATAGTGTTATAAGTTTTCTATTGGTTTTATCCGGTATTGTATCGGAAATTATAGCGTTGGGTTTTCTGATTGTATACAATAAAACCATTCAACAACTCATTATATTTCATAAGCTTACAATCAAGAAGGAACATTATCTATTACTGCTAAGAGCAACAGACAAGTTACAGAATAATAAGGATCAGGCGGTGAACAGGATTATTGATAACATCTTGAAAGATTATGAAAAAGATTATAAGGAGGAAGAAAAGATTTTCAAAAAGCAGCCGGATCAATGAATGGTCCGGCTGCCGATACAATCTACAGGAATGATCAAACCGTTAATATTTTGACTTCTATGCAGTTATTTGTCAACGGATTGCGTCTTTCGTAGCAAAAGAGAACAGTACATGGTGTATCAAAAATACACTCAAATACTTCTGCATGAAGAACTTTTGTCAGCTCCCGGTAATTGCAGCTTATCAGTTCCGGAAACAGTTCATGTGTCTCTGCTTCATGATGTAGTATACCATGAATGTTTTCTTTCCATTTCTCCAATGAGGCTGCAAATACAGGCCGGTTTTTCATGTGTTCCCGCAGATACAGATCGTAGATAATATATTCTCTGAGAAGAGAAATCTCTTTCGTATGGGAAGTAATAACATACAAACCAAAATCAAGTAAGATCTCGTATTTTCGTAACCGGGAAGATTGAATACCAAACAGATTATGTTTCTCATACCAACGGGCAAGGCCTTCATACATAGCAAAAGGTGAAGCAAAGTAGCTGCATAAAAAATCCAGTGTATGCACAAATTGTCCACTGTTATAATAGATTTCCAGAACTTCCTCAACCTGCTTTAAGAGGCAGATATCTTTATAGGAAAGCCACTTGGTTGACAATACTTCATAAGGCGGCAGACTTGTATAGATAAGATCATACTGCGGCGCACGCTGTTCCATAGCGGAACCTTTGAGAACTTTCAGGAATCCAAGCTGTAATTGTTCCGGCCGCAGGGCATAGACGTCATTGAAAGAGTTCCGGAATGTGTCCAGATTCTCATAGGGAAGTCCTGCGATCAAGTCTAAATGAATGTGAATGTTGTTCCAGGAAGTAATCTGCCTGACAACATCGGCAACTTTAGCAAAATCCATTCGGCGGTCGATGGCGGCAATGGTTTCCGGACAGGTAGACTGTACGCCGATCTCTAACTGTACGGCGCCGGGACGCATTTGTCTGAGCACTGCAAAATAATCTTCATCCAGCAGATCTGCTGCAATCTCAAAATGAAAGTTGGTAATACCGTTGTCGTGCGCAAGGATATGCTGTAAGATTGGAAGTGCGTGATCTTTCCTGCAGTTGAAGGTGCGGTCCACGAACTTGACCTGCGGCGCTTTTTGCGCAAGGAAGAAACTAAGTTCCCGACATACACGAGAGACGGAGCGGAAATCCATGGTCTTATCTATAGAAGAAAGACAGTAACTGCATGAAAAAGGACAGCCCCTGCTGCTTTCATAATAGATGATACGATGTTCATCTTCCATTGTGATACCAGGATATTCTCCGTTGTCTGTAATGACATCTTCATTTGGTTTCGCATACCAAAACGGAATTTCATCAAGAAAAAGCCTGTTTCCATTTGTGCTGTCCAGAATCGCAGGCAGGCTGTCGGCATTGCCGTTCACGTAGCAGGATACCAGATGCGCAAAAGATCCTTCCCCGGGGCCTGCCATAACGCCGCGAAGCTGCCATCTGTCGATTATTTCCTGTGCATTATAGGAGACCTCCGGTCCTCCTGCCCAGAAGTCAGTATGAGGAAGTATCTTGTGCAGGTCCGGGAGGATGGCGTCCAGCATATTTCGGTTCCAGATATAACAGGAGAAGGCGGCCACATCGGGCTGCCTTTTATAGATTTCCTGTAACAGATAAGAAGGTTGTTGATTGATTGTAAACTCCAGAATATCCACATGGGAGCTATACGCGCCAGTGCAGGCTTTCAGAGAGTAAACAGCCGGGTTGGAGTGGATATATTTGGCATTGACGGCGATCAATATAATTTTCATCAGGGGTTCACCTCCAAATATCTCAGTGTACGAATTGTTTCAACACCGAGATAAAGATATCCATATCGATCGGTTTCGCGATATGGGCATTCATGCCGTTTTTCAGGGCCGCCTCCTTGTCTTCCTCCAGGGCGTTGGCTGTCATGGCGATGATGGGCAGAGTCTTGACGTCATTTCTTGGCATATTGCGGATGGTGCGGGTTGCCTCATACCCGTTCATAACAGGCATTTGGATATCCATCAGGATCACATCGTAGTAATTCTCATCGGCCTTTTCCATCATGGCTACGGCATCGGTTCCGTCGGGTGCAGACTCTACAGCGAAACCTGCTTCTGTGAGGATCATCTCTGCAATTTCGCGATTGAGTTCGATATCTTCCACAAGAAGCACGCGTTTTCCGCTAAAATCAGCCAGAGTCCAGGCTGCGGCTTCGTCGTTATTACCTGCCGGGTTATTGGCTGCTAAGAGCGCTGCCTTTAGGTCGGACATAAAGAGCGGTTTTGCACAGAAGGCAGTGACACCTACCGATTTGGCATCTTCCTCGATATCAGACCAGTCGTAGGCAGTGAGGATGATAATAGAGACGTCGTCCCCTGCCAGGTTGCGGATTTTTCTGGCTGTTTCCAGTCCGCTTATCTCCGGCATCTGCCAGTCAATAATATAAGTATGATAGGGATTGCCTTCTTCGTACGCAGTCCGGGCACGATGAGCTGCTTCTTTGCCGGAGGTTGTCCATTCGGCACGCAGTCCAAGCTGTATTAACATTTTGCTGACGCTGTCGCAGACATTAAAATCGTCGTCCACCACCATAACACGCAGTCCCTGCAACTCCTTAAGCTGTTCCGCATTTTTCCTGACGTCCTGTAGTTTCAGAGAGAATTCTACGGTGAAGGCGCTTCCTTTTCCCATCTCGCTTTCCACAGAGATTCTGCCGTTCATCATTTCTACAATATTCTTTGTGATCGCCATGCCGAGTCCCGTTCCCTGTATACCGGATCTGGTCACGGTGGTCTCCCTCTCAAAAGGCTCGAAGATATGCTTTACAAATTCCTCGGACATACCGATACCGGTATCTTTGATTGTAAAGACATAATCGCCGTAACCATGACGGAAGGCAGTCTTCTGCATGATCCGGAAGGTGATGGTACCGCCGGCCGGCGTATATTTTACGGCATTGCTTAAGAGATTGATAAACACCTGGTTCATTTTCAGGGTATCCGCGATCACATCTTCATTGACTACTTCGTAAGTGTCGATGAACAGTTCCAGCTGTTTTGCTTTAACCTGAGGCTGGATGATATTGACCAGATTGTGCATCAGTTCTGAAATATTGCATTCCTGTTCTTTGATCTGCACCTTACCGCTCTCGATTCGGCTCATATCAAGAATATCGTTAATCAGGCTCAACAGGTGATTGCTGGAGGATAGGACTTTCTGCAGACAATCTTTTACCTGCTCCTTATTATTGATATGATTGATGGCAATGGTCGTAAATCCGATGATTGCATTCATCGGGGTACGGATATCATGGGACATATTCGAAAGGAAAGTAGTCTTGGCATTGTTAGCATGCTGCGCCTGCATCAGGGCGTCCTGCAGCGCCTGTGTTTGCGCTCTCTGTTCCTGTACCTGTTCGGTAATCTCATTGGAGACTACCATTACCATGATATCGCCTGTATCATCGTCCATTGTCATGATAAAAGATTGGCGGACGCACATCTGCTGGTCGGTGGAAACCTGTCCCCAATAATCCACGTCAACCTGGGCATCTCCCTGTTCAAATCGTTTCTGCAGATATGCTATATTGACGATAGTGCTGTATTCCTCCATGGATTCTTCTAAGATAAAAGTTTTCCACTTTTCAAAGCATTCGGAGGCTTTGCAGGGCGCTTTCAGGCCGACCTTTTCAAGCATGGAGATCTGTTCTTCGTTTACGATGCGGGTAATATCATTTTCAATCACATCTTTGGTCAGATTAAATTCAAAGGTACAGAAGGCGTTGGAAGTGATTGCAATTCGGTACTGCCTCTCTTTACGGTTTAAGAGGGAGTTGACATCATTGATCTTATATCCCAGTTCATAATTTTCCTGCATAAGCAGTTTCTTTTCTCGTTTGGCGCGCAAAAGCAGGGTGATGACATAGATGGCAAACAGAAGCAGGAGCATGATCTCCAGACGGATGCCCACAAGATTTTCGTCTCTGATCATACGCTGCGTAACGTTTTTAGGAAAAGTCTGTACAAGAACAAAATCGTGATTAGGAAGCCAGGTGACGCAGAGATTATCGGTCAGGTTGTCGGAATCACAGAGGAAAGAGCCTTCACCGCCGTTTGCAAAGACAGCGCCGGCTCCATCGGCTGTATTCTTATCGATTACATTGGTTTGCAGAAGAATATCAAGCAGATTACCTTCATAGGATCGTTCATTATCATCGGAGCTGGCAATCACCCTGCCGTCAGGCGTACAGAGGAAAAGCCCTGCCTGTTCATCAAAATAGGTGGCATTTAACATATCATGCAGATATGCTTCGGCAAGATAAGCGCCGCGCAGTACGCCTATGATTTCACCGTTATAATGGATCGGCGTATAGAAGCAGGCCATTGTCTCATCAAAGAAATGAGGGTCAAATATAACATCCGTATCTGTCTTGCCATTGATGCCGTTCTGATAGAATGCACGATCGGATACGTCGGAAGTACGGCCGTCGCTGATATGATCGATGCCATTGGCATCTGTAAAGAGAAGTACATCAAACAGAGAATGTTCGATGAGCTTATCAAGCATTGGAAGCGTGATGGAAGGCTCGGTCAGTCCGTCTTCTATGAAATAAGCATAAGTGGTGATCAGATTAAGGGCATTGTTGAGCTCTTCATCGATCTTAACAGCAGTCGAACGGGCTGAGTCTGCCGCATAACTTTTGTTACGCTCTTCCATTCGTCTGCTGTTCTGTGACGTGTACCAGATAAATAATAAAATGATCGCCAGTAAGAGAAACAGCGCGTATGCGATGTCCTTTGGTGATTTCTTACTTCTCATAAAGTAACCCCTCAATTCTATGCATATTACATGCATAAATTAAAATAGAATGCATTTCATACTGCATTCTATTCTAACATGATTACAGGGCTGCAACAAGAATTACCACAGATATTTCTGTGCCGCGTGAACTGAGAAATTAAAGTTCCGTATATGCATCTTATCCGAAAGTTTTTCAATCCTCAGATAATAACGGCGTATCCAGTCTAAGTCGACGTATGTGCCTTCTTCCTGGTACAGGTAATCCTTTATTTCATCGTAATTGTCAGGAAATCCGTATTCGTGTATATAATCGTTGGCTTCTTTGATATAGAAGTTGTACTTGTCATTGAGCAGGATCGGTGCGGCATCTGCCGACAGGGTGGAAAGATAAGACTGATTATTATAGATATCATAGCCATCCAGATAAGTTAAATGTTCCTGCTCCAGATTATAACGGGCAATCCAGTAATCGGGACGGGAGAAGGAGAGGACAATATAGAATACCGTCACCACCATCATGCCATAAGGAAAGAGCGGAAAGCTGTTCTTATAGATCAGAACGGTAACACCCATCATTAACAGGAAAATAACTGCCAGCGCCCAGAGCACAAGGATCCTCAGTAATGTAAGATTATAGCGGTTGATATACATGAGCATCCGCAGGGCGCTGGAGAGGATCATAATAAAAGTACATCCGGAAAGGATTGTGAGCAGAATTTTCAGCACGATATTTTCCCGGAAAAAATAGAGGAAAATAAGTACAATCATCAGATTTAAAATACATACAATCAGCAGCTGAAAGAATCCTTCCCTGGCGTAGCTGGAATAAGTTTGCCCGTCCGGAAGCTTCATATTTCCGATAAAAAGATACAGAATCTGGATCACGCTGAAGACCAGGTAAATAATGCAGAGCGTCGCCGTGATGATTATGGCGATAATGGGCTCCTGGTGCCTGTGATCCGTCTGTTCTTCCCTGATGTTTTTCGTGGCAAGGGCTGCAAAGGCCGCATAAGAACAGAAAAATACAAAGACCGTCATAAAAAGGGTGCCGAATATCGTTTCAAAATTAATGTTATCCAATATTCTTACAAAAATCTCGGCAAATACCGCATCAGCGCTGGCTAAAAGTACGCTAACGACCAGGAGCAGCGGAACGGCAATGGCAATACCGATGGTAACGGGAATGAAGTAGCTCTTTTTCCCGAACTTATTCTGTTTCCTTTCTTCTGTATATGCTGCCATATCGCTGAAAGGACGAAACAGGCAGGTAATCGCCGTACCGGCCGTCTGGAAACAGGCCGTAAAGTATTTCGGCAGGTTCCAGCTGTGATCCGCGTACATCGTGTGCAGCATCAGGATAAAAGCAAGCAGGAAAATGCCGCATTTATTGAAGAAGAGCAGCTGTGGGGAACTAGTGAGGCAGTTCGAGATCCCCAGAAGCTGAATGCTGACGAGATAGAAGATACTGCTTTTTTTGTAAGGAACCCCTAACTTTTGCATAGAGAAGAAGAAATAAAAGAGGGTTCCTGCGACGAAAAAAGGGTAGGTGATACCGGATGCATTCTTATACAGACAGAAAGTATAGAAGATTGCATAGAGAAAGCTGCCGATACCGAAAAAGGAGAAATGTTCTTTCATACGCTTCGTGCAGGCGCTGTCGGGCTTCGGGGCGTAAGAAGGCTGGTACGCTGCGTATGGAGCATTGTTCCTGGGCTGCATGTTGGCAGCTGGGTAAGGGCTGTTTGTAGGCTGTGTGCCGGATTCTTTCTGTCCCTGATTGGGGATATTTTCCTGTTGTTTTATTTGTTCCATGGTAGGCTCCTTTCTTGTTCAGACTTTCATGAATCTTCGTCTTCCACATACTGCAGCAGATCGCCGGGCTGGCAGTCTAACGCTTTACAGATCTCATTCAGGGTGGAAAGGCGGATTGCTTTTGCTTTATTGTTTTTTAAGATGGACAGATTCGCAAGAGTGAGATCAATTTCGCCTGCCAGTTCGGTCAGTCCTTTCTTGCGCTTCGCCATCATCACATCCAGATTGATGATGATTGCCATAGAGGCCTCCTTACTTGATTTGTTTTCCTGTTTTCGTTTATTAAATGGTTAAGTCATTCTCCAGTTTGTAGGTCACTGCCTTGTCAAAAATGCCTGCTAAGACTTTACTGAATAACCCGGCGATCACAAAGACAAGAATAATGATAAAGATCGAGGGTGTAATGAAGATGAAAAGGCGGCATGCGGTAATGACTGCGATAAAGAAACTGTAAGTACTCATCTTCTCAAGGCTTTTGACATTCTCACGGATAAAGCAGTCATCATCAATGACGGTGCGGAACATCCTGCGCAGCTGTTGTACGATCAGAATGGCAAATACGCCGGACAGGAAGAGAACAACGCACAGAGAATAATAGTTCTCTGCAAAGTAGGTACTGTATCTGCCATACAATCTGATACTGAGTGGTAATGTTATGATCACAATTATGCCGGAATAGAACATGAAATCCAGCAGATATTTGGTGAAGAGGGTTAGTTTGTCTTTCATAAGGACAGTCCTTTCTTTCTATAAAGATTATGTAATTGGGGTAATCAACAACGTGAAATGTGTATTGATTGGATTGGTTGATTGCCTCTCTGTAATGATACAGTAGCACCATTGGAAATGAATGTCAATAAAAATTTATCGATTATCAATAAAATATTATTAAATATCAATAATAGACTCAAATTTTGAATAAGAAAAGAAGACCATACCTTATCCGGGAAACAGGACAGACATCGTGAATGTCATGTGCTGCCGGTCTGGCTGGTCTTCTGGTATATTGACGATAATATTTTGATATTGACCCTGTCCTGTACCGGGTCACACAGTAAACTTACATCATGCTTAGCCTGCTGTCGGGCGGGCCGCATGGCCATCCATGCTGTGAAAGTCGAAGACTTTCATAGCAATCTGTTGAAAAGCTGATTATGGAACCGCCTGGAAGGTCATATCCGTTGTCACCGGTGTACCGGGATCGGGTGCTTCGCCGGTATCAACAGACACCCACGCACTTACCTGTGCATATTCGGCAGGTACTTGCGGAAATGCAGGCAGGGTTTCGTTATCCAGAACGTACAGGGTATCGTAGACAGCTCCTTCGATCAGCAGTGTGATCGTATGGACGGGAATCTCCTCTATCCATGCCTGGTCAAGGAAATCTTTTCGTCTTATAATATAATCTGCGATAAAGGAAATCTGCTCTGCCCGGTCTCCACTATATCCGTTCTTTGTATACTGTTCTTCCCAGCGTACGTGATCCATATTGGCAGAAGCGGCAGTGATCTCGTCCAGCATTGGCAGAATTTCTTCGGCCAGAAGAGACAGATAAGGGCTGACTTGTTCCGCATAGCAGGAGATAATTTTCTCATAGACTTCCGGTTTGCCATACAGACTTTGGAACCACACTGAGGAATCACTGTGGGATGCCAGTCTGGAGAGGCGTTTGGGAGAGGTGGAGATTTGTCCAAGATAATCGGGTGAGTTTCCCCAGGAAACGTCATAGTCCCAAACCGGGCCGGCGTATAGTTTGCCGTCTATGGTGTCAGAATCCTTATAGAAGTAGGAACTTGCCACACCGCCGTCATAGTTGGCCGTTACCTCTTCCAGCAGATATTTGCGCACAAAAGAGTCTACATCGATCATTTCCTGATAGGATTTTCCGGTGGAGCCGTCGATACCTTCCGCAGAAAGAATCGCGTTTTCGACACTTTGCACATAATGATTGATATAAGCGATCTGGGCTGAGGAAGTGTACTCCGGTTCGCGGACGATAAAGCATTCCTTTGCCTCTGTAATGAAATAGCTTTCGTTTACTTCCACTTCTTTTAAGAATCTGTTATCAAAATCCCGTTCAATCAGATATCCACCGGTAATATCCTCAGGATCTTTCGGAATATCTTTAGCCTTGGTGGTATCGGTCCAGGCGGTCTCATAGATACTTAAGTCATCCGTATCATTTTCGTGTTTGGTGGCTTTCTCCAAATCAGAGATCGGCAGGCGGTTTTCCTGAACTTCGATCTTCTCTACCACATAGTAATTTCCCATATATTCCCTGTTCAGATACAGATCGACGAAAGTGCCTTCTTCCGATTGTGCCAGACCAAGATGCTTGGCCAGACTTCTGGATAAGGCATTGCGGATCAGAGTAGAGTCGGCGGAATTGGAAATGAAGACCCATTTCTTGCCGGGATCCATACCGAGGAAAGGTGCGGATTCCGTAAGCTTGATCTGATAGGGCTTTTTGTCAAATTCCGTATAGGAAGTATTGCCCCGGCCTTTGATATATTCCAGAGTATGCTCCAGACTGATACTGCCGTCCGGTTCGAGTACCGTAATGGTTCCGGCTTCTCTTATATTTTTGTCGTTATTGATCAGGTCGGATGTGCCGGATTCCGTCTCGATAAAAACTGCCGGAATATGTTCCGAATACATATGGATAATGGAATCGGGATCGATATCCTCAGAGATTTCCGGCTCCAATCCGGCCTCTTTGCAGGCGGAAGGCAGGAAGGCATAGTATCGATTGTCCTTGTGCCAGAGAGATATCTTCTGGTCAGCTATTGTAAACTGTAAGGGATCTTCGGCGGCTGTGCTGTTTAAATCCGTCGTTGTTGCCTGTGCAGCGCTTTCCTGTTCTGCCTCCCTGCTTTTTTCCAGAAGATGGGAAACAATGGTTACACCTACGACAGCGGCCAGGAGAATTGCCGTATACAGACAGGCAGTATATTTTCTGTTGATTTTCACTTGTCATGCTCCTCTCGAATATAAGGTTACAGGGAGATCAGCAAACCTACCGGGCAGTGATCCGATCCCATGATATCCTTATAGATCATGGCATCCTGCAGCTTATCTTTCAGACATTGTGAGACAAGGAAGTAGTCAATACGCCACCCTGCGTTCTTGGCTCTGGCGCTGAAACGGTAAGACCACCAGGAATACGCTCCCTCCAGATCAGGATAAAAATGCCGGAAAGTATCGATAAAGCCGGCTTCTGTGAGCACAGTGAATTTGGCGCGCTCCTCGTCTGTAAAACCGGCGTTTCTGCGGTTGGTCTTCGGGTTTTTCAGATCGATTTCCTTATGGGCTACATTGAGGTCGCCGCAGAAGATAACAGGTTTCTTTTGTTCCAGCTGCTTTAAATAGGCCAGGAAATCGTCTTCCCAACGCATCCGATAATCCAATCTTGCCAGTTCGTTCTGAGAGTTGGGGGTGTAGACGGTGATAAAATAATAGTCGGGGAATTCAAGAGTAAGGACGCGTCCTTCATGATCGTGTTCCTCTATGCCGATACCGTATGATACGAAGAGCGGTTCCGCTTTAGAGAAAATTGCTGTACCCGAGTAGCCCTTTTTCTCCGCATAGTTCCAGTATTGATAATAACCGGGAAGATCCAGCGTGATCTGCCCCTCCTGCAGTTTGGTTTCCTGCACACAGAACAGATCTGCATCTTCAGCCAGCAGAAATTCAGTGAAACCCTTGCCAACACAAGCTCTCAAACCGTTTACATTCCAGGATATAAATTTCATGATAACGTCCTTTCTTTGGTGGTATATTTTGTAGGAAACAACAATGATCAGTTATAGTATTCTTTGATCAGATCATCCACGATCTCCTGTGAAAGATTATACATATTGTCTAATCGCTGTTCATAATTATCCTTAGTCAGCCGCGCCTCTTTCCTGGACAGTTTATCATAGATATCGTAATTGATCTCCTTGGTAAAATGGATCATATCCATATAATTGTCCAGATTCGTGATGATATCCCGGTCGTCCTGATAGAAATAAACTTCCGCGTTGTCATATTCCAGCAGCGCTTTTATGGCTTGTTTCTCGTTGTAGATTACGGCATCCCGCTCGCCGTTCCGGTAGGCGTTATCCCACCAGAGAATGGAGTAGGGTGGGAAAAAGAACTTGAACGTAGTCTCCGGGTGAGCTTCCAGCTGCGCAGTGAGCAGTGCAATATTTCCGGCCAATTCCTTGGTATTTGCAGTTTCCGGTTTCATTTCCTTAACGACAGGCAGTCTGGTATAAAGTCCCATTGCCATCTCCTTGCTGAAATGTTTCCATTGTGCCCAGTTATAGGAATCTCCTTCGTCATAGTCACTGATCAGGGAATAAGCCAGCATGTGAGGCAGTTTATTCATCAGTACGTCTTTATTTAACAGGTATGGATAGTCGTTAAGTGGATTTTTATCGTATAAATACATCGGGCAGCCGGTAGCTTCGTAGGTCGGTTCCGTGCTTGCGGAGAGCGAAGACGGATCAATGTTGTAGAATACGTATTTTAAGTCATGCTTCTCAAAAGCGCTGTCCAACAGATAGCATAGGTCCGCGGTTGCGCCATAGGAGCGGATCGCCTTAATGGTCGTACAGCCAAAACCCTCGTCAAACCAGTGATTGTTATAATTCTCACATACGGAAGAGCCAACAATGAGCGCGTCATAGTCGAAGGTTCTCAGCGTGCCGACGCACTGATATTCTTTATCTGTCAGCACGGCTTTTAAACCGGGCAGTGGTTTATGGTAATGGTAAAAGGGGTCGAATACCACTACTATGGCAATGACTGCCGCTAACAGGATCAATATTCTTATGAAAAATAATTTGATAAATTTTCTGTCGGTATCCATTTTTACCTCTGCAATTGGCTTTATTTTAAAACTTTTCCTATCTTTAAAAGTTAAAATACAAAAACGTGCTGACCTGTGACAGCGATATGATACACCAGATCAGCAGGAGGCAGATCAGCCAGCATCTTCCGGAAGTCAGCTCTCCATTCATGGTTCGTTCATAAGCAGTCGGGTGAAAAACAAGCCAGAAGGAAAGGATAAACAAAAGGAGCAGGAACACAAGGGGTACATAGTTTACCAGTTCCGGCGCGGCCATATCCAGCATTTGTTTTATTACATATAATTCAGAAATATCAAGTTGTGCGGTAACCTCATAGATCTTGCCTGTAAAGCTGCCGGAAAAGAGGTTCCGGAACAGCTGCAAGGCGCCGGACATGCTCTGGCTTCTGAAAAAGAACAGGGACAGGTTAAATAAAATAAAGGTAAAGATCCATCCCAGCCATGGCGGAATATGAAAACGTGCAGGTCTCTTTTCTTCCCTGCCGCTGATACCAATGATGCCCAGGTTGTCCCACACGACAAGCAGTCCCTGCATGGCGCCCCAGGCCACATAGGTCCAGGCCGCCCCGTGCCACAGTCCGCTTAACAGGAAAACGATAAAGGTATTGAACAGCATACGCGCGCGTCCTTTCCGGCTTCCACCCAGCGGAATATAGACATAGGTGATAAAGAAACGGGACAGAGTAATATGCCATCTCTGCCAGAATTCTTTGATACTGCAGGAACGATAAGGTGCGTTAAAATTCATGGGCAGTTCGATATTGAACATTTTGCCAAGCCCGATCGCCATATCGGAATAACCGCTGAAATCGAAATACAATTCAAAAGTATAGGCCAGGATCACTGTTACGGTAGAGATACTGTCCAGAGAAAAGGTCTGTGCAAATCCGTAGTTGGCTACAAGGGCAAATGTGTCTGCCAGCAGTACCTTTTTGGCAAGACCAAGGACAAACAGGTAACTACCGTGAGCAAAGGAAGAAGTGTCAAAATGACGGCGGGACAGATCTTCGAATTGCGGAATCATTTCTTTATATAATACGATCGGTCCGGCAATCAGCTGTGGGAAAAAAGTAACAAATGTTATGTAATTAAGCAGAGAATAATGCTCGCATTTTCCCATACATCTGTCGATAACGAAAGATAATTGCTGAAATGTAAAGAAACTGATCCCCAGAGGCAGCAGAATGTGCTTTAATGTATAGTCCGTATGGAAGAGGAAATTTATATTTTCTATAAAGAAATCATAATATTTAAAGTAAAACAGAATCCCCAGGTTTAATGCAACGCCTGCAAAAAGTCCGGTGCGGTGTAAGAACAGAGTGTATCTGCCGTCTGCGGGAATCCGTGTCAGCAGATAACTGAGCGCGTAATTTAAGATGATGCTGACAAGGATGATGGCCAGATAGTAAACGTTGAAATAGGCATAGAACCACAGACTCATTCCGGCCAGAAAAAGGTTGGCCAGTTTGTATTTCCTGTAAAAGTTCAGTCCATACCAGCCCAGCAGGACGGCGGGTAAGAAGATAAAGATAAAGATGTATGAGTTAAATAACATTTGTAATCTATGTTCCTTTCTGAAATTGCTTTCTGATTTTCCATATTTTCCATAAAATATAAGCCTTTATAGGAAGATTATAATAAAAACATATGTTATTTATACATATTTTTCAATTAAAGGCAAAAACTAGGTACAGTATAACAAATCGAGCGCACAGAAACAAGAAAGAAAGCATTAAGAAAAAGCGAAGAAACAATGGAAGGTAAAGGTCATCAAGGAGGGCGTTATGAGAAAATTTGTCACAATAGTTATGATTGGATTGGTATTCTTTTTGACAGGGTGTGAGGAGCAGCTGCCGAATGATGAGCTTGTCAGACAGGGACAGGCGTTTGAGATGCAGCAGACAGAAGATGATCTGGAGGCAAGCAGCTTTCCTATGCTGGACAGGGAGAAATTCGTTCCGCTGGCAGAATTGAAAGAGAATGTGAAGGAACTTCTGGGGGATAACTACTGGCCGGAAGTGGATCTGTCGAAGGAAGAGCTGGCGCAGAAGACGGGTATCACGGAAGAGATGTATGTGGATTTTCTGGCCGAAAAGCAGGTGTTGGACGCTCATATTGATACGATGATTATCATTCAGGCTAAGGAGGCATATGTAGGGGAAGTGGAGCAGGCACTGGAAAACTACCGCACTGCCATCATAGAAGAGAACCGCGAGCATCCTCAGAATCTGGGTAAAGCCATGGCTTCCCGTATGGAGACGATAGACAATTATGTCTGCTTCGTGCTTCTGGGAGCGGATACAACAGTGGTGGCCGGGCAGGGAGAGGAGCAGTTGATCGATTACTGCCAGGAGGAGAACGAAAGGGCATTGTATGTATTGGAACAGGATATTCTGGAATATCTGCGGGACTGAATGAGCAGGCGTTGACGCCTGCTTTAGTATTATGAATGCGTAAATCTGTTATGGTGCAGTTTCTTTTTGAACAGATACTGTAATGACTTGATAAATTATTCTTATTTGAAAAGCGTGCTATTATATTTTTGTAATTGTTCCTGTTCATGATATGTGATAGTATACTGCGGTGCTTAGCTGGCCCGGATGGAGGAGCAGTATACCTCCGTGGCTCTCATGGAGTATATGGGAGAAGATTATCCAGACGCGGATGCGGCCGACTCCGGCTCCTGTGCCGCACCTGAGCTGTTGGATCAGGAAGCCGTGACCACCACGGACGGGGTAGAGTTGTGGGAGCAGACGAAAAGTACTCTCGTGTCTGTCAGCTGTTACAGGAATTCCAATGTGGTCACTCCTTACAGTGACAACGCTGTGATCGTGGCTTCTGGGGTGTATCATTGGCGTTCTGGCTATGACTCTGCTGTATCCCGGCGGGGTGTTGTGGTTGGCAGGAGCGGGATTCCTGGCCTGCTATCTGGCTGGGTGCGCCCTGTCAGTACTGACTGCAGGCCGGACTAACCTGATGCTGCTGCTTTCTGAACGGGAATAATGCTGTAATTATGTCCCCGGCTTCATTTACTGATGAGGCCGGGGATATTTATCGGCAATCAGGTCGCCGGACCAGGTAGAATATTTCATATGTATTGAATCAGCAATGATTTAGCATTATAATATGATATATAATTTAGATTTAAAAATCATTCAGAATAGGAAGTCGGAGAGGTGAGATTTGGAAAGGAGAATGTTATGGCAAGCACGATTCAAGTAAGGGTAGATGATGATCTGAAACGGAAATCGGATATATTGTTCAAGGATCTTGGTACTGATACAACATCTGCGATCAGAATGTTTTTAACACAGGCAGTTGCAAACAATGGCTTTCCTTTTGAAATCAGGAAGAATGACAGAACAGAATACTATCCGTATGAAATAATGACAGAAGAGGAAATGTTGGCAAAGTTGAACCGTTCCAGAGAACACTGTCAGGATGGAAGATGCCGCGAAGCAGATAAAGTGGTCTCTGATCTGAGGGGGAAGTATGGACTATAAGGTGATCATAACAGAGGATGCAGAATCGGATATGGATAATTTTGTGCATTATCTCTTATTTGAAAAGAAAAATGAGCAGGCGGCCGGTAATCTGGTAGATGATTTTGAAGCAGCTGTTACTACCCTGACACATGCCGCAGAAAGCTTAAAAATTTGTGAAAACCAGTGTTTAAAAGATCTGGGATATAGGAGATTTAACTTTAAGTCCCATAGATATTTTATGCTTTACAGGGTAGAAGAGGGTACAGTTTATGTAGATAATGTTTTTCATGAGTTACAGGATTATGAGAATAGGATGATTTAATACCGTTTCATCACTACTTTACTACATGCTCATTGCACCATTGTCTTGAAAAGAGTAAGGCAGAGAAACTAATACATTATACGAGGGAGGAACAATATGAAAACAAAAGCATTGTTAAAATGCATCGGTTTAATCTGCATATGGTTCCTGTCTCTGCAATTTTTTTCGATTCTGTTCCGCAATGCAGATATCACCAGGATTTTGTCCATATTGATCGTAGGTATTCTGGTTTTCTGTATGAACAGAAAGAATCATTATATCCGTTTTGTGCCCGAGGAAAAACCGCGAATGCAGATCATCCTGCTGGCGTTACTGTCCGGAATTGGTCTGTCATTTTTTAATATGATTTCTGCATTACAGTTCATGCTGAGCGGGGCAATGGAGGAAATGGCACAAGTACAGACAGATGATGTGAGTATCTCACTTCTGTATATTGTCCTTAGCATGGCGGGTGCGGTCGTGGAAGAATTATTTTTCAGAGGAATTCTTTTGAATCTATGCCGGCCATATGATCGAGCGGCGTCTGCAATTATCATATCGGCTGTGCTTTTTGCGGTGATGCATTTAAGTCCCCTGATGCTGCTGCATACTTTTATTTCAGGGCTTGTATTCGGTTACTTTTATTATCATACGGAAAATATTTACATACCCATACTTGTGCACCTGACGAATAATCTGTTGTGGTCAACTGCGTTGAATGCCTGGCTGTTTGGCCCGTTTATGTCGTTAACGGGAGAGTTGCAAGGGGCGGTTATCATGGTTGTGGCGGGTCTTGTCATGGTCATTTGTTCGACAGCAGTTTTTCATATTAAATATAGAAAACAATCTTAGTAATGAGCATGATTATTCCATCTCTACTTCGCCACATGCTCATTGCGCCACTGTCTTGGCGAGATCCCATACACATTCTTAAACGCTCTGGAAAAATGCAGCTGGTTCGGATAGCCCACTGCATTTCCGGTATCCGCAATGGACAGGTCGGTGAGCCGCAGCAGCTCGGTGGCCTTGGACATGCGGTAGGAGATCAGGAAATCCTGGGGCGACTTTCCCATATTTTCATGGAAGATCTTACCGAAATAGCTTCTGTTCAAGCCGCAGGCGGCCGCGATATCCTCCACGGAGATATCGTTCTGGAAGTTCTGCTCGATGAAGGAAATAGCCTCTTTGATGTAGAAATCACGCAGGCTGTTTCCTCTGCTGACCTCAGAGGAGGAAGCGGAACGTATAAAACTGTCAATAAAGAGAAAGAGGTGCCCGATCAGGTGGAAGGGGGACTCATTCTTATGGTTTACAATATAAAGCATTTCTGATTTCATCGTGTCTGCGATGTCTTTATAGCGTGCTCTGTAGACAGGCTGGCTCGGGCTTAAGCCGGTCAGCTCCACGGCTTCTTTGGCGCGCAGTCCGTCGAATTCGATCCAGACATATTCCCACGGGATCTCATGATCCGCTATGTAGGTGCAGACCTGATGGGGAAAGATCATGAATCCCTGGCCGCTTTTTATCTGATAATTGACGGATTTTCCCGATGTGTTCTCGGCAATCAGCGTGCCGGTACCGGACAGGCAGTAATGGAAGAGATAATGGTTTCTGGCAGCAGGGCCGAAGGAGTGGGAGGGATCGCACTGCTCCCATCCGAACTGGTACAGACCGAGATCGACAAAATTTTCACTGGGAAAAACCGAGAAGATCACTTCACTCATACATTCCTCCGTTCCGGGGCGATATGCGCCGCTCATCTGTGGACTTTGGTCAGGGTAACATCAATATTCAGCTTAAAGAGATTACGGTAAAAAGTAATCTGAATTGTTTCTATACCTGATTCTATACCAAATTATATACCAAAATGCTACTCTACTTCAATTAATTGGCATAAAAACAGCATTAAGGTATATAACATATAAAATAAGGCTATTTATGGATAGCAAAATGGTATGTTACAATGCAAATATCAAATCAGGGAAGGAGATATGCTATGTTAAGGAGGAAAGTAAAATACCTTGGCGCGGCGGTTTGCAGTGTTGCTGCAATGGCGGTTGCCGGGGGATGTGGAAACTCGGCTGGCGATGGTAAGGTTGAAGTTGAGATCGTTCAGTACAAGCCTGAGGCGGCCAACTATTTCACTGCTGTGGAAGAGGAATTCAACGCAACACACGATGACATCCGTTTAAAGATCAGTTCTCCCAATGATGCGATGACGATCTTAAAGACGAGATTCATCAGAGAGGATTATCCCGACATCATAGGAATCGGCGGAGACATCAACTATTCCTATTTCATGGATGCGCAGATCCTGGAGGATATTTCTGATTATGAAGGACTTGCGAATATCAATCAGGGATATCTGGAAATCGACGAGGCGCTTAAGTTTGTGCCCATTGAGGGAACTTATGCAGTGCCTTACGTGGCCAACGCGGCAGGAATTTTGTACAACAGGGATATGTTCGAGGAGCATGGCTGGACGATCCCGACAACCTGGGACGAATTACTTACTTTGTGTGACACCATTCAGGGAGAAGGAATCCAGCCTTTCTATTTCGGTTTCAAGGATACCTGGACCTGCCTTGCACCGTGGAATGCGATGGCGGTAGATCTGGCTCCGGCGGATGCATCCAAGCAGGTAAACCGCGGGGAGACCACATTTGCCAAAGAGTACCGGGAAGTGTCCGAGAAATATCTGGAACTGCTGCAGTACGGACCGGAGGATCCGTTTGCGTATGGCTACAATGACGCATGTACGGCGTTTGCAAGAGGCGAATCCGCCATGTATCCGATCGGAAGCTATGCGGCTCCGCAGATTCTGTCCGTGAACCCGGACTTAAATCTGGATTCTTTCGTTATGCCGGCCAATGACGCGGCGGACGGCAATACCCTGAATTCCGGTATTGACCTGCAGTTCTGCGTGACGGCAGGATGCAAGAACAAGGAAGCGGTCTATGAGGTGCTGGATTTCCTTTATGAAGATGAGAACATCCAGAAGTACATAGACGCACAGACGGCTATCCCCTGTAAGGACGGAGACTTCACGCTTCCTTCCATTCTGGACGGCATGACAGACTATATCACATCCGGCAATATGACGGACTATCAGGATCACTATTATCCGTCAGAGATGGCAGTGGATGCGCAGATTCAGACCTTCCTGTTAAATCAGGATGTGGACGCTTTCCTGGAGAAGTTTGATAAGGACTGGCTGCGGTACAACAGGGATATCATCCGGCTGGTACAGGATTATGAAAAGCAGCACGGAAACGCGAATTGACCGCGAATTAGTGAGAAAGGAGAGCATGCATAATGAAATTAGGAAAAAATGAGAGAAAAACAACATTTTTATTGATCACCATTCCGATTCTTGCCCTGTTTATCTGCTTCAATACCATTCCGCTGATCCGCGGTGTGATATACAGTTTTACGAATTTTAAGGGCTTCGGAAAGTATGACTGGGTAGGCTTCAGAAACTATATCGATCTGTTTTCGGATCTTCGTGTGGGCAAGTCCTACTGGTTTACGTTTAAGCTGGCGATCGTGACGACCGTTGTGGTTAATGTTTTAAGCCTGTTGCTGGCGCTGGCGCTTAACAGCTCCATCAAGGCCAAGAGCTTTTTCCGCGGCGCGTACTTTTTACCCAATATCTTGGGTGCGCTGGTTGTAGGTTACATTTTCAATTACTTCTTTACTTATATCCTGCCGGCTCTGGCAGACATGATCGGGATCGATGCGCTGCGCACCTCCATCCTGTCCAATCCGAGTGCGGCATGGATCGGTATCATGGTTGTCTGTGCATGGCAGGCGATCGCCATGAACACGATCATCTATATCTCCGGCCTGCAGACGGTGCCGGAAGACGTGTATGAGGCAGGCGGCCTCGACGGTGCGACAGGCTGGAAGCAGTTTAAATATCTGACTTTCCCGCTGATCATTCCCTTTTTCTCCATCAATATGGTTCTGTGCGTGAAGAACTTCCTGATGGTGTTTGATCAGATCATGGCTTTGACCAAGGGCGGCCCGGCGCAGAGTACGGAGTCTATCTCTTACCTGATCTACAACAACGGTATGTCGGGCGGACAGTTCGGCTTCCAGAGCGCCAACGCGGTTGTATTCTTCATCGTGATCGTGGCGGTTTCCGTGGCGCAGATGAAATTTTCCGGTAAAAAGGAGGAGCAGTTATGACAATAAAGAAAACAAACAAAACAGCGATGATCGTCCTGATCCTTGGGCTTTCCACGATCATCCTGCCGTTGTACCTGACGATAGTTATTGCATTCAAACAGCCCTCGGAAATGACCAACAGCATCAGCGGCATCCTGTCGCTGCCCAAAGCATGGAGCCTGAACAATTTCAGGGAAGCCATGGAGATCACGGATTTCTGGCGTTCCTTAAGCAACAGCTTACTGATCACGGTAGCGACCGTGGGACTGTCGATTGCGGTTCATTCCCTGATGGGGTATGCGCTGGGACGTAACAAGGCTCACAGCAAGTTCTACAGCTTCGTGTATCTGTTCATCGTCAGCGGTATGTTCGTGCCTTTTGCGATCCTGATGATGCCTCTGGCAAAACAGACGGCAGAGCTGGGACTGGCTAACTGGTTCGGCGTAATCCTGCTGTATGTGGTGTTCTATATGCCGATGAACGTACTGCTCTACTCCGGTTATCTGGTAAATATCCCGATGGCGCTGGAGGAGGCGGCGAAGGTGGACGGCGCTTCGACCTGGAGAACCTACTGGAAGATCATCTTCCCGATCATGAAGCCCATGCATGCGACGGTGGCAGTACTTACGGCACTGGCGGTTTGGAACGACGTTATGACACCGCTTGTTATCATGGCAGGTTCCGGACAGAATACGCTGCCGCTGGCACAGCTTAACTTCCAGTCGCAGTTCGGTACGAATTATAACCTGGCATTTGCGTCTTATCTGCTTTCGCTGATCCCGATTCTGATCTTCTACATCGTATGTCAGAAGCAGATCCTGAACGGCGTTGTGAACGGAGCGGTTAAGTAAAAACAAAGTGAATAAAATGTAAAATTATGGTATACTTGGAGCAGTCTTGCGGCTTGCTTCAAGTATATTGTATCTCATAAAATACTTAAAGAAATACGAAAAACAGTAAATATAAGAAAAAGGTTGGTGCGGCGTATGGCAATTCTATTTCAAGAGGAAAAGCGGATCTTCACATTACAGACAAAGCAGACGACCTACCAGATGAAGGTAGATGATTTCGGGTTTCTTTTGCATCTGTATTATGGGGCGAAGGTGTCCGGCGATATGGATTATCTTTTGACTTATTATGACAGGGGATTTTCGGGAAATCCGAATGATGTGGGGAACAACAGGACTTATTCCATGGACGTTCTGCCACAGGAATATCCGACTTTGGGAACAGGAGATTACAGAAACAGTGCGTTAGTGTTGCGTGGTCATGACGAATCGGAGTGTTGTGATCTGCGGTATGCCGGCTATGAGATTCGGGAAGGCAAGTACGAACTTGAGGGACTGCCGGCGGTGTATGCCGGGGAGAAGGAAGCACAGACGCTTAAGATCGTGCTGGAGGATAACGTGAGTAAGGTGCGCGTGCAGTTGTTGTACGGCGTGTTAGAAGACGAGGATATCATTACGAGAAGCGTGAAGATCACCAATTACGGCACGGCGTGTGTGGTTGTGGAGAAGGCGGCCTCGGCCTGTCTGGATTTTATCACGGGACAGTATGACCTTCTCAGTTTCTACGGAAGACATACGATGGAAAGGAATCTGCAGAGGATAAGGATCGGACATGGGAGCCACAGCATCGGAAGCCGCAGAGGTACTTCCAGCCATCAGTATAATCCGGCGATTATCGTGGCAGAGAAGAACACCACGGAGAATACCGGGGACTGCTACGGTATGGTCTTTGTCTACAGCGGGAATTTTCTCTGTGAGGCGGAGCAGGATCAGTTTGACCAGACGCGTGTGCTGATGGGACTGCAGAGTGATCTTTTTCATTATCCGCTGGAATCCGGACAGACGCTTGAGATTCCGGAGACGATTATGTGTTACAGCGACAGAGGATTTGGGGATCTGTCGGTGAAATATCATCGTTGTATCAGAAATCATATATGCAACGGAGCGCGCAGCAGGCGCACAACAGGAATGCAGACAGATGGCAGCAGCGAGACGGGATTTGTGCCCCGGCCGGTGCTGGTGAACAGCTGGGAGGCGGCTTACTTTAACTTTACCGGGGAGACGATCGTGGAGCTGGCGAGGGAAGCGTCCGGACTGGGTATCGACATGGTCGTGATGGACGACGGGTGGTTTGGCAAACGTGAGGACGACAACAGCGGCCTGGGAGACTGGCAGGTCAATGAAAGGAAGCTGGGATGCAGTCTGAGCGAGCTGGTGCGCAGAGTCAACGCGGAAGGTGTCAAATTCGGTATCTGGATCGAGCCGGAAATGATCTCCGAGGACAGCGATCTGTACAGGGAGCATCCGGACTGGGCGATGCAGAATCCGGGCAGGAATCCGGCCAGAGGCAGGAATCAGCTGGTGCTTGATTTTTCCAGGGAGGATGTGCGGGAGCATATTTTCGATCAGATCTGCAGAGTGCTGGACCAGGGCAATATCGAGTATATTAAATGGGATATGAACCGGAGCGTCACGGATTTCTATTCCGTGGAGAACAGACAGGGCAAGGTGTCCTATGATTTTGTGATCGGCCTGTATGATTTCATGGAGAAGCTTCTGGCCAGGTATCCGAAGCTGATGATTGAGGGCTGCAGCGGCGGCGGCGGCCGGTTTGACGCCGGAATGATGTATTATACGCCGCAGATCTGGTGCAGTGATAATACGGATGCGTTGGACAGGCTGCAGATTCAGTACGGGACTTCTTTCTTCTATCCGATGTCTACGGTCAGCGCTCATGTGTCGGCGGTGCCCAATCATCAGACTGGCAGAATCACAAGCCTGCGCACGAGAGGCATTGTGGCTATGACAGGGGCTTTCGGTTATGAGTTGTCCTTAAGCAGGCTGAGTGCGGAAGAGAAAGAGGAGATCAGGGAGCAGATCAGGCAGTATAAGGAGTTTGAGCCGCTGATCAGCACGGGAGATTATTATCGTCTTTCAAATCCTTTTGAGGATGCCTGTGCGGCATGGATGTTCGTGTCAGCGGACAGGAAGCATATTCTGTTACATGTGGTGATTTTGGAGAATCACGGCAATATGACCGTGAATTATGTACGGCTGAAAGAACTTCTGCCGGATGCCGTCTACGAGGAGGCGGCAAGCGGTAAGTGTTATTGCGGTTCTGCGCTGATGCAGGCGGGTATCCCGATTCCGGTAGAGATGGGAGATTACCGTGCATATCAATTTGTGTTTAGGGTTAAGGAATAGATCAAGGAATTAGAAATTTGGGGAAAGAAAGACTGCCGTATCGGGTTGTATGACCGGTGTTGGCAGTCTTTTCTGATAACCGGAAGTTCCTTCGCCTGTTTTTTTGTAAATAGGACTGGTTGTATCGTCAGAATCTTGTTACAATACAACTATGAGTCGGAGGAGATATGGAGGAAAATATGCAGGATTTTATCAAAATATCAAAATATGCAGGAATGCGCAACGATTTGGCACAGGCGGGAGGCGGTAACACTTCCGTGAAACTTGATGATCATATCATGCTTGTCAAGAGTTCCGGGTTCCAGCTGGCGGATGTGAATGAGCAGGCGGGATATTCCAGGGTGGATTACAGGAAGATCGTGGAATATTTCAGAGAATATGTGGAACCCTTTGCGGAGGATGTATTTACGGAGGAGAAGGGGAATCAGCTTCTGAAAGAGGCGCAGATCGAGGGAGGACGCGCTTCCATCGAGACATTCCTTCATGCCATTACCGGGAAATATACGCTGCATTCTCATCCGCTGCTTGTGAATATCCTGACGGCGCGGGAAGATGCGGAGGAGATAGTGCATGAACTTTTTCCGAAAGCTGTCTATGTGCCTTACAGGAAGCCGGGTGCGGCGCTGGCGGAGGCTTATGACAAGATTTACCGTGCGAAAGAAGCGCAGGGAGCGGACGGGACGATCGTCTTTTTACAGAATCACGGACTGGTGGTCAGTGGGGACGACGGGGATACGGTGATCGAGAAGACGGAGCAGGTGTTGGCAAAGATCGCAGAGTATTTGGATCTGGATGACAGCGCGTGCCGCGCGGCGACGAAGCTTTACAGGGTGATCGGAGAGATTGAGGCGCTGGCGGGGAATATTGTCTATCTGTCAGAGAATCGTTATCTGTCGCAGGAATACGCAGGCAGCAGTCTTGTGGAGCAGGGGATGTGGGAACATGCTTTTTGTCCGGACTGCGTTGTGTATGCGGGTAAGAAGCTCCTGTGGCTTAAGAAAGATTATGAGAGACAGGATATTCTGGATTTCATGGATATACATGGTTTGCCGGCGCTTGTGTATTATGAAGGGCATTTTTACATATTGGCGGAGAGTGTGAAGAAGGCGCAGGAGATCGAGAATGTGATGAGCTTCGCTGCCAGGGTGCAGTGTGGCAACAGGGGGCAGCGGATGCACCTTTTAAGTGACGCGCAAAAGGAGGAACTGCTTAACTGGGATGCGGAGAAATATCGCAGGCAGAAAGCGTAAGCCGGACGCAGCAGTCAGAGGAACTTTACAGCCGTATGAAAGATTTCAGGCCGGATATAAAATAATGATATAAAATATAGAAAGCGGAAAAGAGGAAATTAAGATGAACGTGATCATACCGATGACGGGTTACGGTTCCCGTTTTGTGGCGGCAGGATATCAGGAGTTAAAGCCTTTTATCAGGGTAATGGATAAGCCGGTGATTGAATGGATCATAAAGTATATGTATCCTGCAGACGTTAATATGATCTTTATCTGCCGTGGTGAGCACTTGAAGAACGATCCGTCCATGCGGGAGAGACTGCTCTTGCTTGCACCGGGAGCACAGATCGTATCGATAGAAGACTGGGTGAAGAAGGGACCGGTATATGATGTGCTTCGTGGGTACGAAGAACTGCTTGCGAAAGGCGCCATTGATGCTGAGGAACCGTGTATCATTAATTATTGTGATTTTTATATGCAATGGGATTACGACGCTTTTGCAAAGGAGGCTGCGGCGCGAGACTGTGACGGGGCGGTGCCCTGCTATTCCGGATTCCATCCTAATTTGCTGCCGGAGAAGAATTATTACGCCTCGTGTCTGACAGATGCAGACGATTATCTGATAGAGATCCGGGAGAAGTATTCCTTTGCACAGGATAAGACGAAGGCGAAGCATTCCCCGGGCGTCTATTATTTCAAGAACGGTTCGGTGATGGAGAAGTACTGCCGGATGTTGACCGAGCATGAAGAATGTGCCATTAATGGCGAATACTATGCGTCCCTGCCCTATAATTTCATGGTGCAGGACGGTTTGAAAGTATGGGTTCCGGTTAATGTGGAGTATTTCTGTCAGTGGGGGACACCGGAGGACATGCAGGAGTTCGTCTACTGGACGGATTGGATCCGGGGAACCGGAAATAGAAGAGATGACGGGAAAGCAACGGCTGTGTTGCAAGACATAGGAGCGGATCAGCCGGCGGCCGGCCGTATCCTGATTCCCATGGCGGGGGCAGGACAGCGTTTTGCGGATGCGGGCTATACGGTACATAAACCGGCGATTATGACGGCGGACAGAAGGACAGAGCAGGAGAAGCCAATGGTAGTCTGCGCCACGGAGGATCTGCCGGGTGTGGCGGCGGATGGCAGCAATGTGATCTATGTGGACAGGACATTCCATAAGACAGATGGTGTGGAGGATACCATCCGTGCCTGGTATCCGAACGCGGTATTTATCACGGTCGATCATCTTACGGAAGGGCAGGCATGTACCTGTATGCTGGCGGAGCCATATCTGGATCCGGAGGAGCCGCTTTTGATCGCAGGATGTGACAATGGCATGGACATTGACGAAGAGGCTTTTGATGCGCTGACGAGGGAGTGTGACTGCATTGTCTTCACCTACAGGCATAATGAAGCGGTGATTGCAAATCCGAATGCCTATGGATGGATGATCGCTGACGAAAATGGAAATATTACGGGTACATCGATCAAAAAGGCGATCTCGGATACGCCGATGGAGGATCCGGCGGTCGTGGCTACTTTCTGGTTTCGGAGAGCGGAAGTATTTATAGAAGCGACGAAGAAGATGATCGCGGAGAATGATCGTATCAATGGTGAATTCTATGTGGATCAAACGGTGAAGCATGTGCTGGACTTAGGATACCGGGCGAAGATCTTTGATATCGACAGGTATGTAGGCTGGGGCACACCGGCTGATTATGAGGGATACCAGAAGACTTGGAAGTATTTTGAGGCGTTCATAAGAAGCTGTGAAGATAAAAATATTTTCGGAGAGGCATAAGCATTTATGTTACAAAAGCTGGAGGCGTTTGATTTTGAGAAGAATTATCAGAAGCTGTTAAAGGCGGCCATCTTGATGACCGTCTTATTTAAGTTACTCCTGATGGGGCTTTTTTCGTCGGACTACCAGGATCTGATGTTCATTCCCTTCGTGCAATGTTTTCTTGGCGGTGAGAATCCGTATCAGTATTATTATGAGAATCAGCTGCTTTCTTCTTTTCCCTATCCGCCGGTTATGCTGTTGATTGAGAGTGTGGGCGGAGTTCTGCTGTCGTTATGTGAGGGTTTTCCGGTTTTTGTGAGGAATCTGGTCTTTAAGCTGCCGATGCTTGTCATGGACCTTCTTGGTCTTTATTATCTGATGCGGATTTCGAGATCAAGACGTAAGTATATACTGGCATTGTATTTTATGTCTCCGATCATTCTGTATGCGGCCTATATGCATGGGCAGCTGGATCTGATCCCGACGGTCTTTCTGATCATTGCGATCTATTATTTGACGGAAACGGGTATTTCTACGGGCCGGGTCACGGTCAGTGAATGGAAATATATGTTGTTCATCACGTTGTCATTAGCGTCGAAATTTCACATTTTATCGGTGCTGCCACTGTTCTTTCTTTATATTTTAAAGAAAAAAGGCTTTCAGAAGGCCATGGTAATGACCGGTATACCGGTGCTGCTTACCGTTCTGATCGTTGCGCCTTTCTGGGGCAGTGGGTTTATCAGCATGGTGCTGCTCAATAAGGAGCAGAGTGCCATCGACAATGTCTATTTGGAATACGGAAGTTCTCATCTGCTGTTATCGGTTCTGGTGCTCTTGATTATTTATTTCCAGGCTTTTCATGTGAACCAGATGAACCGGGATCTTCTGATCAGTATGGCGGGATTGCTGTTTTCCGTCTTTCTGGCCTTTGTTCCGGCGATGCCGGGATGGTTTATGTGGGTGGTGCCATTTTTCATGCTTTATCTGGCAGGGTTGACGGAGAACAGGGCGAAAATGGTAATCGTCTATGGAGGATTTAATATACTTTATCTGATCTATTATCTGTTCTTTCATATGACGCAGTTTACGGATCTGTCGATTCTTGGTAAAGGATTAAGAGAGTTAAAGTCTACGGAGAAAGATCTTCATAATATCTTCTTTACGTTGATGGTGGGTGTTTTTCTGATCCTGGTAGTCTCCATGTATCTGTACGGCGTAAACAGCAATTCCTTTTACAGAAGGCGGAGCCGCCCTTTCACGATCGGTATTGCAGGTGACAGCGGCGCGGGCAAGAGCAGACTGCTCATGATGCTGGGAGAGCTGCTTTCGGAGGACCATATCCTGAATATCGAGGGAGACGGCGATCACAGATGGGAGCGGGGCAATGCCAACTGGAAGGAGATGACGCATCTGAATCCGCGGGCCAACTATCTGTACAGGCAGGCGGAAGATCTGCGGGTGCTGCGCGGCAACAATGCAGTCAAAAGGGCAGATTACGATCACAATACGGGTACCTTTACTGCGAAAAGGAAGCTGACGCCAAGGCCTTATATCATTATGTGCGGCCTGCATTCCTTATATCTGCCGCAGATGAGACAGGTGCTGGATATGAAGATTTATCTGGATACGGACGAGGCATTGCGGTGTTACTGGAAGATGGGAAGAGATCAGGGTGACAGGGGACACGGCAGGGAAGAAGTGATGGCACAGATTGAAAAACGCCGTGCGGACGCACAGAAGTATATCTATCCGCAGAAACAGTATGCGGATCTTGTGATTCGGTACTTTGACGAGGGACTTGCGCAGGATGGCAGCAGGACAGGCAGTTCTTTGGAGGCGCAGCTTGGCGTAGAGTTTTTGATGGATGTGCGGATCAATGCGGAACCGATCCTTGCTTTCCTGCAGGAGCAGGGGGTATGCAGTCAGTTGTCGTATGATGATCTGCAGCATCAGAGGATTCTGTTTCGGGCCAGAGACCTTAAGGTGAATAAGGAGATCCTGGAAAAAGTCGCACACGAGGCGATCGTACAGATCGAGGATCTGGCGGGTAATGGAATCGTGTGGGAAGATGGAATCAATGGGGTGGTACAGTTGATGCTAATGGCAGTGATCGGGGAGATCATGCAGTGGACATGAATTGATGCCGGGATGCCAAAGTTCGGTGCCGGTATTGAAGACATAGAATATTACGACAGGGAATCAGATCGAGAGGATACGGATGATTAAAGCTGTTATATTTGACCTGGATGATACTTTGTATGGATATGAGGCGCTTGACAGAGAAGCTAGGGAACGGGTGCGCGCGCTTGTGTGTGGAGAGCTGAGGATTGCGGCGGAAGCTTATGATAGGGCTTATGCGTATGGCAGGAGTGAGACGAAGCGGCAGCTGGGGGATGTAGCGGCATCGCACAACAGATTATTGTACTGTCAGAAGACACTGGAATATCTGGGGGTTAATCCGATGCCGTTGTCTCTGCGGATGTATGAGGCGTACTGGGGAACGTTTCTGGAGAAGATGAAGCTGTTTGAAGGTGTGCGGGAATTCATGGACTGTATGCGGGAGCATGGAATCTTAATGATGATCTGTACGGATCTGACGGCGCATATCCAGCATCGGAAGATCGAGGCATTGGGAATCGCACAAGATATCAAGTATCTGGTGACCAGCGAGGAGGCAGGGAAGGAGAAGCCCGCGCCGGAGATGTTCGCGCTCTGTCTGAATAAGCTGGGCGTTGCGCCGGAAGAGATCTGCTATATCGGAGACAGCCAGACGAAGGATGTGGAGGGCGCCAAGGCGGCAGGAATGCAGGCTCTGCGGTTTTATCCGAAGAAGCCGAGTACAAAGCAGTACAAGGCATTCGCGGAGATGATCAGTGGCAGGAAACAATAGGCAGTTGTAGAGAAGCAGACGAATAAAATATAATAGGAAAAGGGGATGAGCAGTAACATATGAAACTATCGATCGTTGTACCATGTTATAATGAGGAACAGAATATTCCGTTGATTCTGAATCGTTTCGGGGAGATTATTGAGCGGGAAGATATCGAGGTCATTCTGGTGGATAATGGTTCTACGGATGACAGCGCGCTTGTGCTTGCGGAGTTATTGCCGCAGTATGCTTTCGCGAGAACAGTGAGGGTGGAAGTCAATCAGGGATATGGGTATGGCATCCTGCAGGGATTAAAGGACTGTAAAGGAGAATATATCGGTTGGACACATGCGGATATGCAGACGGATCCGGGGGATATTCTTAAGGCTCTTACGATCATCGAGCAGGAGCAGGGGCTTGTCTTTGTAAAGGGAAATCGAAAGGGCCGGCCATTGTTTGACGTGTTCTTTACAGCCGGTATGAGCCTGTTCGAGACTTTCTATTTGCATACGAAGTTATATGATATCAATGCGCAGCCTAATATTTTTCCGAGGGTATTTTTTGATGAGTGGAAGAATCCGCCTTATGATTTTGCATTGGACTTGTATGCCTTGTATATGGCGCGCAGGAAGAATCTGAAGGTGATTCGTTTCCCGGTACTTTTTCCGGAGCGGATCTATGGGGAATCGAAGTGGAATACGGGACTTAAGGCCAAGTGGAAGTTTATCAGGCGGACGATTGCGTTCAGCGTGAAGTTGAAGAAGGAACTAAGAAGCAGATAAGATTATAGAAGATAAGACTATAGATTGGAAAAGGAGAACGGCATGGAATACATAGCACACAGAGTGAATACAGTGGAGGAACTGCGTAAACTTTCACCGGAGTATGGGGTGGAGCTGGATCTGAGAGATGACCTGCATGGCAGAATCTATATTTCTCATAATCCGTTTGAAGCGGGGGAGGATTTCGAGGACTACTGTAAGGAATATCATCACGGTACGATGATCCTGAATATCAAGAGTGAGAGGATCGAGCATAAGGTGTTGGAATATATGAAACAGTATGGAATCGAGAAATACTTTTTTCTGGATTCTTCCTTCCCAATGATCAAGCTGCTGACAGATATGGGCGTGAAGGATATTGCGCTGCGTTTCAGTGAGCTGGAGGGGCTTGATACGATCCGTAATATGGCGGGAAAGGCCGAGTGGGTGTGGGTAGACTGTTTCACGAGGATTCCACTGGACCAGGACAGCTATCGGGAGTTGAAGGAGCTGGGCTATAAGTTATGCTTCGTGTCCCCGGAGTTGGAGGCACAGGAAGAGAAGATCGGTGAGTACAGGAAATTCCTTGAGGAACAGGGATTTGTATTCGATGCCGTCTGTACGAAAAGTTATCATATCAGGGATTGGATGTAAACGCTGTCATGGCTTTCTGACAGGAATGGGGCACAATAGAGACACAGGTACAGGGAGCTTATGAGACAGACAAGGGAGTAAGATTGTGAGGGGAGTGTAATTTGAGGGATATGAAATTGATCAAGAAGCCGAATGGGGAAAGCAGAAAGAAGCTCGGCATGGCGGCAGCAGTGGCGGCTGCGCTGTTTGCGGGGCTGCTTGTGTTCTGCAGGCATTGGCAGTTCGAGCTGCCCTTTTATCCGAATGTGGATGAGCAGCTGTCGCTGGATTGTATTTATAATCTGCTTAACCAGCATCTCTACGCAGGAGATATCTATGTATTGGACTTCTTTCGGTACCCGCATTTTACGTTCTATTATGCGGCACTGGGAGTACGGATTCTTGGCAGGTTTATTTCCGGTGTGGATACGGTGGTTCTGATCCGCTATGTAGTATGCGGCACGGCGTTGCTTTCCAATGTATTTGTTTATTTTGTGGTAAAAATGATGACCGGTTCCAGGAAATGGGCGTATATCGGTCTGGTTTTGTCGATTTTTTCTCTGTATGGGTATGCTTATCTGTATTATACCGGGCCGGATACGATGATCTATGCAGTTGCCAATGTCATCCTTTTACTGGGATGCCTGATCTATCAGGATACGCAGACAGACCGGGTGGTTTATTTGTGGTATCCGCTCATGGCAGTCTGTATCGGGCTTGCGACGGCGGCGAAATACCATGGCATCCTGTTTGGTATTTTCTGGCTGGCTTTACATATCAGTAAGAAATATTGGAAAAGTTATCGCAATAATTTTCTTTTCTTCCTGAATTGTATTCTGATTGTATTGGTATTTTGTCTGTGTAATTATTCCATGTTCTTTTATTTCAGGATCTTCGTCGGGGATAATATGTATAATTTCAATCATTATGCATGGGGGCATCCGGGGATTGAACACAATCTGCCGATTTTGGGGTATCTGGAAGCGTACGGACTGACCAGCTATGGCGTGGTGGGAGCGGTCCTGCTGTTGTTGGGAATCTGGCGGCTGGTCCACAGGAAGGATTGGCGTCAAGTCGGTGTGTTTTTGGTACTGCCGCTTTTTATTATTTTGTTCTTGTCCAGATATCAGATCTTGCTGGGGCGGAATCTGTCGTTGGTGGTGCCGTTTTCCTATCTGTTTATGGTGTATGGTCTGATGGAGGTGGAAAATATGGTGGAGAAAGCGCTTGCGTCGAAGATGACATGGGGTGGGCGCGCAACGGCCGCATTTCTTGTACTGATGGTGGCATTGAATGTGGGGACGGTCTTCAATAGTTATCGCTATGATCTGACTTATACGGAAGCAGAGACTTACATAGAGGCTCAGATTCCTGAGGGGGCATCCATTTACTGCACATCGTTTGCGCCGAATATCGATGAAGAGCGGTATACAGTGATCGATATCGGAGAAGATCTTTCTCTGCTGCCGGAAGCGCTCGGGGCAGGAGAATACTTTGTGGATGTGGAATATGCAACAGGGTATTTCAGGCAACCCAAGGATTATCTGATCAGAGAGGGTGAAGATATGTATCCGGAGTTGAGAGCGGCGTATGAGGAGAAGGCAGGTGCGTTCTCACAGAGGCAGAGGTATTCTGGCATTTCTTATGGAAGGGAGTGGAAGTACCGGATCGGGTATATGGATGTCTTTAAGTATAATGCGGAAGAGTATTATATCGGACCGACGATAACGATTTATGGGGAATAGCTGCAGCAACAGCAAGAATACAAAAATCCGGCGAATGATCGTGCCGGATTTTTGTGTGAGCAGGGTAAGGAAAGTTATAATAGCAGTTCTTTCAGTAAGTGTTCCAGTTCTTCGGCTTCGTCTTTTGAGAAGGTGAAGGTTTCCTGGGTATTTGGTTCTGTGTCCAAGTCTGTGGAGTCTTGTGAGTCTCTGTTTATATCCTGGTTTGTATTTGCAGTTTTAACAGAATGCCTTTCTTTATGTGCCGTCTGATCCGGCTGGATCCGCTGCATATCCAGTTCTGCCTGTTCCAGACGGTTGGCCAGATGATTTTCCAGATAATCCACCAGATTGATGTGCAGGATCTTGATCTTGCCGGGAATATCGATCAGGGAGGAAACGGCGAAGTAGCAGTAAAGTCCAAGAAAGCTGATCGCATAAAAGGGGGCAATGCTGATAAAGCTTTCGTTGTTTACGATCCCAATACAGGCCCCGATACCGGCGATTAATACCGCAAGCAGCATCAGCTGGCCGGAGAGATGCTTTAACAAAGATAAGGGCAGCCCGCCAATCTTGATCCGGCTGATAAACTTGTCCACGAAAATGGGAACGTTTGCCACTTTTTCGTTGATCTTACGGCAGCCGGAAAATTTCAGTTTCAGCTGCTGCAGAGATTTGTTGGTAGTTGATGACATGTGTTCCGTCTCCCAGATCAGCTTATGGTATATCACTCCGAGAGTAATCTGGCATATGATACTTAAAAAAAGAAATACTAATATTGCAATGATGTAATTTTTATGTAGAAAAATTAAGTTAAGCATGCTGTATCAGACCTTTCATAACCAATATACTGGACTTCTATTTACTTCTCACACTATTATACCGGAAAAAATGGCTGGCAGGCATTGTAAGGCATCGACAGATTAGGCCATATTGTGACGGCTGGCAATGATAAGAGGATTCCGGAGAACAGAAACATCAGTTCAGCCTGGCATCAGACGTGACAGTGAAGCCGAAGCCTGAACCGTTACGACGGATATGGTTTAAATGTGATGGAATATTGGCAACAGCAGGGAAAATGTGGTAGAATAATAAAAGTTTAATATTTTATTAAGATGCCAGAAAAATAGGTTTTGACGATTGAAAGGAAAAGGAGAGGACAGGAATGGTTTATCAACCTAAAGGCGTGTGTTCTAAGGCTATTGATGTGGAAGTGGAAGGAAACGTAATTAAATCGGTGAAATTTACAGGAGGATGTAACGGCAACCTGCAGGGGATATCCAGTCTGGTGGCGGGCATGGAGATCAAGGATGCCATCGGCAAGTTGCGTGGTATCAAGTGCGGTATCAAGAATACGTCCTGCCCCGATCAGCTGGCGTGCGCATTGCAGGAGATCTTAGACAATTAGGAGGTTTCTTTCATCATGAGCAAGAAGATCGTACTTACCGGCGGCGGCACTGCCGGACATGTGACCCCTAATATGGCGTTGATTCCGAAACTGCGGGAACTGGGGTATGAGATCAGCTATATGGGTTCTTACGATGGAATTGAGAAGAAGTTAATGGAAGACTTCAATCTTTCATACTATGGAATTGCAACAGGGAAATTCAGGCGGTATTTCGACCCGAAGAATTTCTCGGATCCTTTCCGGGTGATCAAGGGTATGCGGGAGGCGCGCAGATATCTTAAGGAGATCAAACCGGATGTGGTATTTTCCAAAGGAGGCTTTGTCAGTGTCCCTGTCGTGCGTGCGGCGGGTTCTCTGGGGATTCCGTGTATCATACATGAGTCCGACATGACGCCGGGACTGGCGAATAAGCTCTGTATACCGGTGGCGAAGAAAGTATGCTGTAATTTCCCGGAGACGCTGCAGCAGCTTCCACCGAACAAAGCGGTACTGACGGGTTCACCCATCAGGCAGGAGCTTTCCTCGGGAAATAAGGAAGCGGCCTATAAGTTATGCGGATTTGATTCGTCTAAGCCGGTGATCATGGTAGTGGGCGGCAGCCAGGGTTCGGCGGCCATTAACCAGGCGGTGCGGGATGTGCTGCCGGAACTGCTTACGGATTTTCAGGTGGTACATCTGTGCGGTAAGGAGAAGATGGATAACCTTCTGTTGACGACGCCGGGCTATAAGCAGTTTGAGTATATCAAGTCCGAGATGAAGGACATCTTTGCCATGGCGGATATGGTAATTTCCCGGGCGGGAGCAAATGCCATCAGCGAATTGCTTTCTCTCAAGAAACCCAATATTCTGATTCCGCTGCCGTCTACCAGCAGCAGGGGCGATCAGCTTTTAAATGCCAGGTCTTTTGAATCACAGGGATTCAGTATTGTGATCGATGAGGATGATCTGACGAATAAGCTGTTGTTGGAGAAGGTGCAGGAGCTGTACTTTAACCGCAAAACGTATGTGGATGCGATGCGCAAGAGCAGTCAGCGGGATGCCATCGGCGTGATCGTGGGGCTGATTGAGGACGCGGCAAACGGGAAGGAAAATTCTTGAAATACGATAGTTACAATGCTACACTTATTATAATATAAGGAAAGGCAGTGTTGTCTGCCGGAAAAGGAGAAAAACGATGAGCAAAGTTACATTTGATTATTCCAAGGCAGCCTCTTTTATCGGAGAAAACGAAGTGGAATCCATGAAGAAGCTGGCTCTGGATGCGAAGGAAGTACTTGTGAGCAAGACGGGAGCAGGTAATGATTTCTTAGGTTGGATCGACCTGCCGGTTGACTATGACAAGGAAGAGTTTGCAAGGATCAAACAGGCGGCGGCGAAGATCCAGAGTGATTCGGAAGTGCTGGTAGTGATCGGTATCGGCGGCTCTTATCTGGGCGCGAGAGCGGCGATCGAGTTCCTTCGCCACAGTTTCTATAATGTAGTAGACAAGTCGGTGCGTAAGACGCCGGAGATTTATTTTGTCGGAAATTCGATCAGTTCTACGTATATCAAACATCTGATCGACGTGATCGGCGACAGAGACTTCTCGATCAACATGATCTCCAAGTCCGGCACGACCACGGAGCCGGCTATCGCTTTCCGCGTATTTAAGGAGATGGCGGAGAAGAAATACGGTAAGGATGGCGCGGCGAAGAGAATCTATGCGACTACCGATAAGGCGAGAGGATCTTTGAAGAATCTGGCGAATGAAGAGGGCTATGAGAGTTTCGTAGTGCCGGATGACGTAGGCGGACGTTTTTCCGTATTGACGGCTGTCGGACTGCTTCCGATTGCTGTATCGGGTGCGGATATCGATAAGTTGATGGAAGGTGCGGCGGAAGGCCGGAAGATGGCGCTGGAAGCTCCTTTTGAGGACAATGACGCTGTGAAGTATGCGGCGCTGCGGAATATCCTGCTGCGCAAGGGCAAGGGTATCGAAATCCTGGCGAATTATGAGCCTTGTGCTCATTTCGTATCCGAGTGGTGGAAACAGCTGTACGGTGAGTCAGAAGGCAAGGATCAGAAAGGTATCTTCCCGGCAAGCGTTGATCTGACCACGGATCTGCACTCCATGGGTCAGTTTATTCAGGACGGCGCAAGAACAATGTTCGAGACGGTTCTGAATATCGAGACGAGCAGAGAAGAGATCATCATCGGCGAGGAACCGGTAGATCTGGACGGCCTTAACTATCTGGCAGGCAAGAACGTGGATTTTGTCAATAAGAGCGCTATGAACGGTACGATTCTGGCACACACGGACGGACAGGTTCCCAACTTCATGATCAATGTGCCGGAGGTAAATGAGTTCTATCTGGGCGAGTTGTTCTATTTCTTTGAGTTTGCGTGCGGCGTAAGCGGATACCTGTTAGGTGTGAATCCTTTCAATCAGCCGGGTGTGGAGAGCTACAAGAAGAACATGTTTGCATTGCTTGGCAAGCCGGGATATGAGGCACAGAGAGAGGAACTGCTTAAGAGACTGTAAGAAGCGCTTACGGATCCAGGCTCCTTTACCGATTGTTGTATTTTGTCCCGATAATTTCTGTTTTGCATTACTATCATTTATTATCTATTGTGGAATTATGCTGTACAAGGGAACGGATCGCAAAGTATAATGATCGGTAGGGAAGGAGGAAAGTAACGGTTTGCGTTTTGTTGTCATCGGAATCGTTACGAAAGAACATTATGGTAACATTTCAATCAGAAAAGATCTCGGAACATTTGACGAGGATCCATGGGATTACCGGGGAATTGATGTATTTGGCAGAGGGAACCGAGAAAGCGGCGCTTATTGATACGGGAAGCGGTATCGGCAGCCTGCGGGCATTGGTTGACACTTTGACGGATAAGCCGTGTATTGTACTGCTGACACACGGTCATGTGGATCATGCGATGGGTGCACCGGAATTTGATACGGAAATCTACATGAATCCGGCAGACAATGCGGTTCACGATGAGCATAGCAATCTGGAGTTCCGCAAAGGTTCTCTGCAGAATATGCCGGAGGAGATCGTTTCCAGAATTGAGGAGAGCGATTATATTCCGTTGAGAACGAAGGAATATCTTCCTCTCATGCATGGGGATACATTTGATCTGGGCGGACTTACACTGGAAGCCTATGCCTGTCCCGGACATACGCCCGGTTCGATGGTGATTCTATTTAAGGAGGAGAGGAGTCTTCTGCTGGGAGATGCCTGCAATCCGTTTACGTTTCTGTTTTCCGATCACTGTCTGTATGTTGAGGAGTATAAGGAGAGCCTGAAAACGCTGAAAGAGCAGACAGACGGAAAATACGATCATGTATATCTGTCACATGGTTCTGGAGACGGTGAAGCTAATATGATCGAAGGGGTTATTCAGGTCTGTGACGATATTATGACAGGGAATACAGATGATATGCCTTATGACTTTATGGGCGAGAAGGCGTTTCTGGCAAAGGCATTGACGCCGAAGGGACGTGCAGACGGCGGTGTCGGCAATATCGTATACAAGAAAGAAAGAGTGTGGAAAACGAAGGCTTGATCCTGTTGTTTTGCAGATTCAAATAAGAGGGCTGTTGTGTCATGGCAGATCATTGACACGACAGCCCTCTTTTTGGCTATAAAGCGCCTGTCATTCAGGCAAATCTCTTCCGCAGAACTTCCAGATACGCTTCGTTCACAATACAGTTTGACAATGAAAAGGAATCCATGATCCGGCGGATATCGTCAGCGGAATCCTCTGCAAACAGCGCAGCATAGGTTTTGACAGTGCAAAAACTGCCGTGTTATACTTTGTATAAGAAAAATAAGGATGTAAGGAGTGTGATGGCGAATGGACCAAAAATGGACCAAAACAGAGCAGGACGGCTATGTTCTGATCGAAAACGAGGGCGGACAGACGTTGGGACTTGCTGCGGACAGTAAGGTCAGGGTGATATCGGTGGACGGTTATGCTTTCAAGGATTTCCTGGGCACGGGCGAGCTGGCTCCCTATGAAGACTGGCGGCTATCCTATGAAGAGCGGGCCAAAGATCTGGCGAAAAGAGTGTCTATAGAGGATATCGCCGGGCTGATGCTGTACAGCGGCCACCAGTTGATCCCGGCCAGAGGGCCGAGAGTGGGGGCGTTTGGCGGAACCTATAACGGCAAAATGTTTGAGGAGAGCGGTGCAGATCCCTGGGAACTGACAGATCAACAGAAAGAGTTTATCGTGAAGGACAGAGTGCGGCATGTCCTGATCATGGGATTGGAGAGCACGGAGACGGCGGTGCGCTGGAATAATAAGCTGCAGGCATTGGCGGAGAATTCCGGCTTCGGTATTCCGGCCAACAACAGTTCGGATCCCCGGCACGGAGCAGGCTCTACGGCGGAATACATGGGTGTGACCGGAGAAGCGATCTCCAAATGGGCTAATGGCATCGGGCTGTCTGCTTCCTTTGATCCTGCGCTGGTGAAGGAGTTCGGAGAGATCGCCGCTGCGGAATATCGCGCATTGGGAATTACGACTGCGCTTTCTCCGCAGATCGATCTGGCGACGGAACCCAGATGGATGCGGTTTGCGGATACTTTCGGGGAACATACGCAGATGACGATCGACATGACCAAGGCTTACTGCGACGGTTTCCAGACGACGAAGGACAGTGAGACCGGCTGGGGCAAAGCCAGCGTTAATACGATGGTAAAGCATTTTCCGGGCGGCGGTACCTGTGAGGGCGGCCGGGATGCCCATTATGCCTATGGAAAATATGCGGTTTATCCGGGCGGGAATGACAAGGAGCATCTGAAACCGTTTACCGAAGGCGCCTTTTGTCTGGACGGAAAGACGGGCAAGGCCAGCGCGGTAATGCCTTACTATACGATTTCTTACGGTTTGGATCAGAAGTATGGGGAAAATGTCGGTAATTCTTTCAACAAGTATCTGATCCAGGATCTTCTGCGGGAAGAACTCGGCTACGAGGGTGTAGTCTGCACCGATTGGGGCATTACTCATAATATCGGTGAGGCGGAGGAGAGTTTTGCCGGAAAATGCTGGGGCGTGGAGGGACTGACGGAAGCCCAGCGGCACTGCAAGGCCTTGGAAGCGGGAGTGGATCAGTTCGGCGGAAACAACGATGTAGCGCCGGTGATGGAAGCCTATCGGATGCTCTGTGAGAAATACGGTGAGGAAGCGGCGGATGCACGGTTCAGACGATCCGCATACAGACTGCTTCTGAATATCTTCCGGACGGGATTATTTGAGAATCCTTACCTTGATCTGGAGGAATCTCTGAATACCGTCGGTTGTCCTTCTTATATGGAAAAGGGATATCAGTCTCAACTGAAATCGGTGACCTTGTTGAAGAATAAGAACAAAGCGCTGCCTCTAAAAGAAGGAATCAAAGTATACATACCGGACAGATTTATCAAGTCTCATATGAGCTTTATGAGTACTCCTACCGGTGACCGGACAGTGATTTCTGCCGGAAAACGCGCCGCTTCGGAATATTTCCAGGTGGTGGAGACACCGGAGGAAGCGGACGCGGCATTATGCTTCATAGAGTCGCCCATTTCCTGTGGTTACGATCCGGAAGACCGGAAGGCGGGCGGCAGCGGCTATGTGCCGGTGACATTGCAATATCGTCCTTACCAGGCGGTGAGTGCGAGACAGCCCAGCCTGGCAGGCGGAGATCCGCTGGAAGAATCTGCGGACCGCAGTTACCGCGGCAAGTGGAACAGCGCAGCTAATGAGGCAGATCTGGATCTGGTAGAAGAGATGAGAAAACGGATGGGAGATAAACCCGTTATCACGATAGTTGCCTTGAAGAATCCGACGGTAATGGCCGAACTGGAGCCTTGTACGGATGCTCTTATCGTAGAGTATGGCGTTAGCCCGCAGGCGGTTCTGGATGTGATCACCGGGAGATTTACGCCGCAGGGCCTGCTTCCCGTACAGATGCCTGCAAGCATGGAGACTGTGGAGAAGCAGAAAGAGGACGTGGCATTCGATATGGACTGCTATCAGGATGAGGAAGGACATACCTACGATTTCGGATTTGGTATGAACTTTGACGGGGTGATCGCAGACGAAAGAGTTGACAGGTATCGGAAAGGTTAGGGATTTCTCCGGCTGTGATGAGAAATATTCCGATCATATATAAAGCATGGAAGAGGGAAGGATCGGGTGATATCTTCCCTTTTCCATGCTATTTTCGTATAAATTTGCAAAAGTCCTTGACAGGATGAGTTAGTGTATGCTAACCTTTATCTTGCAAGAGAGTTAGACATTACTAACCACAAGAAAACAGCTACAGGAAGGGAGATGCGTACTATGCCATTGACATTTGCAAGAACGGGGGAGCCTGCCGCCATCAGGAAAATCGGCGGGAAGGAAGATGTGAGACAGTTTCTGGAGAAACTCGGATTTGTATCGGGAGCCGTTGTAACGGTTATCTCGACGACGGGAGGGAATCTGATCGTGAACGTCAAAGATGCAAGAATTGCCATCGGGAAAGATATGGCCAATCGTATCATGATATAGGAGGATGACGCATGGTAATGAGTAAGTCGCAACTAACTATAGTAAACTTACATCATGCTCAGCCTGCCGTCGGGCGGGCCGCATGGCCATCCATGCTGTGAAAGTCGAAGACTTTCATAGTAAAAACATAAAACAGATGAGAGGAGGAGATCATGAAAACATTAAAGGAAGTATCATGCGGGGAGACCGTGACAGTGAAGAGGTTGACAGGAGCAGGACCGGTGAAGAGACGGATCATGGATATGGGGATTACAAAGGGCGTCAATATCTTTGTGCGCAAAGTGGCGCCCTTTGGGGATCCGGTGGAAGTTACGGTACGGGGCTATGAATTGTCCCTTAGAAAAGCGGATGCGAAAATGATAGAAGTCGAATGAAGTAGGATAGCGAGATAAGAACGGAGGATGGAAAGAATGGCAATTAAAATCGCTCTTGCGGGAAATCCGAACTGTGGCAAGACAACGTTATTCAATGCGTTGACCGGCTCGAACCAGTTTGCAGGCAACTGGCCGGGTGTTACAGTGGAGAAGAAAGAAGGCAGGCTCAGAGGGAGAAAGGATGTGACCGTTGTAGACCTGCCGGGGATTTATTCTCTGTCGCCCTATACGTTGGAGGAGGTGGCAGCGAGGAATTATCTGATTGAGGAGAAGCCGGATGTCATCTTAAATATCGTGGACGGTACAAATATCGAGCGGAATCTGTACTTGTCCACGCAGCTGACGGAGCTGGGGATCCCTGTTGTGATGGCGGTCAATATGATGGATCTTGTGAACAGAAGCGGCGACCGGATCTTCCTGGAGAAGCTTGGCAAAAATCTTGGCTGTGAGGTAGCTGCGATATCGGCTTTGAAAGGTACGGGTATTCAGGAAGCCGTGGACCGGGCAGTTCAGATCGCCGGCAGCAGAAGGCAGGCGGTAGTGCACAGGTTTGACGATAAGGTGGAGGAGTCTATCAACAATGTGGCAGCGATGCTGCAGGATGTGGCCGAGGAACAGAGGAGATTTGTTGCCATTAAATTACTGGAGAAAGATGCCAGGATCAAAGAGCAGATAGAGCAGATACCGGATATAAGCGCTGAGATCAGGTCTTTGGAGGAGGCTTTTGACGATGATACGGAGAGTATCATCACCAACGAGCGGTATGGGTATATAGCATCCGTGATTGCGGACTGTGTGGCCAGGAACAGAGACAATACGTTGACGATTTCCGACAAAATTGATAGAATTGTGACAAACAGATGGCTGGCGCTGCCCTTCTTTGCGCTGGTGATGTTTGTCGTCTACTATCTGTCGGTGACAACAATAGGAGGCTTTTTGACGGATTGGACCAACGACGTACTTTTCGGGGAGATCATTCCGCCGGCAGTGGAGCGTGTTCTTGTAAGTGTTGGATGTGCCGGCTGGCTGCAGGGTCTGATTCTGGACGGTATAGTGGCAGGTGTGGGTGCGGTTCTCGGATTCGTGCCGCAGATGTTTGTGCTGTTTATCATGCTGGCCTTTTTGGAGTCGTGCGGATATATGGCAAGAGTAGCCTTTATTATGGATCGGATCTTCCGGAAATTCGGGCTGTCAGGCAAGTCTTTTATCCCGATTATGATCGGGACGGGCTGCGGTGTTCCGGGAATCATGGCTTCCCGCACGATCGAGAATGACAGGGATCGGAAGATGACAATCATGACGACGACCTTTATTCCCTGCGGTGCGAAGCTGCCGATCATTGCCCTGATTGCGGGGGCGTTCTTTGATAATGCCGGTGCGGTGGCATGGGGTGCATGGCTGGTCGGGATTGCGGCGATCGTCTGTTCCGGTATTATCCTTAAGAAGACGAGAATGTTTGCCGGTGATCCTGCTCCCTTTGTGATGGAACTTCCGGCTTATCATATGCCTGCGTTTGGCACGGTTCTGCGCAGTATGTGGGAGCGGGGCTGGTCTTTTATCAAAAAGGCGGGTACGATTATTTTGCTCTCCACGATTTTGCTCTGGTTCCTGATGCGCTTTGGCTTTACAGCAGACGGATTCGGTATGCTGGAGACGGAACAGCCAGACTGCAGTATTTTGGCGAAGATCGGCAGTGCGGTCGCGTGGGTGTTTACGCCTCTTGGCTGGACACAGGCAGGAGAGGGTTGGAAGATGGCGGTTGCTACGGTCACGGGTCTGATCGCCAAGGAAAATGTGGTGGCTGCCTTCGGGATGTTATTTGGTTTTGCGGAGGTTGCGGAGGACGGCGCCGAGATGTGGGGCGCTCTGGCGATGGTGATGACACCGGCTGCGGCTTTCGGCTTCCTTGTTTTTAACCTTCTGTGTGCGCCCTGTTTTGCGGCGATGGGAGCGATCCGGCGGGAGATGAACAACAGAAATTGGTTCTGGTTTGCCATCGGCTATCAGACAATGCTGGCTTATGTGACGGCGATGTGCATTTACCAGATCGGGACGCTGGTCATGGGCGGCGGTTTCGGGATCGGTACGGTCGTGGCATTCCTGTTGTTGGCCGGTTTCCTGTATCTGCTGTTTCGACCGTACAGAGAGAAGGATATGCTGCGGGCAGATATGGGAAGAGCAGTGAAAGAATAGATCTGATAAGGAGATAAGGATATGGGAACAGCAGTTGTATTGGCAATCGTGGCGGGCGCGGCGGCACTGGCAGTCCGCAGCATGATCAAGGCAAAGAAGGCAGGCAGATCGATACAGTGCGGTGGCGACTGTAACCGCTGCAACGGGTGCCATTGAGTTGTGGTAAACGACATGCAACCGGCGGTTTTTCGGCGGTGCAACTGCCGGTTGACAAATTTCCAAGTGCCGTATATAGCTTTTTAAAGTCGTTTTGGAGTATAAAAGGTATATAATAAGAACGGCGTGGAGAGATTTTCTCGGAGTTCGGAAAATGATCTGAAAGATACTGCCGGAGATGATCCGAGATAAGACGCGGGAAAGGGGAACACAATGACACTTGGAGAGAAAATTTATTCATTGAGGATGCGGGAGGGATTATCGCAGGAGGCTTTCGGAGAAAAGCTTGGGGTATCCAGACAGTCCGTCTCAAAGTGGGAGACAGATCAGTCCGTTCCGGAATTGGATAAGATCGTGATGATCAGTGAACTGTTTGCAGTCAGTACCGATTATCTGCTGAAGGAATCTGCGGAGGAGCAGCAGATGGAGCACCGGAAGTCTCTGGATGCGGAGCAGGTTGATCATACGGCTGGGGCGCATACTTTCATAAAACCGAGAGCTTTTTATGAATATAAGAGCAAGACGAGCTGGCGGGGACTGCCTCTGGTGCATATCAATATCGGGTTCGGGAGACGGGCGAAAGGGGTGATTGCCATAGGGCTTACTGCAAGGGGGATCATTGCGATCGGTCTGGCAGCCCTGGGTGTAATTACGGTGGCGCCGGTAGGAATCGGGCTGCTTTTGTCTGTAGGAATGATAGCTGTCGGAGGCATTGCTATGGGTACTTTCGCTTTTGGCGCGGTGGCTATTGGCTCTATTTGTGTGGGGCTCTTTTCCATGGGTGCGTTGGCGGTAGGGCAATTCAGCTTTGGCGCTATGGCGGTAGGGCAGCAGGTTGCAGTAGGGGATGTGGCGCGGGGTGATATCGCATTGGGATTCAGTGAAGCGACAGGAACCGTATTCGAGCAGGTAACGGGCAGACAGGGTGGCTTTGATCCGCAGGAGGTACTGCAGGTGATTGACGAGAATGTGTCCGACGGATGGTTTATCTTTAAAGAGTGGATCAAGGCAATGATTCGGATCGGGGTATATTAGGAGGTATCGGAGATGGCTGGAATAATCGGAACGATAGGAATGCTGCTGCTGAATTTCCTTGTGCCGTTTGTGATGATCCTGGTGGGGAGTATTCTTAGAAAGCATCCCGTCACAAATATGGAATCTCATAACGGATACGATACACCCGTTGCAAGGAGGTCGCAGGCTCATTGGGACTATGCACAGAAGATCGCGCCGGTGCTTTTTATCCGCATAGGTAAATACCTGTTGGCGGCGGAGGCTGTTCTGAATGTGGTTCTGCTGCTGTTGCAGGTCTCTGCCAATTGGTCATTGGCGATCGGCAACGGAATCGGCTTAGCAGGCCTGGCCGGGGGATTCTTGTATGTCGATTCCAAGATTGTGGCACATATGCGCGGGGACGATGTATAAGGACATATCATGACAGAAGGACTGGCAGAAAGCCGTGGGGTATTGTTCTTTAAGGAAGATACGGCAGATCGATAAGGAGCTGGCCGGTATGGAGTAAGGATCCAACCGGGCAGCTCTCTATATAGCATCAAGAAAGTGTTTTGGATCGGAACGGTCTGTGTCTGTTTCAGTCTTAGCTGAAAGAATCCGGGCTTTCATATTTATGGGGGCTTGTGCACCAGCCGCCCTGGTAGAGAATCGTCATATACAGGGTAGTCTCACCGTTTGAAACTTTTACATAGCATACGCCGTCTTTGAACCGGTCTGTGATGTCTGTTTTCTGATCGTAATAATATACCCAGATGCTGCCGTCTTCCCGGTAATCTACGGTGGGTTGGTTCAAATGATCCATGATTTCCGCTTCCGTAAGCGGACGCTCGGTGCCGTCCTCCTCAATCGCGATTCCGCCGCCGTGGAGTTCCTCGCGTGTACCGTCTGTCCCTTCATACCACAGGTCATAGCTTCCGCTTGCATTGTATACAATATCCGCATCGGTCTGATCTCCGTGAACCCAGAGCTGGATCTTTCTCTGAACGCCGCCTAAGTCCGCCGCATAGGCTATACTGCCGCCGCCTGTGAAAGCCAGGCAGACAGCGACTGCTGCCGCCGCGGCCTGAAATCTTGCTTTTTTCCTCATAACAATCATCCTTTCTTCCTCCAGGGAAATCCTGCCGGAGGTATGTAATACTGAAAACGCCTGTTTATATTTTTCCTTATTCGTCATTTTCCCATTCCTCCTGCAGCTTTTCTCTGAGCAGCGAACGTGCGCGCGACAGTCTGACCTTGACATTGCCTTCCGACAGTTTGAGGATTTTGGCAATCTCATGTATGGTGTAATCCTCGAAATAAAACAGATGGATCACGATTCGGTACTTCTCGGGGAGATTCATGGCTGCTTCAAACAGTTCCCCCGATTCCGGTGTTTCAAACGTCAGGGTTTCCATATAGTCTTCCAGTGACATTTTATTTTTCCGCCAGAAAGTCCGATTCATGTTTTTTGCTTTATTGATCGCCACCCGGATCAGCCATGCGCGTATATGCTGCTCGTTGTCAAATTGTTTTTTAAATGAATAGTACTGTATGAAAGTATCCTGTACAACGTCTTCCGCATCTTCCGCGTTCTTGCACACGTTGAAGGCAACTGCATAAAGGTTGTTCTGGTATTTCTCAAACAGTTCCTGCGTTGGTAGTCTCATGAGTGCTCCTTTGGTAATTATTTGAAGGCCTTTCACTAATAGTACAACTCATAAAGGGAAAAGGTTACAAAAATTTTTACAGCAGATAGGATTATAAGATTGGCTGATCATATTAATGTAATGGTTGACAGCATTGCAGGGAAGCGCTATTATATACCTAGTAATACGAAATATTTGAAATAGTTAGGCATAATTTGCAGGCAAGGAGAATGGGGAACGGATGCAGGAGAAGTACGAACGGCAGATGAAGAAGGGTGCACTGGATATGCTCGTCCTGCGTCTTCTTACGGAAGAAAAGAAGTACGGTTATCAGCTGATCCTGGAGCTGCGGGAAAAGAGCGGGACTATTTTCTGTCTGAAGGAAGGGACACTTTACCCAATCCTCTATCGTTTGGAGGAGGAAAGATTGGTAGAGAGCAGATGGTCCGAGGCGGAGAGCAGGCAGCTGCCGCGGAAATATTATCTTATAACGGACAAAGGCCGGGAGACTCTGGATGAAATGTATCAAAGCTGGCGGCAGATCACAGAGGGTGTGGAACGGTTGATGAATCCGGATTTACAGTATACAGAAGGGGACTCTAAGGGGAGAAAGGAACGATCAGAATGAATGCGGAGAAATATGTGAAGGAAATCGTCACAAAGGTGAAATGTACAGGGGCAAAGAGGAAGGAGATCGGCAGTCAGCTGTTGTCGGATATCGCTGCCCGCAGGGAGCAGGGGGAGACACTGGAAGAGATCATGGAGAGTATGGGTCAGCCACAGGAGATTGCGGAGGCTTTCTGCCAGAATCTTTCCGATGCCGATAAGAAGGCATATCGCAGAAGCCGGATCAGGAAGATCGCTGTTGACATTGTGCTGATGCTTATAGTGGTATCGATACTGACATGGTGGATGATGCCGAAACCGGCGGTTCTGGGCGACGATCTGTCGCAGGAGGAGATCGAAGCCAGTGTTGAGAACGTGATCAGCCTGCTGAATGAGGATGATTTCGATGGTCTGCAGGATATCGCGACTGAAGAGTTGAAGGATAAGCTGACACTGGAGACGATCGATTCGGTACGGCAGGATATTTCCGAAGACTGGGGCGGGATGCAGTCGATCGGCAGGGTATATGCGCAGGGGATCAAACAGAAGGGAGACTTGATCATAGTTACGCAGACGGATGCAATTTATGAGAATGTGAGTGTTGTCTATACGATCTCATTTGATGAGAATCTGAAGCTGGGAGGGCTGTATATACGATGAGAGAAATGACGATGGCATTTGTAATCTGGGCATTGACAGGCGGCGTGATGACTGCCCTTGGGATTGTTGCTTTCTGCTCAAAAAAGGCCCGGCCCTTTGGTTTCTGGGCGAATGCCAAGATGTTTGAGGTAAGTGACGTGCGGGCGTACAATCGCGCTTTGGGGAAGTTGTGGTGTGTCTTCGGAGCAGTCTTTGTGCTGCTTGGGACTCCCTTATTGGGAGAACAGAACTCTCCGTATATTATTCTGTCCATTCTGGGATGTATGGTGGAGGTGATCGTGGCAATGGTTGTGTATGTGACGGTGATCGAGAAGAAATATCGTACCAGGTAGTCTGAAAAGAATAAATTATAGTTGTTGGAGCGATCTTGCGGAGGCTGATAAGAAGATGGGATTTTGGATATTTATGGTCGTGGCAGACATGATAACCCCTCTGTTGATGGTGATTCTGGGGTGTCAGTTTGTCAAGCATCCGCCGAAGAAGATTAATAATGTGTACGGTTACAGGACTGACTTATCCCGCAAAAATCAACAGACATGGGATTACGCGCATTACTGTTGCGGAAGATTATGGCAGAAGACAGGATTGGTCATGCTGCTTCTGACATTGTTGATCGCCGTACCGGTCAAAGACAAGGGAGATAGTGTCGTGGGCTGGGTATTGGGTATCTGGGTATGTATGCAGTGTATTGTATTGATCTTATCAGTGCCCGTGGTAGAGCGGGAATTACGGAAAAGATTTGACAGAAACGGGAATGTCCGTGCTTAGACAGGCAGCCGTATGGGAGCGGAGAAAGTATAGCGGAAATTATGGCAGTGGGACAGGGTGTTCGGATGAGAGAGCAGGAAGACTTTAATCTGGAGGAAGCAGGGGCAGTACAGTTGGTGCAGGAACTGCAGATCGCAGGGTTATGCTGCATGGTGGTTTTGCCGCAGGACTATGAGAGCGGCCTGCAGCGTTATCCGGTTCTCTATGTTAATGGGGAAATACCGATTATCGAAGTGATGACAGAGTTGAGAAAAGCAGGTGTTTCGCCTGGTTTTATAATACTGTCGGTGAAACCGGATAGTTGGAACGATGACTTTACGCCGTGGAGCGCACCGGCATTCCGGAAGGGAGAAACAGCGCCGCAGGGCAGGGCAAAGGATTATATCCGCCGGTTGACGGAGGAGATCAAACCTTATATGGATGCAAATTACCACACGAAACCGGAGCCGGCGTATACGGCGCTGTCGGGCTATTCTCTTGGAGGGCTGACAGCGCTTTATTCGATGTACCTGACTAATTGTTTCGGATGGATATGCAGCCTTTCCGGGTCACTGTGGTATGACGGTTTCTGTGAATTTGTGGAAGAGGAGAGACCGCTTAGGCAGGATGTTAACGTCTATCTTTCTCTGGGGAAGAAGGAGCGGTTAAGCAGAAATCCGCGTATGGGAAAGGTGGCGGAGTGCACGGAGAAGGTCAGACAGACCCTGGAAGCACAGCTGGGGCGGCCACAGGCAGAAAAGACGGGTAAAGCAGGCGGTCAGAACGGTACAGATGAACGGGGCAGGGTTGGAGAAGTCTGCCTGGAATGGAACGAAGGTGGTCATTTTCATGAGACGGCAAAGCGGTTTGTAAGGGCGATTCTATGGTGGAACGGTTAAAGAATCGGTTCTCTTTATCCGTGTTATCTGCCGTATCTGGCCGTCTCATATTTAACATGGAGGGCCATGCCGTTTTCTGTCTGTGCGATCCCGGCATTCTGCTCGATCTCGGCAGGGGATTCGTAGACGGCAGGGCGATCCTTACGATGCCGTCTTATCACTTTACGGTATTCCAGGCGGATGCGTTCCCGCTCCGACAGTTTGCGGCGGCGTACAGGAGCGGTTATATTGATGACGTCGTTCGTGTCCTGTAGTTCTTCTACGATATCCCCATTCTCGTCATTGACTGCCCGGAAGTCCTGGAAGACGGCATAGACCTTCTTGATCAGCGCCAGGGCAAGCGCTGCAAATATAACGATCGTGATACCGTAGAAGATGTAATCGAGCCACCAGGGCGCAGGCTTGACATCTGCATACTCTTCCATAAGAGCTGCCATGGGGTCTTCACCGGTGGGCGCTTCGACAGGCTCCGGCATCATTTCGGTGTATTCTATTGTGACATCGGATTTCAGTTCCCGAAGGTCGCGGTAGTGCCGGTTGGCAATGGTAAACAGGGAGGGCAGCGTAAGGATCATAAGGATGGCGAGATAGATTGCCAGCATACCGCTGCCGATACCGTAGATGCGTCGGGAGGGCAGGCTGCAGGTTCTTTTGTTCAAGGCCAGATAATGGTCGGTCTCATGCACATAGTTGTATAAAAAGGCGATCACGGCATACAGGACAGCGCTGAACAGAGCGGCGTTACATACGGAAGAACTGTTGAAATTTACCGCGAGGACATAGACTGCACCGAAATAGAACAGCACCGGAAAAGCGGGCTCTTTTAATATATCGTAAAACGGACGAAAGGACGGGTCGGACTCCAATGCCGCTTCCTGTTCTTTTTTCTTCTGTAAGCGGGCGGTCAGACGGTTCGCGATCACAAACAGTGTCTCTCCAAGCAGAAGCAGCATATAGCCCAGAAGTAACAGGCCGTTATGCAGGGAACCGGCCAGAGCCCAGCCCATGGCTCCCGTGGCGGCAAGGGTCAGCGCAGAGAGGAACAGGTAGGACAGAAGATTCCTGCATTTGTCGGCGGCAAGATCGGTGATCACGACAGGAAACAGGATCGCAAGGCACTTTAAGTACAGATACGGGCCGACCAGTGTCTGGTCTTTTACACAAAGAGCATAAAGAAGCGGTATGATAATAGCCAGTACGAGCGTGGTGTGAATCCATCCTGCGGTTGTTTTGATCAGTTTTCTCAAAGCGGCGGTCTCCTTTTCGATGATAAAACAGTGGTCAGAAATCGTTTACTTCTCTGTGGATCAGACGGATATTATCTGCGGTATGTATATCGCAGGTTTCGTTTCTCGGACACGGAATAACCCACACGGCCTGCTCGCTGCCGACGAAGGTTTCGATGGCGGTCTGATTTGATATGCCGTTCCTGGAGATAAAGATCATGATGGCGTCTGCAGCCTGATCTGCGTACTCCTTCGTGAAGCCGTTAAGCATGGCAGGCAGGGGAAGTACCTTTGCATCGGAGTTGTGTCCGGCTAACAGCCGTTCGATATCGGTAAGCTGTTTCCTGCCGCTCGCAGGACGCAGACAGGTGAAAGTCGAAACTTCCGCGATATTCGTACACAAGCCCACTTCCATGCCCCGGGCGATCATTTTCTGGGCCAGGGTAGCGGCTACGGAGATGGCATCTTCCGTCAGATATTCGTATTTCAGGATGCCGCTGTCCTCCACATCCAGAAAGAGCATCACCTTTTCCATATGCGTGGATTCAAAGGTATTGACCATCAGTTCACCGGTTCTTGCACTTGCTTTCCAATTGATGGTCTTCATCGGATCGGTGACGGTGTACTCACGGATGGAAGCGTAGGCAAAAGGGTCTTCAAAGAGCCTTTTGGCACACTGCACGCTGCCCATAAGCCGCTCGCAGGTGACCAGGATATCCGAGACATTAGTCCGTGCGGCGTAGACATACAGCTGCGTGTCTGCCGGGGCATCTATGGAGAACCGGCGTCTATGCAGCATGGAAAAGGTTGTCAGGTAAGATTTATCGATCCGGTAACAGCCGCGCTTCGTGCAGTTTAGCGTCAGTTTTCTGGTGATGCGCTGATAACCGAGTAAGGCGAAGATATCGCGCTTGTAAGTATAATCACTGACACTGGTGTTCTCGCAGTCGTGGAAGGCAAGCCTTTTGTCCACATGAAAGGCTACCTCCAGTACGGGAAGCACCAGCTTCTTGCGGTTTTCAATCTGTTCGGTCATTTCTGCCTGCTCGCCCGTGTAGACGAAATCCTGCAGGAAGCGTAAGGTGACAAGCAGGTTACGGCTCCAGTGCTTTGCATAATAAAGATTCCAGAGAAAAGCCAGGAGCAGGAAACTTAAGAAAAATAAACTGATCATGGTCTTGTCCAATCTTCCGTAGGCAGGGAAACGCTGTTTAACAGTCCGCGTACAGTTGCTTCTTTCTGTTCCGTGTAAGCGGCTTCCGAGATCATTCTGTGAGCCAGTACGGGAACGGCTACTGTCTTGATGTCTTCGGGCGCGACGAAATCTCTTCCCTCCACCATGGCATAACCCTGGGAGGCGCGGAGCAGCGCAAGAGTGCCGCGGGGGCTGACTCCTTCCGCGATGCTGCGGGTATTGGTATCACCGGAACCGGAGGCGTATTTGCGTGTTCCGTGTACGAGAGTTACGATATAGTTCCGCAGGTCCTCGTGTACGTAGATATTGCGGCATTCTTTTTGTAAGGCTGCTATTTCCTGCAGAGTGCAGACAGGCCGGATTGTCTCCAGTGGCTGGTCGTTAATATAGCGGTCGATCATCTGCCGTTCTTCCGCTTCGTTAAGACTGCCCATGCTGATCCGCATCAGGAAACGGTCCATCTGCGCTTCGGGAAGCGGATAACAGCCCAGCGTTTCCACCGGGTTCTGCGTGGCGATCACGAAGAAAGGAACGCCCAGGGAGCGGGTCGTACCGTCTACGGTTACCTGTCCTTCCCCCATGCATTCCAACAGACTGGACTGGGTTCTGGGGGTAGCCCGGTTAATCTCATCCGCCAGTAGAAGATTCGTAAATATGGGTCCCTCTTTGAAGACAAAAGTTCCTTTTTCCTGATTATAATAAGAAAGTCCTGTCACGTCGCTGGGCAGCAGGTCCGGTGTAAACTGGATCCGCCCGAAGGAGAATTCCATGGAACGGGCCAGGGACTTCGCCAGTACCGTTTTGCCGGTCCCGGGCACATCCTCCAACAGGACATGTCCGCCGGCTGCCAGCGCGGCAAGCAGAAGCTTAGTCACAGATTCCTTACCGATGATTACCTTTGATACGTTGTCTTTGATGCGGGTTAGTAAATTGTTCATGTGCGTAGGATATCCTTTCTTCCAAACAGGTATGTTTCTATGATATGATTATGTAGGAATCGAAAGCAGCGGCTTATGACGCCGTTTACTACAAGTATAGCACAGGACAGGGAAAATATGAAAACAATAATACAAAAGATAAACGCAAAACCGGGACAGAGGATCCTTGTCACAAGTGACGTTCACGGGCATCTGGAAAATATGGTGCATCTGCTTGGAAAACTGCAGTACAGTGCAGAGGATATATTCGTTATTGTGGGGGATCTTGTGGATAAAGGGCCGGAAAGCCTGCGGACGGTCCGCTATATCATGGAGCTGTCGTCGAGAGCGCAGGTATTTATCGCGGAGGGAAATGTGGAGGAACACCGGCTGGAGCTTCTCTGTGATACAACGGCAGGCAGCGAGGAACGTTTCTGTGAATTTGTCCACTGGCAGCATAGCCGCTGGGGGCGCGGGCTGGTGTTGGATATGTTGTCGGAGCTTGGCGTCAGTGTGGAACAGTTGATGGTAGATAATACCGATGCCTGCAGGAAACGCCTTTGGGAACATTACGCTTCGGAGATTGACTTTCTGCGCCGGCTGCCGACTATTCTGGATATGGGTTCCTATCTTTTCGTACACGGAGGAATACCGACTGACGATCTGCAGAGCCTGGCGGGAACTGACCGGCATGACTGGCTGAAAAATGACTGCTTTCTGGAAAAGGGTTTTCGTTTTTCCAAATGTGTCGTGACAGGGCATTGGCCTGTCAGCCTATATCGTCACGAGGAGGCGGACTTAAGGCCGCTTTTCGAGTATGAGCGCAGGATTATCAGCATAGACGGCGGCTGTGGACTGAAAGAAACAGGGCAGCTCAATGCACTTGTCTTTCCGGATAAAGATGCCACGATGGAGGAAATCGGATGGGAATGCCAGGATGAGTTTCCGGTTGTGACCGCACTGGATGGACAGGCGGGGAGGAAGCCCTCTTTGTATATCCAGTATTTTGACAGCCAGGTCGAACGGTTGGAAGAGCAGGAAGGAATGGTGCGCTGCCGCCACTTGAGCACCGGTATTGTTTTGTGGGCACCGTCTATGTTTCTCTATCTGGGCGACGATGAGACCTGGCACGTGGATGATTACAGTGATGCGCTGCTGGAGGTAAAGCCCGGGGACAGAATTTCGGTTGTGTTTCGTAATACCGGCGGCTGTTATGGGAAGATCAATGGGGTTCTGGGGTGGTATTATGGACGGATTACGGAAACAGGGTGCGATCCTTAAGCTCTAAATGTGTGATTCGGATTAGCAATACGGGTAAAAGTACCGATAAATTAGTATAGCAGACAGCATTTTATTAAGTAGACTGGAGGATATGATGGATTTTTTCAAAGAATTGATGTACAGAGAACAGCAGGAGAAACTGGAGCGATTCCGGGTACTGAACCGGAATGTGAGGAAGGGAGAGATCCTTTTTACGGGATCGTCGCTGATGGAGCAGTTTCCGATCAATGAACTGCTGATGACAAACGGTATGGATCAGGTTATCTACAACCGGGGCATCGGCGGATTTACGACGACGGATATGCTGGAGTACATGGAGGAGATGGTCTTCGGGACAGAGCCGTCCAGGATTTTTATCAATATCGGCACCAATGATATCGGAAGCCCGGATTATCGGCTGGAGGCGCTGATGGAGCGGTATGAAGAGATCATTTCCCGGATCCGGGAGAGGCTGCCGGAGGCAGAGATCACGATGATGGCTTATTATCCGGTCAATGAGACGGATAAGGTACCGGAAGGAGAGTGGGGTAAGACAGCCTTCGTCACGAGAACCAATGAGAACATTGCCATCGCCAACAAGGCCGTGGAGAAACTGGCGGCAAAGAAGGGCTGCCGTTTTATCAACGTCAATGAGGGTCTGACCGATGAGCGTGGCAAGTTAAAGAAAGAATTTACGATCGAAGGCATTCATATGTATGCCAACGGATACCAGGTGGTGTTGGATAATTTGAAGAAATATTTATGATATAGGCAGACCATGGATTACATGTATCACGCCCGGATAAAGAACCGATCGGAGCAGGTCTGCGAAACATTTTGGTTGACTTGTGTAACCCTAAGTGCTATATTGGTGATATAGGGTTACAGGAGTCAACCTTTTTTGTAATACTCAGGATATTATGATAACAGGAAAAGAATACCTATGGCATCTGCGGATTCTTTCGGTAAGGGAAACTGTACATAGGAGGGGGAAATTATGGAAGAGAAAACGATCGGTCTATCCAACAGCGAATGGCGTATTATGGAGAACTTGTGGGAGCAGGCGCCGAAGACGGCAACACAGCTGATCAAAGCCATGGAAGTTGAGACCGGATGGGCGAAGAGCACCACAAAGACGCTTTTAAAGCGGATGGAGCAGAAGGGCTGCATCACATATCAGGAAGGAGCGAAGGCCAGGGAGTATTATCCGCTCTTAAAGAGGGAAGAGGTTGTGGAGTCGGAGACAAGTAATTTTATCAACCGTATTTACAATGGAAGCCTGGGACTGATGGTCAATACCCTGGTCAAAAGGCAGGATATGCCGGAGGAAGAGATGGAGGAACTATATAGGATTATTCAGGAGGCCAGGGAAGAGAAGCGAAGGAAGGGAGGATCATGATGAGCGCTATGACGGGGATCATGGTACAGACGACGGTTTTGGTGACGGCAGTCCTTGCTGTGCGCAAACTGTTGGGAGCAAAGCTTCACGCCTATATCAGATATGGGCTGTGGCTGCTTGTGGCGCTGCGGCTGCTTATTCCGGTTAATTTCATAGACAGTCCTGTCAGCGTGCTTCGTGCGGTCAATGCAGTAGGAGAGAGGTTTGGGGAAGCTTTCTTCGACAGAAGGGATTCTGACAGTGGGCCGGAAAGCGGCAGAAGTAATGATATGGCGATGCAGGAAAGATTACCGGAGGGAGAGAATGGGAGTGCGGCGGACGAGCTGTGGGGAGAAGGAGAGAATGCTGCCACAGGCGGTCTGCATTTCGCAGCTGCGGATAATGCTGCCGGCAAAGAAGGCCAGTGGGTAGTCGGAGCGGAAGATATCATAGAAGATGAACGGATGATATGGGACAAGAGAAATACGGCATCGGTCATTATCGTTTTCCGCTGGGTGTGGATCGCCGGCAGCCTGCTTGTGGGTGGAATGTTTTTGGGTGTGCATCTTCGATTCTACAGGAGACTGTGCAGGATGAGGCAGCTTTGCCGGGGCGGCAGGACTATGGATAAGTCCTGTGGAAGGCTGGAGGTTTATCAGGTGAAGAAACTGGAAACGCCCTGTCTTGTCGGCGTTTTTCGTCCGGCTGTATATATCGGTACGGACATCCGGCCCGGTACGGACAGGTTCCGTTATGTGGTGGCTCATGAGCGGATGCACTATCTTCATGGGGATCATATCTGGGCGCTGCTTCGTGTCGTGCTTGTCACGGTATACTGGTTTCATCCTTTTGTGTGGATCGCGGCGTCTGCCTCTGCCAGAGACGGGGAGATCGCCTGTGACCATGGCGTGATACGGCGGCTGGGTGACGGAGCACGGCTTACTTACGGGGAGATGCTTCTGGATTTATCCAGGAAAAACCGCGATAGGAGAATGTATTCCTACGGCACCATGCTGCGTCCGGGGCGTTCCGAGCTGAAAGAACGAATCGTGTGTCTTACAGAAAGAAACGGCGCCAGATTGTCGGCAGGGATTCTTGCGGTCCTACTTATGCTTGTCATGGCAGGCTGCGCTTTTACCGGCGTATCACGAAAGGATGCGGATTCGGAAAACACAGGGGACGATACACGGCAGGTGCCGGAACAGGTGGAACGCGGCAGTGAGGATCCGGATGCAGATATGACAAACGGCAGTGATGCAGGGGAAGCGGATTTTGACCCGGAGGCAGAGATCGACAAGATGCGGCAGTTGGTCGCGGAAGAAGCGGTAATATCCGGGGAAACAATGTTTGGGGCAGATGGACCCAGGTTGGACTATGCAGGGCAGACGGAACTGGACGGTACGGACAGCAGTGTTATTATCTTCCACGACTATTTCGGACTGATCGTCTATGACCTTACGAACAGAGAAATAATACGCAGCCTCGATCTGGCGGCGATCGGCTGTCAGTTTACGCAGGGTGATAATGTATGTCAGGTTGCCGTATCAAATGACGGCAGGAGCGTATGGTTGCATCCGATGAAGATGCGGTATATGTTCCATTACGAAGTGGACAGGAATCTGCTCTGGCAGCTGCCGATCGTGAAGAGCTTTGAGGTCGATCTGGAGACGGAAGATCTTTTTAACCGCTATCTGGTGACAGAGATGGCTCAGAACGACAGATGGCAGTCCAATTATCTATATGAAGAATACAAAGATAAAGAGGGACTGCAGACCGCATATATTTATCTCACGGTGTCAGAGGATGCAATATTCGGTGATCTGGAGTGTGTCTGGGATGATATGATCTTTACTTTGTGGGATGAGAATGCTGCCGCTTTGTCCAACCGGTCTGCAGGGGAGTTTCCTTATACTTTTGACAATGCAGTGGAGGATGTCCTGCTTACCTATAGGGAACCTTGTGTATACAGCCGCATCTCAGATACCTTTGGTGAAAGGATACATCCTGCCAGCGGAGAAACCCGTGTGCACGAGGGAATTGACTATGTGGCCGCTAAGGACTCTGATATCATGGCGGCGGCAGACGGTACCGTTTATGAGACGGGGTTCCTGGCGGAATATGGTAATTATGTTGTCCTGCTGCATGCAAACGGTGACATGACTTATTATTGTCATTGTCAGGATATCATAGTTTCGGAGCAGGAACAGGTGCAGAGAGGGCAAAAGATCGCCACCGTAGGAAATAGCGGAAGATCAACCGGTTATCATCTGCATTTTGCGTTGAGCCAGAACGGTGTGTTTGTCGATCCGTTGAAGCATATGGAACTGTCGGTGGTGGATTCGCCAGAAAGATGGAAGGATGTGGAAGATAAAGTGAAGGCCGTTGAAGAGGAATATACCAGAGCGCAGGAGACAGCGGCCGCATATCAGGAGCAGATCGATAAGGCAGTACAGGAATAACAGGACGGGGACTGCCGTTTCCTATACGGGAGCCCCTGTTCTTTCCGATAGATATCTATAGGTAACGATGGCAGGCATATGGCTTTAAGCCCAGTATATGTTTTCGTATATGCCTTTGGCAGGAACCGATATAGATATATGCTGCGTAGATAACAATTACAGGTTCACGACATTTCTGTTCTCTCCGGCCAGAAATGCTTCGATATTTTTGACAACTTCTTCTACCAGATGGGTTCTGGATTCCACACTTGCCCATGCCATATGGGGCGTAATGATTAACTTTGTGCTGTCCTTGATCTGTGCCAGCGGATTGTCCTTCGCCATGGGTTCCCGTTCCAGCACATCCAGTCCGGCGCCGGCAATCTGGTTTGTCACAAGGGCTTCGTAGAGCGCCTGGGTATCTACTACCGGTCCGCGCGCCACGTTTACCAGAATGGCGCTGTCTTTCATCTGTGAGAAAGCTTCTTTGTTGATCAGGCCCCTGGTCCTGTCGCTGAGCGGGCAGTGCAGGGATAGGATATCGGCTTCTCTTAACAGAGTCTCGAGTTCCACGCGCTCATAATCGGTGCAGGTACTCTTGCCGGAAGCGGAATAGAAGATGACTCTGCAGCCAAAGGCCTGTGCCAGCGCGGCTACTCTGCGTCCGATGCTTCCCATACCGACGATGCCCCAGGTCTTGCCTTCCAGATCATAGAAAGCTCTGTCAAAGTTGGAGAAGCGGTCCTGGGCGCTGTAGGTGCCGGACTTCACGTAGTCATCATAAAAGGCGAGCTTCTCGGAAAGCGCCAGTGCCAGCAGAAGCGTGTGCTGCGCTACGGTGGACGTACAGTAGTTGACGACATTGGTAACCTTGATGCCGCGGCTCTTGCAGTAGGCCAGATCTACGTTGTCGAAGCCCGTGGCGAGCAGGCAGATCAGTTTCACGTTGGGTGCGTTCTTTAAAGTAGTCTCATTAAGGGGCGCTTTATTGGCCATAATGATATCTGCATCCTTTACACGTTCTGCCGTGTTTTCGGCTACCGTATTCGGGTAATATTTTACTTCTCCGAATTTCTCGAAACAGGATACGTCGATGTCCGTTCCTGCGCTATTGCGTTCTAATACAACCAGTTTCATAGAAATCCTCCGCTTTCTTTGTAATTTACATTTAGAATTAAAACAGGTTTATTTACCTTTTTCATTTTATTTGTTTCATTCTATCATGACGGGATGGATTTTCACAACATTTCTTTTTTTGTCTTTTCATCAGGCAGGGACCCGTTTTCCGTCGTAGTACTAGGAAAGTTCCGACGTTTTCATTTTCCTATTTT